>NZ_AP026978.1:3096318-3715582 GCF_027924405.1 Nocardia sputorum | reverse complement strand
GTGACCATATCGAGGTGACGAAAGCCACTATTCGGAATTCCGGTAAATCTGGGCCGATGTCCAATAAGTGCCGCGGGGGTCTTGTGAAGCGCACCACGAAATCGGTCCACGCCCGCACGGCGTGCGCACCGAGGGGACTGTCGAGCCGCGGTGAGCGCCGTGTGGTCGACGGGGATCGGCCGCCACGGGATCGGTGTGGTGGCTCGGCAGCGCGGCAAACGGCCGCGCACGCGGTCGGGGAGGTCCTACGCTGTGCTGGCCGAGAACCGATCGTGCTGTCAGTTGGGGGAACCGATGTCCGATACCGCGCTGTTGCTGATCGATCTGCAGAACAGCTACCTCGTCCAAGACGTGCGTGACGCGCTGGGGTGGCCCCCGATCTGGCGGCTCGACCAGATTGTGGCCGAGTGCCGCGATCTGGCCGAAGCCGCCCGCACGGCGCACCTGCCGGTGGTCTACTCACGGCAGATACCCAGCACGGCGAAGATGTTGGCCCTCAACCCGCGGTCCGCCCGGCACAGGCGTTCCCGTGCCGCGTTGGTGCCGAAGCTGACCGCCGAAGACCGGCACTGGCGGTCGCAGATCATCGACGCCGTGGCTCCGCAGCCTGATGACCTTGTCCTCGACAAGACCCGGCACAGCTTCTTCGCGTACACCGAACTCGACCCGATCCTGCGCAGCATGAACATCCGCCGGCTCGTCGTCGCCGGTTTGCAGACCAACGTCTGCGTGGAAGCGACCGTCCGCGCGGCGCTGGAACGCAACTTCGAAGTGGCCGTGGCCGAGGACGCGGTCACCACCGACGGGCCCGCCCTGCACTTCGCGGCCCTCAACGCGATGCGCGTGCTCTACGTCGAAGTCGCTCCCTGGCGTGAACTGCTCGCGCCCGGCGCGGCATGGGACGTGGCCTATCGGACACCGAACTACGGCCGGGATCCCGCGTATTGGTCGGATCCGCACATGCCTGTGCCGAACCGATAGCTCCGATGGCAATCCCTGGTCTCGGCGATGGCCGGGGTGCGGTGGCGACCTGGCGGATTCTCTCGTCTTCTCAGAGCGAGCGAGTGCCTTGCCCGACCCGGATTGCCGTTCGTCGTAAGGTCGCGATCATGAACGCACGTATCTGCCTAGGCGCGGTCGTCGCCGCCGTCGGAGTCACAATGACCGGGACCACAGTGGCCGCCGCTGCGCCGGATATGAACAATCCCAATCTGATTCAGGCCGACCCGGCGGACTTCATGGTCGGCGACACGGTGTACTTCTCCGGGTGGCTCGGGTCGACCACTTGCGCGATCCACCCGAACGGCGATGTGGGATGCGACCTTCCGCCCGGACGCACACTGTGGGGCATCGTCCCGATCTCCGACGTCGCTATCGATGTCCCATTCCTGCCCGCGCATCCGACGTTCGGACTGGGCGGCCCGCACGGTCGTCCGGGTAGCCGGTGGATCACCGACGTCCCGCGTCCCGAGGGGACGGTCTATCAGGGCACCCGTATCAGCTACGCGGGCGTGACCTGCATCGGCGGACTCCCCAGGGGCGCCGGAGTGGCCTGTACCTCCAAGGGCCACAGTTTCACCGACGGCGCGCAGGTCGAGATCAGCTGATCGCCGAACTCGACCGCGCGGTCGGTCCGAGGCCGCCGGCCATGCGGCAACGCGGCAGGGGTTGGGGCGGCCCACGGCACAACGGCACGGGGCGTACGTCGGCCACCGTCACCGAGGTGTGCGACAGTGGCGTGTCCGAATATCTCGGGGCACGACCGTGGGCTGTCGCCCCGAAGGATGGGGAGTTGGAACGTGAGTGTGTCGGAGTTGGCCTACAACGTCGTAGTCGTCGCGCATCTGCTCGGAATGGCCGCCGTGGTGGGTGGTTACCCGGCGGGGCGGCCCCGGGTCTCGGAGGTCATGGTCTGGGGCGCACGGTTGCAGGTGGTCACGGGATTGATTCTGGTCGGGATGGCCGAGTCGATCGATGCGCTGGGCAAGGATCCGAACATGGTGAAGATCGGCGTGAAGCTGATCGTGGCGATCGCGGTGGCCGCGTTCGCCGAGATCGGGCACGCCGACGAGAAGCGCGGCAAGCCGGTTCCGTGGCTGACCGATGCGGCGGGCGTGCTGGCGATTGTCAACGTCTTCGTCGCCGCTCTGTGGTGAGGTGTCCGGCGCCCGGCGCGCCGAACACGTCTCACGCCTCGAACAGCGGTTGCCCGAGATAGCCGCCCGGTGTCGCGACACCGGGCGGGATCGCGAATACCGCGGAACCGATCGGCGTAGTCCACACATTGAGCGCGTCGAACTCCGCCAACCGGCGCTGCACCGGAAGGAATTGGGTGTCCACGTCACGCTGATAGGCGGTGAACAGCAGACCGGAGTTGGAGATCCCGCCCGGCGTGGGCGTGTCGTCGTAGTTGTAGCCGCGTCGCAGGAAACGCTCGCCGTCGTGCGTGTGATGAGCGCGAGCGATGTGCGACGACGGTGGGATGACGGGGATGCCGTGGGCGTCGACGGCCGTGAAATCCGGCTCGTCGAACTCGTCGGTTCCGGTCAGCGGCGCACCGTGGGCGATGGTGCGTCCGATGGTGAGTTCCCTTTCCTCCCGGTCGATCTGGTCCCAGGTGTCCAGCGTCATCGCGATCCGGCGGAGCACGCAGGAGGTGCCGCCGTCCAGCCACGGCTGGGTGGCGCCGTCGTCCCACACCAGGCGGGCGAACTCCGGTGTGCCCGGTGTGAGGTTCACCGTGCCGTCGACCTGGCCCATCAGATTGCGCGGCGTCCTGCCCGGCGCGGCATTCCGGAAGCCGCGTTGCACCCAGCGCACGGTGACCAGCGAGGACACGCTGCGGGACAGCACGCGCACCGTATGCGACACGGTGGTCGTCTCGTCGGCGCACACCTGCAGCAGCAAGTCGCCGCCGGTCCAGGCGGATTCGAGCCGGTCGATGACGAACGGTGGCAGCGGCCGCAGCCAGGACGGCCTGCGGTGCTCGAGACCGGCGGCGGGGAAGACCGCAGGCCCGAAACCGACTGTGACGGTGAGCCGCGCCGGGCGCTGCGCGAGTTCGGGTTCGGTGTCAGCGAGGGCGGGCAGGCCCTGGGTGAGCCGGGCGGCGTCGCCGGTCCAGATCTTCAGCAGTCCGACGAGGTCGTCGCGTCCGACACCCGGCTTCAGATCGAAGGCGACGAAGGCCGCGTGTCCTTGCGGGACGGTATCGATGCCGGCCTGATGCGGTCCGTAGAACGGCACCGTCGCCTCCCCGGGCGACGCATCGGGTTCCCGCAGGACGGTCGCGCCGAGCCCGATCCCGGCGACGCCGGCCGCGGCGGCGCCGCCGCCCAGCAGACGCCGCCGGTTGATCCGTGCGGGGCGCGGTCGGTTCCGTTCAGCCACCGTGCGCGGGGGTCTGCGCGCCGGCATGGGATTCGCCGCCCGCGTGATCGGGCACGTAATTCTCCTGGTTGCCGGAGAAGTCGCGCACCTGCGCGGTGAAGGTGGTGGTCGAGCCATCCTCGAAGGTCAGGGTGACCGACGTCTCCGATCCCGTGCGCAGCGGTCCGCGCAGGTCCATGAACATGATGTGGTCACCGCCGGGCCGCAACCGGGTGCGGCCGTGCGCGGGGATGACGAACCCGCCGCGCTTGGGCCGCATCGCCTTCGTCCCGTTCGCGTCGGCGACCACTTCGTGCAATTCGATCCGGCCGGAGGCGGGACTGGTCGCCGAGACGACGGTGCGCGGGGTGTCGCCGCTGTTGATCAGGTCGCCGAACGCGGCCGACATCCCGCCGTCGGCGGCCTTGACCCACTGGTCGGCGATGGTCACGGCAGCGGCCGAGGTGGCGGCTTCCTTCTTGTCGGCCGACGAGCACGCGGTGAGCAGCAGGGGCACCGCCGCGGCGGCGATCGCACCGCGCAGGATGCGAGCGGCGCGCGGCGGAGTGAAAGTAATGGCAGGCATGGAAACTCCAGACGTTCGTATGGTTCGGGGTGGTCCCCGGCGACGAGGGCGTGGGGCAGCTCTCGGCGTCGACCGATCCACGGGTGTACCGGTGTCGGTCTGGCATCGAGCGCTGTCGAGCGGCGCAGCGACAGGCCCGACGCGACGCAGCGGTGGATCGAAGCGGCGTCGCCGAATGAACCGCCGCTACGCCGACTCCGAGCCGCAGGGGTCTGTGGCGACCGGAGCACGAGCTGTGGCCGTCGGATCGTCGAGCGCGAAAGGCGATGCTCGTCGCGCGCGGAAAGCGTCAGTGTGGCAGCGGTGGGCCGCGCAGGCCGGAGCCGGAACCGAGCAGGAGGCGCCGAGGCTGGTGGAGGGCATGACCGAAAGCGGGTGTGCTGATCCGGACCGGCGCGCCAGGCCCGTCGGCGAGTACTCGCACCGTATGGCGGACGTCGGAAACCGCGCGCAGCACAGCTTGTTCGGCGGCGCGGATGAGCACCGCGCCGAGCGGAACGGCCGCCAGATGCGTGCCGAGCATCGCCGGGGTCGTGCCCGCATCGTGGTGATGCGCGGCCGACAGAGAGGAGGCGACGTGCGTCACGGCTTGCCCGACCGCCAGCGCGGCCATGATCCGGCCGAGCCCGTGCCGGTGCGGTCGCGTGCCGACCAGTACGCCCACCGCCGCGCACGAGGCGAGCAAGAGGGCGACCGGGGCGGCGCCGGGAGACAGCGCACCGCCGCCGAGCGCGTGCGCGGCGATGCTCACCGCACCGGCGGCGGATCCGACGAACGCGCCGCGCACCCGCGCCGCCATTACCGTCGGATTACGCACCGGCTCATACTACCGACTGTCGTAGCGGCGACGAGCACCGGTTCGAACGCATCGGTGGCCCTTGCGCCGACCGCGACTCGAACTGCTCGGCCACGGGTAGGCGGCCGAATCGGCGCGCTCTGAAGCAGTTTCGCCATCGACGGCGGCATTCCCGGGCCGCGGGTCCCGGAACCCGACGTCGACGATCCCGAACGCCGGATGGCTCTGAGGAAATCACTGCGGATGAGGGGTACGCGCACCGGTTGCGGTGGACGCAGGGTGGGGAACCTGTTCGGCGCGACGCTCACATCGTGACGCCCGCGTGCACGAGATTGTGGTCGGAGACGCCGCCGACGTCGTCGACCGATGCCGTCGTGACGGTCGCGCCGTGCACGACCACGTGATCGATGTGCTGCGACTTCGTGCCCGAGACCCGGGGGCGGGTCGGCAGTGCGTCGGCGACGCATTCGGCGACCACGAAGTCGTCGCCCAGTCCGGTGGCGACGGAGGCGCGGTCGGTGTTGAAATCGCCCAGCAGGACGGTGGCGTTCGCCGGTGCGCCGGTGGCGAGTTCGGCCAGGCGGGCGAGTTGGTCGGCGCGCCGCCGATCGCCGGTCACGTGGGTGGCGATCACGGTCAGTCCGCCCGCGTCGACGACGAGCGCGCCTTTGCCGCGATCCTGGGTGAAGGATTCGGCGGTGACTTCCCGGCTCGGTTCGGCGGTGAGCACGACGAGGTACTCGCCGCCGTCGAGCAGGGAGCTGGGCACGCGCCGTGGGGTCGGCAGCCGCTGGTACCGCATCGCGTGGAATGTCCGGTCCGGCAGTGCCATCCGCAGGCTGGCCAATTGATCGCCGCTGACCTCCTGTAACGCGATGATCCGCTCGGTGCGTTCGGCCACCCGCGCGGTGACCGCGGCGATCCGCGCGCCCTCGTCCGGCCAGCGGGTGGCGACGTCCTCGTACCAGTTCTCGGCGTGGACGCGATGCAGAACGTTCCAAGTGGCCACCGTGATCACCTTCGCGATGGTATGCGACCGGGTGAAACAGGTTGCGGCGCGGGCTGTGCCGATCTCGGTGTGCTCAGCTCGCGCGCGGGATGTCGATGCCCTGCTGGAGCGAGGCCACCGCGCGATCGAGGATGCGGTGCAAGGCGGCGATCGAATGGTCCGCGCCCAGCATCCAGTGGTCGAGGCCGACGCCGAACGCCGCGAAACAGGCCGCGGCGGTGAGCTGCGGCCGCAGATCATCGGCGGGCAGTCCGGCGCGGGCGGCGAAGTTCAGCGCCATCGCGCGCTGGCGGCCCAGTGCCCCGATGAAGTTCTCCCGGCGCAATTCCGGGTTGCCGATCAGCAGTTGCCTGGCTCTGCGCGCCGTGTCCGCCTGGCGTTCGCGGGACGGGGCGTCCTGTTCGTCGAGCAAGAAGTCGCGCAGGGCCGCACGCAGCGCGGTCAGCACCGATTCGCTCGGCGGGCGCCGGTCGAGGGCGGCGAGCAGCTGGGCCATCAGATCTTCCTCGTGGCTGAAGACCACCGCGAGCTTCGACGGAAAGTGGCGGTGGAAGGTGCGCCGGGAGACCCGCACGGCGTCGGCGATCTGCTGCACGGTGGTCTGCTCGAACCCATGTGATTCGAACAGCCGCAGGGCCGCGTCGACCAATTCCCGCCGCACCCGCGCCTTTTCGCGTTCGCGCGGACCGTTCACGCCCGTCATGCCCACCGTTTCTCTGCGCGATATCCCTGATTGATGTCTCAAAGTGACACTTCAACCGAAGTCCGGTTACAGTGTCTCATCGAGACACCAAGCCTGGAATCGAGAGGTGGCGCCCATGTCGGTGCGACGTGCAGCAATAACCGTGACCATGGCGGCACTGCTTTTCGCTGGGCCGTCGATGGGTTCGGTGGTGGCCGACCCCGGTGCGGGAGCGCCGGGCACGGTCGCCACCGACGAGGCGCTGCCCGAACACCTCTGGATCGAGGGCGCCGGCACGGCCCGCCGCCTCACGTATTGGTCCAGGACCTCCGACGACCGGCCTGCGCTGGCCGGCGGCGCGGTCTTCGTGCCCGCGGGCACGCCGCCGAGCGGTGGCTGGCCGGTGCTGTCGTGGGAGCACGGCACGGTCGGCCTCGCCGACGACTGCGCGCCCTCGACCGCAGGCCGCAGCAAACGCGATCTGGACTACCTGGCGACCTGGCTGCGCCAGGGCTACGCGGTCGTCGCGACCGACTACATCGGTCTGGGCACGCCCGGCCCGCACGCCTATCTGGACGGGCGTGCCGAGGCGCACGCCGCGATCGACATGGTGCGCGCGGCCCGCGCGGTCGATGATTCGCTGTCGTCGGAATGGGTGGCGATCGGGCAGTCACAGGGCGGTGGCGCGGCGGTGTTCACCGCGTCACTGGCCACGCGGTACGCACCCGAGCTCGACTATCGCGGCGCGGTCGCCACCGGCCCGGCCTCGAACATCGTGGAGGCTGCCTCGTTGCTCGGGCCCGCGGTGCCGCCGATCGGCAACGCGCACCTCACCGCCTATATCGCGTATGTGATGAACGGGTTGAAGGCGGCTCGGCCCGCCTTCGATCTCGACGGCTACCTCAGCCCCGTCGGCAAGCAATTGGCGACCGCCGCGGAGTCGTTGTGCTTCCAAGCGCTGGCCGATCGCGCGCGAGGCATCTCGGTCGGCCAGTTGTTCTCCCGTCCGCTCGCCGACGGTGAGTTCGTCGCCACCGCCCGGCCGGTCATGGATGTCCCGCTCGCGGGGTACGACCGGCCGCTGTTCATCGGGCAGGGCACCAACGACACCGACGTCCCCGCCCCGCTGACCGCGAAGCTCGTCGCCGATCTCGAATCGCGCGGCGTCCGGCCGGACGTGCACGTGTATCCGGGCAAGGACCACAGCGCCACCATGGCCGCCTCACTGTCCGACAGCATGCCGTTCGTCGCCCGCCTGTTCTCCTGACCCGACGCCGGGCCGGGTTGCCGCCCGGCCCGGCAGGGTGCTCAAGCGCGCGCGACCGCGGGCTCCGGTTCGGCGGTGCCGACCGGCGGAACGGCGGGCTTGCGGACCGGAATGGCCAGCGCGACCAGCGCGGCGAGTACCGAGACGCCGCACCCGATCAGCAATCCGGTGCGGAAACCTGCCTCGGTGGGGATGGTGTGCCCGCCGAGGCTCGTGCTCATCTGCGCCAGGACGACGCCGACGACCGCGGCCGAGACCGTGGTCCCGATCGAGCGCATCAGGGTGTTGAAGCTGTCGGCCGACGCGGTCTCCGACAGCGGGACCGCGCTCATGATGAGGGCGGGCATCGAGCCGTAGGCGAGGCCGACGCCACCGCTGCATACGGAGGTCACGATGAGCAGACCCCAGGTCGACCCCATCAGCAGGATCGATGATCCGTAGCCGAGGGCGATCACCAAGCTGCCCACGATGAGCGTCACCTTCGGGCCGCGCGCGGCCGAAAGCCGGGCGCCGAGGGGGGAGACCGCCATCATCACCAGCCCGGCGGGCGCCATCCACAATCCCATCGCCAGCATGGACTGTCCGAGGCCGTATCCGGTGACCACCGGCAGTTGCAGCAATTGCGGCACGATCAACGACTGCGCGTACATGGCGAACCCGACCACGATCGAGGCGGCGTTGGTCAGCAGCACCTGCTTGCGCGCGGTCACCCGCAGGTCGACCAGCGGATCCGCGGTGCGCAGTTCCCACCAGCCCCAGGCCGGCAGCACCAGGACCGCGATCGCGAACAGGCCGAGGACGGTTCCGCTCGTCCAGCCCCAGTCGGCGCCCTTGGAGACCGCGAGCAACAGGCACACCAGCGCCGTACCGAGACCGAGGGCGCCGAGCACGTCGAAGCCACCCCCGCCGCGCGCCGGGATGGCGGGCACCAGCAGCCAGATCAGCGTGGCCACGCCCGCGCTCAGCACGGCCGAGCCCCAGAACAGCACCCGCCAGCTGGCGTTCTCGGCGACCGCCGCGGCCAACGGAAGCCCCAGCGCGCCACCGATTCCCATCGAGGCGCTCATCACCGCGATGGACGTGCCGAGCCGTTCGGTGGGCAGGACGTCCCGCAACGCGCTGATGCCGAGCGGGACGACGCCCATGCCGATGCCCTGCAGGCCGCGGCCCGCGATCATCGGCACGACCGAGCTCGCGAGCGCGCAGACCAGCGATCCGCCGATGAGCGGAACGGTGCAGGCGAGCAGCATCCGCCGCTTGCCGTAGAGATCGCCGAGGCGGCCGGTGATCGGCGTGGCCACCGCACCGGCGAGCAGTGTCGCCGTGATCACCCAGGAGGCGTTGGACGCGGTGGTGTCCAGGAGCCGGGGCAGGTCCCCGATCAGCGGCACCACCAGGGTTTGCATCAGGGCGGCGACGATGCCCGCCGCCGCGAGTACGCCGACGATGCCCTCGGACCGAGCTGCCGATGGTGCTGTCACGCGGATCTCCCTCTCTGTTCAATCGATGTGCACAGTACATATGAATTGCACTATGCACAAGAATTGCACTATGCAAATGAGCAGGTCGGGCCGTATGGGTGTGATATAGGTGCGGAGATGAGCCCGTAGCTGGCGAATATCGGCAGGAGCGTTGTGTGGACAAGCCCGTATCTTCGGTGGAGTTCGAGACCATGCTGCTGGGGCGGCACAGCCTCAGCGCCAAGGCCCGCCGGGGCAGCGGCCACCTCGACCGCAGCGCCTACACGGTGCTGAGCAGGCTGCGGGTGCAGGGGCCGATGTCCGTGGGCGAACTCAGCGACGCCTTCGGGCTGGATACCTCTACGCTGCACCGCCAGACGACCGCCATGCGGGCGGCCGGCCTGATCGAACGCATCCCGGACCCGGACGGGGGCATGGCGCGCAAGTTCCGCCTCACCGCGGAGGGCGGGCGTCAGCTCGACGCCGAACGCGCCTACAACGTCCGGGCCCTGGAAAGCGTGCTGGCGCAGTGGTCGTCCGAGGACGTCGCCGCGTTCGCCGGATTCCTGAAGCGGTTCAACACCGACATCGAGCGCATCGACAAGCGTCCGTGGCCCCGGCCGTGAACGTCCGCCCGCCCGCGCGGATGCACACGGAATCTCCACAATCGACGCCGGATTCCTCCACAACCGGTGGCTAGGGTTCGGTGCATGGAACACAGCGCACCGCAGGCGGCACGGCGGATCCTGGTGGTGGACGACGAGATGACCATCGCCGAGTCCGTCGCGGCGCGCCTGCGGGCGGAGGGATTCACCGTCGACTTGGCGCACGACGGCCCGTCGGCCGTCATCGCCGCCGAGGCCGTCGACCCCGACTTGGTGGTGCTCGACGTCATGCTGCCCGGGTTCGACGGGTTGGAGGTGTGCCGCCGGATTCAGGCCCGCAGGCCGGTGCCCGTGCTCATGCTCACCGCGCGCGCCGACGAAACCGACCAGCTCGTCGGCTTGGGCGTCGGCGCGGACGACTATCTCACCAAACCGTTTTCGCTGCGCGTGCTCACCGCCCGGGTGCACGCGCTGCTGCGCCGGATGGAGCGGGCGGCCGACCGCGACGGCGCGACGATCCTGGTCGGCGACCTGCGCATCGACGTCGACCAGCGCCGGGTCTGGCGTGCGGACGTCGAGGCGCTGCTCACGCCACTGGAATTCGATCTGCTGGCCCGGCTGGCCCGTCGCCCGCGCACGGTACTGGCCCGCGAGCGGTTGCTGGAAGACGTCTGGGACTGGTCCGACGCGGCGGGCACCCGCGCGGTGGACAGTCACATCAAGGCGCTGCGCCGCAAACTCGGCGCCGACCTGATCCGCACCGTTCGCGGCGTCGGATACGCCCTGGAGGCGCGATGAGCGCCGGTCCCGACCCCGGCGGGTGGCCTCGGTTGCGGCGGGTGAGCGACCGGGTCGCCGAGCTGTTGCCGCGGCCACTGGACCCGGTGAAGTCGATCAAGCTGAAGCTCGCCGTCCTCATGTTGTGTTCCGGCGGTGTCGCGTTCGGATTCTTCCGATTCAAGATCGGCTGGCTGCCGCCGCGCACCACGATCACCGCGGTGGTGATCGCGTTGGTCACCTCGCAGTTCCTCGCCCACGGCATCACCAGGCCGCTGCGTGAGATGACCGCGGCGGCGAAGCGGATGGCCCACGGCGACTACACCCTGCGGGTGCGCGCGAGCTCGCGCGACGAAGTCGGGCAACTGGCCGAGGCGTTCAACCAGATGGCCGCCGACCTGGCGGCGGCCGATCAGCAACGCCGTGACCTCATCGCCAACGTCTCGCACGAATTGCGCACGCCCATCACTGCTTTGAACGCGGTGCTGGAGAACCTGGTCGACGGCGTCTCCGAACCGGACCCGGCCACCCTGCGCACCGCGCTGGCCCAGACCGAGCGGCTCGCCCTGCTGGTCTCCGAACTGCTCGACCTGTCCAGCATCGAAGCGGGCGCCTTGCGGCTCGATCGCGAGGAGTTGCCGATCGCGCCGTTGCTGGCCGATGTCGTCGCCGAAGCGGAAGTGATGACCGCCGCGCTCGGACGCGGTGTGCGCTTCCGCACCGACGTGCTGCCCGGCACCGCCCGCGTGTTCGCCGACCGCGCGCGCCTGCACCAAGTGCTGCTCAATCTGCTCGACAACGCCGCTCGCCACGGGCCCGCTGGCGGAGAAGTCCGCCTGGCGGTGCGGGCGTCGCAGGGCGAAGTCGTGATCGACGTCGAGGACGACGGCCCCGGCATTCCCCTCGCCGAACGCGCCCGGGTATTCGACCGGTTCACCAGAGGCGGTCGCACGGCGGGCGGTGGCACCGGGCTCGGCCTCGCCATCTCCCGCTGGGTGGTCGACCTGCACGGCGGCACCATCGCCGTCGCCGATCCCGGCTCCCGCATCCGGGTGGTTCTGCCCGGCCGCTGACCTGTCACACAACCCACCGGACCGTCAGAGCGGAGCCGGGTGATTACGCACGCCTATCGAAGGAGTGAACCATGTCTCCAGAACCCGAATCCGCCTCGACGGCCGACCCGGTGTCAACCCGGGCGGCCGAGGGAAGGGGCCGTCCCCCGCGGGGTGAATCCGCCGCCGATTCCAGCGAGGCGGCAGCTCGGGCATCGGTACGCGCGCTACTCGGACAGTTCGGGACGGCGGTGGCCGACGCGCAGACCGCCGTTGCGCCGGTGGCCGGGCCGGTGTTCGTGCCCCGTCCGCCGAAATGGCGCCGGGTGGCCCGCCCGCCGGGCGTGGCGCTCGCCGCGCTCGTCTCCGGCCTGGCCGCCGCCGTCCTGATCCACTGGGACCGGCCGGGCATCGGCTGGCTCCTGGCGGCCTGCGTCGCGGCGACGTCGGTCTTCCTCGTCGACCGCAATGCCCGCAAGCGTGTGGCGGCCACGACGAAAGATGTTGGGGGCCAGAAGAAATCGATGCCAGAGCAGCAGGCGGACACCAATTCCCCGCGCTGGAAGCGATACGGGGGACGGCCGTGGTGGGCAGCGCTGACACTGGCTTTGCTCGCGGTAGGGGCCGTTCGCGCGGCGGGGTGGCTGTTCGCCCTGTGCGTGGTCGCGGCCTGCGTAGCCGCTTCGCTGGCGGTCGTCGGACGCCGCACGGTCAACGGCATCCTCTACGACACCCTCGCGGTCTGGCTGGAGACGGCCGCGGCCGTGCCGTGGGCGTACGCGGGCATCGCCCGGCCGCGCGGCGGGAACGCGACACAGGCGTGGCGGCTCGGATTGTCGGTGGCGGTGACCGTCGCGCTGCTCGCGGTGTTCGTGCCGCTGCTCGGCAGTGCCGACGCGATGTTCGCCGCGTTGCTCGAGACCGTGACCCCGGCTGTGGACGTGCCGACGGTGCTGCGCTGGGCCGCACTGTTCGCGGTGGGCTGTCTCGGCGCGCTCGGCGCGCTGTTCGTGCTCGCGGGCCCGCCGCCGCCCGCCACCGCGGCGGCGGGCGGACGGACGTTGCGCCGGACGGAATGGGCGCTGCCGGTCGGTGCGCTCGCGATCCTGTTCGCGGCGTTCGTCGCGACCCAGTTCGTGGTGCTCTTCGGCGGTGACGACTACGTCCAGGAGACATCGGGCCTGACCTACGCCGAGTACGCGCGCAGCGGGTTCTGGCAGCTGTCGGCCGTCACCGTGCTGACCCTCGCGGTGCTGATGGTGGTGCTGCGCTGGGCGGCTCAGGACACCGTCGCCGACCGGTGGTGGTTGCGCGGTCTGCTCACGGCGGTGAGCGGGCTGGCGCTGGTCATCGTCGCCTCCGCGCTCGGCCGGATGTGGACCTACCAGCAGGCCTACGGCTTCACGGTGCTGCGCCTGCTCGTGGAAGCCTGCGAGCTGTGGCTCGGCTCGGTCTACCTGCTGGTCTTGGTGGCCGTCCTGCGGCTGCGCCGGGCGTGGCTGCCCCGCGCCGTGCTGGGCACCGCCATGGTGACGCTGCTGGCGCTGGCCGTTCTCGATCCGGAGCGGCTGATCGCGCAGCAGAACATCGATCGCTGGCAGCGCGGTAAGGCGCTGGACATCGACTACCTGGGCACCCTCTCGCCGGACGTTCTGCCCGCGACCGATCGGCTTCCCGAGCCGCTGCGGTCGGACCTGCGGAGCCGGCTGCGCGCCGACCTCGACGAGGACACCTGGCAGAGCTGGAATCTGTCCCGCGCCGCAGCACGGTGAGCGTCCACGCAATACACTTGTATTATCGCTGATCGTGGGTTATAACTGGCCTGAGTGGGCACTGTTGTCGCTGGCGGGGATCGACCCGCGGGAAGTGCTGCAGGTGCTCATGGGCGCCCGCCGATGGCCTCGGCAGGCGCGCGGCCGGAACGAGCTCGCGGTCCTGACGGTGTGGGGCCGGACCGAGGCGGGCCGGCCGCTCATCGTCGCTGTCCGCCGCGCCGAAGGCTGGCAGTGGGACATTCTGGGCGCGGTCGAGATGACCGAGGCCCAGGTGGCCGAACTCGAGCGTTGGGAGCACGCCGATGACTGACTATCCGACGAACCCGGAGGCCGTCCGGGACTTCCTGTCCGGTTTGGAGTACACCGACGCACCCGTCGCCCCGGCCGAGCTGCCCCCGCCGCTGCGGGCCGAGGACACGGTCACCGTCACCACGTCGCTGCGCATCCCGCTGGAGTTGCACCAGCGGGTCAAGAAGGCCGCCGAGCAGCGGGGCGTCACCATGTCGGCGCTCATTCGCGACTGGATCGAACTGGAGCTGGCCGCCTTGGAGAACGACCAGCCCATTTCGCGCGCCGATGCCCTGCGGGCGCTGGCCGCCCTGCATCCTTTGCGGCAGTCGGCTTAGCCTGCCGTCAGCTGTCGTCGCGGGTGAGTATGTCGTCGAGCCGGGCGACGAACTCGTCGGGTGCGCTGAGGTAGCCGACGTGGTCACCCGGGAACTCGACGAGGTCGAGGTCGAGTTCCTTCGCGAGCACGGTGTTCGGGAGGGCGGGGAAGGTGTCACGCGATTCGCGACCGATGCCGAGCACGAGCCGGTCCGACGACGCACGCAATGCCGTGAGGTCCGGCGCGTATCGCGGATACTGACGCAACTCGTGCTCCATCCAGAAGACCAGGTTCTGCTGGATCCTGCCCACCATGGCGACGGCTTCCGGCGGCAGCTGCTCGGCCGGCGGCGCCGCGACCCGCAGGCCGATGCCCGCGGCGAATTCCGCCATGGCCGCGGACGTGCCTTCGGTCTTGCTCCGTTCGTGGACGCCGTCCAGGAAGGCAAGCCACTTCTCACCCTCGGGCAACAGGGTGGCCAGCGGCGGTTCGTGCGCGACGAGCGTGCGCACGAGTTCGGGCCGGGTGCGAAGCAGTTCCAGGGCGACGATCGCGCCCGAACTGCTGCCCAGCACGTGGGCGGGCTGATCGGTGAGGTGCGTGAGCAGCGCCGCGGCGTCCAGTCCGTCGGTGACCACGCGATCGTGCGGTGGCTCGTCGAGGGGGCTGCGGGAGAAGCCGCGCCGGTCGTAGGAGACCACGGTGTAACGGTCGGCGAGACGTTCGGCGATGGCGTCGAAGGTTCCGGCGTCGCCGTTGCCGCCGGGAATCAGCAACAGCAGTGGACCGGCACCGCGCAACTCGTAGTAGAGGGTGGCGCCGGGGACGGCGAGGGTCTGCTGAGTGGGTACGTCCATCGGGAATGCTCCTGGGAGAAGGGACAATTGCCGCAGCGCCTCGCGGATGACCGGTAGCGCGGGAACGGGGGGAGGCGTCGACCCATCCGTCGATGGCCACGGACAGTGCCGCTGCGACGGCCCCCGCCATGATCCGGGGGAACATGTCCGTGTCGAGGTCGTGGCCGGTGCGCTCGGCGACCAGAGCCGACCGGCGACGTCAGATCGGCTCCGCCTCAGCGACCCCATCCAGCGCCCGCCGCACCGCGTCGGCCGGGTCGGCCGCGACGTCCGTCGCGGTCACCGATCGACCGTTCACGTCGCGAACTTCCCAGCCGCCCAAGGAGATCACCGGAATCCCGCCGCGCCGCCGCGCGAGCGCGACCTCCGACAGCGTGCCCCACGAGCCGCCGACGACGATCACCGCGTCCGCCGACTCGACGAGGATCGCGTTGCGCGCCTCACCCATATTCGTGAACAGCACCGCCGACAACCCGGGACACACCGCGCCGCGGTCGGTGTCCGGACGCACGCCGATCACGAGCCCACCGGCCTCGGCGGTCCCGGCGGCGACCGCGGCCATCACCCCGGAACCGCCGCCGCAGAGCACGGTCACTCCAGCTCGCGCCAAGAGTCCGCCGATCGCGCGCGCCCATTCCGCTTCCTGCCGCGTGCACTCCCTCGGCCCGCAGACCGCGACCTGCCGCACTGTCGCCACCTTTCTGTCCTCATTTCGCGGGCCGCGGTGTCACGACCGGCGCCAGGCGTTCCCGCAACGCCATCGCATCGCGCGGCGCCCGCACCTTCGCGTCGTTGTCGAAATAGGTGTAGACGTCGCAGGACCCGGCCCACGAGCGGATCTTCTCCGCCCACATGTCCAGGCCCTCGTCGGTGTATCCGCTGACGTAGAGCTCGTCGTGGCCGTGCAAACGGATATAGACGAAATCCGCGGTGACCTCTTCCAGCAGGGGATACTTGCCCGCGGCGTCGGCGACGACGAGTGCCACGCCGTGGCGGGCGAGCAGGTCGGTGAACGCCGGGGTCACGAAGCTGTCGTGCCGGATCTCCAGCGCATGCCGCATCGGCCGGTCGGCGTCGGTGCTCGTGTGCGCGGGGTCGACGCGGTGATCGTGCCGCCGCGCGATCTCGGCGGCCTGCTCGGTGCTGCGGGGCAGCCGGGACAAGAAGGCGTCCAGGACGTCGGCGTCGAAGCGGAAGGTCGGCGGCAGCTGCCAGAGAATCGGCCCGAGCTTGGGCCCGAGCGCCAGCGGGCCGGACGCCAAGAAGTTGGCCAGCAGGTCGTCACCGTCACGCAGCCGCTTCATGTGGGTGATGAAGCGGCTGCCTTTCACCGCGAACAGGAAATCGTCCGGCGTCTGCTCCGCCCACCGCTGGTAGCTGGACGGGCGCTGCAACGAATAGAAGGAGCCGTTGATCTCGACGCTGTCGAGTCGCTCCGACAGATAGGCCAGCTCGCGCTTGTGCGCCAAGCCCTGCGGGTAGAACGTCCCGCGCCAGGGCGGGTATACCCAACCCGATGTCCCGATCCTGATCCGGCCCATCCCTCCATGGTGGCAAATCCGCTACGCGGAGGGGGGCTTCGCCGCCACCTTCCCGATCAGCCACGCCACCGCCAGCGCCGCCGAGAACGACAGCAGCGACGCGCTCATCCACGCCTGCGGGGTGAAGTGCAGAGCCCGCCGCGCGTGCTCCCAGAACTCCGTCCACACCCCGGCGTCGCCCGGGTTGATCAGTTGATACACAGCGAATCCGGTCAGCCACGCAACCACCATTCCCCATCGCGCGGGCGCGTCGGGTGCGGTGTTCCACTCCCGGTGGGCACGCAGGAAGAAATCGGCGACCAGCACGCCGAGCAAGGGGACGAACACCGAACCGATCAGCCCGAGGAAGCCGAAGTAGTTCGCCATGTCCAACCGCAGCGCCAGAATCGTGATCAGGGCGCCGAGGCCGATCGAGAGCACCCGGCGGTCGACGCGCGGCGCGAGATTCTGGATCGACACGGCGGTGGAGTACACATTCGCGAACGATTGGTCCGCCTCCCGCAGCACGAAGACGAAGAAGAACAACGCCCCGAGGCTCACCTGCAAAAACGGTGCGTACGGTCCGCCGTCGCCTGCCGCGAGCGCCAGCGCGAACAGACCGAGGACGTAGGCGACGATCTGGGTGAGCGCGTAGGCGCCCGCCGCCGCGCCGAACGCCGAGCGGCCGGTGCGGGCATGCCGGGTGTAGTCTGCGGCGACCGGCACCCACGAGATGGAGACCGCCAAGGCGGCATCGGTGGCGATCCAGAAGAGGTTCCAGTCGACGCCGAAAGGCCCGTTTCCCTCAGGTCCCGGGTTCGTTCGCAGATCGGGCAGACCGGCGCGGAAGAACTGCGCATAGAACCAGACCAGCGCGAGCACTACGCCGGCGGTCACGAACCTGCGCAGCAACCGGACCGAACCGAGCGGCCAGATCGTGAGCACCGTCGTGAGCGCGCCCGCCACCACCACGTAGAGCCACTGCGGGCCGCCGCCGAACAGTTCCTCGGCCGCGTCGCCGATGACGATCAGCTCGAACGTTCCCCAACCGATCAACTGGGCGATGTTCAGCACGGTGGGCAGGTAACTGAGCTTCGCGCCGAACAACCCGCGCAGCAGGACCATCGCGGGTTGTCCGGTGCGCGCGCCGGTCAGCGCGGCGGCGCCCAGCATCAGTCCGCCCACCAGCGTGCCGAGGACGGTCGCCAGGATTCCGGCCGCGATCGAGATCTGCGCGGCGCCCTGGGCGTTCGGCGCGAGCACCGTGTACGCGCCGGAGAACGCGATGAGGCTGACGCCGAGATTGGCCCAGAACGCGCTCTGGTCCCAGAACGAGAGCACCTTCGGCGCCGGCTGGTCGAGGGTCAGCGGCGCTTCCTGCGGCGCGCTCGCGCGGGTCGACGACATGACGGAAACGCTCCCTACGCCGGCATTACCCGGACAGGTTCATGCGGTCGGCGACGCGTATAGTTTCGCCCTCTCAGCCCGGCCGTGCCCGAGCTCCCGCGGTGGTGTGATCCCGGCGAATAGTACACCCGCGCCAGTTTCCCGTGACAGGGACCGATCTGTTGCTCGGCACCGGAGATCTCGCGGTCGATCCGGCGCGCCGCCCCCGGACGCTTCGAGGACTGGACCGATGAACGGGTGCGCGCCACCGCCCTGGCCCACTATCAGGGCATCTACGACGCGCACCGACCTCGCCGAGCGCGGTTCCGGAACCTGTTCGACCACAGTCGTTCCGGCACTGCCCGGCTCAACCCATGAGGAACGAGGCGGCGAACCAGGCCAGCAGAACCAGCACCGCACCGACGAGCGCTCCCGGGAACAACGCGCGCCCCTGCCGGGCCGCCATACCCGAAAGCAGCACGCCCACAGCGAATCCGGCGATCCCGCCACCGACCATGATCCAGACGCCCGCGCTGGTGTCCACCCGGCACTCCGGCTTGGACGCGCAGATGCCGCCCGCCATCAGGAACCACGGCGCGAGAACGGTCGACATCGCGGCCAGCGTCGCGGGCAGGAACCACAACAGCGCGCTGACGAGGAGATCCGCGGTGCGGGGCGGCTCGACCGCGCGGGTTTCGGGCTCGCGCGTGGGATAGCCGGAGGGGGTCGTGCCTTGGGACACCTGATTCAGGTAACCGTGCATCGTGTCTCGCTATCGCTTGTCGGTGGAGGTCGACCGGGCCGATGGAAGTTATACACCAGGCGTCTGCACCTGGAAGTGCTTGTGCCTCCAGGGATGCGAGCGCGCCGTCGGCTCCGTCGTCGTGCATCGGACCTGCCCGCCCGGCCTGATGCCGATAGCGAATGCCCAGCATCACAGCGGGGTTCGGGAGCGCGCACGTCGCCGCATCACCGCAGGCGGGTCGCTACTACCGATGTCCGCACTCTACCTACACGACCATCCTGTGTGTCGATCCGGTGCGCGGTCGAGCCGACGCGGCGCAGCGCTCGCTGAATACGCTTCTACTGTGGGAGTCACGCGTTGACCACGCCCCGAAACCTCGACCAGACCACGAACCAGCCCGGCGCTCACCATGGTTCGCCCATCGAACACCGGGGCGAGCGCGTATCGCTGTACTCCCCGCAATTCGCCGCCGATCCGCATCGCGCCTACCGGGACATGCGCGCCCGCTACGGCTCGATGGCGCCGGTCGAACTGGCCCCGGGCGTGTCCGCGACGTTGGTGCTGGACTATCACACCGCCGTGCGCATCATGCACGACCCGGAGCACTTTCCCGCAGACCCGCGCACCTGGCAGGCGAACGTCCCCGCCGACTGCCCCGTGCTGCCGGTGCTGGAGTGGCGTCCCAACGCCATGCGCGCCACGGGCGAGGCGCATGCCCGCTACCGCCAGGCCAACACCGCGAGCATCAATGCCGTCGACCTGCACGCCCTGCACGAGACGGTGGAGCGGACCGCGGCGGAGCTGATCAACACCTTCTGTGCGGCAGGCAGCGCGGATCTGGTGTCGCAGTACGCCCTTCCACTGGCGTTCGAGGTGGTCAACGCCCTGCTGGGCTGCCCGCCGGAGATCGGCCGGGAGGTCGCCGCCGCGACCGCCGCCGTGTTCGACGGGGTGAACGCCGAGGAGGGCAACCGCATGCTCGGCGCCGCGCTGCTGCGTCTGATCGAACTGAAGCGCGCCGAGCCCGGCCGGGACATCACCACACGACTGCTGCGGCATCCGGCGGCCCTGGACGACGCCGAGGTGATCCACCAGCTCGTCGTGCTATACGGCGCGGGCATCGAACCGCTGCAGAACCTGATCGTCAACACCCTGCTGCTGATCCTCACCGACGACCGGTTCGGCGGCGACGTCCTCGGCGGAAGCCTGTCCACCCGCGACGCGCTGGACGAAGTGTTGTTCACCGACCCGCCGATGGCCAATTTCTCGGTCACCTATCCGCGCCAGCCGATTCTGATCGGCGACGTGTGGCTGCCCGCTCACCAACCGGTGGTCATCAGTTTCGCCGCCTGTAACAACGATCCGGCGATCAGCGGCGACAACCACAGCGGCAATCGGTCGCATCTGGCCTGGGGCGCCGGACCGCACGCCTGCCCGGCCCGCGACCCGGCCTACCTCATCGCGCAGGACGCGGTCGACCAGTTGCTGGACGCGCTGCCGGAACTGCGGCCCGCCGCGCCGGTGCACGAGTTGACATGGCGGCCAGGGCCTTTCCACCGCGCCCTGGCCGCGCTGCCGGTCGTATTCCCCGCGACTGCGCCCTGGTAGCCCTGAGCCGGGAACCGGTCAGGACGCCGCTTTCGCCGTGAGCCGGGCCAGGTTCGCCGGTCGCGCGAAGGTATCGGCGAAAGCGTCGGCCAGCGCCGGCTCGTGCTGGGCCGCCAGCATCATCTCCTGCATGGCGGGCGGCGGATCGAGCACCGTCGCCGTCCACCGCGCGGCCGGGTGGGCGACGGCCGTCAGCCACGGCGCGGCCGCCCACTCCATCCACGCGCGGTCATAGGTGCCGTCCGGGTCGTGCAGGATCGCCTCGCCGTAGCGGATCGCGCAGTGCACGGCGTTGTTGGCGCCCTGTGCGCCGCCCGGGTCCATCCGGCAGACGACGTCGCCTCCGCCCAGCACCGGCCTGCCCGACGGCAGCGCGCCGACCGGACGGCGCATGACCGGCGTCACCGCGCCCACCAGCGTCGCCCCGGCATCCGTCGGCTGGGCGCGCCGGTAGCGCTCGGCGAGTTCGGCGGGCAGGTGCGCCTCCAGCAGCCGCTCGGCCTGTGCCCAGCGCTGCGCGGGCGTGCTGTGCTGGTCGAACACGTCCAGCACACCGCCGGGCAGCGCCTCGAAAAGCAGGATCTCGCAACGGCGTTCCTGCCCCGGCCGTCCCGTCAGGCCGGGATAGGAGATCACTTCACCGTGTCCGGGGAGCGCGGTGTAGGAGCCGAGGCCCTCCGGGTCCGGCTCGACACCGTCCAGGTACAGCACGGCAAGCCGGCGCAGCGGCACGGCGGGCGTCGGCCACGCCGGGTCGGCCTCGAAGCAGCCGGCGAGGTCACGACCGGCGCGGGTCACGACGGTGAGGTCGTAGTCGGCGGCGCTCTGCTCGATTTCCGCGACGGAGGGCTCGGCGATGCGCAGGTCGCCGCCTTCGGCCAGGTACTCGCCGAGCCAGCGGGCGAACACCGTCCGCTGATCCACGCTCTGCGCGGGACGGGTGAACCGTCCGGCCCAGGTGACCACGGTCGTGCGGTCGACGGCCATGGTGAACCGGATGCCTTCGATATTCGGCGCGATCGAGCGCCAGTAACCCAGGCCCAGATCCGCTTCGAGGTCCTGCGTCGGCGAGAATTTGACCTGAGTGCTGGTCACGGTGCCGGCGAGGAGCGCCTCGGCGTCCCGGTCGGTCACCAGGGTGACCGGCCGCCCGCCGCGCAGCAGTCGATGGGCGAGGGGTAATCCGCATTCGCCCGCCCCGAGTACGAGTATCTGTCCCACCGTCGTGTCCTTCCGGCCGTGCCATCGACTACCGCGCCAGCGCAATGCTCCGCGTATAGGTGGGTGCCGCACATCGGTAGAGACTTGCGAATCTTCGCGGGCGACCCGACTACGCTGCCCTGTTGTGTCGGTAGGACGTGCGTCGAGTCCGGGATTCCCACCCGCGACCGCCAATGATTTCGTGGGGCGCGAGCGTGAGCTGGAGAAGATCGGGATGGCGCTGCTGGGCGGAACCCGCCTGGTCACCCTGATCGGCGCGGGCGGCATCGGCAAGACCCGGCTGGCGACCGAAGCCGTGCACCGGTTTCACAAGGCCCGGCGCGTTCCGGTGCACTGGGTGCGCCTGGCAGTGCTGTCGCGCGGCGCCGACGCGGCGGCGGTCGAGGAGCAGGTCGCGCGGTCGCTGATCGACGTCGATTTCTCCGGACGCTCGGCGTGGGAGGCGGTGCTGGACACGCTGCGCCGCCGCGACGCGGTCGGGCGCACCCTGCAGACGATCCTGGTGATGGACAACTGCGAACACGTCCTGGACGGCGCGGGGCGGGTGATCGCCGATCTGCTGGAAGCGGCGCCGGGTCTGACCGTGCTGGCCACCAGCCGGGAGGCGATCGGCTGGGTCGACGAGCAATTGGTGCCGGTGCCCGCGCTGTCGCGGGACCAGGCGCTGGCCCTGTTTCGCGCCCGCGCCGATCTGACCGGGCACACCGTCGCCGACGACGAGGCCGAGCTGGCGGTGGCGGTCTGCCGCCACGTGCACAACCATCCGCTCTACATCCGGCTGGCCGCCGCGCGGCTGCTGCGTCAGCCGCTGCCGATGATCCTGCGGGATCTCAGCGGTGAGGCGAGCGACCGGCGGTTGCGCTGGTCGCACGGTCCCCGGGTCGGCGCGGACGCGCGGCACCAGGGCATCCGCGACGTCATCGCCTGGTCCTATGACCTGTGCCGGGACAAGGAGCGGCTGCTGTTCGACCGGCTGTCGGTGTTCGCGGCAGGCTACGACGTCGATCACGAGAACGCGGACCCGGCGGCGGCGGACGTCGGCGCGGAGCTGGAGGCGATCGAAGCGGTCTGCGCCGACGACGAGCCGGGCGGTGTGGCCCGCGCCGAGATCGAGGGCCTGCTCGAGCGCCTGGCGGATCAATCGCTGGTCTCGGTGCACCTGACCGCGACCACGGTGCGGTATTCGCTGCTGGAGAGCGTCCGCCTGTTCGCCCAGCAGCGGCTGGCCGAACACGACGGCGAATGGGACCGGTTGGTGCGCAGGCACCGCCGCTACTACCGCGACAAGGTCGTCGCGGCCCGAGCCGAATGGTTCGGCCCCGGCGAACAGGATCTGCTGGATTGGGCGCGCGCGGCCTGGGACAACCTGCTGTGCGCCATGGCGGGCAGCCTCGCCACGCCGGAGGAGGCCGCCGTCGGGCTGGAGATCGCCGCCGGGCTGATCGCGTTGCGCAGCCCGTTTCTCACCGGCTCGCTGCGCGAACCGCGCCGTTGGGCCGAGCGCACGCTGGCCGTCAGCCGCGCCCTCGATCCGCAGCCGGTGTCGCTGCAGGTCACGGCGATGTCGCTGATCGCATGGATCAGCCTGTGCCAGGGCCTGCACCACGACGCGGATCGCATGCTCGACGAGTGCGTCGCGCTGTGCGTGCCCGACCCCGCCGCCCGGACGGGCTGGCGGGAGCACGACCGCGATCTCGATCTGCCCGCCCCGGTCGAATTCGCCAGAGGCGCCGAGCTGATGCTGGTGCGCCGCGATGTGCGCGCGCTGGCGGTGCTGGCCCGCGCGCGCGAGAAGTTCTCCGCCGCAGGGGATCGTGGCGGGGCCGCGATGAGCGAACTCTTCGAAGCGCTGACCGCCGCGTTGCTCGGCGAATCCGCGCAGGCCTTGGAGATCTCCCGGCGGCATCTGGAGCACGCCGAGCGCTCCGGCGCGCGATGGGCGGCATCCTGGGTCGGACTGGCTCGGGCGATGGCGCTGACCAAACACGGCGACCCGCGGCAAGCGCTCGCCGTGGCGCAGGCGGCGCTGACCACCCAGCTGGAGATCCGCGATCAATGGGGCGTGGTCTGGGCCGTTCATGTTCGCGCGTGGGCGGTAGCGCGCATGATCCGCGACACCGACGGCGAACGTTCCGGCGGGGTGACGGAGCAGGCGCGCGAAGTCGCGCGCCTGCTCGGTGGCGGCGCGACGCTGCGGGAGCGCATCGGTGTCGACATCGCCAATCTCGGCCCGTTCGCCGTCGAGACCGACATCGCCGCCGCCACCGCCCGCGCGGTCCTGGGCGAAACCGTCTTCGCGGAGGCGGAGCGGGAGGGCGCGCTGCTGCGTCCCGAACTCGGCGAGGTGGCGCAGCTGGCGCTGGGCAACCTGTCGCTGGACCGGCTGCCCGTCGAGCATCCGGTCCGGCGCCACCGGCCCTCGCACTGGGAGGACTTGTCGGCGGCCGAACAGGACGTGGCCGTGCTGGCGGCGGCGGGCTGGACCAACACCGCCATCGCCGCCCGGCGGGGCAGCTCCTACAAGACCGTCGACGCCCAGATGGCCTCGATCCTGCAGAAACTGATGATCGGCTCGCGCGAGGACATCCGCGCCCTCGTGCCCGCCGACCGGCAGGACCAGGTGCTGGAGGAGGCCGCGCGCAAACCGCTGCGCCCGCGGCGCTCGTGAGCGCCCACCCCGCCGGTGCTCATCCGTTCGTCCTGGCTGCCGAGCCGGGCCGGGCGGCGTCTCGGCCGTGCCACCGCCCGGCCGGCTACCGGCCGGATTCGCCGAGGCGGCCGGTGCTCACTCGTCTCGTTTGCGCGCGGTGATCTGAATCCCCGGCTCGCCGGGGATGCGGCGCACCGTCGCGTCGGTGACCGGGAGATCGGCCACCAGGTCGCGGCCGTCCTCCAGATCGAGGCCGTAGCCGGCGATGTAGGTGCGGAAGAACGGCAGGCAGGCCCGCGCCATCGGCTGCGGCAGCTTCCAGCGGTCGACGAAGGCGCGCGCGTCCTCGAAGGTGCAGCCGCGATCGGCTTCGATCACCAGCAACAGGCCGCCGGGCCGCAAGACGCGGAGCATCTCCGCGAGCCCCTTGCGCTGGTTCGGCCAGTGCTTGATCGAACCCGAGCTGATCACCGCGTCGTAGGCGCCGTCCGGGAACGGCAGGTCCATCGCGGATCCTTCCCGGAACTGGATGCGGCTGCCCAGCGCCGCGCCGCGCTTGCGCGCCCTGCGCACCTGTTGCGGGGAGAGGTCGATACCGGTCAGCCGAAGCGCGGTCCCCGTGGTGGCCAGGCCGACCGCGAGTTGCCCGCCGCCGCAACCGACGTCGAGCACCTGCGCACCGTCGTCGAGCTGGGCGACGATGTCGTCGAACAGGGTCGGGGTCATCTCCCGCACCGCCTCGGAGATGAAGTTGTCGTAGAACCACGAGTCGATCGGGTTGTAGCGCTTGGTCTTGTCCAGCAGGACGGTCATGGCGTGCTCCTAAACGCGAGTGGCGAATTTGATCTTGCGGCCGAGAGTGGGCGGTTGTTGCTGGGCGACGATGGTTTCCTGGACGCGCTCACGGCTGCTGCGCACGATCTCCATCGCCTCCTTCACCGCGACATCGATGTCCATGACGGTGGGGATGTCGAGCATCGAGACGATGGATTCCAGGCGCTGTTCCGGGGTGCCGCGCACCGTCACCACGGGCTGCCCGAGTTCGCTGATCGCGTGCAGCAGCTGCCGATCGGAGATGGCGCGATAGCGCTCGTCGACCGGCCGGTGGCCGTCGGGGTCCATCGGCACCTCCACCGGAAGATGGAAGAAGATGTCGTAGTTCTGCCGGGCCCGCTGCCGGGCCATGTCGCCGTAGGCGTTGAGATAGCGGCGGTAGAACGGCCGGCCGGGCAGCGTGAGGGTGTTCTTGACGGCTTTGTGCCAGCGGGCGGAGCCGGGGTTGGGGCCGGTGATGAGCCGCGTGGTGCCGTAGACCCACTCGTTGAGCACCGAGCCGTCGGCGATGAATCCGCCTTGGGCATCGAGGATCGCCTCGGCCTGGATGCGCAACTCCAGCCTGCGGAAGCCGAGCGCCATCAGTTCGGTGGTGCTCAGATCCTGGAACCGCATGCCAGGATAGAGCTCGGTGACCACCTCGCGAGCGGACGAGGCGTCCACCCGGGGAATGCCGGTGAGCAGGGACAGCGCCGTGGAGGTCGTTGTCTTCCCGGTCGAATAGGTGCCGGAGATGACGATGCGTCGATAGTTGTTTCCCGACATGGAAGTGCCTTTCTCGGTGTTCGGGGATGCGCGGGTCAGGCCGGCAGACGGTGCGCGAGGTCGTAGCGGATCTCGCAACCCGCGAAGTCCGAGGCCCAGCTGGAGATGCGCCAGTCGCCGCCGCCGAAGGCGAGGACCATCGAGCGGGCCATGCGCGTGGTCGCGGTGCCGGAGGTGGACGGCGGCGGGGGAGCGGACGCGCGCGCGGTCATCCGGCGCATCCACAAGGTCTCGCTGTCCTTGCGGGCGATGTTGTCCAGCTCGTACAGCACGACCTGGGACAGCTGCGCCAGGATCACCGTCGCGTCGACCAGCGTGACGGAAGGCTGGTAGGCGTCGGCGACACCATGCCAGGGGCCCGCCGGATCCGCCTCCACGAGAGCGAAATCGGCTTGTGCGCGGCTGCCGCCGTCGGAGACGACGACGTTGCGCAGATACTGCCCGCGGGCGTACACCCCGCCGTGGAAATATCCCCGCCCGGTCTCGTGCACCGTGCGGCTCGCCGTCTGCGGCGGGCGCGGTGGCGCCGGGAGCGCCACGGTGGCTTCCAGGCTCATGCCGCCGCCCAGCGCGCCGGTGATGCTGATCGTGTTGCCCTCCACCGCGACGACCGTCGCGCTGATCGCGAATTCCGCCAGCGACTCCGTCGCGATGGTTCCGCTGCTGAACTGGACGAAAGGCACCCAGCACGACCGGATCTCGCTGTCGGTGAGCCCGAAGCACTCGCGCAGGATCACCTCGAGCAGCCGGTAGCCGAAGATCGAGCAGTCGATGCTGCTGACATGGGGGACCAGCACCCGGGTGCTCTTGCGCGACCAGTCGAGCGGATAGTGCACCCCCGCCGTCGCGGTCAGCCGCGGACGGTCCTCCGCGTCGCGGTCGACGGTGATGTCGAAGATGCGGTGGGTGATCCGCTTGTACCCCTCGCCGAAGAACCGCCCGTCCCGGTGGCCCAGCACGGTGTCGATGTCGGCGTAGGCGATCAACTCGGTGGACATGTCGCTTCCTTTCATGCCGCGGCCTGCGCGTCGGCGGGCTCGGCGAACTGGGTGACCACCTTGGCGCCGATGCCGCGCAGCGACAGGCCCCTGCTGAGTTCGAGCGCGGAGATCTTGACGTCGAGCTCCTTCTCGGTGCGGGCCCCGAATTCCATCGCCATGAGCGAGTCCATGCCGAGGTCGGTGACCGGCTCGTCGATGTTGATGGCGTCGGTGTCCACGCCGAGCACCACCGCGAGCTGGTCGGCGAGGCGCTGGGCGACGAAGTCGGCGCGCTGTTCGGTGGGCAGTGCGAGGATCTCCGCGCGCAGCGTGCCGCCGGCCTCACCGGTCACCCCGATATCGGCGAGCAACTGGCGGAAGCGCCGGGTGTCGGTGGACGGCCGTGCCACCCGCGACCACACCGTCCAGTCGATGTCGGCCACCGCGACCTGGGCGCTGTCGAGGGTCAGGCATTCGCGCAGCAGGGCGGTGGCGCGGTCCATGTCGATGGGCAGGAACCCGATCGACTTGACGTAGTCCACCAGCGCCTCGGTCTTGTCGGCCATGCCGCCGCCGCTCATGAAGCCCCAGTTCACCGCCAGTGCCGCGGCGCCGCGTGCCCGCCGCTGGGCCGCGAGCGCGTCCAGCGCGGCGTTGGCGGCGGCATAGCCGACCTGCGGGGTGATGCAGCCCAGCGCGCTGATCGAGGAGTACAGCACGAACATGTCCAGCTCGATGCCCGCGGCCTCGACCGCCCGGTCCAGATGCTGCGCTCCGCGGACTTTCGCGAACAACTCGTCGAGCGACTCCCGGGTGATCTGCGGGACGGGCAGGTTGTTCACCACCCCTGCGGCGTGGAAGATGCCCCGCAGCGGCCCCACGGACCGGATGCGGTCCACCAGCGCGACGGTCGCGGCGTAGTCGGCGACGTCCACCCGCTCCTCGATCACCGTCACCCCCGCCGCGGTGAACGCCGCGACCTGCTCGCGGGCCTGCGGTGTGGCGGCTCCGCTGCGGCCGACGAGCACCAGTTTCCGGGCGCCCTCGGCGACCAGCCAGCGGGCGGTGGCCGAGCCGAACCCGCCGAAACCGCCGGTCACCAGGTAGCAGCCGTCCGGGTCGATGCGCGGATGGGCGATCGCGGGGCGCACCATCGGGCGTTCCTCGCGCAGGTCGAGCACCACTCGGCCGATCTGGTCGGATCGGGCGACCGACTCGAATGCCGCGGCCAGCTCCGACACCGGATAGGCCGTGTACGGCAGGTACTGGTACCGTCCCGCGCGCAGTGCCGCGTGGCTGGCCCGCATCGGCGCGCGGAGCAGTTCCGGGTCGTGGGCCAGCGCACGGTCCATGTCGACGGAGAAGAACGTCAGGTTGCGGTCGAAGGGCTCCAGATCGATGACCCCGCCGGTGTAGATGTCGGCCTTGCCGATGTCGACCACGCGGCCGAATTCCGCGGCCACCCGGAAGTTCTGGCGCAGGATCTCGCCGGGCGCCGAACTGTAGACGACGTCGACGCCGCGTCCGCCGGTCAGCTCGGCGATCTCGTCGACGAAGTCGGCCGAGCGCGAGTTCAGCACGTGCTGCGCGCCGAGCCCGCGCACCTGCGCCCGCCGCTCGGGCGTGCCCGCGGTCGCGATCACCGTGGCGCCGATGTCCAGCGCGACCTGCACCGCGGCCATGCCCATGCCGCCCGCCGCGCCGTGCACGAGCACGGTCTCGCCGGGCCGCAGGCGAGCCAGCGTGCGCAGGCCGAATTCGGCGGTGAGGAACGGCAAGCCGGACCCGCAGGTCAGCGGATCGTAGTCCGCTCCGGGCAGCAGGTCGTGCGGCATGGTGGCCCCCGCGTCAACGGGCATCGTCACGTACTTGCGGAGGATGTCGCGAGCGCACACCATCATCCGGTCGCCGACCGCGACGCCGGTGACGCCGGGCCCGACGCGCTCCACCACACCGGAGCCCTCCATGCCGACCGTCGTGCCGAAATAGGTGCCCGCGAGCTCCTTTTCGGTGAGCACGCCGATGACCTTCATCGCGTCCTTGTAGTTGAGCCCGGCCGTCTCCATCCGGACCTCGATCTCGCCGGGACCGGGTGCGATGCGCTCGGTTTCGCGCAAGGCCAGGTCGGACATCAGCCGCGACTTGGGGATCTCCACCGTGAACGAGGCTTCCGGGTCCGGCAGCGGGGTGGCCCGGTTGCGCTGCTCGAGGTGCGTGCCGAAATTGCGGTCCAGCCGCACCGCCCAATGGTCGGCTCCGCGCACGCCGATCTCGTCGAGCACGTCGTCGGCGAGAACGAGGTCGGCGAGCGTCGTGGCCCGCGGGTCCGCGTCGACCAGCCGCCAGCCCGCGGCGGGCTGCTCGTTCAGCAGGGCGCGCCGCGCACCCACCAGTGCGCCGTGTGACACCTGGGCGGTGCTGTCGGCGGGCGTGCACAGCGCGTTCTCGGTGACCACGACGCCGTGCACGTGGACGTGCGGCGCGTCGGCGAGCAGATGCTCGATCGCGTTCGCCACGCGCGCGAGCCAGTAGACGTTGCGCGCGGCGTCGAACGCCGCGCCGAACACGCTGACCACGCGGATGCGTTCGGCGATCGGCTCGCCGTCGGGGGAGCGCAACGCCAGCCGCAGGCGCTCGTCGTTGTCGTCGGCGTCGGGGTCGCCGAGCACGACGGTGCGGTCGGCGCGGTCGCCCAGCAGCGCGGTCGCCCGGTCGGCCGCGTCGGCGCCGACGCACACGGCGACCACGATCTCCGCCTCGGCCGGACGCGCGCCGGACGGCGCCTCGACGAGCTCCCAGATGGGCTGGTAGAACACGCGTTCCAGCTGATGGATGGCATCGACAGTCGCGCTGACCGGGCGGAATTCGACGCCCAGCAGTCGCATGGCCACCTCGCCGTCCTCCCCGACGACGGCGATGTCGGCGCGCAGCGGGTCCATCCCGCGCCGGGTCACCACGACCCGCGGGCGTTCGGGCAGCGGGCCCAGCCGCCGCACCCGGGCGATGGCGGCGGGCACGATCGCCACGCCGGTGTCGGTATCCGCGGCCAGCGCGGCGACGCATTGCAGCGCGGCGTCGACCAGGGCCGGATGGGCCAGGTGCCGGACCGGCGAGGCTTCCTCGACCGGTGCGAGCGAGGCGACCACCGCGTCCGCGCCGACGACGGCCGACACGATGCGCTGGAAGGCAGGCCCGTAGTCCAGGCCGCGAGCCGCCAAGCCGCGATAGAGATCCGGTCCCGCGACGGTGGCGGCGTGCTCCGGGGCCTCGACCTCCACGACGGCGGCGGCGAAGTCGGCTTCGATGAGCCTGCCGTGGGCGTTGAGCGTCCAGGTGGCGGCGGTGGCCGAGCGCGAGCGGATCTGGAAGCGCTTGGTCGACTCCTCGACGCTCACCCGCAGCACCGGGACGTCGTGCTCGTCGATCACCAGGGGCGCGACGAACTCCACCGACTCCAGGCCGACGCTCGTGCGCCCGGTGCGCTCGACGGCGGCGCTGAGCGCGGCGTCGAGATAGGCCGCCCCGGGCAGCACCACATGCCCGTCCACGACGTGGTCGCGCAGCCACGGCAACCGCGAGACCGACAGCTGCACCTCCCATTCCGGGTTCGCCGCGGCGGTGCGGTCGCCCAGCAGCGCGTAGCCGTCCGGCGTGCCGAGGCGATCGAGCAAAGTGACCGGTTCGTCGTGCCAGACCCGTTTGCGCTGCCACGGGTACGCGGGCAGGTCCAGGTGCTCGACGACCGAGTCCGGCCGGCCCGGCACGGTCGAACCGTCCAGCGAGCCGGCGACATACAGATCCGCGACGGCGCGCAGCACGTTGTTGCGGTCGCGCAGATCGCGCGAGAGCGTGGTGACCGCGGCGCCGATCACGCCGCGATGGATCAGCATCTCGCGGATGTTGCCGCTGAGCACCGGGTGCGGGCCCACCTCGAGGAAGACCCGGTGGCCCGCGTCGACCAGCGCGCCGATGGCGTCGGCGAACCGGACCGGTTCCCGGACGTTGCGGCACCAGTAGTCCGCGTCCCATTCCGCGCCCGCGATCTCGGCGGCGGTCACCGTGGAGTACGTGGTGAGTTTCGCGTCCCGCGGCGCGAGCTGGCTCAGCGCCGCGCGCAGATCGTCGAGGATCGGGTCCATCAAATGGCTGTGGTAGGGCACCTCGACCCGGAGGCTGCGCGCGAATGTGCCGGTGGCCGACAAGGTGTCGCGCAGCAACTCGAGGTCCCCGCTGTCGCCGGCGAGGGTGACCGCGCCGGGGCTGTTGACCGCGGCGATCGAGATGCTGTCGGTGCGGGCGAGCAGCTCCCGCGCTTCGTTCTCGGACATGCCGAGGGCCAGCATCCCGCCGGTGCCCGCGGTGGTCGCCTGCAGCCGGGCGCGGTGGTAGCTGACGGTGAGCGCGTCCCGCAGCGACAGCGCGCCGGACACGTACGCGGCGGTGACTTCGCCGACACTGTGCCCGAGCACCACCGCCGGATACACGCCGTACTCGGCCAATTCGGCGGTCAGCGCGGCCTGCAGCACGAAGTTGGCCGGCTGGGCGTAGGCGGTGCGCATGATCCGCGAGCCGGCCTCGTCGGCGAGCATCTCGTCCAGGATCGACCAGCCCGCGATGGAGACGAACTCGCGGTCGATCTCTCTGGCGACCTTCGCGAACGTGCTGTCGGTGGTGAGCAGTTCGCGGCCCATGCCCCACCACTGCGGGCCCATACCGCTGAAGACGAAGACCGGCTCGACCTCGCCGTCGCCGATCACCCGGGACGGAACCCGGCCCTCGCCCGCGGCGAAGGCGCGCAACTGGCCGCGCAGATCGTCGGCGTCGTCGTAGGCGAAGCCGACCCGCAGGGGGTGATGGGCGCGCCGAGTCCACGCGGCCGCGGTGACCGCGTCGGCGGGATGGCGGTCGAGCGCGTGCGCGAGTTCGTCGGCGAGCGCCCGGACCGCGGTCTCGTGGCGGCCGGAGATCGGCAGCACCTTCGGCACCGGGCGCTCGTCCTCGGCCCGGGCGGCCCTCGGTGGTGCTTCGACCAGGATGACGTGGGCGTTGGTGCCGCCGTACCCGAAGCCGTTGACCGCGACCACGCCTTTGCCCGGCGCCGCGGCCAGCGGTTCGGGCTGGAGCGGAACCCGTAGTCGAAGCTCGTCGAACTTGATCTCGGGATTCGGTGTGCGGAGCTCGAATTGGGGCGCGACCGTGCGGTGATGCAGTGTGAGCGCCGCTTTGATCAGGCTCGCGACTCCGGCCGCGGCCTCGGTGTGCCCGAAGTTGTTCTTCACCGAGCCGACCGGCACCGGTTCGCCGCGGCCGTCCACCGCGCCGTACACCGCGCCCAGCGCGGACAGTTCGATCGGGTCGCCGACCGCGGTGCCGGTGCCGTGCGCCTCGAGATAGCTCACCTCGTGCGCCGCCACGCCCGCGTCGTCGCGCACCTGGCGGGCCAGCTGTTCCTGCGCGACGGGATTCGGCACCGGGATGGCCATGGTGCGGCCGTCCTGGTTGACGCCCGTCGCGCGGATGACGGCGTAGACGCGGTCGTTGTCGCGCTGCGCCAGATCCAGCGGCTTGAGCAGCACCGCGCCCGCGCCCTCGGCGCGGCCGTACCCGTCGGCGGCGGCGTCGAAGGTCTTGCAGCGGCCGTCGACCGACAGGAACCGGCCCTTGCACATCGAGATGAACGTCTCCGGCTGCAGCATCGCGTTCGCCCCGCCGGCCAGCGCGATCTCGCATTCGCCGTTGGCGATCGCCTGCACCGCGAGATGCGTGGCCACCAGCGACGACGAGCACGCGGTGTCGACGGTCAGGCTGGGGCCGTGCAGGTCGAGCAGATAGGAGATCCGGTTGGACAGCAAGGTGTGCGAGGCGCTCATCGCGGTGTGGCTGGTGATCGCCGAGCGGACCAGCGGCCCGCTGCGCCCGAGCACGTTGTCGAGGATGAAGCCGCCGACGTAGACGCCGACGCGGTGACCGGAGACCCGGCCCGCCATGCCTGCGTCGTCGAGCGCCTCCCAGGTCACCTCCAGCAGCAGCCGCTGCTGCGGGTCGAGGATGGCGGCCTCCTTCTGGGCGATGCCGAAGAAATCGGCGTCGAAATCCCACAGCGGCTGGGTGAGAAATCCGCCGCGCCGGGTGTACATACGCCCCGGCGCATCCGGATCCGGGTCGTAGTACTTTTCGACGCTCCATCGGTCCGGCGGTATATCGACGATCCCGTCGCCTTTGCCGAGCAGGAAATTCCAGTAACTGTCCGGGTCGAATACGCCGCCTGGAAAACGGCAGCCGATACCCACTATTGCAATGTCGACCATTGTTTCTCCTGGCCTGAAATGCGGGACCTTGCTGAGCCCCCCGACCGCAGCAGCAAAAATATCTGACGAGCTTCTTCGCTCGAATGGTCATGTTATTGCGCATGCCACTCGGGCGTCAATTGCGTTGCACTACAGTTTCTTCAATTTGCGTAATGTCGCCACCAGGGGCGCGTTCGAAATCATCCCGTGCGTGATGTTCGGATGAATTGCGCTGAGATTCATGAGCACGGCGTAGCGCAGACCGTGGTCGCGCCAGTCCGCCACCTGCTCGACGATCTCCTCCGGCGTCCCGGTGAGGCAGAATTCGCGCACCAGCGACGGCGGGACCTTCTCGACGTAGTCCAGCACCGTGCGCTCGTCCAACGTCTGCGGCAGGTAGTCCTGCAGGCCGGTGAAATCCTCGCCCAGGGGATGGGTCGCGCCGTGCCTGGTCCACATCTCACCCGGGGCGCACAGGGTCAGCGCCCGCGCGCCGACGCTCTCGACCAAGGCGTCCACCTCCGCGGGGCGGGTCGCGGTGAGCACGCTGAACACGGCGGCGGGCGCGACCGACAACGGGTCGCGGCCCGCGTCGGAGGCCGCCGCGCGGACCAGCTCCAGGCGATGCCGGTACTCGTGCGGGCGCTGCGCGAAGCCGGGGAACCATACGTCGGCGTAACGCCCGGCGGCCCGCAGCATCCGCGGGCCCCCTGCGGCGACCCAGATCTCCGGGCGGGTGCCGCGGTACGGCGGCACGTCGAAGACCGCGTCACGCAACGGGAAGTGCGGCGAGTCCCTGTTCACCAGGCTGCCGTGGGAGTCCCACAGCGCCCGGATGGTGGCCAGCGCCTCTTCGAACCGCCCGACCGGAGCGGTCCAGTCCACGCCGTAGGGCTCGTTGTTGTCCCGGATGCCGGTGCCGATGCCCAGAATCGCCCTGCCCCGGCTCAAGTGATGCAGGGTGGCCGCGGCCTGCGCGGTCACCGCGGGATTGCGCCGGCCGGCGTCGGTGACGCCGACCCCGAGCCGCAGGCGCGCCAAGCGGTTCTGCGCGGCGAGGTAGCCCAGCGCCGTCCACGGTTCGTAGATGCCGTCGGCGTGCGGCGCGAGCCGGGTGATGCCGACGTGCCGCGGTTTCCAGATCGAGGCGGGCAGGATCGAGGGCAGATGGTCGGTCACCCAGAGCGAGTCCGCCCCGCCCGCCATCGCCACCGAGCGGCTGCCGCGAAATTGCAGATCGGGCGAGAACCGGGTGTAGACACCGGAATCCATCACACCTGTGCGGAATTTCGCCATGTTCGTCCTATCGCACTACTTGGGTACTGGTTCGAGAACGGCGCTGGTCTCGGGGATTTCGATACGGTCGTGCAGGCGGGCGAGCCGGCGCGGCGCCCACCAGTTGGCCGCGCCGAGCATGCGCATCAAGGCGGGCGCGAGCACGCCGCGGATCAACGTGGCGTCGCTCAGCACCGCCAGGGTCAGGCCGAGACCGAACAGCTGGATGAACGACACGTGCGAGGTCACCATCCCCGCGAAAGCGATCGCCATCAGGCAGGCGGCCGCGGTGAAGATGCGCGCGGTGCGGGCGACGCCGGTCGCCACCGCACGCGTGTTGTCGCCGGAGGCCAGCCACTCTTCCCGGATCCGGGACAGCAGGAACACCTCGTAGTCCATCGAGACGCCGAAGGCGATGCAGAACATCAGAATCGGCATGGTCGGCACGAGATATCCGGTCGGGGTGAAACCGAGCAGATCCGACAGATGCCCCTGCTGGAAGACCCAGACCATGGCGCCGAAGGTCGCCGCCAGCGAAAGCGTGTTGAGCAGAAGCGCTTTGATCGGCAGCAGCACACTGCCGGTGAAGAAGAACAGCACCACCACCGTCGAGAGCGCGATCACGAAGATCGCCAGGGGAACCTTCGCCGCGAGCGCGTCGAGCGCGTCGACGCTTTCGGCCGCCGCGCCACCGAGCAGCGCCCGGCCCGGAGCGGGGACCGCGCGCACCTGGTGGAGCTGCTCGATCGCGGCGGGGGAGTACGGGTCGAGCCGGGTGCCCACGCGCAGATACGTGCCCGCGTCGCCGCGCATACCGGGCGGCGCCGAGGCCACTTTCAGCCCGCCGGTGTAGACGCCCGCCGCGGACAGCACCGACGTGACGTCCTGCACGCGCGACAAACGCTCGGCGTAGGCGGCGATCTCGGCGTCGCCGCCCCGGAATGCGGGCACGGCCACGAGCACTCCGGCCATGGCGTTCTCCCGGAAGCCGGTGCGCAACGCGTCGCCGACCTCGTGGCTGGACGCCCCGGCGATGACCCGGTCGTCGGCGGCGCCGAACCGGACGGACAGGAACGGCGACCCCAGCACCAGCAGCAGCGCGACGACCGCCACCGCGGACACCACCGGGCGGCGCATCACCAGCAGCACCGCGCGATACCAGCGGGTTTCGGTGACTTCCACCGGAGCGGGACGCGACCGGCGGCGCAGCAATGCTCGCACGTCGAGTGCGTCGACGCGGGGCCCGAGCAGTGCCAGCGCGGCGGGCACCAGCAGCAGCGTGGTGAACACGGCCGCCCCGAGCACGGCCAGCCCCGCGTAGGCCAGCGACCGGAGGAAATACAGCGGGAAGACCAGCAACGTCGACAGCGACAGCGCGATCACCACCCCGGAGAACAGGACGGTACGACCCGCCGTCCGCGCCGTGCGCGCGACCGCGGAACCGGTGTCGTGTCCGGCGGCGAGTTCCTCGCGGAACCGGCTGACCATGAACAGGCTGGAGTCGATCGCGACCGCGAAACCGAGGGCGCTCATCATGTTCAGCGCGAAGATCGATACGTCGCCGACCTCGGTGAGCAGCCGCAGGATCGGCAGGGTCGCGAAGATGTTGAACACGCCCACCGCCAGCGGGATCAGCGCCGCGGTCAGGCTGCCGAAGACCAGGATCAACGCCAGACCCGTCAGCGGTATCGCGATCGCCTCGGTGATCAGCAGGTCGGTGACGATCTGATGGCTCATCTCGTCGAAGGCCACCGCCTGGCCGCCCGCCCGCACGGTGACGCCGTCGAAATCGCCGCTCACCTGATCGGCGATGGCGCCGGCCCGTGTGGGCGCGTCGGTGTCGTCACCGGTGACGTGGGCCAGGACCAGGCCCTCGCGGCCGTCGTTGCCGCGCAGGCCCTGCCGCAGATCCGGTGGAAGTTCCCAGTAGGACTGGACCGCGTCGACCTCGCTGCGGCCACGCAGGTCCCCGGCCAGACGTTCGCCGACCGTGCGCGCCGCCGGGCCGTCGAGTCCTTCCGGAGCGGTGACCAGCAGCACGAGATTCGGTGCGGCGCCGGGGAACTCGCGGCTGAGGAACGTCGCGACCTCGGCGGATTCGGTGTCGGACGGGAGGTAGCCGCCGGATTTCAGGTGGGCGGGCGCCGACCAGCCCAGCCCGACGCAGACGATCCCGATGAGCAGCGCGCCATAGAGGATGGATCGCGGTCGCCCGACTGCCAGGCGTGCGAGACCAGCAAGCATGATGAATGACCTCTTCTCGGATTCCGGCCGTGCGTCGCGGCTGTGGCGGCGCTATTCGGTGGCGCCGGAATCGATGTAGCTGGCCAGCGCCCGCCATTCCTTGGCGTTGCGGCTGGCGAGTTCGGCGACGGCCGGGATGCAATGCGGAGGGACGGTGGCCACCAACGCGGTCCACACCTCGCGCTGCATCGAGTGGGTGTGCAACCAGCGCAGCAGGTCGCGGCCTTGCTGACTGTGCCGCATGGCCGGGTCGCGAGTGAGCTGCTGCAGCAGCAGCGCGCTGCCCTCGGGCTGGTCGGCGGCGTTGTCGTGCTCGGGGGACCCCGTCTCGCGCAGACGTTTCCGGATCGCGTGCGCCGTGCTGATGGACACCTCCGCCGCGGCGGCCAGCGCGCGCAACGGCATGTCCGGCGAGGTGGCCAGCAGCTCGGCGACGCGGCGTCTGCGCTGGGCGCGGTCCAACGGCCTGCGCCTGCCGTCGGCGCCGACGCGGATGTTCGACTGCGGAATTTCCGCAGTCGAACGTTGTCGAATCGTGGCCACCGTGCGCGCCGACAACCCCGTGGTGGACGCGATGGCGCGGTCGGACAATTCCGGCAGAGTCTCGATGATCCGCTCGGCCGCCGCTTTCCGATCCGCGAGCGTCAACGGCAGCCCGTGCGTCGTATTCAGTTCGACGCCACGGAGGAAAGCCTCGGCCTGTGTTCCGTCGAAGAACACGACCTCGATGTGCTCGCGTCCGAGCCATTGCGCGGCGCGCAACCGATGCATTCCGTCGATGACGCGCATCGTGCTGCGGTGCACCAGAATCGGCGGCAATTCGGTGTCGCTCTCGGCCAGCCGCGCGATATGCCGGCGATCCTCTCCGTTCGACCGCGGCGAGTCCGCGGGCAGCAGGTCGTCGATCGATACGCGATAACGCGCGTTCGACGTCAGTGGCACCACATCGCCGCTCGCCAATTTAAACTCAGCGGACATTTCGAACCCCCAGGGTCGCCCTGAATCAGATCGGTCCTCGATGACCCGATGGACCATCCCGAACCCGGTTAGGCTTCGACCGACCGATCGGTCACAGCGTAGGTGCGGCCGGTGCCCGACACTAGCCTTTTCAGAAAGAGTGGGGAGAATTCGGAAACATGACAGTCATTGCCGACCCCGGTCGCACGGCACTGCTCATCGCGGGCACCGTGGTAGCGGAACGCGAAGGGCTGCACCGTCTTTCGATCAACGCGGTGGTCGAGGAGGCCGGGATGGCCAAGGGCACCTTCTACCACCACTTCGTCAACCGCCGCAGCTACGTCATCGCGCTGCACCGCCGCTTCTTCGACGCGCTGTCACAGTCGGTGGCCGCGGCGCTGGCCGGGATACCGCCGGGCATCGAACGGATCGCACCCAGCCTGGACGCGTTCCTGGATGCCTGCCTCGATGCCCGTGGCACCGAGGCGTTCATGGTCCAGGCGCGCACCGATCCGGATCTGCGCGAGGAGATCCGCCGCCGTCACGAGCTGTTCATCGCGGTGGGGCGGCCGGACATGGTCGCCGCCGGGTGGCCCGACCCGGACGCCGCCTCGCGGATGAAGGTCGCCATGGTCGGTGAGATCTGCTTGGCCGAGCTGACGTCCCGGCGTGCGCGTCCGGATCTGCGCACGGCGGCCGTGCGGATGCTGACCGCCAACCGCACCGGGCCGCTCGGGCCGGAGCCGTGCGAGGACAACGAGCCCTAGGCTCTGCTGTGCCCGCAGCAGCGGATCAGCGGGTAGCCTCGCTGCCCGATGCGTTCCCGGTCGCCGGCAGGTTGGCGGCGCAGACCGCCTCGACGAACTCACCGACGGTGGCTCCGGTCAGATGGCGGGCCAGATCGGCCTCGGTGATGATGCCGACCAGCACGCCGTGGTCGGTGACCGGGAGCCGGCGGACCCGGTGCTGCTCCATGAGCACCAGCGCGTCGTTCATCTCGGTGTCGATCTCGACGGTGTGCAGTCGATCGGCGCCCTGCGCCAATTCTCCGGCGGTGGTGGTCTTCGGATTCGCGCCGACGCCGACGACCTTCACAACGATGTCGCGATCGGTGACGATGCCGACGGGACGGCCTTCGCCGTCGCAGATCGGCAGCGCGCCGATATCGAGCAGCCGCATCCGCTGGGCGGCTGCCTCCATGGTGTCTCGCACACTGATGTGTTGCACGTCGGCCCGCATGATCGTCCGCGCGGTGGTCATGATGTGTCTCCTTCCACTCCGGCGGCGTGCTCGCTACGTCGATCATCATTCGACGGCGACGGGGGCACCGACAGAGCAGAAGGTCATCAGGCTGGTCGGACCGGTTGCGGGGCGGACCGTCAGATGTTCAGCGGAGCGGTCGGCGGGAAGGTGACCGGCAGTTCGGTCAGGGCCCTGTGGAAGGGCCCAGGTCGCCAGCTGGGTGTCCCGTTGGGCAGGTTCGGTCGGATCTCCGGCAGCGCGTCGAGAAGCTGGTCGATGGCCTCTTGCGCGATCAGGTAGGCCAGGGACCGCGCCGGGCAGGCATGCGGGCCGAGGCCCCACGCCAGGTGGGAGCGGTTGCCGGTCAGGTCGCCTGCGCGGATCGCGGGATCGTTGTTGCAGGCGGCCATGCTGATGACGACGGGCTGGTGTGCGGGCAGCCAGACGCCGTCGATGAGGATCGGATGGCGGGGGTAGGTGATCAGCAGGTTCGCCAGCGGCGGGTCGTCGAACAAGACCGCATCGATGGCGTCGCGGGACGACAGGTTGCCGCCGAGAATGCTGTCGCCGTAGCGCTCGTCGGTGAGGATCAGCAGCAGGGTGTTGACGATCAGGTTCAGCTGGAATTCGATCCCGGTGCCGTAGACCTGTGACACGTGGTGCGAGGCCTCTACGTCGTTCAGCCGGGCGGGATGCTGCAGCAGGACCGAGGTGATGTCGCGGTCGGGTTCGGCGCGTTTGAGCGTCACGAGGCTCATCAGAGCCTCCCCGAGCATCTGGTTGCCCTTCTCGGCGTCGACACCCTCGAGGAGGGCAGCCGTGCCGGCGGCCACTTGCCCGCCGATCTCCGGGGGGCAGCCGAGCAGATAGTTCACCACCTCGAACACCAGCGGGAACACGTACTGGCGGATCAGGTCGGCGGACCCGTCCTGGCAGAAGGAGTTGATCAGCGGGATGGCGACGCCCTCCACGACGGCGTGCAGGGCATACAGGTCGACCTCATCGATGGCCGCGGTGATCGCGCCGCGGTAGCGAGTGAAGTCGGTCCCGGTGCTGCGACTGGCCATGGGCCGCCACTCCAGCAGGGGCAGGATGGGGCAGTCGGCGGGAATGTTCTGCTGCCAGGCGCGTGGATCGGCGGGGAAGTGCTCGGGGTCGTTGAGGATCCGCACCGCGGTGCTGTAGCCGATCACCAGCGTGGCCGGTACGCCCGGCGCCAACTCCACCGGCGCCAATGACCCGTAGCGACTGCGCATTTCGCGATAGACATGGTGGGGATCAGCCGCGAACTCGGCCGAGTACAGGGGCACCCGTGGGTCGTCGGAATCGACGGGCGAGCCGTGGACGACCGGGCACGACTGCGCCGGAGCCTGAGATCCCAGCATACTCAAGAGCAAACTCCAAACTGGTTCGTATGCACTAGCTGACTGCTGAAGCACCGCTCCCTGCCCGGACACTGCACCGGAGCGAGTTTCCGGGTCTGCGCCGGAACCGGTAGATGGTATAGCGCGCACGGATCCGATCCATCACCGCGCGAGGGAATACGCCTCGCGGCACGCTGTCCGGGACGCGCGGCCGGACTGTTGCCCGGCCGCGCCGCCACGAGAATCCGGCGTCAGACGCCGAGGGCGTCCAACGAATCGTGGTCGTCGATAGCCGTGGTGATCCGCTTCAACAGCGTCAAGCACGTCTCCACGGGCTGCATCTTCGGTTGGTACGCCGCCCTGCCGATCGTGAACGCCCAAGCCGCGTAGGCGAACATCGACTGTTGCCGGTAGGCCAGCCATGCGTCGTCGAAGGAGGGCGCGTGACCGTCGAGGCTGCCGAGCTCGTCCAGGTAGGCCGCCAGCAGATCGCGGTCCCAGGCGCGTCGGTCCTCGGGCTCGCACCCCGAGTTGACGGTATAGGCGAAATCGTGCGCCCACCCGCCCCGCATGACCACCTGCCAGTCGACGAATCCCATTCGCCCGGAGCCGGTTCGGTAGGTCTGGCCGATGTGCGGGTCACCGTGCAGCAGGGTCTGGGGCAGTTCGCTCGTCGCTTTGTCGATCGCGCGCTCCACACCGGCCCACAGCCGCTCGGCCTGTCCGTGGAGGGTCGCAGGCACCACGTCCGCGGCGCGGCGCAGACCGACTTCGCAACGTTTTTTCATGTCGATGGCGGCAAGGTATGCCTGCAGCGCCTCGGTGGTCGTCTTGAGGTCGGCGATCGACGGATGGTTCCAGAAGGTGCGGTGCAGCCGGGCGAGGTTGCGGACCAGATCTTCGATCTGATCGCGGGCGATCGGGGCGTTCGGCTCGATGAACTGCGCACCGCGGGTCGCGGCGATGTCCTCCATGAGGGCGATCGATCGCCAGGACGCCGGGTCGGCGGCGCCCCAGTAGCCGAACGGAGCCTCGATGTCGGCCTGCGGGCGGAAGTCTCTGAAGAAGCGGGTTTCGCCGTCGATCATCTTCCCGCCACCCAGCAGAATGCGCTGCGAGAAGGCGGTCGTGGTCTTCGCGAACAGTTCGGTGGGCAAGCCCGCCTGCGTGCCGGCGTCGTTGTAGCCGACGCGAATCGCGACGCGAGTGGACGTTCCGCGGCTGCCGTTCGAGGTCTCGAACGAGACGACTTCGGCTCCGGGGACGTCGCGGCACAGGACGGCCGTCAGCCACCGCGGTGTGACGGTTTCACCGGACACCGGAACGTCCTCGACGTCCCGGGCTTTCGGCCGGATCAGCTTCTCGCCCAGGATGTGAGCGCCAACTGTGACCGACCGGCCGAGCAACCATAGCTTGTGGTTCATGAGCCTGCCTCGATTCCGGAGTACGACATGACCACCCGCGCAGCGGGATCACCGGTGCACGGGTCCGCAGGACAGTACCGCATGCCCTCGAAGCGGTTGGACCGCAAGAGGATTCCCGATGCGCGGCGACAACGAGCAGGTAGCCGATGCCGCGGTCAGAGCGGTCCGGAGCCGCGCGGGGTCACCAGGCCGGATTCGTAGGCGAAAACGACGAGTTGGGCGCGGTCGCGGGCGTGCAGCTTCGTCATGGCGCGATTGACGTGGGTTTTGGCGGTGAGCGGGCTGATCGTCATGCGGCCGGCGATCTGGTCGTTGGACAGACCCTGGGCGACCAGCACGACCGCTTCACGCTCGCGGTCGGTGAGTTCTCTCGATCCGGCGACGGCGCTGGTCTGCGGCGGCTGGGTGACGTAGCGGTCGATCAGCCTGCGGGTGATCGACGGTGCGAGCAGGGCGTCCCCGCGTGCGGCGACGCGTACGGCGTGCAGGAAGTCCTCCGGCTGGATGTCCTTGACGAGGAATCCAGCGGCCCCGGCTCGCAGCGCGTGGAAGACGTGTTCGTCCGAGCCGTAGTTGGTCAGGATGACGACGTGCACCCCGGCGAGCGCAGGGTCCGCGGCGATGCGCCGTGTCGCTTCGATACCGTCGGCGACCGGCATCCGGACATCGATGAGCGCGACGTCGGGCAGATGCTGTGCGGCCAGCGCCACCCCCTCGCGGCCGTCCGCGGCCTCGGCCACCACCTCGATGTCGTCCTCGGCGTCCAGCAGCGCACGGAATCCGCTGCGGATGAGCGGCTGGTCGTCGACGAGCAGCACACGAATCATGACGGTCGGTCCACGGGAAGTTCGGCGTGGACGGTGAACCCGCCCGCGCTGCGCGGCGACGCCCGCAGTCGCCCGCCGAGGGCGGTGACTCGTTCGTGCATGCCGAGCAGCCCGACGCCCGGCACCGCAGCGGCGCCGGGCGTGGCTTTCCCGTCGTCGTCGACCTGGATGACCAGCGCGTCGGGGCGGTAGCCGATCCGGACCGACGCCGTCGCCGCGCCCGCGTGCCGGGCGATGTTGGTCAGCGACTCCTGAACGATCCGGTAGGCCGTCCGGTCGACCGCCGTAGGCAGGGCCGGCCGTTGTCCCTCGACCGTCAGCGTGGCGTCCAATCCGGTCAGCCGGGAACGGTCCACCAGGTCCGGGACGTCATCGAGTCCGTGCCCGAGGGTTTCACCGTCGTCGCGCAGCGCCCGCAGCGTCGCCCGGAGTTCTCGCGCCGCCTCGCGACCGGCCTCGCGGATCGCGAGCAGGGCCTCCGGCGCCGGTTCCCCCCGCTTGTGCGCCAGATGAACGGCGACCTCCGCCTGCAGCTTGATCACCGAGATCTGATGGGTGAGCGAATCGTGCAGTTCCCGTGCGATGTGCAGTCGCTCTTCGCCGGCGCGCCGCCGCGCGGTCTCCTCGCGGGTGCGCTCGGCTTCGTCGGCCCGCCGTTCGGCTTGCCGCAGCGCTTCCCCCGCCGCACCGGCCGCGATCAGCCAGGCCAGTTCGAGGGCTCCTCTGGCTTGCGCGAACGCCGCGTCCACGTCGTGCAGGGAGGCCAGCGCCGCGAGCGGCAGACCCGCCAGCAAAATCACCGCTGACCCCGCCGCGATCATCCGATGTCCCGCCCGCACAGCGGCGTAGACGGCGAACAGATACGCGACCGCAGGCACGTCGAAACCGACAGCTTGGTAACCCAGCGCGCACGCCCCCGTGATGACCAGCACGGCGACCGGAGCCCATCGGCGCGCGGCCAGCGCCAGCCCGCCGCCGACCAGCGACGCGTAGCCCAGCGGGTCGAGATCCGTGGGTGAGTGCTGCCGGGACAGCCCGGTGGACAACAGGATCGCGGCCACGCCGACGGCAATCGCCCAGTCCGCGATCCGCTCCCTGCTCATGCGTGCACCCTAGCGGGATCCGCACGCCGAGGACTCCTACGCACGCATGATCTATCGCCTACCGCGTTCGCAGTACTCCGGCAGGCCGCCACGACGTCCGAGGTAGTCGGATACGACATCGGGGGCAGTACGAAATGTCTCCTTGCGCTGGACGACCCGGGCGGCTCCGACGGACATGATCGAGGCGAAGTCGGTATTCAGGAAAAGGAGCACCTCGTGTCCGTTCATCGTCCTCTCTCCGCCGCAGCCCTGCTCGCAGCGTTCGCACTCGTCAGCCCGGCGACCGCGCACGCATCGGCACAGCCGGCTGCCGCCGCGGTCACAACACTGAGCGCCGGTCGTCTCGCAGGCAGTGCAGCGGCATTGATCGCCGTGCTGGGGGTGGTGGTCGGTGCGCTGGCCGTGGCCCGCGTCGGTCGGTTCGGCACCCGGGCGAGTGACGCCGTCATCGCCGCCGTCGCCGGTCTGACCGGCATTGTCGTCGGCGGGTTCGTCGTGCTCACCGCCGACGGTGGTCTCGGCACCGGCAACGGTCTCGGCGGGGGCGTCGTGGCCATGACGGTCGGGCTGGTCGGCATGGTCCTCGGCGGCACGGCCCTGATCCGGTTCCGCCGCCCCAACTGACGCGACCTCACCGGTGGGTATCCGGCCTCGGTGATATCACGGCCCTCACTAGCATCGATTCGCGAGCAAATCGAGAAAATGCGAGGACGTGCGTTGGCTACCGAACACCTTGACCGCTGGAACGCCCAGGAAGCCGCCGCTGAGGCGATGATTCCCATCATCGGCACGTTGTATCGAAGGAAGGGCGTCACGATCCTGCTGCACAGCCGGTCGCTGGTGAACAAATCGGTGATCAGCATCCTGCGGACGCATCGTTTCGCGCGGCAGATCGAGGGCGAAGAGTTGTCGGTCGACGAGACCCTGCCCTTCCTGCAAGTGCTCAGCGAACTGGATCTCGGACCGTGCAAGATCGATCTCGGTCAGTTGGTCATGTCCTATCGCGCCGACGATCGCGGCCTCTCGATCCGCGAGTTCACCGCGGCCGTGCTGGCCGACGTGACCGACGGCAACAAAGCGCAGTCACCGGGCCCGAGAGACGTCGTGCTCTACGGCTTCGGCCGCATCGGTCGGCTGGTCACGCGCCTGCTCATCGAGAAGGCCGGGTCCGGCAACGGGCTGAACCTGCGTGCGGTCGTCGTGCGCAGGGGAGGGCCCGACGATCTGGCCAAGCGCGCGTCGCTGCTTCGCAGGGATTCGGTGCACGGCCACTTCAACGGCACGATCAAGGTCGACACCGGCAACGACACGATCACCGCGAACGGCAACGTGATCAAATTCATCTACAGCGACGATCCGACGACGATCGACTACACCGCGTACGGGATAACCGACGCGATCCTGATCGACAACACCGGTAAGTGGCGTGACCGTGAGGGGCTCGCGCAGCATCTGCGCCCCGGTATCGCGAAGGTGGTGCTCACCGCGCCCGGTAAGGGCGATGTCCCGAACATCGTGCACGGCGTCAACCACCGCGGCCTGGACCTGTCGCAGCGGATCTTCTCGTGCGCCTCGTGCACGACCAACGCGATCGTCCCGCCACTCAAGGCCATGGACGACGAATACGGCATCATCCGGGGCCACGTGGAGACGGTGCACTCGTTCACCAACGACCAGAACCTGCTGGACAACTATCACAAGGCGGACCGTCGCGGCCGTTCCGCGCCGTTCAATCTCGTGCTGACCGAGACCGGCGCAGCCTCCGCGGTGGCGAAGGCTCTGCCGGATCTGAAGGCCAAGATCACCGGCAACTCGATTCGCGTGCCCACCCCGGACGTATCGGTCGCGATCCTGAACCTGCAGCTCGAGCGCAAGACGACGAAGAGCGACGTGCTCGAGTACCTGCGTCGCGTTTCGCTCGCCGGGCCGTTGAGCCGAAACCTCGATTACACCGCCGCCACCGACGTGGTCTCCAGCGATTTCATCGGCTCGCGCGCGGCGTCGATCATCGATGCCAACGCCACGATCGTCGAGGACGACACCGCGATTCTGTATGTCTGGTACGACAACGAATTCGGTTACTCGTGCCAGGTGGTGCGGACGGTGCAGTACATCTCGGGCATCGAGTATCCGACCTACCCGCAGGTCGCGCGACTGGACGACGCGGCCGACTCCCGCGTGCTGACCGGGACCGACGCACGCTGATTCGCGCATCGTCCGTGCCCACCGGTGCGTGGGATCGGCCGACGCCGCATGCGGTAGGTTCGAAAAGCTCGACCCGACAGGAGGATTCATCGATGACCGCAGTGCACGGCATGTCGGTCGACGTCCCGACGCCCGATGGTGTCGCCGACGCGTATGTCGCCTACCCCGACGATGGCGCCGCCCATCCGGGAGTGCTGGTGATTCAGGACGGTTTCGGACTGCGACCCAGCCTGCGGTCGCTGGCCGATCGTATCGCCGCCCACGGCTACACCGTCCTGTTGCCGAATGCGTATTACCGGCACGGGCGTGCGCCGGTGATCGAGCTGCCGGACTTCATCGACCCGGCGGAGCGGCCGGAGATCTTCCAGCAGGTCTTCCCGATGATCCGCGAGCTCACACCGGAACTCCTGCGTTCGGATGCCGGCGCGTACCTCGACTGGCTGGCAGCGTCACCGCAGGTCACCGAGGGCAAAGTCGGCCTCACCGGCTACTGCATGGGGGCGCGGCTGGCGGTGCTGATCGCGGCCATGTTCCCCGGCCGAGTTGCGGCGGTGGCCGGATTCCATGGCGGGCCGCTGGTCACCGACACTCCGGACAGTCCGCACCTGACCGTCGGAAACATCACGGCGGAGCTGTATTTCGCCCATGCGGGCGAGGACCACCACATGACCGCGGAACACATCGCCCAGTTCGACAAGGCACTCGAGGCCGCGGGCGTCCGCCACCGCACCGAGGTCTACGAGGGAGCTCAGCACGGCTACACCCAGGCCGATACCTCCGCCCACGACCCCGAGGCCGCCGAGCGGCATTACCGCGAACTGCTGGCCCTGTTCGACCGCAATCTGCACCAGTAGCCGGGCGGCCCGCTACGTGGGCTGACAACGCTCATCGCCGACCGTGCGTCCGGCGAGTCCCCACGCAGAAGGTGGGGACTCGCCGGACGTGACGGACCGCGGCGGGGCGGATCACCCCGCCAGATGCGCCTCGATAGCCTCGATGATGCGCGGGCGCAGTTCGGAGGCGCGGATGACAGCGTCGACCGAACCGACCTCGACCGCCCGCCGGATATCGTGCACGCGGTCGAATTCCGCGGCCACATCGGCGAGCTTCTCCGTCCGGACCGAGGACCGGAGCTCGTCGAGTTCCGCGGTCAGGGACGCGCGCTCGGTGCCGGACGCGTTCGCGGCGCGCGCTTCCAGGTCCCGTACCCGCGGATCGGCCGCGGTGCGGGTGTCGACCTCACTGGCGAACACCACCGCGGCGGCCGGGGCGCCGCCGAGCACCGAGGCGAACGAGCCTTCCACCGCGAGCACCGTCATGTTCGGGTTCAGCGCCTTCGAGAACACCACGAACGCGCCGCCGTGGTACCGGGAGATCACGCAGAACACGATGGGGCCGCGGAAGTTGACGACCGCACGCCCGATCTCGGCGCCGTACTCGAGCTGCAGCTTCCGCATCGACTCGGGCGAGCCGTCGAAGCCGGACAGATTCGCCAGGACCACCAGCGGCCGATTGCCGCTGGCCGCGTTGATCGCCCGCGCGGCCTTCTTCGACGACCGCGGGAACAGCGTGCCCGCGGTGTAGGTGTCCGGGCCGTCGGTGGACGGGAAGCCGCGCCGCGGCACCCCCCGCGACTCGATGCCGAGCAGGCACACCGGGATGCCGCCGAGGTGCGCGTCCTGCACCACCGCGGTCTCGGCGTCGGCCATGCCCGCCCAGCGTTCCAGCACCGGGTGATCCTGGTCGGAGAGCGCCCGCATCACGGTCCGGATGTCGAACGGCTTCTTGCGATCCCGGTTCTTGGCGGCGGAGAAGATCTCGCCGACCGTCGTGAAGTCGCTGTCCGCCGCGACGTGCGGGAAGTCGGAGACGTCGCGATCGATCGGGTCGCTGGTCCGCGATCGCCGCGGCCCCTGCTCGCCGGGAGCGATGTAGGTGTGGTCGTAGTGCGACATCAGCACGTCCTGCGCGGCGGTCAGGTTCGGCGCCCAGTACTGCGCCTGGCCATTGGGACCCATCACCCGGTCGTAGCCACCGATGCCGAAGTTGTCCTCGGCCGACACGCCACCGGAGAAGTCGAGCGCCTGCTTGCCGGTGAGCACCATCGCGGAGTCCGGCGTCATCACCAGGATGCCCTTGGTGTGCATGAGCATCGTGGCCTCGGCGTTCCAGTACGGCTGCGCACCGACATTGATGCCCGCGACCACGATGTTGATCTCACCGCCGTCCTGGGTGAACTCGACGATGCGCTTGAGCGCCGCCGCCACCCAGTCCATGTTCTCCGTGCCGGACTTCATGGAGATGCGGGCGCCGGACGACAGCGCGTACCACTCCAGCGGCACCTGCATGCGTTCGGCGAGGTCCAGCGCGGCGATCACGCGGCGGCACTCGGGTTCCGACAGCGCGCCCAGCGACTTCGTCGGATCACCGAGCAGCACCACCCGGGTGACACCCTCCGGATGCCGCTCGGTCGGCGTGGTGACCACGCCCGCGACGATCGCCGCGGTGTTGCGCCCCTTGGGCCGGTCGACCGGCACCAGTGTGTGGTCGTCATCGAGGTCGTACTCGGCGAAATCACCGAGCCGCGCGGTCAATTCGTAGGGGTACACCGTGTTGCGGCTGCTGGCCCGCAGCACCTTCTGCCGGTACTCGTCCAGCGGCTCGACCGGCTCGTCGGACGGCTCGCCGACACTCACCTCGGGGGCGCCGGTGGCGCCGAAGGAGATGCGCACGGCGATCTTGGTCAGCTCGCCGGTCTGCGGGTCCCGCTGCCGCGCGATGAGCAGGATCTCCTCCAGCCCGGCGCCCGCGGCGGTCGGCAGCACGTGCCCGCCGAGCATCTCCAGCTCGGCGCGGGTGACGTCGATCGGCGGCCAGATGTACATCACGATGCGGTTGGTGTTGAAGCGTTTCGCCGACGGTCGCCGCGACTGTGCCCGGCGGATCGAGTCCACGCAGGTGGCGATGGTGCTTTCCGCCGTGGGCAGCGCGAGCAGCCTGCCGTCGTGCTCGCGCAAGGCCGCGAGGTCGCGCACCTGGGCGAACGCGATGAGGCGGTCGTCGGCGGGGTTCTCCTTCGCGACGCACCGGAACAGGTAGACCTCCTCGTCGTCCGATGACGGCAGCCGGGTGAGGTCGAACTTGCGCAGTCGCTCCATCTGCATCCGCTGCGCGATGTAGGGGTGCAGGCCGCGGATCAGCCGCTCCTCGACCATGCCGGTGGCCGACGGGCGGAAGGTGAAGTGGTGGTGCATCACCGCGCCGCCGCTGCCCGCGACCGTGGCGGTGATGCGGTGCACCTGATTCGGCCACTGGCGGGTGCCGATGATCTCGTGCAGCTCCGCCGCCATCGCGTCGAAGTCGCCGGGCTGCTTCTCCCAGCTGAGATAGATGTCGGCGTCGATGGACACGGCGCCGGCGGCCAGCTCGGCGAGCCCGCGCAGTGCGGTGTCGAGCGCGTCGAAGCGCACCGCGGTGGACACCAGGCTCGAGCCGCCCCGCTCGGCGATCACGAACGTGCAGCCGCCCTCCTCATGGGTGCGAACGTCGGTGAGGCCCTTGTTGCCGTAGTACCGGCGGGTGAGCACCTCCAGCATGACCGTGTGGTCCGGGTAGCCGCGTTCCAGGCGCTGGCCGAGCAGTCGCACCAGCGGTTCGGTGCTGCGCACCATGTCGGAGATGCGCTCGGCCCGATCCGGGGCGCCCGGGTTCGCGTCCAGATGCCGCAGGTGCCTGCGGACGTTGGTGTAGACGCGGGCCCGATTGCGCCGCAGCAACGGCTGGCCGTACCAGGCGAACACCAGACCGCGGGTGAGGTCGGCGATGACGGGGAAACGCACCTGCGTCGTGGCCACGAGCCGCTCCAGCACGAGACCGACGGGCTCGCGCAGCGCCCGGTCCGGCACCGGCTCCTGCAGCCACTCGCGCAGCAGTGTGGTGATGACCTCGACGGTGTCGGACGGGCGTTGCTGGGCGAGGAAGATCCGGAAGACCGCGGCTTCGAGGTCGGGGGTGCGCTCCAGATCGGTGACCCCGTAGTGCTCGAGCGCCTTTGCGAGTTTGGTCCGATACGACTCCGGCAGCCCGGCCCGCTCCACGTCGAGGCTCTGCAGGTAGGTGTGGAAGTATTCGCGGGCGCTGTGCACGTGGCCTTGGCCACCGTCCTCGTCCCACGACCAGTTGTGGGTCAGTTCGGCGAGGTCGGCGAACACCTGCACGAGCTCGAGTTCCTCGGCCAGCGGCCTGCGGTTGTCCGCGATGGCGGCCCGGCGTGCGGTGAGGTAATCGTCGAGCACCCGGCGCTCGTCGTGCGGGTCGACGTCGAAGCCGAGCAGCAGACTGCGCAAGTCCTGCTGACCGCGGGCGGTGCGCTCGTGCGGCTGGGTGTGCGCGGGCTCGCCGGGCAGGTCCAGCTCCACGGACTCGGTCACCGCGGTGTCCTCGGCCTCGTCGTCCTCGGCGAGCGGCTCCAGCCGCAGCAGCGGCGCACCGGTCTCCACCTGGGTGCCGACGGAGACACTGCACTCCTTCAACCGAGCGCGGAACGGCGCGCGCAGCACCGTCTCCATCTTCATGCTCTCCAGCACGAGCACCGGCGCACCCGCCTCGACTTCGGCGCCGACTTCCAGCGGTGTCGCGACGACCAGCGCGGGAGCGGGGGAGCGGACCACACCGCCCTCGTCGCGGCTGATCCGGTGGGTCACGCCGTCGACGTCGATCAGGTGGATCGGCCCGTGGGTGCCGGTGGTCAAGCGGTAGCGGGTGCCATTGACCACGATGTGCCCGGTGTGCCGATCGAAGCGCTCGAGATCGACGTCGGCGGTGCGGAGATCACCGCCCGCCTCGATCCCGATCCGGAACCGATGGGCGCCGATGCGCGCGACGCGCACGCGGTAGCCCGCGCCGCGCAGCTTCAAGTCGAGCGGCCTGCCGCTCTCGTGCTGCACCTGAGGACGTCCGCCGGAGGCCGTGGAAAGCAACCGGTGCCGCTGGACGCGCTCTTCCTCCTCGTAGGCATCGATGGCGGCGGCGGCCAGCGCGACGGCCGAGTGGCGGTGCGAGACCAGTCTGCCCTCGCCGCGGACGCGGTCGATCCAGCCGGTGTCGGCGCTGGCGTCGATCACCTCGGGCTGATTGAGCAGGTCGAGCACGAAACTCTTGTTCGTCGCGCCGCCCTCGATGACCACCCTGGTCTGTGCCACCGCCCGGCGCAGCCTGCCCAGCGCTTCGTCACGGTCACGGCCGTAGGCGATGATCTTGGCGATCATCGAGTCGAAGTCGGCGGGAATCGTGTCGCCCTCGCTGACGCCGGTGTCGACGCGGATGCCCGGGCCGGCCGGCAGGTCGAGGCGCGCGATGCGGCCCGGGGCGGGCGCGAAGTCGCGGTCGGGATCCTCGGCGTTGAGCCGGGCCTCGATGGCGTGCCCGCGCTCGGCCGGGGGTTCGCCCTCGAGCTTCCCTCCGGAAGCCACCAGCAACTGGGCGCGGACGAGGTCGAAACCGGTCGTGTACTCGGTGATCGGGTGCTCCACCTGCAGGCGGGTGTTGACCTCGAGAAACGCGAACAGCTCGTCACCGGGGTGGTAGAGGAACTCGACGGTCGCCGCCCCGCGATAGCCCACCGCGATCGCCAGCCGCTCGGCCGAGGCTTTGAGCTCGGCGGCCTGCTCCGGGCGCAGCACCGGCGACGCGGACTCCTCGATGATCTTCTGATTGCGCCGCTGCACCGAGCAGTCCCGGACGCCCAGCGCCCACGCGGTCCCCTGGCCGTCGGCGATGACCTGGACCTCGACGTGCCGGGCGCCGGTGACCAGCCGTTCCAGGAAGACCACGCCACTGCCGAAGGCCCGGGCGGCCTCCTGCCGGGTGCGCTCGTAGGCGTCGACGAGTTCGGCCTCGTTCGTGATCACCCGGATACCGCGCCCGCCGCCGCCCGCGGTGGCCTTGAGCATCAGCGGGTAGCCGATCTCGGCGGCCGACGCCAGCGCGGCGTCCACGGTCTCGACCGGGCCGCGGCTCCAGGGTGCGACCGGCACCCCGACCTCCTCGGCGATCAGCTTGGCGCCGATCTTGTCGCCGAGCTTGCGCATGGCCTCCGGGCTGGGACCGATGAAGGTGACGCCGATCTGTTCGCACAGCTCCGCGAACGCCGGGTCCTCCGCGACGAAGCCCCAGCCGACCCAGGCGGCATCCGCGCCGGTGGAGACCAGCGCGCGTTCGAGCGCCTTGAGGTCCAGGTACGGGCGCTCGGAGGCCGGTCCCAGGTCATAGGCGATATCGGCTTCCCGCACGAACGTCGCGCTGCGGTCCACATCGGTGTGCAGCGCGACGGTTTCGATCGGCAGCGCGGTCTCCGCAGCCAGATCTCGGACGGCGTGGATGAGGCGCATGGCGGCCTCTCCTCGGTTCACGATGGCTATGCGGCTGAACACTCGCCGGTTCCTTCCTCTCCTCAGCAGTGGCCCGATCGGGCGAGGCTTGTGAGCCCCGGTCTCGCGTAGTGTGCACCTTTATCCCAGATATCTACATAGCGTGCGGGTGTTACCCGCACGTAGAGTTCGAAAAGCGTCGCTCGAGGCGTCCATGGGCGGCCGCATATCCGGATGATCACAGCCGTCGGCATTCCGCGCCCGGCCCCGCGACCCCTGCGTATCGTTCCACTCGCAGTGTGCACGTTCTCTCCTGAGCAACCACGCAGTTTCTGCTCGCGACCGCTCGGACAGCCCGTCCGGGACGGTGACCGATTCAGACCGCACGGAACCAGGACAAGGAGATCGTCATGAATGCCACACGCCTCGTTCGTCTCGGCCTTCCCCCCTTCCTCGCCGCCGCGGCGGCGCTGTTGTTCTGCCCGCCGACCGTCTCCGCGCAGGAGATGTGGAGCTACAACTGTTCGTCCCATTCGCCGGTATGGGAGGGCAGGGTAAGCGCCATGGACTGCACGGCAGCCAATGGCGCGCCGATGAGCGGAGAGATCACGCAGCCGTTCGTGGTGAACGGCGGCGAGGTCGTGAGCTGCACGTCCGGATGGGCTCACCTGCCCGACTTGATGGCCAAGGAATGCGGACCGGTGCCGACGCAATAGCGGATCGAGCGGTCGGAAAATGGGCCTTGCCGACACCGGCAAGGCCCATTGTCGTCCGGCCGTCGGGATCACCGGGTGCCGCATGCTTCCCCCGGCTGCGGTAGCCAGGCTCAGCCGCCACGTCGCTGTTCAGCTGCCGCACTGCCGGCTACGGCAGCAGGCAGCGGGCGGGCGAGCCGGCCGACGGTGTCGAGGTGGTGCAGTGCTCGGCGGTAGGAGTCGAGGAGGCTGGTCTCGCAGTAGGGCAGCTCGAGCTCGACGCAGAACTGTTCGACCATCGGCTTGGCCCGGCGCAGGTTGGGTCGCGGCATGGACGGGAACAGGTGGTGCTCGATCTGGTAGTTCAACCCGCCGAGGGCGGCGTCGACGAGTCGGCCGCCGCGGACGTTGCGGGAGGTGAGCACTTGACGGCGGAGGAAGTCGACCGATGAGCCTTCGGCCAGCACTTCCATCCCCTTGTGGTTGGGTGCGAAGGTGCAGCCCATGTAGAACCCGAACAGGCCCTGCTGCACAGCGATGAAGACGACCGCTTTACCGGGCGGCAAGACCAGCAAGACCGCGGCGAGGTACCCGGCGGCGTGCGCGGCCAACAGCGCAGCCTCCCAGCCGCGGTGGGGGATCTTCCAGCGCAGCACCGCACGCACACTCGCGAAGTGCAGACTGCCGGCCTCGAGCAACAGCATCGGAAAGAACAGCCAGGCTTGATAGCGGAAGATCACCCGCCGGAAACCTCTGCCGGTCCGCGCTCGATCGCCGGAATGGGCCAGCACCCCCATCACGTCGGGGTCGGAACCCTCGGTGTTGGGGTGTGCGTGGTGGCGATTGTGATTGCTGACCCACCAGCCGATGCTCACCCCGATACCGAGATTGCCCGCGATCACACCGTACCAATAATTGGCCCGCCGACCGGCGAAGATCTGCCGGTGCCCGGCGTCATGCCCGAGGAAGGCGATCTGCGCGAACACCACCGCCAAGAACGCGGCGACGCCCAGTTGCCACCACGAGTTGCCGATGACGAGGAACGCCGCCCACCCGGCCACGTACGCCCCCACGGTGACCGCGCTCTTCCAGAGGTAATACCGCGACTGCCGATCCAGCAGCCCGGCATGGCGCACTCGGCGCAACAACACCGCGTACTCGCTGCCGCGCGCCGGTCGGTCGCCGCTGGTGCCCGCGGTCGCGGATCTCGCCACCATCCGGCCGGTAGAACTGTCGATTAGCACGAGTCGCCCACTCATCCTGTTGTCGCTGTTGGTCTTCGAGCTCGGACTGCCGTCCCCCACACCCCTCGTCGACGACGCAGGCTATCGGAAGTCGCCGCGTGGAGACTCTCCTGCCGCGAGAACAGCGTGCCACGAGGATCGGGTACTGCCGTCGTGCAGAATGGTTCTCGACCAACAGCCGACGCCGAGGGGGTAGTGCGTTGAGTATCGCGGATGCGGAACCGATCGACGTCGTGGCGGTGTCGCGGTCGGTCGTCGCCGAGCACGCGCCGGAGGAGTTGCCGTTGTTCGACGCCACCGCCGCGGCGTACGCGGCGCGCAGGCGTGGCCCGAGTCCCGACGAGTTGCTCGGCTTCGGGGTCGGTGCGGTGGAGGCGGTCGTGACGGTCGCGGTGCTGGCCGCCACCAAGGGCGCGGTGGACGCGCTGCTGGAATATTCCGGCAAACGCACCGCGCGCGGTCTGCGCAGCCGGCTGCCATGGCGGCGGCGTCGCGAAGCGGTGCCGTCGGAGCCCCTGACCGCCGAGCAGCTCAACACCACCCGGGACGCCGCGCGGCGCGCGATCCTCGCCTACGGGATGACCGATCAGCAGGCGAATCTGTTGGCGGGCGCGATCATCGGCGAGCTGGCCGCGCCGGAGGATCCGCCGCGCTGATGCGGCCCGCCCCGGAAGCGTTCGGTTCCGGTACGACCCTGCGTTTCGCGGTACTGGCTCTCGCCGCCGCGGCGACCATGTGGAACTGCTGGCAGGTGATCGCGGGCGCCGTGCTCGGCACGCCGTACCGGCTCGCGACCGAGCAGTGCGTCCGTGCGCTGGTCACCGCCCTCGGCGGGGCGGAGGCGGAGATCGATAGCGCCGTGCAGGCCGCCCCGGCCGACGGCGCCACCTTCGCCGCGACGGTCGGGTCCTGCTCCAGCCGGGTCGGCGCGACCGCGGCGCTGATCGCGATGCTCGCCGTCGTCGTGCTGGGAGTCTGCACGGCGCTGGCCTACTGGCTGTGGCCGTCACGGCATATCCGGTGGCGCAGGTTGATCGCGTTCCCCGTCGGCGAATTCCCCACGCTGGCCTCGAAACTGACCTCTCTGGCCGCGGACACCGACGTGCGGTTCCTGCTCGATCCGGTCGACTACCGCGTCGGTGGCCGGGCCTTCGGCCGGTACGGGCGGCGCTATATCGTCCTGAGCCGCGGTCTCGTGCGGCGATGGCAGCGCGGGGCCGACGACGGCGCGGTGGACGCGGTGGTCTCACACGAATTGGCCCACATCCGCAATCGCGATCTCGATCCCGCCTATGTCGCCGTCTGGACGTGGCGGCTGCTGGTGCTGCTCGGTGGCATCCCGTTCGGTTGCTGGATGCTGGTCGAACTCGTGACCGGAGATCGGGGTAGCGTCCTCGTCTACGGCTGGCGCATCGTCGCGTTGCTGGGATCGACGCTCGTGATACGCAACGGACTGCTGCGGGCGCGCGAGTACTACGCCGATCTGCGGGCCGGGCGGAAGTTCCCGGTCGAGCTCCGCAGACAGCTCGGTGATCCGCCAGAGTCGACCTGGTATTCCGGCCTGCGAGCCGGATTCGGCCTGCATCCGTCTGCCGCGAGCAGGCGGCGAATGCTGGACGAACCCGGCAGACTGCTCGCCCCGAGATCGCTTTCCCTGGTCGTCATCGGATCGAGCGCCATGCTCGCCTACGACCTGGTCGATGCGGTGACCGCGGTGGCCCGGCTGCGCACACCGATCGCCCCGCTGGTGGGGATGACACTGACCACACTGGTGGCGACCGCCGGTCTCGCGCAGGCGGCGCTGCGCACCGCGTTGTGGGTCCGTGTGCAACCCGACAACCTGGAAATGCGGAGGACCGGAACCCATATCTGGCTGGTAGCGATCGCCGACGGCCTGGCTCTGGCGGTGGGTTTGGCGCTGGGACGGGTGCTGGCATTGGACCCGGTAGCGCACGGCTCCATCGGCCATACGTGGTCCTCGACCACGGAATTTCTATCCCAGTGGGTTTACGTCACGGCCGTGTGCTGCGTCGCGGTGAGTGCCTGTCTCCACGTGGCGGCACGCAGCTGGTTGCCGGTCGTCGCGACGGTGGACCGGCCCCGGGTCGCCGTCGCCGCCCTCGCGGTAGGCGCGGCCGTGCTCATGCTGCCCTGGTTGCCGTCGTTGCTCTGGGCCTACTTCCTCTATGCGCGATTGCCGTTGGCGGACTCCGGCATACCGAGCTGGGTGACCGAGGAGCTGATGCGGCGGCACCAGCCTCCGCCGTGGTCGTTCGGCTGGGGACTGGTCGCGCTCGTCGCGCTCACGGTGCTGCTGGTGGCGCCGCGACTGCGGCGGGTGAACCGGAACCGGGAGACGCGGCCCTGGGCGGGATCGCCGGAAGAGAAGTGGCCACAGCCGCCGACGGGCCTTCGAGCCACTGTGGGAGCGGGCGCGTTCGCGGCCTTCTTGTTGGTGGACAGCTTGGGCCGGTACGGGTTCCATACCGCTGCTTGGCCGGGCGCCGACATCACGTCGATGGCACTGATGGCCTCGTCTCCGGCCGACCGCGCGATTGTGCCGAACAATGCGGATGTCCGCAATTGGCGGCTGTGCCATTCGTTCGGGACGCTGCGTTCCGGGGTCTGGTTCGACTGCCTGGTCTACGGCCCTGATCCGCATCACGAAGGCTGTCGCACGCAACTCTTCTCGTGCGCCCCGACCGTGCATGTCAGACCTGGTGACCTGGTGACTCGTGTGGTGCCGCCGGAGGGCTACCGGCCGAAGATCGGTGAGTCGGTGATGTTCGACGGCACCCGGGCGGGTTGGGCCGCTGTGGATTCGGAGTATCGAATCGCCCTGGTGATCGCGGTGGAAGGCGACCGCATCACCTGCGCGGGCGCCGGAGCACCGATCCTGGTCGACGGGAAGCCGCCCGTCGACGGCGGAGTCCTGTATCCGGCCCATCCGATCGGGCAGGAAGCTTTCGACCGAACCGTTCCCGAGGGCGGAATGTGGGTGCTCGGTCCTGGATTGCGGCCGCAGGACGGCTCCGACCGCCATCTCGACGAGGGCGGCGGCGTGGTTCCGGCCTCGTCGGTGCTGCTCTACTTCGCGAAGAAATAGCCCGCACGTCCGAAAGATGACGTGCGTCAAGGAAACCCGCAGGTCGTCATCGGAGACAGCGACGGGCGAAACGGGCACGGGCGGATGGCGGCGTGGGCCGGTACCCTGGATTCAGGGTTGTCGCGAGAAGTGTTAAGTTACTGCGAGTTTCCCTGATCTGACCCGCGATGTCCTCGGTATTGTGTACCGTATGTTATCGCAGGTTCGCTCCTGCCGGAGCGTGCAGGGGCCGAATGTGCGGCCCCGCAGAAGGACTCCGTTGTCCCGTGCGGATGCATCCGTCCCGAGACGCGGACGACGTCGAGGATTGGGTGTGGCCGAATGCGTGTATCTGCTCCGATAACGGTCTCGGCTTTGGTTGTTGCTGGTGCGGTGGTGAGTGGTTCGGGGGTGCAGGCGTCGGTGCCACCGTCGGCGTCACGGGCGCCAGAAGTACTGGCGGCGGCGAACAAAGGTGTGGAGAGCGAACAATCGCGGGTGGTGGGGTTGTTGCCGGTGGCGGCGGAGGGTCCGCGACGGTTGCGGGCGGTGACGCCGGGGGTGGCGCCGTTTGCGGGTGTGGTTCCTTTGCAAGAGGTTTCGCTACCTGGTGTGGGCGGTGCGTTGGGGATTCCCGAGGTGGTGTTGGCGGCGTATCGGAACGCGGAGTTGGCGTTGGCGTCCTCGACGCCGGGGTGTGGGTTGTCGTGGAGTTTGCTGGCGGGGATCGGGCGGATCGAGTCGGGGCACGCCCGTGGTGGGCGCACGGATGCGGCGGGGACGACGGTGGCGCCGATCTTCGGTCCGGCGTTGGATGGGAGTCTGCCGGGTAACGAGGTGATCAAGGCGGCGGACGGGGGGTATGTGCGGGCGTTGGGCCCGATGCAGTTCCTGCCCGGCACGTGGAGTGCCTACGGGGCGGATGGGAACGGGGACGGGGTGGCCGATCCGCACAATGTGTTCGATGCGGCGTTGGCGGCCGGGAAGTACCTGTGTTCGGGGGGTCTGGATCTGCGGGATGGGTCGCAGGAGTTGCGGGCGGTGTTGCGGTACAACAACTCGATGGCGTACGCGGCCAATGTGCTGAGTTGGTCGGCGGCGTATCGGACGGGTGGTTCGCCGACGCAGGTGCGGATCTCGCCGGATCTGGTGGCGCCGGGCACGCTCTCGCCGGTGGGTCCTGGTTCGGAGATGACGGCGGTGACCACGGCGGTGCCCGCGCCGGTCGAGTCACCGCGCGTGCCCGTGCCGCAGCAGCAAGCGCCGACGCAGGTGATGATCACGATCCCCGGCCTGCCACCGATTCCGTGCGGAATCTTCTGCCCGCCGCCACCGCCGGTGAATCCTTGTGTCGCGCAGCCCGTTCCCGCACCGATGCCGCAACCGGGGCAGCCCGGCATCGCGCGCATCCCGCTCGCGCCGGGGCAACCCTATGGCGCGGCGCCCGGGCAGCTACCGAACCCCGGCGCGAACAGCCCCGCCGGGTCCGGCGATCCAGGCAGCGGCGCTGGACCCGCCGACGCCCGCGTGGCCGAGTGCGCGCAACCCGAGACGGACGCCGCCACCGGCCCGGCAGCCGGCGCCCCGGAGCGGTACGCCGAACCGCGCAACCCCGAACCGCGCGACGCCGAACCGGCCGTCACCACGCCGCAAGCGCCGGAACCCGAGCCCGAACCAGTACCCGACGCCGTCCCCACGCCGACGCCTCAGCCCGGGATCACCCTGCCGTTCGGCATCGTCATCCCGCTCCCGGCCCCACCGCCACCGCCTCCCGCGGGCTGACCCATCGCGCCGGTAAACCGGGTCTCGCCTTCGGGCTGCTGTTTCGGCGTAGGGGCGGACCGAGGGTGGCGCATGTACAGGCTGGACTGCGGAGCCGCGACACCGACCACAGTCCCACCGGAGTCGCGGGCATAGTGGTGCAACTTTCCGGAAGGACCATCCGGGTGCAGTGTGGCCGCCCGGAGCCCCGGCACGGGGGTGGCCGGTCCGGTCCTCCAGGACCTACGATCCGGCCGACGAATGCACACCGCTCACCACCGCGCAGACCCGAAAGCGGCGGCACGGTCCCGGTGTCTGGGCCGCTCGCCGCCGCCCACACCGCGGCGTCGACCGGGTAACAGCAGCGGCATCCGATTCCGGGGCATTCGCGGCCGACCGCGGAAGGTCGCCGAGATTGTCGGAGCCGATGGCGCCGGGACCTTCGCCGGTCGTCGCACGGTGGCGATGAGTCCTTCGTCGAGATTGTTCCCGCATCCCGCCCGACGCGGCATCGAAGCCGTATCCGGACCGCGGGAACAGACGTATTCTGATCGTTAGCTAACACGTGGCATCTACCAGCGGCGCCGAGGAGGCCAGGTACCTCGGAGCACGCCCGCACCTACCGGTCAGGGCTTGCCCTCGTGGTCTTCGACAGCGTCATCTCGTGCGGCGGGCGTTCGGCGAGCGTGTGACCCGGATCCGAACCCGGGCCGATCGTCGGCGGCCGCGGTGACGAATCCCGTCCGAGACCGGTCGAGCAGAGGTGATCTCATGAGGGCCACAGTCGGAATATCAGCTGAACAGGCCGTGGTGCGTGGCGTGATGCTCACGTCGACGGCGCCACGGGGTACCCGGCCGGAAGTGCTGCGGGACATCGCGCAGCCGGTCGAGCGCTCGACCGCCGCCGCGGTGGCCGCCGCGCTCGACGCGTTGACGGACGAGGCCGGAACCGACGCCGAAATCGACGACGTAGCCGTGGCCTACCGAACGGTGGCCGAGCGGCGAGCTATCGTTTCGCAACTGTCATCGGTGTCGTGGCGATCATCGTCGCTCGTCTCGACGAAAACGGCACTGCTGGCGCTGCTGCAGGACTTCCCGGGCTTGGCGCGGTACGACACCCTGCTGGTCTTGGAGGTCGTCGGATACCACACGTCCTATCTCGTCACCGGCCCGGATCGCCACCAGATCCGCACCTCCGGCGCGTGGTCGTCCGGTGTCGTCGACGCCGATACCGCGGAGCTGGCGATCGGCCGGATCCGTCCCGCGCTGGCGGCGGCCGAGCTGTCGCCGGATGCTGTGGTTCTCTGTGGCTCCTCGGCGGGAAACCCGGACGTCGTGGCCGCGGTGCGGCGCGGGCTCGCCGTACCGGTCATCGTGGCGCCCGACCCTGCGGACGCTGCCGCCTACGGCGCGGCCTTGGTCGCCGCGGCTCCGTTCCGGAGCGCATCGGCGGCACCGGCGGCGTCGGATCGCCGACATCCGGGCCGCGTGATCCTGGCCGGGGCGGCCGCGGCCGCAGTGCTGGGCGGAGCCGCGATCGCGGTCGCGCAGGCACGGGAGGGTCGCCCGGCCGACGTCGAGGGCCGCGGCCCCGTGGAAGCGCCGATCTCCGCCGCGCAGCCCGTCGTCCCCAATCCGGCGGAGGCTCCGCCGGTCGCCGCGGGCGAGCAGGCTCCGATCGCCGTACTGCCCGGCCCGGCTGCCCTTCCCGAGCCGTATCCGGGACCGCCCGTGCCGCCTGCGCCTGCGCCGTACCCCGTCGACGACCAGGCTCGATCGCCGGCCGCGGAACCCCTGCCGCCGCCGCCTCCGGCCCCACCGCAGTTCGAGCCGCAACCACCACCGGAGCGGCACCGGCCGCCCACCACCACGTATTCGCCCGAACCGCCCGGCCCGTCCCCGACCACGGCCGCAGTTCCGGACGACACCTACCTCTTCCCGGGCGAAGCTCCGCCGCCGCCGTGGAACGCCGACCCCGCGGCCGTACAGGCGTGGTGGGACAACCACTGGAAACTGAAGGAGAGCTGGCTGCACGGCCGCTGACACCGGCTCGGCATCGCCCGCGGCGAGTCCGCATACCGGGTCCGGTACACCCGTGCCGCGCCCGTCCGTGCACCCCGCCTGCGTCGGCGAGCATATGAACGGCACTCCCACCACGGCGCCGTGCATGGCGTCGCCGTCGGCCACGCACCGGTGGCCCAGCCGGCGTGCATCGGAGCGCCGGCACGGACGGCGGGCGGATTCGTGCCAACCCGTTCGACCGCGACGGCGCACAGCTGTACCGATCCGGGGACGTGGGCCGGTGGCGGAGGTCGGCGAGCGGGCTGGAGTTGGTGGATGGCGGCGGTGCTGAGGCCGATGTCGCTGCACAGGGAAAGTCGCTCCGTCCGTCTTCGGCCGCTCGACGCGCGCTCGAGCTCGACGCGGTGATCCGTGGTCTGGCCTCGGCCGCGCGTGCGCGGTGGAAGTGGGCTCGCTGGGTACCTGGGCGATCGACCGGTATCCTCCTCGGTCAGGGAGGAGGACGGGCCGTGTCTGTGCAGCCGGGTGAGGTCTTCGCTGGTTATCGCATCGTGCGCCGGATCGGCGCGGGCGGTATGGGCGCGGTGTACCTGGCCGAGCATCCGCGGTTGCCGCGGCGCGACGCGCTGAAGATCCTCGATCCTGATCTGGGTGCGGACGTTGAGTTCCGGGCTCGCTTCGAGCGCGAGGCCGAACTGGCGGCCCGGCTGGAGCATCCGAATGTCGTGTCCATCTACGACCGGGGCGCCGAGGGCGAGGTGCTGTGGATCGCCATGCGGTACGTCGACGGCGTGGACGCCGCGGAGCTGGTGCGCCGCGGTCCGGCCGTGCTGACCGCTCGGCGCGCGGTACGGATCATCGCCGCCGCGGCTCGCGGGCTGGACGCCGCACATCGCGGGGGGTTGTTGCATCGCGACGTGAAGCCCGCGAACATCCTGGTGTCGACGGCCGACGACGGATCCGACGCGGTGCGCATCACCGATTTCGGTATCGCGCGATCGCTGGACGCGAGCGCGTCGCTGACCACCACGGGATCGGTGCTGGCCAGCTGGGCCTACGCCGCGCCCGAACAACTGACCGGCGCTCCGCTCGACCATCGCGCCGACGTCTACTCCCTCGGCTGCACCCTGTACGAAATGCTGACCGGCACAGTACCTTTCGGTCCCCGTACCCCAGCGGCAAGCCTGCAGGCGCACTTGTACGAACCGCCGCCGCGCCCGTCACGGGCGAACCCGGCGCTGCCCCCGGCCGTCGACGAGGTGGTCGCCAGGGCCATGGCGAAGAATCCCGCCGCCAGGTACGACAGCTGCGGGGAGCTCGCGGCCGCGGCGATCCGCGCGCTCGAGCCTCAGCCTGTCCCGCCCGCTCCTGCCCTGCGCCCACCGCCTCCGCGCGCGAGGACCGGACGGCCGGCGTTGCTCGCTGGGGCGGTGGCATTGGTCGTCGTCGCCTCCTCGGCGGTGATCCTGCTGCGCACCGGCGAACGATCCGGCGGGCATCCGACCGCCGCGCCCACGTCCACCGCGTCGCAGCCCACCACCACCACTGCGCCCGCTACCGCCGCGGCCGCATCGGCCTGGGGACCCGCCGCCTACATCGTCGAGACGTTTCCGAACCTGCTGCCCGCCGATCCCGAAGGCGTGGGCTACCAGGGCATGCGCTGCGCCCTCAACGACGACCGCGGCGCCTGGTTGCACTGTCCCGCCGCCACCGACGAGGGGATCAACGTCAATATTCGCTGCGACCCGTCCCGGCGTCCGCTGACCTATACCTCCGATACCCTCGGCCGCGCCGACCTGCGCGAACAACCATGGAGCCGGTCGTCGGGCACGGGCACCGTCCGCTGGGCCACCGACCGGCTGGCCGGTTTCGGACTGCTGGACGTGGCGTTCACCGACCACCGGAGCTTCTGCGTCGTCAGCGCCTCCGGCGGCGCCGGGGGCCAGGATGTGTACGACAGATGGTGGAGCGGTGCGCCGATCTGAGCCGGGGACGGGATGGGCATGAAGCTGCGGTCGGGCTCGGTGTTCGCCGGGTACCGGATCGAGCGCACGCTCGGCACGGGTGGCATGGGGACGGTGTATCTGGCGCGTCATCCGCGGCTGCCGCGTTCGGTCGCGCTGAAGGTGCTGGACCCGTCGGCCGGCGCCGACGCCGAATTCCGCGCCCGGTTCCGGCGCGAAGCCGAACTGGCCGCGCGGCTGGATCATCCGAACATCGTGGAGATCTACGACCGCGGCAGCGAGGACGACCAGCTGTGGATGTCGATGCGGTACGTGGCCGGTTCGGATGTGGCACGGCTGCTCGGGCACCACGCGGGTGCGCTGCCGCCGCGCCGGGCGGTGGATATCCTCGCCCAAGCCGCCGCAGGACTCGACGCCGCTCATCGGCGCGGCCTGCTGCACCGGGACGTCAAACCGGCCAACTTGCTGGTCACCGCCGGAGACGACGGGCGCGACCACGTCTTCGTCACCGATTTCGGCATCGCGCGCAGCCGCGACGACACCAGTGGGCTGACCGCCGCCGGAGCCCTGATCGCGACGCTCGGGTACGTGGCCCCCGAACAGATCCGGGGCGAGCCGCTCGACCATCGCTGCGACGTGTACGCCCTCGGCGCGACGTTCTACCAGATGCTCACCGGCAGTATGCCGTTCGCGCGCACGACACCCGCGGCGGTGCTGCGCGCGCACCTGGCCGAACCGCCACCGCGGCCCTCGGCGACCGACCCGGCCCTGCCCGCCGCGCTGGACGACGTGATCGCCACCGCGATGGCGAAACGTCCCGCGGACCGCTACGACAGTTGCCGCGCACTGGCCGCCGCTGCGGCAGCGGCGCTCGCGCCGCCGCGCCCACAGCCTGCCGTGCCCCCGCAGCCCGCACCGGCGGCGCGGAAATCTCCACGCGCACTGGTGATCGCGGCCGCCGTGCTGGTGCCGCTGCTCGCGCTCGCCGGTGCGCTGCTCCTGCGGGCGGGGACCGTTCCCGGAGTGGCGACGCCCAACAGTGCGAGTCCGTCTACCACACCCGCTGCCACGACGGTGCCCGCGAGCACCACCACGGCGGTCACCACGTCTGCCTGGGGGCGCAATGCCGAACTCGTCGCGTTGTTCCCCGGCCTGCTACCGGCGACACCCGATGGCGTCGGATATCAGGGCGCCCGCTGCACCGATATCGACGTGGTCAACAACGGCGGAGCTCCTGCGGTCGAATGCCACCAGGACAACGGCATCCACTGGTATGTATGGTCTTTCCGGCGCGGTGACCCGCGACGGGACTCGACGTTCGAGACCGACATCGACAACGACACCACCCGCCAGGACACCTGGCGCAGGTCGTCCGGATCCGGGCGGGTGCGTTGGAGCCACTACCCGGGCGGAAACACCGGACTGCTCACGGCCGGTTTCGACGACCCGGCGCGAGCGTGGGTCGTCGTGGACGTGTCCTGGGACCACCACACCGGCCAGGACCTCTTCGACCAGTGGTGGCAGTCGGCGCCGCTGTGAGCCGCGTTCGACGCCCGCCCGCGTTCGACGCCCAGCGCCCGTTGCGTGTCGGTCGACTGGTGTCGCGGCGGAATCCTCCCACCGCGACGAGGGCTCGTCGGGCATGTTGCACGCCGACTTCGCCCTCATGGACGCACTGCGCCTATCGAGCGACGCCGCGCGGTGAGCGTCGCCGAGGTCGCGATGCGGCCCGGCAGTGACCGGTGCGACGGCCGGAGCCCCGCCCCGGGCAGTTCGCTTGTTACCGTGGCTTATGACCAGCGAAGCCGTGCCGCGACGCCGCGAGTTGTTACGTGACTTTCTGCGCGCCAGGCGGGCGCGGCTGAGTCCGGAGGACGTCGGTATTCCGGCGACGGGCCGGCGGCGCACGCCTGGATTGCGACGGGAAGAGGTCGCCGTGCTGGCCGGGGTCGGCGTCTCCTGGTACACCTGGCTGGAGCAGGGGCGCGTCATCACCGTCTCCGACGAGGTGCTCGATGCGATCGCCCGAGTCCTGCTGCTGAGCGAACCGGAACGGATCCATCTGTACCTGCTGGCAGGACTCAATCCGCCTCCTCTCGAGTGCGCGCCGGGAACAGCCGTCACGCCCGAGGTGCAGCAGTTGATCGATGCCTGGGACGGGCGGCCAGCGGTGCTGCGCGACCGGTACTGGAATGTACTGACCTTCAACGAGACCGCGCGGGTGGTGTTCGGCTACGGCGACGGCGAACACAATTGCCTGCTCACCTATTTCACCAATCCGCGTTATCGCGCCATGGACGAGATATGGGCGGAGAACGCACCGGCCATCGTTGCCGCTTATCGGGCAAGCGCAGCCATTTGTCCTGGTGACGCCGATTTCCGCAAAGTGGTGGACGATCTCCGGTCGGTGAGCGCGGAATTCGCCGAACTCTGGGAGCGGCAGGAAGTCGGAGTGCCGGCGCAGGCGGTGAACGCACTGCGTCATCCCGACCTCGGTGAATTGTTCTTCGACGCGACGACGCTGACGGTCGCCGACCATCCCGAATGGCAACTGGTGCTGTACAACCCGCGGCCGGAGACCGCCACCGCGCAGCGCCTGGAGCGGCTGCACCGCCTGCGCGTCGCCTCGCCCGCCTGACGTCGCAAGGTGGTGGTGCCACACCCACCATAAATGCGCACTGTTTGTTCCGGGGCAGCGTCGGCACGCTGGAGCCATGACGCACGACAGTTCCCGATACCACGGCAAGATCGCACTCATCACCGGTGGCACCAGCGGCATGGGCCTGGCCACCGCGCATCGGCTCATCGCCGAAGGAGCGCGGGTGATCGTCACCGGGCGCGACAAGGCCCGGCTCGACGCGGCGGTCGGCGAACTCGGCGATCGGGCACTCGGAATTGCCGGTGACGCAGCCGATCTCACCGATCTGGAAACCTTGGCCACAACTGTCCGCGAGCGGTTCGGCCGGCTGGACGTGGTGTTCGCGAACGCGGGCATCGGCGCGTTCCAGACCCTCGACGAGGTCACCGAAGGTGAGTTCTACCGAGTCCTCGACACCAATCTCAAGGCCGCGTTCTTCACCATCCAGAAGACGCTGCCCCTCCTGCCGGACGGCGCGGCGATCGTCATCAACGCATCCTTTGCCGCGTACCGCGGCGCACCCGCCGCAGCCCTGTACACCGCGAGCAAAGCCGCGGTGCAGAGTCTGGCCCGCACCTTCGCCGCCGATCTGACGCCCCGGCGCATCCGCGTCAACTCCGTGAGCCCTGGGTACATCGACACCCCGGCCTTCCAAGCCGAAGCATCCGCCGAGGTCAAGTCCGCGATCGCCACCACGGTCGCCGCCGGCCGGGTCGGAACCCCGGAGGACGTCGCGGCGGCGGTCGCCTTCCTCGCGTCGGACGAAGCGTCCTACATCAACGGGCAGGACATCCTCGTCGACGGCGGACTGATCTCGGTCATCCCGGCAGCGATGCTGTAGCCGACTCGACTCCACACTCCGCATCACTCACCTCGATGGCACACCGTACGACCTGCTGCTCGACGCGTTCCCGGATCTGGAGCCGGCGGTGCCGGTCGAAGAACTCGTCCGGCGTCCGGGACCTTTCCATCGGGCACCGGCCGCACTGCCGGTCGTTTTTCCGCCCTCGCCGCCGCTGAACCCTGTGTAGGGCGCAGGTCGGCGGCCGAGCACGGAGTAAAACGGCGGACGGCCCGGCGACCGGTGCCGGGCCGTCGCGCTGCTTGTCAAGGCACAAAGGGCTCGGCTCCGGCGATCTCGTGCGGTGTGGCCCGGGCCTGAAAGCGCCCTGACCAGCATCATCAAGAAGCGCGCAGTCCGGCTGCGGTCGTAGAATGACGACGTGCGGCGCCTTGCAGTGACCGATGCTCCGCGTGTCGTGGTTCTCGGGTCCGGGTTCGCGGGTCTGTGGGCGGCGCTCGCGGCTGCCAGGCGGCTCGACGAACTCGGGGTGGGGCTCGGAACCGTGGATATCACGATGATCAGTGCTACGCCTTATCACGACATTCGCGTGCGCGACTACGAAACCGATCTGAGCACCTCCCGCATCCCGCTGAGCGCTCTACTCGATCCGGTCGGAGTCGAGCACATCATCGGCGAAGTGACGGCGATCAATACTGCGGCCCGGACCGTGGAATCCACCGCGGGCGCTCACGGCTACGACCGGCTGGTGCTCGCGTTGGGCAGCCAGGTGGTCAAGCCCGATATCCCTGGCCTGCGGGAGTTCGGTTTCGACATCGACACCTATGACGCAGCGACCCGAGTGCAAGCCCACCTGCGCCGGCTTGCCGAGGGCCCCGCCGATCCGGCGGCCGCGACAGTAGTCGTCGTCGGAGCAGGTTTGACGGGGATCGAGGAGGCGACCGAGCTGCCCGCGATGCTCGCCGACACCTTCGCCGCGCGTGCCGTCGCACCGCGGGTGGTCTTGATCGACCGCAACCCGTTCGTCGGCTCGGACATGGGCGTATCGGCGCGACCGGTCATCGAGGCGGCGCTGGCCTACGCCGGGATCGAGACCGAGTTGGGCGTCGGGGTCGTCGCCGTCGACGAGCGCAGCGTGACGCTCTCGTCAGGCGAAGTGGTGCCCGCCGCCACCGTCGTCTGGTGTGCAGGCATGCGGGCCAACCCGCTCGCCGCGGATTTCGGGGTCGATCGTGACCGGCTGGGCCGACTCCCCGTAGACGATTACCTGCGGGTCTGCGGTGTAGCCGGGGTATTCGCCGCCGGTGACGTCGCTGCCGCGAAAATGGACGACGAGCACAGGTCGGTGATGTCCTGCCAGCACAGCCGCCCGATGGGCCGGTACGCGGGATACAACGTCATCGGCGATCTTCTGGGCAAGCCCATGAAGCCGCTGCGGATCCCTTGGTACGTCACGGTTCTCGATCTCGGGCCGGCAGGGGCCGTCTATACCGAGGGCTGGGACCGCCACGTGGTCGCGTGCGGCGAGCAGGCCAAAAACACCAAGCGCGCCATCAACACCCGGCGTATCTACCCTCCGTTGAGCCGCGACCGCGACGCATTGCTGGCCGCCGCCGCGCCCGAACTACAGGCCGCGCCCGGGCACTGATCCGCCCACACGCCCCGCGCAGCGGGCTCACGCACCAGTGGGTCAGTGCCTGGCTGCCGCAGGTGGACCGGCAGCGGATGGCTGGACCGCCGGTCGGCGCTGCGCGATATCGCGGCGGCATCGGCGAGGTCGTCGGCACTCTGGTTGATCGCCGACATGAGCGATCGGGACCTGTGGCGGGGCAGCCTGCCGACGGTGTCGGCGCTCGACGTGGCGGTCGCCGCGGTCGAGGATTGTCGTCGACGTTTCGTTGCGCCGCCTGTGGTCGTCGTCGGCTGCTCTGGAACGGTGAGATGAGCCGGTTACTGCGGTGGACGGAGCATCGTCATTCTTGTCGTCGGTTGACGGCGAGCCCGCTCAGGAGTGCACGTGCCAAGGCGGCAGCCTCGGCGCGGCCTTTCTCGGTGTCGGCGGATTCCGCGATGATCAGTGACATCTCGGTCAGTGCGCCGTAGAAGGCGCTGGCGAGTAGTTCCGGGGGATGGGGCTGGATGAGGCCGGCGTCCAGCAGGTTGCGGGCGCCCTCGAGCACCAGGCTGCTGAGATGGCGCTGGTCCACTTCTCGCCAGCGGCGCCAGCCCAGCGCGATCGGGCCTTGCAGCAGCACGATGTGGCGGTAGTCGGGCTCCGTGCAGACGTCGAGGAAAGCCTCCAGGCTGCGGTCGACGCGTTCGAAGGGGTCCGTCGCGGAGTCTATGGCAGCCCTGATGCGTTGCGCCGCACGGTCTTCCAACTCGTCGACGACGGCTTCGAACAGTCCTTTCTTGCCGTCGAAGTGGTGATACAGCGCGCCTCGGGTCAACCCGGCGGCGCGCACCAGCTCCTCGGCGGACAGGTCGGCGTATTCCCGCTCGGCGAACAGCCGGGCCGCGGTCTCGAGCAGCGTCCGGCGGGTGTTCTCGATGTGCCTGTCACGCAGCGACTCCATACTGTACGTTTATCACATACACGATGTATGTTAGATTCACAGCGTATGACCTTGAAGGATCGAGATGGGTAAATCAGTGGATGTCGTCATCGTCGGCGCGGGCATAGCCGGCCTTGTTGCCGCCCGCGACCTGGTGCGCACCGGCCACGAGGTTCTGGTGCTCGAAGCGCGTGACCGGGTGGGCGGGCGTCTGCTCAACGCCGAGTTGCCCGGTGGTGAGCCCATCGAGGTCGGCGGACAGTGGGTCGGTCCGACACAGCATGAAGCGATGGCGTTGATCGATGAGCTGGGTTTGAAGACTCATCCGACGCATACCGCCGGCCGCCATATCGCCGAACTCGGCTCGTCGCGTTCGGAGTACACCGGCCGAATTCCCCGGATGAACCCGCTGGCCTTGCTCGACATCGCCCAGGCGCAGCTGCGGCTGGACCGCATCGGACGGCAGGTGTCGCGGACCGAGCCGTGGCGGGCGGATCGAGCCGAAGCGCTGGACTCGCAAACTTTCGACACCTGGCTGCGCCGCGCCACGCACACCGCGCAGGGGCGCGCGTTCTTCCGGGTGGTCACCGAGGCGGTGTTCTCCACCGGACCGGAGGACATGTCTGCGCTGTGGGCGAGCTTCTACTTCGGTGCGGGTGGTGGGCTCGACTCCTTGATCGGTGTCAAGGGCGGAGCCCAGCAGGATCGGGTGGTCGGTGGCACGCAGGCGATCGCGCTGGCTGTGGCCGAGCAGCTCGGTGATCGGGTGGTTCTCGACAATCCTGTCACGGAGGTGGACTGGGACGATGCCGGTGTCCGTGTACGAAGCGGCGGGACCGTCGTGCGGGCGCGTCGCGCGGTGATCGCGGTGCCGCCGCCGCTGGCCGCGCGCATCCGCTTCACCCCCGGCCTGCCCGGCGACCGCGACCAGCTCGTCCAGCGGATGCCGATGGGCCGGGTCATCAAGATCAACGTCGTCTACGACGAACCGTTCTGGCGAGCAGACGGGTGGAGCGGCCAGGCCAACAGCGACCATCGACCGCTGGGGACAGTGTTCGACAACACTCCACCCGGCGGATCACCCGGCGTGCTCGTCGGTTTCCTGGAAGGCCGCCACGCCGACGTCGGCTCGCGATCGGACCTCGCCGACCGACGCGCTCAGGTGATCGAAGACCTCGCGGGCTACTTCGGTCCGCGCGCCCGCACACCGATCGACTACATCGAAAAGGACTGGGCCGAAGAAGAATACAGCCGCGGCTGCTACGGCGCGTTCACCACGCCGGGCACCCTCACCCGATTCGGGCACGCCCTGCGCCCCGCGATCGGCCCGCTGCACTGGGCGGGCACCGAAACCGCCACCCGCTGGGCGGGTTACATCGACGGCGCCGCCGAATCCGGTCACCGCGTCGCCCGGGAGATCGGGGCGGCCCTGGCCCCCACCGCGTTGACCGGCGATCCCGCATGACCGCCCGCGATGTGATCGCGCCATACCGTGGATCGGCGTTCCGCCCATAGCCCGCTACAGAAATCCAGCGGGGCTTACCTCTGCGGCTTGCTGAGAGCCACGAATCTGGCCACGCCCGCTCCGGCAGCTACATGCATATGAAGATGCCTGTTGTGCTGCTCGTCGCCGAGAGTCGTCAGGACCTGGCAACCGCCTTGCTCATGGACGACCCGCTGAGCAACGGCCTGGACGACCTCCAACAAGCGCGCTCCCAAGACCGGATCCAGCTCCAGCAGGGAACGAACGTGCTTCTTCGGCACCACGATCACGTGCTCGGCGCCGAAACCGGGATTCGGTGGCCGAAAGGCCAGAACCTGGTCCGTCTCGATCACGACATCCACCTCGACCAGCCGGGGAATCACCTCATCGCAATACCAATCGGGCTCCGTCACCCCAACGACTCTACGATCACATCCCCCGAACTCGGTCGAGATGAACCACGCAGCCGGGGCCACTACGTCACTTTTCACTGATACCAGCTGGCCTCCCGCCTGCCAGGTGGTACAACTCGTTCTGTTACAGAGAAAGCATCGTTAGAACTTCACCTGGAATCAAGGCCGCATCGCAACGAGATTCGCTATGTGTGGTCGAGGATAGGAGTCGAGTTCTTCGGAGCATTCGCTCAGCGCCTCCCGCATGATCTCGATGCGTTTGCCGATCGGAACGTCCATGAGGGCCGGAAGAAAGGTGACTCGCGATCCGTGGCTATAGAATCCGTCCAGCGTGAGAAGAAAAGCCGCGCTAGGTGTCATCGGTAGCGCCCAGGCCTCGACCTCGATATCAGTGAAGCCGGCGGCCCGCAGCTCTGACACTTCCCGATCTGTATCGGCGAACTGGTCGAATTCCTCATCATTTTGGTCACCGTGACGTATTCCGTGGCGTACTGCGATAGACTTCAGATGGTCGACGTAGACGTCACCGAACCTATTGTATATGTTCCCTGCTATCTTCAACGCGCCGAGATATTTGGTGAGGTTGAAGGCCCATTTCCCGCCCGGCTTCAAAACGCCGTGTACGGCGCGATGTAGTGAGTGCCTGTTGTGAAACGTATAATAGTAGGTAAAACTCGACAGAACTGCATCACAACCTGAGAATCCATTGCTGTAGGCGATCGAATGGACATCGGATGCTCGACCCTCGCGAAAAATGATCGGGCACGGGTAGATTCTTTCGCGTGCTCGATCAAGCATCGGAATGCTCGGGTCGACGGCTAATAAGCTTCCCGACCGTCCTATCGCTCGCGCGATGATCTCGGTGGAGAAGCCACTACCTGCGCCCACATCGACCACAGTGTTGCCTCGGCGGATTCGCGCAACCGTGACCAGTCGTTCCGCCGCGGCGGTGTAAATCTGCCCGTAGCTCTCATTGAGACGCTCATACTGCGCCGGATAGGCAGCGGGGAGCGTCGTCCAGTCGAATATCCGAGCCCCAGATCGCGACATGTTCTCCCATAACGTTGCAGAGTCGGTTGAAATAGCGTATGCGGCCTACTTCAGTCGCCCGATTGCGAGCTGGGCAAATCCTGTTACCAAGACAGCGAGTGCGAACGTTGTCACCCCGGTAAGCACATCTGTGGCAAATGCCGCCGGAAATGCTACGACGGCGCCGCCGGCAATCGCGATGATCGGCTCGATTGTAGACGACCAGAGCCGGTAGGTGACGCAACCACTGATCGTCTGCCCTTGCCTCGGCTCCCAGGTCGTATACGAGTACACGGCGCGCCCATCTATCTCCGCTGTCCGCTCGAACGCATGCAGTGATGTTTCATTGCTGTCCACGCTCAGGCTCGCGCCTCTCGGAAAGCTCAATTTGGTCTCGAAGTAATCGGTGCGAGACACGAAGGTGTACGTCCACACAAACGTGTGCCTTCTCGACAAGATGCCTCGACTTGTTGTGTCCACCGAATTTTCGAGAGAGTAGCAGAAATTCAACTCGATGGTTTCGCCGACCATGCAGCTCGACAGATCGAATACGGCGGTCGTGCGCGCGACGGTGGTCGATACCTCTGCCTGATCGATACGGTAGGGTAATGGACTCGGCAGCACTCGAATGTCGAGAGCGAACGGCGGACGCTGCGGTGGATGTGGTATACGCCAGCGATATTCTGGCGGGTCTCCTCGCAAATCTCCCAGCCGGAGCACTACTCGGATTTTCCTGGTCAGGTCCCCGGTCTCCGATAGCTCACTGTCGAAGACCACTGCGACCAACCGATGTGGAGATGCAACTGCATCTCCGAATGCGGTATCTTGTTCGCGCAGTTGACGATATATTGCGCGCTCATTGGCTTGTCGCCGTCGAGCAGGCCGTGAGTGCTCGGTACTCACCATCAGTTCCAACCCTACATAGGGACGAGCCAGAGCTCGCATGATCGAGTCCGTCCGATCATAGGCCAGATAGTCGGCGCCCATGACCCGATACAAGATCTGGACCGATGGTGATCGCTCGACACCATGATGCACATGCAGGGTGCTGACCCAACGAAATTCGCTTCGGCGCCCCAGCTGCGAACCGTTCGGGTCGGTACGTCGGCCGATCGACCGCTGGCTGAGCTGACAGACGTTGCATAAGGTGATTCGGCCCGTGTTGCCGATCCGATCATCCCAGGAAGCAACTCGGATCGCTGTGCACGACCGAAGCGAGTCGGTCGTGGGCGAGGCTCCAGGTCAACGCTCCCAGACGCTAACCATGGCCACCGCGGTGATCGGATGACCGGCGGATTCTTCAACCACTACGACGATCCCGACGAGTTCTGGGATGACGAGCCGATCCGCCCGGATCGACCAAGTCGCCGCATCCTGAACGCGCGTGCTGAATCCTTGAATCCCGATCAGCGCTATGATGACAGGACCGTTTGCGCTGACCGGCTTGCCTCGGTCGCGAAGCTCGGCGGTGACCCGCGGCGAACCGTGGGTGCCGCCGGAGGCGGCGTGCATGTCCAGGGTCTTCACCGTCAGATCCGCGCATCGCTGCTCGAGTGGGGTGGAACCGTTGCCGCCCTGCGCTTCACAAACGCGTAGTAGACCGACGCTGTGGTTGAGGCGACGTCGTATCGAGCAGAATTGAGCAATGTTCGGGCGGGTGAGCGCCATTGACGCGCAGGTAGGTTCAAGAATGACCGCGTTGCGCACGTGGTGGTCGATCAAAGACTTCCGCTCGTCGCTCGGGCGCCGCACGGGACGGATCCAGTTGCTGCCGGCGGTTCTACTCGCCCTCGCTGCGGGCCTGGGCGTGGCCGTCGCCGCCTACGGGTTTCTACGGTGGATCACACCCGTCGACGTGAGCAAGACCGCTGCCGAGATCGACGTCACCCGCATCGCCTTGACCGTCGTCGGCGGCGTGGGTGGCGTCGTCGCGCTGGTCATCGCCTACCGCCGCCAGCGCGACCTCGAGCAAAGTCGGTTCATCGAACGCTTCGGCGCCGCAGCCGCCCAACTCGGTGCTCCCGATGTCGCAGTCCGTATCGCTGGGGTCTATGCCATGGCCGGCGTCGCCGACGAATCAGAAGGTCTGCGCCGCCAGCAATGCATCGACGTGCTGTGCGGATATCTCCGCCTGCCCTACGACACCGAGCACGGCGCCAGCGGGCGCACCAAATTCGTGGTCAAAGCCCCCCGGATCGAACATGGCCGAGTCCGTGGCGAGACAGAAGAGCACATCGAATACCGGCAGAACGACCGGGAAGTCCGCGCGACCATCCTCCGTGTCATTGCCAACCACCTCCGCCCACCCGCCGAATACGACTGGTCGGCAAACGATTTCGACTTCCGCAATGCCTACCTGGAAGGTGTCGATTTCAGCAATGCGACCTTCAGGGCTCTGCAGAGTTCAGCCGCGCGACCTTCGTCGGCGTCGCTGAGTTCGGCGACGCGACCTTCGCCCGCAAAGCCCAGTTCGGTGGTGCGACCTTCACCGGCGGTGCATGGTTCCAGAATGCGACCTTCAGGAGCGGTGCCTGGTTCCACGATGCGACTTTCACCGGCGACGTTGAGTTCGGAGAGGCGACCTTCGCCCGCACCGCCGAGTTCGGAGAGGCGACCTTCACCGGCAAAATCTGGTTCCACTATGTGACCTTCGCGCACAGCGCCTGGTTCAACAGTGCGACCTTTTCCTGCGACGTCTCGTTCAAAGGTGCGACCTTCACCGGCGACGTCTCGTTCCACGATGCGACCTTCACCGGTGATGCCCGGTTCACGAAGGTGAGCTTCGGTAGCGGGACTGCTTCGTTCGTTGCCCCAAAACAATGGGGGCCGCCGGCACCGGTGTTCGACTGGGATCAGGACCTCAGCCAGAAGCCGGCCAATGTCGAACCGCAGGATTGGCCACCGACCGTCGCAGTGCCGGTGGCACCCTCGTAAGTCTGAGAATCGTTCGGTTCTCCGACACCCCGCCAAGTCGGTGAGTGCGTCCCACCGTCCTGCATGTCGTCCCACCCGGCGCGGTACGCATCGGCGGCGCTGCCCTTCCAGGTACCGAACAGCGCCTGAACTTCACGGTCCAACGACACCGAGCCCGACCTCAGCTGCTCGGCCACGACATTAGGCGAACCTGCCGACCGCCTTCACTTCCTCCGGCACCACATGCAGCGGTGTGTCACCTGTCGTCATGATCTCCCTGGCTCTGTCCGCGAACTGTGGGATCTGGCCCACTTTTCGTGAGAGGCGTGGTCTGAGCGCGGTGGGTGGTTGGGGGACGGCGGAGGGCGTTAGGGTCTGTTGGTGGGCAAGCGCCGCGGGAAAATGACAGTGTCGAGCTACGAAGACCAGCTCCGGGAGTCGTATCGCGACTTCGCTGCGCCCAAGTTTCGTTTCGTCCGGGACGTTACCGACCAGCAGCCCTTCGGGGGTGTTTTGAAGGACCTCTCAGCGATCGGTCCGGTGATCGATGATACCGACACCAACTGTGATGTCTGTTTCACATTCGTTGTGCGGGGTGAGCAGCAATTTCTGAGCGTAAGGCTGTCCATGGTGGGGCCCTATGCTGTGATCTTGTCATTCGGGGCGGACGGTTTCGGCAAGACTGCGTTGATCGGTTCCGGACAGCCACAAATGCGCCCGGCTGAGGCTGCTGTCGTTTCGGTTGTCACCGCCCATGGGTTCACGCTGGTACCCGCCCATCATCTGGAAACCTGTGTTCCCATCGCCTTGGTTCGAGGACGTGAAGAAGTGACCCTCTACGCGGCCCTTTTCGAGCCTGGGGCAGAAGTCCCCTGGCTGGACAAGAGTTGAGGAGGCCCCCGGGCCTCACATCATCGTCGCGCGGCGGTGAGGAGCACGCGTTTTGCGTAGCAGTGGAAGTCCGGCCCGGCCGAACATCTGCCTTTTGATCCTCTTGATGTGATTGACGCGGCCCTCGTGATCTCACGGTGGAGCTGTAAGGCGTTGCAACAGCCGGATTCCAGCGCTGATGCAGGTAGGGCTTGAACGGGTCGAGTTTGCTGGGACGCGCGCCTTTGCATTTGCCATCGACCAACTCCTGCCAGGTGGCAGCGTGGGCGTAGCGCTGCACTGTGCGCTGGCCCCAACCCAGGCCGCGAGCGATACCGCGGATGCTGTGCCCCGAAGCGAGCAGATCATGCACCTTCTCGTGGTGCCGCCGGGCGCGCTGCGCGAACCGCCCGCCGGGCTCCTCGTCCTGAGGTCGCAGGCTCAGCTGGTCGGTCGGCTGAGGCTCGGTAGCGCGAAGGCAGTCACGGTGGCGAGCCACGCAGCGCTCGACGGCCTTGCCCATGTTCTGCCAGAGGTGAAATCTATCCGCGACCTGCATCGCGTCGGGGGCGCCGAGACGGGCTCCCTCGGCGTAGGACCCGGAGCGGTCTGGGCATACCACCTCCACCCCGGGGTGTGCGGCCAGCCAATTCGCCAGGGTTTGAGCGTCTCTGCCCGGCAACAACTCCAGTGGTGCACCAGTCTCGCAGTCGATCAGCACAGTGCCGTAGTTCTGGCCGCGCCGCAACGCGAAGTCGTCCACCCCCACCATCCGTGGCGTTACCGCCGCGGGATCCGGTAACACCGCGAGCAGCCGCAGCAGAGTGGACCGGCTTGCCGACGCATGCGGCGCCGAGGCCAGTCGCGCACCGGCCCGCCCCGCCAGCGCGACCGCGCTACCCCCAGCATCGCCCGCAGCAGTGGTGTTCGCCGCCCGAGCCGCACCTTCACCCCCGCGGCCTGTTCCACGAAAGTGCTGACCCCACAAGACGGTTCGTCGCAGAACCACCGCCGTACCCGCAGCCGGATCACCAACCGCCGTCCGCCCACCGGCGCGTCGGCCAGGTAACGCTCGTATCGGCTGTGCACCCTGGCCGCGTCGCACCCACAGCGTACGCAGGCCACCGCCGCCGCCAGGGCGGACGTACATCACGCCCCCGACCTCTTCGACCTTCTCGATCGCCACCCCGGCCAGGTGCGGCAGCAGCAACTGCACACCATGATCAACACACAGCCGGACATGATCCCAAGACCCCAACCATGCTCCGAGTTCAGGCCACGCCCATCACGAAAAGTGGGCCAGATCCGAACTGTGACGTCAGTTGTTCGCCAATCCTGGCGGCGTGTCGCGCCCTACACCTCGTCGGAAATGTTCATGAATGCCGACGGCAGAGAGCAGGTCAAGGACTCGGCCCCAGCAGCTATCACGTGCCGAGACACGCGGTAGTGCCGATGGGCGGGTGGCCGTGCGTCACGAGATCGACTGCGGCGCAGGATCTCCGTTCATGCCGATTTCCGTGTATCCAGCGGGATCGGTCTCGAGTGTGGATCTGTCGATCGGGGCAGGTCGTGGGGGATGGCTGGCATCGACCTGGCCGCCACGCACTTCTCGATGATCTCCCTACTCGGGGAAGGTCGGCTGGCCGACGCCGTCTCGCTCGGAGACGATGCCGGGTGTCGGCTCTTCGGGCAATGCCGGCTCGGACCGGTCGGTGACGGCGCCCGACGCCCACAGATGTCGTGAGAGCTGGCCCGCCAGGTATGCACCGGCCGCGTTCAACAGTACGTCGTCGACGGACGAGTGACGGCCGATAGCGAGGGCGAACTGTGCAGTCTCCACCGCGATCGAAGCTGCTGCTCCCACCAACAGGATGCGGTACGAGCGGGCGAACCAGGGTCGACGCACCGGCAACAGGAAGCCGAGTGCGGCGAAGACCAACAGATTCCCGCCGAACTGCTCGATTACCCGGTCGGCGGCCAGTTGCTCGGCCAGATCACGCAGCGGCACGAGATTCAGCGAACGACCCGTTCCGGTCGGCGTGAGAATCATCCACAACCACGGCGCGGTACCCGTCACCATCCCGACATCGCACAGCGCCGCCCGCCACCCGCGCCGCCCAGCCAGCCACCAGGCCACGAGACCGGCTACCGGTATCGCGGCGACCGCGGCCACCACGACCCGACCCCACACCTCCCACGTCCCGTTCACACCGCCAGTATCGCCCAAATCACCGGCGCCACAGACCTGGCCGAAATCCCCACCCACAGGCGAAGCCGCTGACGAGGTGAGGTGCCCGGTTCCCTCCGGACAGTGACTCACTTCCAGCGCATCACCCCACCCGGCGGCCGCACCCGCCGACTGGTCGTAGCCCGTGCCTGCGAATGTGGCCTCACCCCGTAGCAGACGTGGTCAACCGGGTTGACTCGACGACTCTGCTGACGATGACGAGAAGGTTGTCGCGTAGCGGAGCACACCTGCAGGGTGCCACCGTGTCAGCGCTCTTCGAAAATCCGGCCACCGGCGCTCTTTGAAAATCGGCCACCCACCCACGATCGGAAGGGTGATCTCAGTGCAGGAATGGGCGCAGATCAGGTATCTCCATGCGAGTGAGGGCCTGTCGATGCGGGCGATCGCGTCCCGGTTGGGCATCTCGCGGGACACGGTCTCGAGGGCGATTGCCTCGGAGTCGCCGCCGCGATACCAGCGGGTGTCGGGTCCCTCGGCGTTCGACGAGTTCGAGCCGCTGGTGCGGGAGCTGCTGGCGCAGTTCCCGGCGATGCCGGCGTCGGTGATCGCCGAGCGGGTGGGCTGGGCGGGGTCACCGTCGTGGTTCCGTAAGAAAGTCGCGGCCCTGCGGCCGCAGTACGCACCGAAGGATCCGGCGGACCGGCTGGAGTATCGGCCCGGGGATCAGGCGCAGTGCGATCTGTGGTTCCCACCGACACCGATCCCGTTGGGCGCCGGGCAGGTCGGGACACCCCCGGTGCTGGTGATGGTGGCTTCGTTCTCGAGGTTCATCACTGCGATGATGATTCCGACCCGGACCACCGCGGATCTGCTGGCCGGGATGTGGTCGCTGCTGTCGGGGCAGTTGGGGAAAGTCCCGCGCAGGCTGTTGTGGGACAACGAATCAGGGATCGGCAAGGGCGGACACCTGGCCGTTGGGGTGGTGGCGTTCACCGGGATGCTGGCCACCCGCATCGTCCAGTGCAAGCCGTTCGACCCGGAGTCCAAGGGCATCGTCGAACGCGTGAACGGCTATCTCGAGACCTCGTTCCTGCCCGGCCGGTCGTTCAGTTCACCAGGAGATTTCAACACCCAGCTCGCCGAGTGGCTGCCGATCGCCAACGCTCGACACGTCCGGCGCATCGCGGGTTCCCCAGCGGAGCTGGTCGGCATCGACCGGGCCGCGATGACGACACTGCCGCCGATCGCCCCGGCGGTCGGGTTCACCAGCCGCGCGAGGCTGCCGCGTGACTACTACCTGCGTGTCTTGGGCAACGACTACTCGATCGACCCGACGGTGATCGGACGGTTTATCGACATTCGTGCCGATCTGGATACCGTCACCGCCCGCTGCGACGGGCTGCTGGTGGCCACCCACCGCAGAGCCTGGTCGAAAGCGGTCACCATCACCGACCCCACCCATGTCCACACCGCTGCGCAATTGCGGGAAGCATTCGGACACAAACAATCTCGGACCGTCAGCGTCGATGACGGCGGGTTGGTGCGTAACCTCGCGGACTACGACACCTGTTTCGGCGTCGACTTCGGCGGCGAGGGTGTCGCGTGATGGCCGCACCCGCCGATACCGCCAAGCAGATCGAGTACTACGCCAACGCGTTGAAGGCCCCCCGCATCCGCGACAGCGCCGCCCGCCTGGCCGACCAAGCCCGCGACGCCGGCTGGACGCATGAGGAATACCTCGCCGCGGTCCTGTCCCGCGAAGTGGCATCCCGAGAGTCCTCCGGCGCCGAAATCCGGATCCGCGCAGCAGGATTCCCCGCCCGCAAAGCGATCGAGGAATTCAACTTCGACCACCAGCCCGCCCTCAAGCGCGACACCATCGCACATCTGGGCACCGGCCAGTTCATCACCAAAGCCCAGAACGTGGTGCTACTCGGGCCACCGGGAACCGGCAAAACCCACCTGTCGATCGGGCTGGGTATCGCCGCCGCCCACCACGGCCACCGCGTCCTGTTCGCCACCGCCGTCGAATGGGTCACCCGCCTACAAACCGCCCACCAGCACGGCCGCCTCGCCGCCGAACTGGCCAAACTCCGCCGCTACGGACTACTGATCGTCGACGAGGTCGGATACATCCCCTTCGAACAAGACGCAGCGAACCTGTTCTTCCAACTGGTCTCCAGCCGCTACGAACACGCCTCGCTGATCCTGACCTCGAACCTGCCGTTCTCCCGCTGGGGCGACGTGTTCTCCGACCACGTCGTTGCCGCGGCGATGATCGACCGAATCGTCCACCACGCCGACGTCCTGACCTTGAAAGGAAACAGCTACCGACTCCGCAACACCGAAATCGACACACTCCCGTCCATGCGGACAGACAACACGGCAGACTAAACAACCACCAAGTGGCCGATCTTCAACGAGCGCCACCGGCCTACATTTCGAAGAGCGTCGACACACCGCTTCAGCGTCCGACAGCACACCGCGAACTACTAGGCATCTCGCGGCGCCCCGCCCGCGACAAGATCCAGCTCTAACGGCTGGTCGCTGTCGCCTTCCAGGCTGAAGGGACCACCGGTTTGCCATGTGGATGGACCGGGTTGGTTCCGGTCGCGGGGCCGTTGTCGATGGTGGCTGAGTATCGGGTATTTGGTCGATCGGGGGTGGGTTTCAGGGGTGGGGCCAGTCGGTTTCAGGTCCGCCGGGCGGGCAGTACCAGCGTTCGCCGGGAAGGCAGGCTGCCCAGGCTTCGTGGGGTGCTTGTGGAGGGCAGACGATGTGTGCGCTGGTGTCGAAGGTGAGGGTGAGTTCCCAGTTGCGGACCTGCGCGGTGGTCACCCGATGGTTCAGCAGGCCCAGGACCGGGCCTGCTGTGAGCGGATCGTCCTCGACCCGCACTTCCCAGTTCTTGTTCGCCGCGTCTTTGAACCAGAAGTCGGTCAGGTCGACGTAAACTCCGGGCTGGTCGGGTGTTCCGAGATCGAAGACGAGGCGCAGATACGAGTTCCAGATCCAGATCTGTTCGATCTCGAGTCCGGTCAACGCGGAGAACTCGCCCATGGCCATGACCGGGAGCGTAACGAAGGCACCTGATGCGTGCGGACGGTCGAGGTTCGGCGGATGGGGCTGTTGTATTTGTAGTCAGTGCACATTCCGGAGTGCCGAAGGGCTCTTCGCGGCTCGCCCCGGTCTCGGTAGGGGCTGACCGGTGTTCGTGGTCCACAGTCGGACAGTGTGGTCATAGCCCGTGGCGAGGAAGCGGCCGTCGCAGCGCAGATTGCGGCTCAGTTGCCGGGGTTGGCGTCGCCGTGGTGGTTGGTGGGGGGCGCCCCTTGTCACACCACTGGCCGTTGGCGTCGCGGGCCCGGCCTTCGAATTCGGTGCTGATCAGGCTGTCGACCCCAAGCGTTCCCCAGGCGGAACGCACGGGACCTTCACCGTCGTAGCCCTTGTCGCCGCCGACCTGGCGGTCGTCCCCGCCTTTCGGCTCAGCCGATCCCGAATTCGGCTCTGACCGCGGCGAACAGTGTGTCCACCTCGCGGCCGAAGACCAATCCGGTGGCGTACAGGGTCGTCATCGCGGCATCGAGGGCGTCGGGTTGGTAGGCGTCGATGATGGTCGGCAGCGCGAAGGACGGGCGGTGGATCGGGCCCAGATCGAAGGGGTTCGCCGCCGCAGCGGCGGAGCCGGGAACGATCGTTGCTTCGATGGTGCCGACGTGTCCGTCCGGTGGACCGAAGTCCTCGTCGTGCAGCCGGGTCATGGCCGCGTCCACGTCATCGAACGGGGGCGGCAGCGGTCGACCGTCCCGCAGCGCCGCCAAGGCGGGCCGCACCCACGGCCGGTCGGTGAGCCCGGTTTTCGCGCAGGCTTGGGTCGCCGACCAGCGCGCCAATCGCCGCAAATCGGGATCACCCATTGTGGCGATCGCCTCGGCGATCGCGCGGTCATGGCGTGCGAGGTCTTCCGCGCCGGGGTGATCTTCGAGCCGGGGTATGGGGTCCCCGCCCCAGCGCCGCCTCTGGAAAGCGGCCGCTTGTTCTTGCAGTTCGTCGATGTGCTGGCGGCGAGACCCTTTGTCGTCGACTACGACGATCCATTCCTCCGCGTCGTCGACCGGTGTGGTGACATCGGGAAGTGGAATATTCTCAGGCACACCGTATCCGGGCATGTCCCACTGCACAGCCGGTAGCGGTTCACTGCCGTCGTCCGGCCAGAGCCGGATACGCCATACATCGCCGGGTTCGGTCGACCCAGGCCAGCCGTAGTTGACGAATCCACGGCCGCTGATCTCGATCAGATACCGGCCCTCGGGAACCGGGCAGTCGACCGCGCCGTCGGTCGGCGACGACAGGCACAGTATGCCCTCCGGTCCGACTCGCAACTTCGTCTCACACACCTGCTGCCACTCGGCACGATCGCCGGGCGGCCGCTCGTTCCACACCTGAACCGTCACCGGCATATGAAAGTTGTTCTGGTGCGGACTCAACACCGCCACCGCCAGCCCATCGGAGGCGAACGGATGCGCCGCCAGCGCGCGGTCGAGGAGTTCGAGCTCCTCGACCGGACTCTCGACGCCGCCGTCGATGCGGAACTGCCCGTAATCCATGAACAGATAAACGGTTTCCTCGCTGACCGGTTGTCTCGACACGCTGCTCATCGCGTCATCCTGGCACCCGAAGCACGCCGCCGCCCGAGGACGACCTTCTCGATCAGGGGAGCCCACATGCCGAATTTCCCTGACCTCGCTATCTACGCCGGCCGATCAACGCGATTCTGGACGAATTGAATGGGGGAGTGCCTGCTCGATTGTCGGAAGCCTCGGTTCAGAACTTGCCGGTGTGGTGTTCGATTCGGTGCCCGAGTCGGGCGGCGAAATCGGTGACGAAGGCATCGGTGAGGGGCGGCCAACCCCAGAAGTCGAAGGCGAGGGCACCCAAGGCGAAGCCGTCTGCCCATTGCCAGGTGGTGATGGGGCTCGGTGTGGTGCAGGTGGGGCAGATTGCTGCGCCGGTGCCTGTCTGCTTCCAGGCGTCGATCGCGTCCGAGAACGGCTGCCAGACAGCGGGATCGGCCTCCCATCGGTGCGGGTAGTCGATGATCACGGTGGTGGCCTGGCAGCGCGGGCATACCGCGGAGGCCGGTTCGATGCCGCCTTGCCCGGGATAGTGGTCGTGGCGGCCGACGATGACGGCGACGGGGCCGGGGATCCAGTCGGCGCCCCATTCCTGGGTGATCCGCGGCCAGTCGGGGCCTGGCACATAGCCTTCGTCGACCTGGAGGCTGTACATCGCCTCGCGCGAAGTCTGCCGAAGCAGCCATCGCCGCGACACCATCCAATCCACCACGTGCTCGGCCAGTGCGCTCGCGTCGGCCGAGGCTACGTCGAGATCGATGATTCGTTCGAAATGGTCACCCACACCCGCATCCTGCCATCGAGGATCGACGCTCGTATCGGAGCCTGCGTGGTGCCGAGTGACCTTCGTCCGATCGGCGAGCAAACTGTCGCCGTCGCAAGCCGGACGGGCAGGAAAGGTGCGGTGGAACGATTCTCGCCGGAACCGATGGATTTCGCGAGTGCCGCCGTCCTATCAGGTGAACGCGCTAGGTCGTGTCTCCCAATGATTTGAGCCATGCGACGACGAGGGAAGGGTGGTCGCCGCGACCTTTTCCGGGGGTTCGAGTCGAGGGTGCACTGCGGTCAGCAGGTCGGGTGTCCGTATTGCGCGGCGCTCAGGATCAGGACGTAGCCCGAGGCCATGATCAGGATCCCGGCGCTGAGCACTGCCACGGGGAGCGGGCCTACTCTTCGGCGGTTGAGCCACAGGTAGGCGAGCGCGAGCGCGCCGAGCAGGAGCATGACCATTGCGCCGGTGGTTTGGATTGTGTCGATCAGGGTGTAATCGCGGTCGCGTTGTTCACGGGAGCCATGGACTCCTACGTCGCAGAAGTCGCCGTTTGCGGGGGTGATGAGGAAGCCGGTCAGGAAGATGGTGGGGCCGAGGAGGATTGAGCCGAGGATATAGAGAAGCGCCGCGGGGATTGGGCGGATCTTGATCATGACGACTCACGATAGCTCGCGGTCGTGGGGGCTCCGTGGGTGTTGTGTGGAGATGCTGTGGGGTGGGACTGCGTGGCCTCGATCGACTCCACGATCGTGCGGGTGCACCAGCACGGCGCGGGCGCCAGACACGACTCGGTGTCAGGGTTACGAACCTGCTGACCACGCTATCGGGCGCTCACGCGGTGGTGTGACGACCAAAGTCCATCTGGTCGCCGACGGTCACGGCCGTGGCCTGGCGGTGCTGCTCACAACCGGCCAGGCCGGCGATGCACCGATGCTCGCGCCGTTATTGGAGGCGGTCGCGGTGCCCCGCCTCGACGGCGGCCCACCACGGCGCAACCGCAACCGCAGGCAATGATCGCCGACAAGGCGTACTCCTCGGCCCCAACCGCGCCTTGCTGCGGCGCAAACGTATCCGCACCGTCATTCCCGAACGATCCGACCAGCTCGCTCACCGCAAACGCAGAGGTCGCCGTGGTGGGCGGGCACCTGATTTGGATCGGGAAACTTATAAGCGTCGCAACGTCATCGAACGTGCCTTCAACAAGGCCAAGCACTGGCGTGCCGTGGCCACCCGCTATGACAAGTCGGCCATCACCTACCGCGCCGGAGTCGTCCTGGCCCTGATCATCGAATGGCTCAAGTCATTGGGAGACACAACCTTGGCCGATGTCGGCCAGATCGTCGGGGTAGGGCGCCCGGTGCCATGCTCCCGCTGTAACAGCACACCGGAGCGTGTGGCACCGCCCGACGTCACCAGCGGGTGATCGTCCGGATACCGGCTCGGCCCCTCACCGTGGGGATGACCGCTTGGCGATGAAGTGGAAGAACCTGGCCAGATGGATGTAGGGCGTGCGGGCGGCCAGCACCAATTCGAGGCGTTCGAGCTGGCGGTAGAACTCGGGATCGGATTTGCGTTCGTCATCGAGGATGTAGTCGCAAACGGTCCGGATGCCAAGATGAGCAATGACCTCGAATCCGGCAGCTGCCAGTTCGGCTTTGACGTGGTCGGGGTAGCAGGCGCGGGTGGTGGTTTCGTAGGCGACGCTGTAGCGGGAGGCAGTGTCCAGCATTCGCAATGCCCGGTCCGGGTCCAGGCCCCGCACTGCGGTCAGCACCGGGTCGGCGTCGGCGTTGGGCGCGATCACCGACAGCACGCCGCTTGCCCGCAGCGGCACCGCCAGTGCTGCGATCACTCCGGCCGGGTCGGGTAGGTACTGGATTACGTTGTGGCACAGCAGAACGTCGAAACAGTCGCGACCGAACTCGGCACCGAGGGTATCGAGGCTCGCGTGCCGGGTAGAAACACGGTCTTCCAGGCCGCGTTGTGCGGCCGCGGCGCGCGCCTCGGCGAGGGACTGATCGGAGATGTCGGCGATCGTGACGTGATGGCCCCGTGCGGCGAGTTCGAGCGCGTCAAGCCCGTTACCACCGCCCACATCCAAGATGGTCAGCGGGCCAGCGGGTAGATGAGCAGTGAGGTTCACGGCTGCGGTGGTGTATCGCAGTCGGCCCCACGGGCTGGCTTGCCACCGCTGGAACTCGCCGAACTTCTCGTCGAACACATCCGCTCTCGACTGGTTCACCGCGCTCCACCGTGCCCTTCGCATCAGGGGGTCGATTCGAGTGTTCGATCGTACGGAACCCCAGCGCGAGAGTCACTGAGTGTCCTTTCGCTCCGGTGCGATGCAGGTCGTGCGCGTGTGTTCGATGACCGCCGCTTTCGGGGCGGCAGCGAACGATTCCCGGGACGGGCAGTCGAGCACCGCGATGGCAGTCATCGTCGTGAGATCCCATATTCGCAGTGTGCGGCTGGCGGTGATGGCGATCGGTCAGCCGTCGATGCTGCTGGTGACAGGGATCGGGCGCCCGTCGATCATGGGTGGCGTCCAGGCGTGGGATCCGTCCGCGGCGGCGCGCTCGCCAGTAGGGTCGGGTGCCGTATCGGGTGACGATATCGGGAGGCGAAGGCCGATGACGGGAACAGGGTCGTTGCCGCGGATGCTCGGCGCGGACGGGCCGGCTGCGGTGATCTGTATCCGGGTGGCGGTGGGGCTGGTGTTCCTCAGCGAGGGGATCCAGAAGTTTCTTTACCCGGACACGCTGGGCCCGGGCCGGTTCGACAAGCTCGGGATACCGGCGCCGACGTTTTTCGCCAATCTCGACGGTGTCGTCGAAATCGCCTGCGGCGCGTTGATCGTCCTCGGATTGTTGACCCGGCTGGCGGCGGTGCCGCTGCTGATCGACATCAGCGGGGCGATCGTGCTGACCAAATTGCGTGAGCTGCGCCCGGGCGGTTTCGGTGGCGTGCAGGGCTTCTGGGGGATGGCCCACGACGCGCGCACCGATTTCGCGATGCTGCTCGGTTTGATCTTCCTGCTGTGGGTCGGGCCCGGCCGCTGGTCGCTGGACGCGGTGATCGCGCGGCGGTTCGGTTCACGCGTAGCGAGGCGATGAACCCGTAGCCCATGTGCAGCTGCTGGTGGCGGTGCGGCACCGCGCGGCAGACGCGGTCGATCCTCGAACGGCTACCGCAGCCCGACGGAGACAGAGCTGCCCGACAGGCGCGGCTCACTAGGCTGGCTGGGTGGAGTTCATAACGGATGTCGAGCGTGGTGGGTGGCTGCTGGCGCGCGTCGGCGAACACGGGGTCGGCGGCGTCGCCGGTACCGGCTTCGAGGCTTATGCGCGGATCCTGCACCCGGTCGAGGCGACCCGCCGCGACGTCACGCTCACCGACGAGTGGGGAAATCCCGAGATCGTGGCGGAGGCGATGTGGCCGTGGGCCGAGGTCGCCATGCGCAACGGCAGAGTGATGCATCCGCTGGTGCAGTGGCGCAACCTCACCGACGGTGAGGACGAAGCGGCGATGTCGTTCGACGACGGCTGGACAGTCGGCCAGACCGTCGAGGGATGGTTCGACCCATCCCTGCTGGCCGCGCTCACTGTCCACCTTCGCGCAGCCACCGAGGCACCGGAAGAGGTGACGGCTGGAGTTTGGAATGGATTCGGCGAGCTGAACACATCCTCGGGCGCGGTGTTCGTCGCGTCCACCGACGGCGATCCGCAGAACCTCGAGCGTGAGCGGGCTCGAATCGACGCCGAGCTGGCTGCCTCTGTTGCGCCGCAGGTGAGTCGGGCGGTCGAGGCAGGGCCTTTCCTGCGGTGGCCGGGGCGCGACTTCCTGCTGTTCGACACCAGTCTCGCCGAACTCGCCGATCCCAGCTGGGTGCATGCGGCGGGCCTGGGATGGACGACCGACTTCCCCGGAGTGACACCCCAGCTGCTCTGGCCCGCCGACCACGCATGGGTCGTGGCCAGCGAGATCGACTTCGACTCCACGATCGTCGCCGGCTCACGGGCTCTGATCGATGCGGTTGTGGCCGACGATCGTTTCGAGGCCTTCGAGATCGCCGAGGAATCGGATCTGAGCTGGGACGGCGACACGATCAACCCCGCGCCGAAGCACTGAGATGTCGGCGAGAGCTCGACCCTCGCCGACGACATCATCTCCGAGCGGTCGATCGGGCGCGTCACGCTGCGGAGGGTGCCTGTAGAGAGACGCTCGGTGCTATGAAACCGGTACCGAGTGTGAGTGGCCGCGGCTACACGCTGTTGCCGGTGTGACGTGAGATAAGCGTCATGGGTAGCTCACTACGCTGTCTTGCGGATGGCGGATGGGGAACGCTGGAGCAGGGGGAAGCAGTTCAGTTGCTCGATGGGGAAGGACTCCTGTGCGCAGCCGCCGTACGTTGACGATGGGCCCGCGACCCTCGTTCGGCACCGCCGATGTCATCGACGTGTTCATCTCCTACAGTCACGCCTCCGACGACGCCCTCGCCCCCGCGCTGCAACGCGGACTGTCGCGGTTGGCCAAGGGGTGGGCGCGGCCCAGCGCGCTGCGGGTGTTCCGGGATCGCACCGACCTGTCCGCAGCGCACAACCTCACCGCCGAGATCGAGGACGCGCTCCGACGCTCCCGCTACTTCGTGCTGCTCGCGTCCCCGCAGTCCGCCGCATCGCGGTGGGTGCGGAAGGAGATCCGGTACTGGACCGAAAACAAGGCCCCCGACACCTTTCTGATCGCACTCACCGATGGGGTCATCGCGTGGGCCGGTGACGATTTCGACTGGCCGAAGACAACCGCGCTGCCACGGTCCCTGCGTGGTTATTTCGACGCGGAGCCTATTTGGGTAGATCTGACCTTCGCGCGCGATGAGAATCAGCGTTCGTTGCGGCACAGCGGCTTCCGGAGCGCGGTGGCGTCGCTTGCCGCGGGCCCCCGCGGTGTGCCGAAAGCCCGGCTCGACAGTGACGACGTCCGGATACACCGTACTGCTATGCGGCTGCGGATGGCCGCTTTCGTACTGGTGTGTGTCACCGCCGTCACCGCCGTCGTCCAGGGCGCGGAAGCACGCCGCCAACGCGACGTCGCGGAAACCCGTTTTCGCCAGGCCACGGCATTGCGGTTGGTGAGCGAGGCGAGCGCGATGATCGACGGTAGACAAGGCGGTGGTGTGGAGCGTGCGGTGCAGCAGTTGCTCGTCGGCCAGGCGATAGGCGGGCGGTCCGAGACGGCCATGCGCGAGATCTACGACCGGCTTTCCTTGGAGCGGGTCATTCACGCTTCGCAGAACGGGGTCCGCGACACGGCGTTCAGTCCGGATGGGCGGCGTGTCGCTTCGGCCGGCGCCGATGGAACCGTCCGGCTCTGGGATGTGGACACCGGCTGGCAGTTCGGTCGCTCGCTCACCGGTCATCAGGAGGGGTGAACAGTGTGTGGTTCACCCCTGATGGCCTACGTCTCGCTTCGGCCGGGGCCGATGGCACTGTCCGGCTCTGGGATGCCGAGACCGGGGCGCAACTCGATCGGGCGCCGATGAGTCATCCGAAGTTCGCGGAGCGTGTCGTGATCAGCCCGGATGGTCGCCGGCTCGCCTCGATCGGTGGCCAACGCACCGTTCGCCTGTGGGACGAAGGCACCGGTGCGGAGCTCGCCCAGGTCCGCATACCCGGTGACGCGGCGCTGGGCGATATCGCCTTCGGCCCCGATAGTGCGCAGGTCGCGATCGTCGATGGGAAGGGAGTGGTTTGGCTGTTCGTCGCGGATACGCTCCGCGCCTTGGAGCAGCCTCTTCCCGGCCTCTTCACGAGCATGCTGTCCGCGGTGGCTTTCAGTCCGGATGGGCATACACTCGCCGCCGCTGGCGGTGACGGGATCATCTGGCTGTGGGATGTCCACACCGGCCGGTTGCGCGGACAATCGATGGTCGGCCACAACGGCGTCGTGAATAGCCTCGTATTCGCACCGGATGGAGAACAACTGGTCTCGGCGAGTGGCGATGGGACGATCCGGTTCTGGGAAGTCGCGACCGGCCGCCCCGTCGGCCAGCGCTTCGAGGCGCACGCCGGACAGGTGGATGGGTTAGCCATCGGCCGAGATGGTCGTTTCCTGGCTGCGTCCGCCGGTGACGCGGTGTGGATTTGGGACGTCTACGGCAGCCGGTCGCTCGTCGGGCACACCAGCCATGCGCTGTACCTCGGATTCAGCCCGGACGGGCGGCAGCTCGCTACCGCCGGTGCCGATCAGACGGTGCGGCGATGGGACGTCGATAGGCGTCAGGAGATCGGTCGCCCGCTGGTCGGTTTCGGTGCCGTGGATCAGGTGGCGTTCAGCCCGGACGGCGCTCGCCTCGCTTCCACGGGCTTCGACGGGAGTATTCGGGTCTGGGACGCTGGAACGGGTGAACTCGCCGGTCTGCTCCCGGTCGACGCCGGCAGCGTGAAGTTCAGCCCGGACGGACGCCACATCGCTACCGGAAATCGCGATGGAACGATCCGCTTCTGGGCAGCCGATACACTGCGACCGAGCGGGCCACCCGTGCCGGGGCACGGCAGTGATGCCCGCTTCGGATCGAAGGTCGTCTTCGATATCGCGTTCAGTCCGGATGGAAAGCGTCTCGCATCAGCCGGTGCCGACGCCACCATCCGATTCTGGGATCCCGCGACGGGACAACCGGTAGGGCAGCCGGTTGTCGGACACACGGATGCGGTATTGCAGCTGGCGTTCGATTCGGGCGGAAAACTGCTCGTTTCCAGCGGCGTCGACAAAACGGTGCGGCTCTGGGCCGCTGAGACCGGACAATCGATAGGTGCTCTGATATCTGGGGACATTCCGATCAACGGTGTCGCTTTCAGCTCAGACGGTCGCTATGTCGCCGGCGCCACGGAGTCGGGGACCATCCAGCTCTGGGATTCAGTGACTATGCAACCCTTCGGTCCGCCACTCACCGGTCACCAAGGTCCGGTGAACGGAGTCGCGTTCAGCCCCGACGGTCGGTACCTGGCGTCGGCAGGCGGCGACCACACCGTGCGGCTCTGGCGAATGCTCGACGACATCAGCAAGGCGCTCTGCTCGAAACTAACCGTGAACATGACGAAAGCGCAATGGCGAGAATGGGTCTCGCCCGATATTCCGTATCAGCAGGTGTGTTCCGATCTGCCCGTACCGGAATGATCGGCCGGGTTCTTCGCTTGGGGCACGGAATTTCCTGCGCTCCTGTGTTCAGCGATTCGCAGAGTCGAAAAAGAGTGGCTTACGGGCGCTTTCGCATGTCCACACGGCCCGGCAGTACCATGGGGATGTCGTTCTTCCAGTCGATCTTTCGCTCGGCCGCGCGTACCACCCTGCTGCCAGTTGCCAGATCATGCAGGGCTAGGCGTTTTCCCGCGGGAATCGCCGAGGGTCTGTCCGTCACGGCGGATCAGTAGGAAGACCTCCAGTCCGACGTAGGCGATGAAGTAGCACAACCACGCCGCTATTCCGTAGATCACCGCTTCGTGAGCTTCGGTCGTCAGCAAGGTGACCGGGACCAGCAGGATGCCGACGGGTATCGCGACGAAAAACGTCAGTAGCAGGCAGAAGACAAGATCGAGAAGCCTTGCGGCGAGTCGTCGGACGAACGGAGCGGATTCGTAGGGCATCTGACCTCATCTGTGAGTCTTCTCCGATGACGACTTGCTCGCGGCGAGAGCGTCTCTGGGTACTGTGTCGGAATCGCCGAGCCCTCGCGCTCTGTTACCTACCTGATCAACGGAGTTGAAAAGCCGGTCAGAGCAACCATGATCGGGTGGCGGCAAAGTACGGCAGCGTGGCCTCGTGACGGATCGAACTCGCGAGTGCCTTCCATGATCCCGAGCTGTCGCAGCAGCATCGACGGAGTACGAGGGCGGCGACCGTGATGACGCCCGCGCCGAAGAGGAAGCCGGTGATGAGGGTGGGGACGGCTGGGCGGGTGGGTAATGCTGCGGCGATGAGTAGCAGCAGGGAGAAGGCGGCGTCGGGTAGGGCGAAGATGTTGTCGGCGCGGTAGTCGGCGTTGAAGGCGAGGGCGGCGATCAGCCAGACGCTGACCGGGACGGCGATGACGCGAGGCCGGCTACGAGCCCGAGCAGCGCGGCGGCGGCAGGGCGCGGACGGTGGATAAGCTGACCGGGTGAGCGCACCCACCGCTGGAACCGTGCCGATCGTCGACGACCTGGAGGCCGTGACGACCCGGGGCCCCGAAGACGATCCCGCGGCCTCGGGGCTCAGCCGCGCCGACGTGGAGGCGGTGTGGGAGTCGGTGCAGGCGTGGTACCGCCTGGGCACCACCCCCGCGATCCAGGTCTGCCTGCGCCGGAACGGCAAGATCGCGCTGAACCGCACCATCGGCCACGGCTGGGGCAACGCCCCGGGTGACGGGCCGGACGCGGCCAAGGTCCTGGCCACCCCGGACACGCCGTTCTGCGGGTTCTCGACGGCGAAAGGCGTGGCCGGTGCGTTGATGTTCATGCTCGTCGAACAGGGCGCGTTCACCCTCGACGAGCCGGTGTCGCGCTACATCCCCGAGTTCGCGGCCAACGGCAAGGCGGCGATCACGATCGGCGACGTGCTTTCGCACTCGGCCGGGATTCCCTTCGTCCCGCCGCCGTATCAGGGCGTCGATCTGGTGCTCGACGAGGAACTGGCCGTGCAAGCGCTGGCCGACTTGGTGCCGAGCTGGAAGCCGGGACGGTTCCGCGTGTACCACGCGCTGACGCTCGGATTGATCGTGCGCTCGCTGGTGCGGCGCGCCACCGGCAAGCCACTGCGCGAGCACCTCGCCGAACAGGTGCTCGAGCCGTACGGATTCCGCTGGACCAACTTCGGGGTGCGACCCGAGGACCTGGACAAGGTCGTGCCCAGCGTGAAGACCGGACCGGCTCCCTCGCGCACCGCGAGCTTTCTGGCGCGCAAGGCGGTGGGTGGGCGGATGGACCGGGCGTCGCGTGCGGCGACCGACGGGTTCCTCACCGCCGAGCTGCCGTCGGGCAATCTGATCACCACCGCGTCGGAATTGTCGCGGTTCTACGAGATCCTCACGCGCGGCGCGCCGGACGGACGGCGCATCATCCGGCCGGAGACGCTGGCGGAAGCGGTGCGCCCGGCGCGCTGGATACCCGGCGTCGCCGGACGCGTCAGCCGAGCGGGGTTCGAACTGGGCGGCCGCAGGTCGAAATTCGGCCGCGACACCGGTGCGCACTTCGGGCGCAGCGGATTGACCACCCAGTACGGCTGGGCCGACCCGGCGCGCGGGCTGTCCGGGGCGATCCTCACCAGCGGCAAGGCCACGACCGATACCGAACGGCCGTGGCGGCTGGTGGCCCAGATCTCCGCCACCATGCCTGCCGACCGGTAGCCAGGGGCCGGGCGGCCGCCCCGCGCGGATCGCCTCCACCAGTGAGAACACCTTAGCCATCCGAACGATTTAGTCTGTTAACTCGGTCGTTGCCAACCCGTGGGGTTGTGCTAGCGCTAGCGGAACAGACTGACCCGTCGGCTCTTTGGCGGTGAAAGCGTTGGTGTTGATGAGGATTGACCTTGACGTGGCGGTGCGCGGATCCCGGCACGAGATGTTCCCCGACGAACGCGGCCGGTTCGGCGTGTTCGGCGGCAGATTCGTCCCCGAGGGCCTGATGGCCGCGCTGCTGGACCTGGAGGACGCCTACCACCTCGCCTGCGCCGACCCGGGCTTCGTGACCGAGTACCGTGAGCTGCTGCGCGATCGGGTCGGCCGTCCCACGTTGCTGCATCAGGTACGGCGCTTCGGGGAGTTGCTGGGTGTGCCGGGCGTCCGGGTGTATCTCAAGCGTGAGGACATGGCCCACACCGGCGCCCACAAGATCAACAACGCCATCGGGCAGGCGTTGCTGGCCCGCCGGATGGGCAAGAAACGGATCGTCGCCGAGACCGGCGCGGGCCAGCACGGCGTCGCGGTGGCGACCGTGTCGGCGATGCTCGGCTTGACCTGCGTGATCTACATGGGGACCGAGGACATGCGGCGCCAGGCGTCGAACGTGCTGCGGATGAAACTGCTCGGCGCGGAGGTGCGTCCGGTCGACATCGGTTCGCGGCGGCTGAAGGAGGCGATCACCGAATCGGTCCGCGACTGGGTGGCCAGCGTGGACACCACCTATTACCTGTTCGGGACCGCGGCGGGGCCCGCGCCGTACCCGCGGATCGTGCGGGACTTCCAGACGGTGATCGGCGCGGAGACCAGGGACCAGATCGCACGCCTCGAAGGCAGGCTGCCCGACTACGTGCTGGCCTGCGTGGGCGGCGGCAGCAACGCCATCGGTGTCTTCCACCCGTTCGCCGACGACCCGCGGGTGCGGCTGATCGGCGTGGAAGCGGCCGGGCTCGGCGTGGACACCGGCGAGCACGCGGCCACACTGTGCATGGGCAGCCCCGGTGAGATCGACGGCTCCTACAGCTATCTGCTGCAGGACGAGGACGGCCAGATCGCACGCACCCACAGCATCGCGGCGGGACTGGACTATCCCGGCGTCGGTCCCGAGCTCAGCCATCTGAAAGACAGCGGCCGGGTGACCTATCGAGCCGCCACCGACGCGGTCGCCCTGCGTGGCATGCAGGCACTCAGCCACACCGAAGGCATCCTCGCCGCACTCGAATCCGCCCACGCCCTCGGCCATCTGATGGAAATGGCCGACCGTGGCGAGATTCCCGAAGGCTCCCTGATCGTGCTGTGCCTGTCCGGTCGCGGGGACAAGGATCTCACCGTGGCCGCCGAGCGGCTCGGTGTGGCGTGACCGCTGCTATGGTCGACATCGCCCATGGCGCCGGAGAGGGACCGCGCGCTACACCCGCGCACGAGGACGAGCCCTCTTGAAGTATGTGCCCCGCCTGATCTTGTTCCTGGCGATTCCCGCCGTCTTGTTCCTGCTGCCCTGGTGGACGCTGGTGGCGGCGCCCACCGCGGAATCCGGCCCGCTGTTCTGGCTCGGTTCGGCGCTGTTCCTGCTCGGGTTCGTGAGCCTGCCCGCGGCGATGTTCCTCGGGCACGGGTCCACGCAATCGGATGCGGCCTCGATCGTGGGCGACACTTTGCTCGGCGTGATGTGGGTGCTGTTCAGCTGGTCGGTGCTGGGCAATATCGCGCGCGCCGGATTGACCGTCGCGGGCGTGGCCGATCCGGCGCGATCCGGGATCGTCGCGGTCGGCGTGCTCGCGGCCACGACGGTACTGGTGGTGTGGGGCGTGGTCGAGGCGCGCCGGGTGCCGCGGGTGCGCACGGTGGAGGTAGGCATTCCCGGGCTCGGCGCCGCGCTGGACGGACTGCGCATGGTCGTGGTGACCGACACCCATTACGCCGCGCTGGATCGGCTGCGCTGGTCGGAACGCGTGGTGGAGGTGGTGAACGAGCAGCGTCCCGATATCGCCTGTCACGCGGGCGACCTCGCGGACGGATCGGTGGCGAAGCGGCACGCGCAGGTGGATCCGCTGGGCAAGGTCGAGGCCGAACTCGGCCGGTTCTACATCACCGGCAACCACGAATACTTCGGCGACGCCCAGGGCTGGATCGATCACATGGCCTCGCTCGGCTGGCAGCCGCTGCACAACCGGCACGAGATCGTGCGCCGCGGCGAGGATCGGCTGGTGATCGCGGGCATCGATGACCCCACCGGCGTCGCCTTGCCCGGCCACGGTCCCGACCTGCCCGCCGCGCTCGCCGGGGCGGACCCGGAGGCGCCGGTCGTCCTGCTCGCCCACCAGCCCAAGCAGATCGCCGACGCCGCCGCCGCGGGTGTGGCGCTGCAGATCTCCGGCCACACCCACGGTGGCCAGATCTGGCCTTTCCACTATCTCGTCCGCCTCGAACAGCCCGTCGTCGCCGGGCTGAGCCGCCACGGCGACCGCACTCAGCTCTACACCAGCCGCGGCACCGGGTTCTGGGGGCCGCAGCTGCGGGTGTTCGCACCGAGTGAGATCACCGTGCTGATCCTGCGTTCGGAGCAGGCGGCCGCTCGAGCCTAGAGTCAGCGGTGGCCGCGATCGGCGTCGGCCTGGCTGGCGGCATCGGGCGCGGGCGGTGGGGCGGGCGGGTTTCCGGAACTCCATGCTTCGGTCACACCGGGAATCCCGTTCTGGACGACATAGCTTGCGCGAGTGTGGATGGGCGCGCCGGGACGGCGCACATAGGGCACGACGCGGAAGTCGTTGCGCCATAGCTGATGATCGAGTTCCACCCGGACATAGCCGCGCTGGGCGTTGAAGAATTTGACGTCCGGGTTGGCCGCGAGCAGCCTGCGGCCTTTGTCGCCGAAGTCGGCTCCGTCGCCGTTGCTGGTGATCGAGGTGCCCGTGAATTCCGCCGCGACGACCGGCGACCCCGGATCGGAGTAGTCCCGCCGCAGGTCGGCGGCCTGGTTCTCGTGCCGGTCGCCGGTGATCACCACCAGGTTTCCGGCGCCGCGCGCCGCGGCGGCGCCCAGCACCGCGTTGCGGTCGGCGACATAGCCGTCCCAGGCGTCGGTGGAGACGGCGACCCCAGGACCCGGATCGGAGTCGTTCTGGCTCATGCCCACCTGATTGCCGAGCACCTGCCAGCGGGCCGGCGAGTGGGTCAGCCCGTCGACCAGCCAATCCCGTTGCGCTGCACCGAGAATCGTGCGTTCCGGCGCGAACCGCTCGGTGCACCCGCTGACCACGCTGTCCGAACACACCTGCGGTGTGCGGTATTGGCGGGTGTCGAGCATCGTGATGTCCGCGAGGTCACCGAACCGGAAGCGTCGATGCAGCCGGACCCCCGCGGCCGACGGCAGCTGTGCCAGCCGCAGCGGCTGGTGCTCGTACATGGCCTGGAAGGCGGCGGCCCGCCGACGGCGGAACAGGGCGGGGACGCCCCAGATGTCCAGGCCGATGCCGGGGGAGTCGGCGGCCCAGTTGTTGTCGACCTCGTGATCGTCCATGGTGACCAGCCACGGGAACGCGGCGTGCGCGGCGCGCAGCGGTTGCTCCGATTTGTACAGCGCGTAACGCAGCCGGTAGCCGGGCAGGTCCACGGCCTCGTCGCGGAAATGCGGACCCATGGCGACGCCCGCTCGCCCGCGCAGCCAGGCCCGCTCGTAGATGTAGTCGCCCAGATGCACGACCAGGTCCAGGTCTTCCCGGCTCATGTGCTCGTAGGCGGTGTAATAGCCGGAACTCCACGATTGGCAGGAGGCGAACGCGAACCGTAGCCGCGCCAGAGCCTGTCCGGGTGCCGGGGCGGTGCGCGTGCGCCCCACCGGTGACACGGCCGAGCCCGCCCGGAATCGATAGAAATACCAGCGGTCCGGCGCCAAGCCGTGCACCTCCGGATGCACGCTGTGGCCGAGCGCGCGAGTGGCCACCGCGGATCCGCGGGCGACCACCTGGCGGAAGTGCTCGTCGTGCGCCACTTCGTAGTCGACCGTGACCGGATCCACCGGCATGCCGCCGAGACCGTCCGGCGCCAGCGGGTCCGGCGCCAGCCGCGTCCACAGCACCACGCCGTCAGGGGCGGGATCGCCGGATGCGACGCCGAGGGAGAACGGGTCGCCGAGCCGGCGCGGGGCGGGAAAGCGGGCGCTGCTCGCCGCCGCGGTGCCCGCCAGGACCGCCATCGACCCTGCGGCGCCGACTCGGAACAGTTCGCGACGTGAGAGGGCCATATCCCAGCGTAAGGCCGCGCTCAGCGGCGGGAAGGCGCCGCGGGCGCCGGTAGCTCAGAGCAGGCCGCCGCGGCGCGCGTGGTCGAGCGCGTCGACCCGGGAATTCGTGCCCAGCTTGCCGTAGATGCCGCGCAGATGGGTTTTGACGGTGTTGACCGAGACACCGAGGTCCTCGGCGATCTGCTGGGCGGTGCGGCCGGACGGCAACTGCTTGAGCACGGTCATCTCGGTGTGGGTCAAGGCGGGATAGGCGGGCCTGCGGCGCGCGGCGGGATGCCGCCGGATCGACTCCGCGAAGCTCTCCGCCCGGCCGAGACGGCCCGCGTAGCTGTCCAGCAGCGGCATCGCGGCGGGCACGTCGAGAAACGGCCGCAGGAGCCGGTGCGGCGTGGCGGACCCGAGCGCGTACTCGAGTGCGGTGAGGGCTTTGGCCGGGGCCCGGGACTCGTGCTGCGCCGCGGAGTACAGCAGCCATCCGGTCACCGCGCTGACCGGACGCAGGTCGCCGGCGCGATCCAGGAGCGGTTCGAGAACCGCGCAGGTCGCCTTGCGACGATCGGCCACCGCGTGCAGCGCCGCATCGGCCAACCGCACTTCGGGGACTTCCCCGACGATGCCGCGCGCGCGTTCGACCAGCAATTGCGCCGTCCTGGCATCGTGCACGCGCAGCAGCGCCCACACCACCGGCAGGATCAGGCTGCCCGTCGCGGCGGGCACCGCCCGGTGTTCCAGCAGGGCGAGCAGGCTGCGGCGCAGCGCGTCGACCGCGGCGGACTGCCCCTCGGCCCGCTCGAGCTCCAGCAATCGGCCCACGACGTGGCCGCGCCAACCGGCGACCGGTCCGCAGGAGCCGTCGTGATCGACACGCTCGGTGCGGAGGGACGCGACCTGAGCCGCGTCGGGCGTCTCGCCTTGCAGGTAGGCGCCGTAAGCGGCGACGGCGGTCGCCTGGACGGCGTCGGTGGTCTCCAGCAGCCCGTGTTCCTCCGCTATCGCCAGCGCGCGCGCCGCGCGATCACGCATCGCGGTGGCGGCGTCGACGGCGTCGGCGGCGAACGCCAACCGGGTCAGCGCCCGCAGTACCAGGCGGGGACGGGTCGCGTGCTCGGCGAGTGCGAGTCCGGAATGCAGCAGCTGTTCGCCGCGTTCGACCGCGCCGCCGGCGATGAAGGCGGTGGCGATCTGGATCTCGGTGTAGGCGTCCAGATCGGGGTCGCCGGTCGGCGCGACGTCGTCCGGGATCCGGGACGGAACGGTCCCGGTGGTCGCCGCGACGTCGATCGTCGCGGCGAGCGTGAGCGCGTCGAGCCGCTCAGGGGAGGCGAAGGAGACCTTCGCGGCGCGCCGCGCCCGCGCGGTGTCCAGGCAGGCCACCGCGGCGGCGGTGCTGCCCGCCACCAACGCGTCGACGACCCGCACCAGCCACAGGAACGGGTCGTCGAGCAGGTCGGGCGCCGAGCGGGCGAGCTGATCGAACAACGTCGCGCCCATTCCGTCGAGGACCATGCGCAACGCGCAGGTGGACAGGAATTCGCGGAGCTGGTCGGGGTCCGCGCCCGCGAGCTCGTGCGGCAGCGCGGAAGCGGGCAGCCCCGCCGAGCGCAACCAGCGGGCCGACTGGCGGTGCAGTTCCGCGCACAGCTGCGGCCCCAGGCGGCGGGCCTCGGCGAGGAAGAGTGCGCGCACCAGCGGATGACAGGAGAACCACACGTCGCCGTCGCGGACGACGGAGGCGATCGGGAAGTCGATGCGATCGAGCTCGTAGAGATGATGCCCCGCACCGCCGCCGACGAGTTCGTCGGCGAGTTGCTCGGTGAACGCGACGGGAATGCTGGTGTAGGTGAGGAACTGGCGCAGTGCGGGCGGCAGTCCCGTGACGAGTTCGCTTGTCAGGTAGTCGGCGATCGCGCGGGCCGGGCGCGCGAGCACGGTGAGCGCCGCGGCGCGGTCGTCGGTCCTGGCGGCCACCTGGGTCGCGGCGATGCGCACTAGTGCGGCCCAGCCCTCGGTCAGGGTGCACAGCGTCTCGAGTTCCGCGCCGGTGAGTTCGCAACCGTGGTCCCGGCACAGCGTGTCGATCTCGGCCGGGTTGAAGGCGAGTTCGCCCGGACCCCACCGGGTGAGCCGGGCGTGCAGGTCGAGGACGTGCCAGCGGATCGGCGGGGCGAAGCGGGCGCACAGCACCGTCGTGACCGTCGGTGGGGCATGGTGCAGGAAGTGTTCGAGGCCGGCGAGCGCGAGCGGGTCGGTGAGCATATGAGCGTCGTCGAGCACGAGGACCGTCCGCGTCGTCCGTGCCGCCAGGGTTTCGACGAGCGCCGCGGCCTGGGCGCTCGGCGGTCCGGGGCATGCGGTGACCGCGATGTCGAAGCGTGCGTGCAGCGCGGTCCACAGGGCCGTCGCATCGTCGAGCTGATCGGTGACCGTCAGCCAGGCGACGTCGGATCCGCTCGCGGCGCGCCGGGCGGCCCAGTCGGCCGTCAGTACGGTTTTCCCGGTCCCGGCGGGCGCGCAGATCAGCAGCACGTGTCCGTCGCGAGCGGACGACAACCGGTCGGCGGCGGCGTAGAGCTCGGGCCGGGGCATCGGTGTGAACGGCAACGCCGGTATCTCGGCGGCGGATTGCGCCGCGGCGGGGACGCGGCGTAGAGCGGGGACGTGCGAGGTGGTCACCGTGCCTCCCGGGCCGTGTGCTGACAGATCACTACCGCGCCTCGGTAGCGGAACTTACCCAATGGGAAGTCGGCTCGATCCCCTCATGTGTCGTCGTTATGGAATTTTCATTTCGCGAGCCCGCGAAAAATCGGAGTCACCCGAAACGGGTGAAGTGCCGAACGGTGTGACTGGTGGAGATTCGGAAGGCGTCCGTCCACTACTTCCCGAGAAAGGGGGCGACCGATGACGCACATGACCGAACCGGAGCCACACCCCGTCCGCCGTGGCATCGCGGCGGGCACGTCCATAGCGGCCGCGATCCTGCTGCTGACCGTCGGTGTGCTGTCGATCTTCGAGGGCATCTCGGCGGTCGCCGAGGACGACCTCATCGTCGTCGGCGCCGAGTACGTCTACAAGTTCGATACCACGACCTGGGGCTGGATCCACATCGTGATCGGCATCCTCCTGGTCATCGCGGCGCTGGGCTTGATGACCGGCGCGACGTGGGCGCGGGTGGTGGCGATCTGCCTGGCGGCCCTGTCGATCATCGCGAACTTCATGTGGCTGCCGTACTACCCGGCGTGGTCGATCCTGGTGATCGCGCTGAACATCGTCGTGATCTGGGCGGTGGCCACGTGGCGGCCGGAAGCCGTCTGACCGCGCGGACATTCGCGGCCGCGCGTCCGCGGACGGCACACTGGAGGGCGTGCCCACCCTGAGCAAAGGGGCGAACGCGCCCGTCACCGTGCCGGCTGTGCGCGCGGTCCTGGAATGGTCGGCCGGCCCCGGCGTGCCCGCGCCCGACTTGTCGGCGCTGTTGCTGAGCGCGGCGGGCCGCGTCCGGTCGGACGCGGACTTCGTGTTCTACAACCAACCCGAACACCCCGGCGGCGCCGTCCGGTACCTCGGCGGGCAGGGCGCGGCCGACGCGGTCGAGGTCGACTTGGCTCGAATCGAGCCCGGCGTCGACCGCGTCGTGGTGTGCGCGTCCGCCGACGGCGCGCCGTTCGGGCGGATCGCGGGCTTGCGTCTGCGGCTGCTGGACACGGCCACCGGCGCCGAGATCGCGCGTTACGACATCGCCGCGGGACCGGAGACGGCATTGCTGTGCGGGGAACTGTACCGGCGCGCCGGAGCCTGGAAGTTCCGTGCGGTGGGGCAGGGCTGGTCGAGTGGATTGGCGGGACTGGCAACGGATTTCGGCATCACCGTCGACGACGCGGAACCTGTCGCACCGCCGGTGCCGGTGCGGGAAGTGCCCCCGCCCCCGCCGCCGATGCCCGGTGTCCGGTTCACCGAGGACGAGAACCGGTTGCCGGTCGACATGCGCGAGCGGCTGTCGTTGCGCAAACAACAGGTCGCCGTCTGCCTGGACAAGCACGGGCTGGGCGGCCTGACCGCACGGGTCGTCCTGGTGCTCGACGCGTCGGGGTCGATGACCGGCCTGTACCAGTCCGGCGTCGTGCACCGCGTGGTGGAGCGCATGGCCGCCGTCGCGGCGCAGCTGGACGACAACGGCGCGATGCAGGCGTGGACGTTCGCCAGCAATCCCGCCCGCCTGCCCGATCTGCGCGTCGGCGAGCTGCCGCAGTGGCTGGAGCTGCACGTGCGCTGCGGTCAGTTGTCCTTGTTCGGCGGACGCAGGCCGGCCAGGGGCTTGCGTGACGGCCAGGTCGACATGCGCAAGGTCGGCATCCTCAACGAGGAGCAGAAGGTGCTCGCGGAGGTCCGCGCGTTCGTGCGCGCCGAACCGGCGCCGGTCCCGACGCTGGTGCTGTTCTTCTCCGACGGCGGCATCTACAAGAACCGTGAGATCGAACAGCAATTGCGAGAGGCGGTGGCCGAACCCATCTTCTGGCAGTTCGTCGGTCTGGGCAGTGCGGGCGGCTTCGGGGTGCTCGAACGCCTCGACACCCTCGGCGGCAGGCGCGTGGACAACACCGGATTCTTCGCGGTCGACGACATCGAGCACGTGCCGGATCCGGAGCTCTACGACCGCTTGCTGTCGGAATTCCCGTCTTGGACGCGCGCCGCCGCGCAGGCGGGCATCCTGCGCTGACCGGCAAGCCGCCGCGGCCGGAAAAATCCTCGCGCGGCTGGAGTTCGGCGCATCCGATGAGCGGGTTCCGGTGTGTTCCGACGGCTTGCTTCATGGAAAGCCTTGCGGCGCTTGCCTACTCCGGTGATCGGGAATCGGAGCCTCCGCCGCGGCGTTCCGGCGACACCTGCGCGGCGAGTAGCGTTCCGGCGAGCAAACATCGCCGATCGATCGGTGAAGTCGGTCTTTCCGCTGTCACCGTAGGCGAGGTTGTGGTATCCACCTTCCGGACCGCACTACGAAATCGAAGGGACGCCAATGCCCAGCAAGCCCCCGATCGTTCTTCTGCACGGTGTCACGATGTCCGAACGGGTGTGGGACGACGTCACGCCCTTGCTCGCCGCCCGGCACGAGGTGATCACACCGACCGCGCTGGGCCACCGGGGCGGCCCGCCCGCCCTGCGGCGACCGGCGCGGGTCGAGCATCTGGTGGACGATATCGAACGGCGGCTGGACGGGCTGGGGCTGCGCCGGGTGCACATCGCGGGCAATTCGCTGGGTGGCTGGATGGCGATCGAATTGGCCCGTCGCGGTCGAGCCGAGACCGTCTGCGCGCTCTCGCCCGCCGGGTTCTGGGAGGCCGGGGACCGCAGCCGCTCGGCCGCGACTCGCCGCATCGCTCGCGAGGCGATCACCGGGCAGCTGTTCGGCTTCCTCGCCCCGCTGGGGCTGCGCAGCGCGGTGGTGCGGCGGATCGCGTTGCGCAACATCGCCGTGCACGGTGATCGCCTCAGCGCGGCGCAGGCCATGACCTGCTTACGCGACCTGCTGGGATGCACCGTCACCGCAGACTTGCTCGGCACCGACGAACAGATCGCTCCGCTCACCCCGTTGCCGTGCCCGATCACCGTGGCCTGGGCAGAACACGACCGGGTGCTGCCCGAACCGGTCCACGGCCCGATCGCCCGGGTGCGGCTGCCGGAGGCGGTGTTCTCCGTGCTGCCCGACACCGGTCACGTGCCGATGATCGATGACCCGCGGTTGGTCGCGCAGACGATCCTGGCCACCACGAGCAGCACCGCCGCCGAGGCGTCCTGAGCGAGACCGGACGGGCATTCCGCGGCGCCGCCCGGTCACACGTCGAGCAGGTGGGGCAATCCGGCGCGGTAGCGGTCGGCGTCGATGCGTTTCCACGGCTCGAACACCGGCAGGGACACCAACGGAAAGATCGGCACGCGGGGCGCCGGGTCGTCGGCGGCGTCGAGGATCGCGTTGGCCGCGGCGCGTCCGGATTCGTTGGCGCCCTCCATCGTCGCGAGGTCGATGTTGTTGCGCACGTGGTCGCCGCCGAAGAACAGGTTCGGAACGGCGCAGCGCGCCTGCGGGCGGTGGTCGTAGGAGCCGACCGTGTTGACCAGCAGCGGGGTCTCGTTGTGGATGCCGCTCGCGCTCCAGCTGATCCCGGGGTCCAGATGCCAGGAGCGGATGTCCTCGGGACGCAGCCAGCCCGTTCCGGTGTTGAGCCATTCGGCGAGCTGGGCCCACACCTCTTCGGCGATCTCGGCGGCGGTGCACTGTTTGGCCGGACGGCGGAAGCGGATGCCGGGGGAATCCCAGTCGGAGATGTCCACCGAAAGGCATTCCCGCACGGTGCCGTCGCCGTAGCGGGCGGCGAAATCGCCCACCCACATCGGCGCTTGCCGCAACGCGGTGAGCGCCCACGGCGAGCCGAGCGCCGCGATGTGACCTTCCGGCAGCTCGGTGGGACGGGCGAGGTAGTACTGGATGCCGACCATCCAATCGGTACGCAGCTCCCGCATGCCGGCCAGATGCGGGTCGGCGTCGAGGATGTCCTCGCTCAGCAGCGGGACCGCGTTGTCCACCGGCATCGCGCACAGATACCAATCCGCGGTGACCGCGGTGGCGCGGCCGCTGGGGTCGGTCACCGTCACCGAGGCGATCCGGCCGTCGCGCAACCGCAGCCGCGTCGCCCGCTGACCCATCACGAACTGCACGCCCCGCGACCGCAGATATGTCACCCACGGATCGATCCATGCCTCATTGGTGGGGCGGTTGAGAATACGGTCGATACCGGCGGAATACTGCGGGATCGCCCCGCTGCCCGCCAGCACCAGCGCCTCGCCGATGGTGCCGATCGTGCGGGCCGAACTCACTTGGGGTTTGGCCGCTACGGTGATCCGGGTCAAGGCGCTGACCAGGTATTCGCGATAAGCCGGTGACTTGCCCTCGGCGCGCAGGATCTGCTCCCACGTCACGTATTCCCACTGCCCGAATCGACGTTCGGTACAGGAGGTGAACCAGACGACCATCTGTTTGGCGAAGAAGGCGAGTTCGGCCGGTGGCAGTTCGGGAACGAAGCCGAAGGCACCGATCAGGGTGTTCTGCAACCGCTGCGGGTCGAGCTGGTCGAGGCCACCGAATTCGACCGGCGCATAGATCGGCGGCCTGCCCCGGAAGCCCGCGACGGTGCCCTCGACCCGGACCAGGTTGCCCGCGACGCCATCGGGATTGCCCGGGAAGGGAATGCGCCGCATGGTGTCCGGAAGGTTCTGATAGCAGCCGGGAAAGAACCGGAAGCCGTGCTCGCCGGGCAGGTCCGCGCGGCCGCCGGTGCCGGTGCCCGGCACGCCCATGCTGCGGGCCTTGCCGCCGAGGAACGCCGGTTCGTACACGGTGACCGCGTAGCCGCGCTCGATCAGTTCGTGTGCCGCCGACAGCCCGGCGACTCCGCCGCCGAGGATCGCGACCGATTTGCCTGCGGTGCGCGACCCTGGCGTTCGGCGTGCTGCGGGGGCGGCGTGCGCCGGCGCGGCGGCGACGGCCATTCCGGCCGCGAGCGTGCCGCGCAGCAGGTCGCGGCGGGTGAGGTCGATGGTCGGCCGAGGACGCGAGTCATGCATGTCGATCTCCTGAAGATGCCGCGAGAACGCGCCGCGGCGGCCGGGACTGGATGGCGTCGGCAGGATCGGGGCGCGTGAAGGCGCAGGCCTCCCTCCGTTCGGCGACCGCGTCGCGGCATTCGCCCACCAGGTCCGCGAGAACCGGCCAGGGAGCGCGCCACGATGCGCGCAGCGCGCCCGCCGCGAACGTCGCCGCGCGTGCGGGAGTGAAGACATCCGCGGGAGTCACGGTGCGGGAGAAGATTTCGGTGACCGCGTCGGCCAGCGCGGGGTCGGAGGCGGCCCTGCGATAGAGCTCGATCTCCAGGGGGCGCATCGCCGTGCCCCGGGCCAGCCGGTTGGTCCACTGGTAGACGCCCAGGCATTCCCGATCGCGCAGCTGTTCCCACGCGGCCAATGCGGTGTCGAGGTGCTCGGTGTCGTCGAGGGCCGGTGCGGTGAGTTCGCCGAGCAGCCGGCCGTAGCGCAGCGCGTCCCGGATGCCCTGCGCGGTCACCGGGTCTTTGAAATGGCCCGCGTCGCCGGGCAACGCCCAGCCCGGGCCGGTCGAGCGGCGGAAGTAGGAGGCCAGGCGCGTGGCCGAGCGCACGCGTCCGACCCTGCGGCAGTCCCGCAGGCGCCGCTGCAGCCCCGGCAGCCGCTCGATCGCCTCCTGATAGCGGCGTTCGGCGCGCCCCGCGCCCGGTTCGCCGGGGTGCGCGGGCGGCTGGACGAGGCTCAGCAGCAAGCCGTCGTCGCAGGGGAACGCGGTGCCGAGATCGGAACCGGACCGCCATTGGGCCGCGATGTGGCGCTGGTCGGGCGCGCCGTCGTGCCAGTACGCGAAGTAGCAGTCCCGTCCGCTCGGCGCGGACAACCGGGGCCGGGTGACGCCGACGAGCCGGGCCACCGTGCTGCGACGTCCGTCGGCTCCGACGACCAGGCGGGCGCGCACCTCACGAGCGCCACCCCCGTCGGCATAGCGGACGCCCACGCAGCGATCGCCCGACCACAGCAGGTCGGTGACCAGGACGCCCTCGCGAACCCGCGCGCCGGCGTCCACGGCGGTGGCCACGAGCGCGGCGTCCAACCCGGTCCGCCGCACGCACATCGCGTAGTCGACGCCGTCCACCGGCGTGAACGACGACCGGACATGATAGCCGCCGCCGTCGGCGAAGGCCGTGGTCAGCGGAGGCGCGCCGAGCCCGAAAACACGCTCGAGGGCGCCGGCGCGGCGCAGTTCGGCAAGGCCGCCGGGCCACAGCAGGTGCGTCGAGAGGGTGTCGGAGGGAAAGCGCGCGGAGTCCAGTGCGAGGACCTCACGCCCGGCCCGCGCGAACGCGATGGCGGCCGCGGAGCCCGCGCAGCGGGCGCCGACCACCACCACATCGGTGTACTCGATTGCCGGAGAGGGGGATCCGCGCATGCCCGAACACCTCGGTCACATAGTCTCGGACACTGTGTCCGATCGATGGTGAGCGGTGGCCGTCCGAATGTCAATATCGGTGCCGTGTCGGCAGAATGGGGAGACGCACCCGACCCGGCACAGCCGAGCAACGCGGCCCCGCGCCGCAGAGAGGAGCCGGATGCCCTCGCTGACCCGCGTCCCCAGAAACGCACGCAAACCGGTCGACGATCGGCGCGCGGAGTTCGAGCGACGCGTCCTGGCCGCCGTGGAGGACCTGCTCGCCGACGGCACGCCCTACACCGAGATCGCCGTGCACCGGATCGCCGCCGCGTCGCAGTCGGCGCGGTCGACGTTCTACCGGTATTTCCCGGACAAGAGCCGACTGCTGATCCGCATGGCCGAATTGGCCACGGCGGATCTGTTCGAGGCCGCCGAGCGCTGGTGGATCGCCGAGCACACCGGAGGGGAGGCGGGTGTGGTGGCGGCCGTGCGGACCATGATCGCGGGTTTTCGCGAGCACCGGTCGCTGCTGCTGGCGCTGAGCGAGGTGGCGGCCTACGACCGCGACGTCGGCGCGTATTGGCGCGGGCGGGTCGCATCGTTCGTGCGGGTGGTGCGATCGCGCCTGGAGACCGACCGGGCCGAGGGCCGGATCAGCCCGGCGATCGACCCGCACGCCACCGCCGTGGTGCTGACCTCGATGGTGGAACGCGCGATCGCCGCGGGCTTCTCCTCCGGCTCGGGCGTCACCGACGACGCGCTCGCCGAGGCGCTGGGCCGGGCGATCTGGTTGACGGTGTACGGCGACGCACCGCAGCGCTGACGGAACTCCCGGCCGCACAACCGGATTCATTGCTACAGTCGCGCCCATGACGCAACCCCTGCGGATCGGCATCCTGGGCGCCGCCCGCATCGCCCCCGCCGCTGTCGTGCGCCCCGCGCGGGCGCACCCGGACGTGGTGGTCGCCGCGGTGGCCGCGCGCGAGCCGGAACGCGGCCGTGCGTTCGCGCGCGAGCACGGCATCGAGCAGGTCTTCGACAGCTACGCCGCGCTGATCGCCGCGCCCGATATCGACGCCGTCTACAACCCGCTGCCGAACGGCCTGCACGGCCGGTGGACGAAAGAGGCCATCGGCGCGGGCAAACACGTGCTGTGCGAGAAGCCGTTCACCGCCAACGCCGCCGAGGCACAGGAGGTCGCGGCGCTGGCAGTGCGGTCGGATCGGGTGGTCATGGAGGCCTTCCACTACCGCTATCACCCGATGACAAGGCGGGCCGAGCAGATCATCGCCTCCGGGGAACTCGGCGAGTTGGTGCGGGTGGAGGCCGCGATGTGCTTTCCGCTGCCGCGATTCTCCGACATCCGCTACGACTACGCGCTCGCCGGCGGGGCGCTGATGGACGCGGGCTGCTACGCGGTGCACATGGCGAGGGTGTTCGGCGGCGAGGAACCGGAGGTCGTCACGGCCACCGCGAAGCTGCGCGGCCCGCGCATCGACCGCGCGATGAGCGCCGAGCTGCGTTTCCCCTCCGGTCACACCGGCCGGGTGCGTTGCTCGATGTGGTCGTCGGACGTGCTGCGCATCGGCGCGCGCGTGGTGGGTGAGCGCGGCGAACTGCGGTTGCTCAACCCGGTGGCGCCGCAATTGCCGCGCAGGCTGTGGGTGCGTTCGGAGCGTGGCAGGCGTACGGAGAAGATCTCACGCCGCAGCACCTACGCGTATCAGCTCGACGCCTTCGTCGCGGCGGTGCGCGACGGCGAGCCGGTGCTCACCGCGCCGGAGGACGCGGTGGCGACGATGACCGTCATCGATGCCATCTACGCGGCCGCGGGCCTGCCGCTACGGCAACCGGCCTGACGAAGCCGCCGTGATCGCCTCGGTATAGACCGCCACCAGGCGTTCGGTGAAGCGGGACTGCAGCGTCCGGCCGGCGTGGCGGGCGAGAACTTCCCGCATGGCGTCGAGCCGGTCCGGCTGCTCCGTCAGCACGCGCAGCGCCTCGGCCAGTGCGCCGGTCGAGGAATCACGGGCGCGCCATTCCCCGCCTTCGGGGACGGTTTCGGTGACGTCGGGGTCGCAGTGCAGCACGGGAATGCCGGTCGCGACCGCCTCGAGCAGCACCATGCCCTGTGTGTCACACCCGGCGGACGGGAACAGCAGCACGTCATGGGAGCGCATGGCGGCCAGGCACTCCACCTGGCTCACCTCGCCGTGCAGCCGCACCCGCTCGCGCAGCCCGAGCCGGTCGACCGCCGCCCGCAGACGCGCCTCCAGCGCTCCCGCACCGTAGATGTCGAGGGTGCAGCCCGCGGCCCGGTGCACCGCCTCGACGGCGTCCAGTGGCCGCTTCTCCGCGGAGAACCGGCCGCACCAGAGCACTCGCAGCTCACGATCGCCGCCGCGGGAGTGCTCGGGAAGAGCGCGCACGAGATCGTCGTCGACTCCGTTGGACACCACGTGGATCGGCCGGTCCACGCCGTGCGCGGCCAGCCGCCGGGCGAAATGCCTGGTCGGCACGACGACTTCGTCCGCGGCTTGCGCCTGGGCGACCAGCGGCCGCCAGGCGTGCCGCGCGGTGCGGCTCTCCGGCAGGCGCGGCATCGCCTCGCGCAGGCCGACGAACGCACCGTGCAGGACGCGCGTGGTGAGCGCGGCGAGGTAGGGGAACGGGGCGTTGCGTTCGATGAACGAGTCGTCGCGACTGTGCATGGACTGCACGACCGGAAGGCCGTGGCGGCGCGCGGCGCGCAACCCGATGACGCCCGCGCCGTAGGTGGTCTGCGCGTGCACGACGTCGAAACCGCGCTCGGCGAACACCGCGTCGACGAGACGTGCGTTCCCGCGGGTGGGCAGGGCGACCGGATAGCCGTTCACCGTCAATCCGGCCGTGGTCGCCAGCAGGACGATATCCGGGTCCGGCGGCATGGATCGCGGTGCGGGAATAGTGAATACCGTGACGTGATGCCCCAGCCGTTCCAACGCCGTGCGCTGCGCGCGCATCGACGTCTGAATGCCACCGAGGGTGGCGGGGTGGAAGTCCGCGAACATGGCGATGCGCAGGGCACGGCCGTCGCCGTTCGGTGCGCTCACACGGCGCCCTGCGATCGGGGGAGGTGATGCCCACAGTCGTCGAGGAATTCGAGGATGTGCCCGTACACGTCCAGGGCCGCGCCGCGACCGAGGAAGGTGTCGAGATGACCGTAGGAAGGGACCTCCACGTAGCGGACGTCCAACTGGGGATGCCGGGCGTTGAGCACGTCGTGGCACAGCTTGTTCGAATCGAGCCAGACCTCGTTGCGGCTGCCCGACAGCAGCAGCACCGGGCAGTCGATCCGGTCGGCATGGTCGAGCGCGTTCTCCGGTAGCGCGCGGTAGCGGTCGTCGTTGTCGTTCCAGCGTTGCACCGCGTGCGCCAGCTCCATCCGCCGCAACTGCGGAAGGACATGGACCGGGATCGGCCCGAACAGCTCCGCGAGCCGGTCGTGGGTGCGCGGATCGAGATGGTCGTGCACGAACAGCTCCACGCCCATGCCCCAGCCGCCGTGGACCATCCGGCAGGTGGGATCGGTGCATTCGCCTTTCCTGGTGAGCAGGGCGTAGAGCAGCGTCTTGCGCGACCACAGCCCCACTTTGCGGAAGTCCGACTCGACGTGGTGGACGCGGGAGCCGAGCAGTTCGCCGCCCACGAGCACGCGCATCCGCACCGAGTTGCTCACTTTGGGCGTGAGGAAGACACCCTGGGCGACGACCCCGGCGAGGCCCGGTACCAGTCCCGCGGCCAGGCTCATCGACAGCGCCAGGGCGCCGACGCAGTGCGCGACCACGAACAGCGGCCGGTCGCCGATGCGCGCGCGGATCTGCTCGACGGCGCCGGGCAGGTCGTAGAGGGCCACGTCGTCGAAGCTGAAGCGCGGACCGGCGGCGTTGTAGGGCAGGCGGCAGCTGCCGCGCCAATCCAGCAGCCAGGATTGGTATCCGGCGTCGAGCAGCGCGTCGACGACGTTGCGGATCTCGGGCAGCAGGAACATGTCCGAGGACACCCCGTGGCCGTGGACCAGCAGGACTGCGGGCCGGTCGGGGTCGTCGACGACGACACGGCGCAAGCCCAGCCGGATGCCGTCGGCGGCCTGGAACGGGATCTCCTCCACGGCGGGCGCGGCGCCCGGGCGGATGGGGGTGAGCATCAGCGCGACTCCTTCGCGTTCCGGCGCAGATCCAGCAGCTCGGTGCCCACGCGTAACGCCGGCTCCAGCAGGCCCTTGCCGAGCTGGGATCCGAACCAGCTCAGCCACAACAGTTTCGCGGTCCGCCGCTGCCGCTCGGACAAGCGCGGATCCACCTGGATGCCGTCGATCTGATCGCGCAGGTAGGTCTCCAGCGGGACGGCGACCTCGCCGGCGAGGCTCGCCGGTTCGCCCGCGCGGCCGAGTTCCACGGTCAGCGTGCGCGCCTGCCGGACGAGGGTGCGGCGCGCCTCGGCGTATTTGTACCCGGACAGCCACCACGCGCCGCCCTCGGCATCGCGCAGCGACAGCCGGTAGTGCATCAGCGGATGCTGCCATCCGTGCCGCAGCGGAATGCCGTCGTGCGGACGCACCGACAGCGCTCCGGACACGGTGAGCGGTTCGTCGTGCAACCGGGCGCAGCGCATCTCGCCGCTGATGTCGACCGTGCGTCCGGCCACCAGCTGGTGGGTGCTCGCGATGGACAGCCGCAGCGTCAGCGCGCAGGAGGTGTCGGCGGTCGCGTCGACGGGCCCGAGCGTGCCCACCAGCGTCTCGGTGAACCACAGGTAGGGTGTGTCCTCCGGCTGCGGCAGCCGCGCCAAGCCGGCGCCCGCGAGCATCTCCAGCGTCTTGCGTTGTGACTGCGCACCGTAGCGGACCGGCTCGGGCAGATTGTGGGCGCGCAGGAAAGCGCGGGTGCGCTCGTCCCCTGCGGCGGGCGCGGAGGCCATCGTCTCCAGCGGGTGCCGGGCGACGGGGCTCTGCAGCACCTGCGCCAGCGATTCCAGCTCCGGCACCGGCTCGGTGCGGATCCGTTCCACCACCTCGTCGCACCAGGCCGCCCAGTGCTGCACCCGCATGTCCAGGCCGATCGCCGCGGACTCGCCGAGCATCTGCTCCAGCGTGGTCGGCGTGCCGGTGAGATGGTAGTTGTGGCCCCACGCGTCCGGTGCGCACACGATCGCCGCCGCGACCTTGCTCACCCAATCCACCGGGGCCACATGCAGATTGCGCAGCGCGGGGACGGTGCCGAACCGCGACAGCGCCGCGATGATGCCGCTGTTGAGGTCGCGGGGATTGTGCGCGCCGGTCTCGCGGTGTCCGCCGATGCCGCCGGGGCGCAGCACCGTGACGACCACACCGTGTTCGCGTGCCCGCCGCAGCACCGCCTCGGCGGCCCATTTCGTCCGGTCGTAGCCGATCACGAGTTTGCCGACGTTCGCCACCGGGTCGTCCTCGCCCATCGCGGCGATGCCGAGCTCGTTGAACACCGCGATCGAGGAGACGTGGTGCAGCGGTTTCGGTCTGCCGGTCGCCGCCAGCCGCGCCAGGGTCAGCGGGCCGAGGACGTTGCCGCTGCGCAGCGACGGGTAGCCGCGCAGGAAGTCGACCGCGGCGCCGACGTTGACGATCGCGTCGATCTCCTCCGCCAGCGTGGCCCAGCGTTCCTCGGACAGCCCGAGACACGGTTCGCGCAGATCGCCGGTCAGCACCGTCACGCGCCTGCGCACCTCCGCCGACCACGGCAGCAGAAACCGCGTCAGCGCCGCGGCCAGCCGGTCGAGGGCGGCCGCCTCGTCCTGCGCGCGGATCAGGCAGACGACGTGCGCGTCGCTGCCGCGCAACAGGTCCAGCAGCAGATGGCTGCCGAGGAAGCCGGTGGCGCCGGTGAGCAGCACGCGACGCGGGACGACGCGCTGCGGCGGGTCCACGAACGGCAGCCGGTCGGCTCCGGCGACATCGGACATGATCTGCGCGAGCTGCTCGTCCACGGTCTCCGGGGCCGCCACGGTGGTGGCCTGTCCGGTCGTCGGGGAGCCCAGCCAGCGCTCGGCCAGCCTGCGCGGACGGGCGTCGGCGAACACGTCGTCCAGCTCGAGGTGCACGCCGAGCTCGCCGGCCAGCGCCGCGACGAACTGCACCGCGGCGACGGACGTGCCGCCGCCGTCGAAGAAGTCCGTGTCCGGCCCGACGGTCTCGGCGGTGAACCGGTTCGCCACCCGGGTGACCGCCGCGGTGAGCGACTCGACGTCCCATTCCCGGGGACGCTCGACGGCCGGCGGCGCGGTGCGCGCCGCGCCACCGGCGCGCGCCAGCAAGGAGGCCACGTCCAGACCGCCGCCGCGTTCGATGGCCTCGGCGAGGTCGCGCCGATCCGCTCGCGGGTACTCGCCGTTCACGCCGCGCATAGCAAACTCCTTGTCGGACATGGTCATTGCGCCCAGGATCGGAACGTCCGCAGGCGATCCAGCGGCACCTCGGGCTCCAGCCGCTCGGCGTCGACGTCACCGCCGCCCAGCGCGGCGGCCAACCGGCGGGCGGGCACATTGCGGGCGGTGCGGTGGACGGTCATGCGCACCGTCGCGCAGCCCAGCGCCGCCGCACGGTCCGCCAGCCAGCTCAGCAGGCGTTCTTCGACGCCGCGGCCGAGGGCGCGGCAGCTGAGATGCCAGCCGAGCACCCGCAGCACGGTCCCGTCGGCGTGCAGGGCCAGCACGGCGATGGTTCCGTAGTCACCGAACCGGTCCCGCGCCGCGGCCGTCCACACCTCGCCGTCCGCGCGCCAGTGGTCCACATCCTGCTCGGTACCGGCGCTCATCGCGAATTGGCTGGTGCGCCGGACCAGTTGGGCGGCGCGCGCCCGCGTGCGGTCGGTCAGCCGCTCGACGGTCACCTCCAATTGCAGGCTGTCGAGGAACTGCGCGAAGTCCAGTTGCTCGCGGGCCATGTCGCGCTCGCGTTCGTGCCGGTAGAACTCCGCCCGCCCGGCGTCCTCCGCGGTGACCGCCACCGGCGTCACCGGCCACAACCGGGTCAGGAACGCCTCCAGTTCGCCGACCGGCGGACAGGTCACCGCGAGCACTTCCGGCAGCCGCGAGCGCATCTTCGCGATCTCGACCGGGTTGTCGTCGAGATAGACCACGTCGTCCAGCGCGAGCCGCAACGCGCGCGCGGCCTGCGCGAGCCGCTCGGCCTTGCCATCCCATCCGGTGGAGACGACGGTGAAATCGGCGGCGCGCAGCGGACTGTCGGAGCGGTCCAGGACCGCGTGGACGGATTCCTCGTCGTTGTTGCTGATCAGCACGAGCAGAGTCCCCGCAGCGCGCCATTGCCGCAGCCGCCGCGCCAGCGCGAGCCGCGGTGCGTCGAAGGTGACGCCCTCGGGCCCGATCTCGCCCACGACGCCGCTCCACAACGTGTCGTCGCCGTCCACGGCGACGACCTTCGGCGCGGGCAGCAGGGCGACGCGGGCGACGTCGGCGAGCGTCAGCGCCACCGCGGCCTGGAACTCCTCGGTGAACGGCAGGTGCGCCAGCGCGTCGGTCCGCTCGTCGAAACGGTTCGCCACCCGGTGATCGCGGGTCCAGTCGGACTCGGTGAGCACCGCGACGCCGGGGATCTCCCGCATCCGCTCGGCGGTGCGCCGCTCCCACCGGGCCAGTCGCTCGTCGAGGGCGGGCGCGGGAAGGAATCCGACGATGATCGGCCCCCGGGCGCGCTCGGCCGCTTCCCGGACGGCGGCGGGATACTGCGCGGCCAGGTCGGTGAGCGCATCGTCGGACAGGGCGCCGAATCGCTCCAGGTCCGCCGCCCGCACCAGCACGATGCCCAGCGCGGTCGACGGCTGGGCGAACACTCCCGACGGGTCGCGCAGTCCGGCCAGGACGTGGTGGTAGGGCGCTTCGAGGACGGTCGGCCCGTCCGCGCCGTGGCCGTGCGCGGAGGCCGCGCTGTACAGATCCGGCAACTTGCCCAACGCGAACGTGGCCCCGAACGCGACACCGTGCGGTACGGCGGGACGCGATGCGCTCGACTGCGGGCGCACCGGCAACCCGGCCTGCTCGACGACCTCGCCGAGCAGCGCCAGATAGTCGTGCCCGAGGCGGGTGCAGGACGCGTCGTCGATGATGTCGGCGTTGTAGGTCAACCAGATCCGACCGGTGTCGGCCAGCACGGCCACCATGAGGTCGAGATCGGAGTACCCGGTTCCCACCGGGACGATGTCCGCGCGCCGGCTCGGCGCGGCGGCCCGCAGGTAGTTGAAGTACACCTCGACCAGCGGCGCGTTGTCCCGGTACAGGCCCTCCGCGGCGAGCGCGGCGAGCACGTCGGAGAACCCGGCTCCGGGGACCAGCAGCCTGCGCAGCCGGTCGCCGGTCCGGCGCAGCAGGTCGTCGACCGACTCGCCGGGCTCGACGGTGGCGGGATAGGGCACCGGCACACCGAAATAGCCGACGGCCGTCGGCGCGTCGGCGTGGATGCGGGTGTCCACGGGGACGGCGAGCGCGAAACGATCGGTGTCCTGCCGCCGGGCGAGCAGCACCGTCAGCGTGCCGAGGAACAGCGCCGCGGGCGTGATGCCCAGTTCGCGGGCGCGCCGCGCCACGTCGTCCCCCAGCCCGGCGGGCAGGTCCAGCAGTACTTCTCCGGCACGGTGACTGCGCTGCGCGGGCCGGGGCCGGGCGAGGGTGAGGTCGAGGCGGCGGCAGCCCGTGAACTCTGCACGCCACTCGGCGTCGGGCTCGGTCTGCGGCGCCTGCGCGGCGAGCAGATCGTGCATGTCCTTGTTGGACGGGATGTCCGGGTACGGCGTGCCGGACAGTTCGGCGTCGATCTCCGCGGCGACCAGCGCCATCGATTGAACGTCGCACATGCCGTGGTGCGCGCCGAAGATCAGCGTCTGCTCGCCGGTATCGGAGGTCAGCAGCTCGAACCGCCACAGCGGCCCCTGCGCCAGGTCGAACGGCTCGCGCATCAGCTCGCCGAACCTGGTGCGCGCGACGGTGTGGTCGAGCCGATCGACGGCCGTGCAGCGCAGCAGCGGCCCGCCCGGCCTGGCCCGCACCTGCAGCCGGGTGCCGTGCTCCGCGCTGGGCACCACGACCGTGCGCAGCGCCGCGTGCCGCCCGGCGAGGCGGGCGAGGATCGCGTCCAGTTCGGCGTGGTCGACGGCCCGGTGCAGGCGCATGGCCAGCCCGCCGGTCTGCGCGGCACTCGGAACGCCTTGCTGCGCGGTGCGCAGCAGCCGCATCAGGTCCCGGGTAACGGGCAGGGTGACGACCTCGGGGACATCTTGCTCGGGCGGGCGCGCGGGGGGCTCGGCGGTGTCCGTGCGCGCTGCCTCGCCGATGAGGTATTCCGCCAGCGCCACCGGGCTCTGATGGGCGAAGATCTCGCTCAACGGCACGAGGATGCCGGTGTCGTCGCGCAACCGGTTGCGCAACTCCACCGCCATCAGCGAGTCCATGCCCAGCCCCTGCAACGACCGATCGGGTGTGATGGCGTCCGCGCCGGTATGTCCCAGCACGTCGGCGGCCCGGCGCGCCACCACCTCCACCGCGAGCGCGGTCGCCTCGCCCGGCGGCAGGCCGCGCAGCCGCTCGGCGAACCGCGACCGCATCGACGGATCGCCTGCCTCGCGATGGACGGCAGCGCGGCGCGACGGCGGACGGATCAGCCCGCGCAGCAGCACCGGAACGGACGGCGCGCGCCGCATCGCGTCGGCGTCGATCCGCATCGGCGCCAGCACCGGCTCGGTGCGCCGCAGCGCCGCGTCGAACGCGGCCAACCCGTCGTGCGCGGACAGCGCCCGCACGCCGGAGCGTTCCATGCGGCGGATGTCGGCCGCCGCCAGCACCTCGTGCATGTCCAGGCTCCACGGACCCCATGCCAGCGATTGCGCGGTGCGTCCTTGTGCGACGCGATGCGTGGCCAGGGCGTCGAGGTAGGCGTTGGCGGCGGCGTAGTTCGCCTGGCCGGGATTGCCGAGAACGCCCGCGACGGACGAGAACAGCACGAAGCACGCGAGATCCATGTCCTCGGTCAGCTCGTGCAGATGGTGCGCCGCGTCCACCTTCGGGCGCAGCACCGCCGCGAGCCGTTCGGGCGTGAGCGAGCCCAGCGTGCCGTCGTCGAGCACCATCGCGGCGTGCACGACACCGCTGAGCGTGCGTCCACGCAGCACCTCCGCCAGCGCGGCGCGATCGGCGACGTCGCAGCGGGCGAAGACCACGTCCGTTCCGAGACCGGTCAGTTCGGCGCGCAGTTCGTCGGCGCCCGGGCCGTCGGCGCCGCGGCGGCTGACCAGCAGCAGTTTGCGGACGTCGTAGGCCCGCACCAGATGCCGGGCCAGTAGTGAACCGAGCCGTCCCGGCGCTCCGGTGACGAGCACGTAGCCGTCGCCGAACTCCGGGCGTCCCGGCGCATCGCCGGTCATCGGCGGCCGCGCCAGCCGCGGCGCGGACAGGGCTCCGTCGCGCACGAGAACCTGTGCCGCACCGGAGGCCAGCACCGTCGCGATATCGAGGTCGGCGTCAGCGCTGTCGACCAGCACGATGCGGTCCGGATTCTCCGACTGCGCCACCCGAGCCAAGCCCCAGACCGCGGCTCCCGCGGTGTTCGGGACGTCCTCGCCGGGCAGCGCCATCGCCCGGCGGGTGCGCACCACGATGGTCGCCGCGGCCAGGCGCGGGTCGTCCAATGCCGCATGGAAGGCTTCGAGTGTCTGCCGTACCGCCGCGTGCACCGCGTCGATCGAATCGCCCTCGGCGACATCGATGAGCACCGCCTCCGGGGCGTGGTGTTCCGGGCCGAGCGCCGACCAGGGCACCGCGGTGACCGGCCGGACCGTCACCGGTGCCGGAAGGGCCGCCCATTCCGGCCGGAACAAGGTGCGGTGCGCGGCGGACAGCGCCCCGTCGAGCAACCGGGCCGCGGGCGCGGGCCGCAGCACCAACGATCGCACCGACACGACCGGGCGGCCGCTGGGATCACTCGCCGAGACGCGCACCCCCTCGGAGCCGTCGTTCGAGATGCGGACCCGTAGAGCCGTCGCACCGGAGGCGTGCAAACTCACCCCGGCCCACGCGAACGGCAGCAGGGCCGAATCGCTTTCGTCCGCGCTCAGCAGCAGCGCCGCGTGAAGCGCGGAGTCGAGCAACGCGGGATGGATCTCGAACCGCGCGGCGTCGCCGTGGGCGGACTGCGGAAGGGCCACCTCCGCGAAGACGTCCGCGCCGCGCCGCCACGCCGCTCGCACCGACCGGAACATCGGCCCGTACCGATGCCCCCGCCCGGACAGCCGCGCGTACATGTCGTCCACGTCGACGACCGCCGCACCGGCCGGAGGCCATACGGCGGCGTCGAGGTGACCGGCATCGGCTTCCTGTTCCTGCGCCAGCATCCCGCGGGCGTGCAACGTCCACGAGGTGTCCAGATCCCGTTCCAGACGCGAATGGATGGAAACGGGACGGCCGCCGGTCGCGTCGGCGTCCCCGACCGTCACCTGGAGCTGCACCGCCGCATCCTCCGGAAGCACCAGCGGGGCGTGCAGGACGAGTTCGCGCACGTCTGCCGCGGCCACTTCGTCACCGGCGCGGATCGCCAGTTCCACCAAACCGGTTCCGGGCAGGAGCACCGCGGCGGGCGCGGCGTGCTCGGCCAGCCACGGATGGGTCCGCAGCGAGATCCGGCCGGTGAGCGTCACGCCACCGGAATCAGGATGCGGCACAACGGCGCCGACGAAGGGATGGCCCGCGGACTGCAACCCGAGCGCGGCGGCGTCCTCGGACGCCGATTCGGTCCAGAACCGCCGCCGGTCGAAGGCATAGGTCGGCAGGTCGACGCGGCCGCGCGCGGGCACCAGACGCGACCAGTCGAGGTCGCGGCCCGCCACCCACAGCGCGGCTTGGGCGCGGGCCAGGCTGCGCGGCCCGTCCTGCTCGCGCACCAGCGAACCGACGGCGACCACCTCGCGACCGGTCTGCTCCGCGACGGCCCGCACGGCGGTGGTCAGCAGCGGATGCACGCCCAGTTCGATGAAATACCGGAACCCGTCGCCGATCATGCGCTCGATCGTGTCGGCGAACCGGACAGGTTCCCGGGCATTGCGGTACCAGTAGCCGCCGTCGGCGGAGTCGTCCGTCAGCTGCTCACCCAGCACGGTGGAGTACCACGGAACGACTGGCGACGCGGCGGTCAACCCGGCCAGTTCGTCCAGCAGTCGCTCGCGGATCGGTTCCAGCAGAGCCGAATGTCCCGCCAGCGCCGGTCCCGCGGCCAGCACCCGCACCTCGACCTGTTCGTCTTCGAGATCCCGCACCAGCGCCTCGACCGCGTGGCGGGCTCCGGCCACGATCGTCGAGCCGGGAACGTTGACCGCCGCAACCGACACCGTCTCGGCCCCGGCCAGGCGTTGCGCGAGCCGCTGCTCGGGCAGGCCGACCATCGCCATCGCGCCCTCCTCGGCGATGCCCGCCATCAGTCGGCTGCGGGCCACGACCACCTGCGCCGCCTCGTCGAGCGTCAGCGCGCCCGCGACGTAGGCCGCGGCGATCTCGCCTTGGCTGTGCCCGATCACGGCATCCGGGAGGACGCCCGCGGCACGCCAGGTGGCCGCGAGCGCGGCCATGGTGGCGAACAGCAGCGGCTGCACGAGGGTGAAGTCGCCCAGTTGCGCCGGGGTGAGCCCGAACAGCGCGGTCGCCAGCGACCATCCGGTGCGATGGCGGAACGCTTCGTCGCAGCGGGCGAATTCGGCGCGGAACACTTCGGACCGGGCCAGCATGTCCCGCGCCATCCCCGCCCACTGCACGCCTTGGCCGGGGAAGACGAACGCCGTCTTGCCCGCGGTGAGCGCCGCGTCCACAGCGACCACGACGTCGGGTGCAGCACCCTGCTCGACCAGAGCGCCGAGACCGGACAGCATGTCGTCGCGGTCGCCCGCGACGACGACGGCGCGCCATTCGAACGGGGTGCGCTGCACCGCCAGGGAACGCGATACGGGTGCGGGCGTCAGAGCGGGGTCATCGGTGACGTGCTCGAGCAGACGGCGCGCCTGACCCTGCAACGAGGCCCGGTTGCGGGCCGAGATCGGCAGCAGGGCCACCCGAATGTCCTCCGGCGCGTCGTCGAACTCGCCGGAGCTGTCGTCGAGTGCGGGCGCCTCCTCCAGGATCAGATGGGCGTTGGTGCCGCTGAGCCCGAACGCGCTGACTCCGGCGCGGCGCGGCCGGGCGCCGCGAGGCCACGGCATCGACTCGGTTCGCACGGCCAACCCGCTACCGTCCCAGTCGATCTGCGCGGTAGGCGGCCCATCGTGGGCCATCCCCGGTATCCGCTCGTGTTGGAGCCCGAGGATCAGCTTGATGACCCCGCCGATGCCGGCCGCCGCCTGGGTGTGGCCGACATTGGATTTCAGCGAGCCCACCCCGAGCGGACGCTCCGGCTCCCGGCCGGGACCGAAGACGCGGGCCAGCGCGCGCGCTTCGATCGGATCGCCGAGGGCGGTGCCGGTGCCGTGCGCCTCCACGTAATCCACGTCCGCGGGCGTCAGCCCCGCCGAGCGCAATGCCGCATTGATGACCTGCTCCTGCGCGAACCCGTTGGGGGCGCTGATCCCTTGGCTGCGGCCGTCCTGGTTGATCGCGGAGCCGCGGAACACCGCGAGCACCTTGTCGCCGTCGCGCCGGGCGTCGTCGAGCCGCTTCAACAACACCAGCCCGGCGCCCTCGGCCCAGACCGTGCCGTCCGCGCCCGCCGAGAACGGCGCGCACCGTCCCGACGGCGACAGCACACCGAGTTTGCACAACTCCACGTGCGCGGTCGGGCCCATCAGCAGTGTCGCGCCACCGGCCAGGGCGAGATCGCACTCGCCCGCGCGCAAGCCCTGCGCGGCCAGATGCATGGCCACGATCGAGGAGGAGCACGCGGTGTCGAGGGTGACGGCGGGTCCGTGGAAGCCCAGGGTGTAGGCGACCCGGCCGGAAGCCACGCTCGGCGAGAGACCGGTGCCCACCTGCCCGTTCAGCTGCTGCGGTGCCGGGTCGGCGAGGTATCCGGTGCTGTACACCCCGAAGTAGACGCCGGTCATGCTGCCCTGCAGCTGTCTCGGGTCTCGCCCGGAGCGTTCGATCGCCTCCCAGCTCAGTTCGAGCATCAGCCGTTGCTGCGGGTCCATCACCGCCGCCTCGCGCGGGCCGATGCCGAAGAACGCGGCGTCGAACTCGTCGACCTGGGTGAGGTACCCGCCGCGGAAGGTGTACGCCTTGCCCTCCGCCGCCGGATCCGGGTCGTAGAGCCCGTCGACGCTCCAGCGCCCCGGCGGCACCTCCGACAGGCCGTCGCGTCCGTCGTCCAGCAGGCGCCACAGCGATTCCGGATCGTCGGCGCCGCCGGGGAAACGACAGGCCATCGCGATGATCGCGATGGCGTCGTCGGTGCGCTCCTGGCGTGCGACGGGCGCGGTCTCGGCTTCGGTGCGGTGCAGCGCCGCGACCACTTGCGCGATGGTCGGGTGCTCGAAGAACAAATTGGTGTCCAGGGTCCGTCCGACCCGGTCGGACAACTCCACGACGAGCTCGACGAGGTCCGCGGAGCCCAGGCCGAATTCGACCAGCGGACGGTGCACATCGATCCGCGCCGGATCGAGATACGCCAACCGGGCGATGATCTCCACCAGCGAGTTCTGCAATTCCTCGGCGGTCATCGCCCCGCCGGAGGACGTGCTCGCCGGCGCACCGAGCTCGTCGAACTCACCGCCCGTGGGCAGCACCGGGGAGAACTCGCCGTCGAGATAGGCCGCACGGCAGGCTTGCCGCTGCACCTTGCCGCTGCTGGTCTTCAGCAGCGCGCCGGGCCGGATCAGGACCACCGATCGCAGCGTGAGCCCGTGCTCCGCGCCGATCGCCGCGCGGATCGCGTCGTCGGCGTCGGCGAGTTCGGCCGGGTCCTCGGTGCGCACCTCCGCGACGACGACGGGCAGCTCCCCCTCGATGCCCTCGTCCACGGAGAACGCCGCCACGCAGCCCGCGCGGACGGCGTCGTGCGCCGTTTCGGCCGTCAGCTCCAGGTCCTGCGGGTAATGGTTCTTGCCGTCGATGATCAGCAGATCCTTGCGCCTGCCCGTGACGAACAGCTCGCCGCCGGACAGGAAACCCAGATCCCCGGTGCGCAGGAAGGCCCGATCAGCACCGTCGAGCCGGGCGTGGAAAGTCTCGTCGGTGGCCGCTTCGTTGCCGAAATAGCCGGCAGCGACACTGGTTCCGGACACCCAGATCTCGCCTTCGACGCCGTCGGCGCACTCGGTGCGGCGGTCGGGGTCCACGACGACGATCGACAGTCCGTCGGCCGGACGCCCCACGCCGACCAATTCGGAGCGGCCCGGCGGCAGGAGCACCGTCGGCCGCGCGCCGAGTTCGGCGGCACTGACGATGAGCGTCGCCTCGGCCAGACCGTAGACCGGCTGGAACGACTCCGCCCGGAACCCCGCGCTCGCGAAGGTGTCGGCGAACCGGCGCACGGTGGCCGGACGCACCGTCTCCGAGCCGTTGAACGCCACCTGCCAGCCTCGTAGGTCGAGCCGATCGATCTGCTCGGACGTCATCCGGCGCAGACACAGCTCGTAGCCGAAGTTGGGTCCGCCGCTGGTGTGCGCGCCGAACGCCGACACCGCCTGCGGCCAGCGCTCGGGGCGCTCCAGGAAGTGCCTGGGCGACAACAGCACCGCGTTCGCCCCGACGAACATCGTCTGCAGCACGGGCGCGATGAGCCCCATGTCGTGGTACATCGGCAGCCAGCTGACGAACAGTGCGTCGGGCAGCGACGCCAGCACCTCCGGCGTATGGCCCAGCGCCGTGGCGATCGCGCGTTCGTTGTGCAGCAGGTTCGCGTGGGTGACCACGACGCCGCGCGGCGCGCTCGTCGAACCCGAGGTGTATTGCAGGAAAGCGACCGAGTCCGGACCGACGGCGGGCCTGCGCCACGCGGCCGCCGCGTCGTCGGGGATCTCGTCGGTGGCCAGCCAGGCCGGCGCGCCCAGCTCGGGAAGGTGCTCGACCGCCGCCGCCGCGTCGGCGCGGATCTGCCCGGTGGTGAGCACCGCGTCGACGCCGGCATCGGTCACCATGTGCCGCAACCGCCGCAGGGACCGCGCGTCCAGCTGCGGCAGCGGTGCGGGCACGGCGACGACATTCGCGGCCAGGCAGCCGAAAAAGCTCGCGATGAAATCCAATCCGGACGGATACAGCAGCAGCGCCCGGCGGATGCCGCGATCCTGCAAGGTGGCGGCGATCGCCCGCGCGCGGACCGACACGGCGGCGTAGGTGATCTCGTCGACGGGACCGTCGGCATCCCCCGTCCGCAGGAAGCGGTAAGCCGTGCGCGCCGAGTGGGTGTCGCCACGGCTGAGCAGGACATCGACGAACGAACGGTATTCGGTCATGCGGTTCAACCTTCGGAACTCGACTGTCACGGTTGTCGTGCGCGCGCCGGACGACGCCGGGATCGCCCGCGGGCCGACCGGCGGCTCATGGTCGGGTGGTCGCGGCAGCCGATTTCTCCACGGCGTCGACCGCGGCGAGCACACCGTTCTCCGCCGCGACCGTGCGGCCGATCTCCGCCGCACGCTGCCGCACCCGCGGCGTCAGGGCCTGCGCCAGCGCTCGATGCAAGCGGTCGGTGGTGATCGTGCGATACGGGAAGGTCGCTCCGATGCCGAGCGCGGCGATGCGCCACCCGTAGAAGAACTGATCGCTGTGCACCGGGATCACCACGGCCGGGATCCCCGCCCGCACCACGTCGTGGGTGTTCCCGCTGCCGCCGTGGTGCACGACGGCGCTGCAGCGCGGCAGCACGCGGTCGTAGTCGAACGAATCGATGATCAACAGGGAGCGGTCGGCGCTGAATCCTTTCGGGAATCCCTCGCCTTTCACCGTGACCAGCGCCCGCGCTCCCAAGCGCGCGCAGACCGTCGCGATCATCTCGCGGCATTCCACCGGATCGAGCACGGGCATTCCGGTCATGCAGAAATAGATCGGTGGTTCCCCTTCGTCGAGCCACGCGTCGAGTTCCGGGTCGACGACCGCTTCACCCCAGGCGTCCCGCAGCGCGGGCGGCAGAACGGAGGCGCCGACGATCGTCGCGCGTTCCGGCCAATCGTGCGGCTTCGGCAACAGCACGGGACTGACCATGTGGACCAGCGGTATCTGCTCGGCACGTAGTCGCCGGAACGGATTGCGCGGCCTGCCCGGCAGACCCATCTGCTGCCGCAATTGCCGGTCGACCTTGCGGTACAGGAACGTGTAGGACAATTCGAAGAGACTGTAGGTCGCCCGCGACAGCAGCCGCGAGGAGGTCATGTTCTTCGCCATGAACGACGACGGGAACTCGTCGGTGCGTTCCAGCGGATAGGGCAGGCAGCCGAGCACCGGCGTCCCGGTCTTCTCGCGGAACTCCATCGCCCACGGCAGCGTGGACGCGCAGGCGACGACGACATCGGCGTCCGCGCAGGTCTCCGCGAGCACTTCGTGCATCGCGACGCCCCGCTCGCCTTCGATGATCTTCACCGTGTCGAGCATGATGCGCACGAACGGCAGTGTCTTGCCGGAGGCCAAAGCGCGTTTGGCCGCGGTCGTCTCGAGCAGTTCCGCGGCGTCGAAGGGAATCACCTGCGGTTCGAAATTCGCGTTGCGCACGATGTGCGCCTGATTGCGGGTGGCGGTGATCGCCACGTCGTGCCCGCGGGCGCGGAATTCGTGCGCCAAAGCGAGATACGGTTGATGATCGCCCCTGGTACCTGCGGGCAACAAGGCCACACGCATACTATCGACTTCCGCTCGTGCACTGGGCTCGTCGGGCCGAGTTCGGTGAATCGGCCGACATCTGGTTCGTTGTGGGGTCCGCCTCCCGCGGATGTCCCACTCGCTCGACAGAGTTCGGAACGGTACTCGGCCCCCCGCCGTCCTCAACGGGCCGATTGCCTGCCTGCAGAATCGAGAGATGATCCTTTCGTCCGAACCGTGAACCGACCGGCTACCCGCACCCGGCATGGTCGGTTCCTGCGAAACCGGCGCAGGCCAGTATTCCGCCTCGACCGGGCGCCGTCCAGACTAGGCGGAAGAGGAGTCGTGAACTTCTCAACGGTGGGAGCCGGTATGCCCCGAAAAATGGGGGGCACAACCGATTTCGGCACGTTACGGTGCCCGGGTGCGGGATCCCGTTCCGCTATGTGTGGCCCGCCGAGCTGGACCTGATGACCGAGCCGGCCGGTCTGCGGCTGCGTGAACGCTGGGAAGGATGGACGCGGGAGCCGTTCACCGGCGAAAGCCGCGGGCACGTCTCGGTGTGGCAGAAGGTCGCCGACTGAATTCGACCGGCAGCAGTGTGGACCGGCTCCGGTGAAATGCGGCTCCGTCGACGCGGCCGGATTCGGCAATTCGCCGAGGGGCCGTTTGCGGCCGGGCCGGGTGCGCGGGCAATATGTGGAGGCTCGACGGTCGCCGCTGGTGCGTCGCCGGTTGCGACGCGCTCCGTGCCGCGGTGGGGGACCCCCGCCGTCCGGTGGGCGGAACTGATCTGTTATCTACTGGCTACGAATGTTTTTTCGACTGCACGCGCTCGGTAACCGTGAAGGGATTATCTCTATGGCACGCAAGGTCGTCGTGACACTGGTCGATGACTACGACGGCAAGTCTCAGGCCGAGGAAACCGTGTCTTTCGCCGTGGACGGCGTGGCCTACGAGATGGACTTGTCGACGGAGAATGCCGGCCAGTTGCGCGGATTCTTCGAACAGTGGGTTCCGTATGCCCGCAAGGTCGGTCGTGCGCGCCGCGGCCGCGGCGGGGTCCTGCGGTCGGCGAACGATCGGGAACAGGCCACGGTGATCCGGGAATGGGCGCGCAAGAACGGCATCGATGTGTCGGCGCGGGGACGGATCTCCGCCGAGGTCGTCGAGGCGTACAAGAAGGCGAACGGATAAGCGATAACGTCGCCGGGCCGGGGTAAGCGACCGGTATGACGGTGATGATCGACCCCCAGCAGCAAGATCTGCCCCGCCCGCGCGGCGAGCTGTCGGAGGCGGTGGTGGAGCTACTGCGCGGCAGGCCGGGCGGGCCGGTGCCGGGGCTGGGTGCGGTGGACCCGTACGGCGAGGACCTGCATCTGGCCCTGCACACCTGCTACGAGCTGCACTATCACGGTTTCGGTCCGGTCGATGCCGGGTGGGAATGGGACCCGGGTCTGCTGGGTCTGCGAGCCGCGATGGAGCAGCGGTTCCTCGGGGCGCTGCGCGACGACGTGCCGGGGGGAGCGGATCTGGACGCGGAACTCGAACAGTTGCTGGTCACCCCGGCCGAGCCGGAGGGACTGAGCGGTTTCCTGCGCGAGGAGGGCGAGTGGTGGCAGATGCGCGAATACTTCGTGCATCGTTCGATCTATCACCACAAAGAGGCCGACCCCTACGCCTGGGTGATTCCCCGGCTGCGGGGCCAAGCCAAGGCGTCGCTGGTCGCTGTCGAGTTCGACGAGTTCGGCGGCGGGCGCGGCGAACGCGTGCACGCGCAGCTGTATGCCGATCTGCTGGCCGGCGCCGGGCTGAACCCGGACTATCTGCACTATCTGGACGCGGTTCCCGCGCCGATGCTCGCGCTGGTGAACATGATGTCGCTGTTCGGGCTGCATCGCTCGTGGCGCGGCGCGCTGGTCGGTCATTTCGCGACGGTGGAGATCACCTCCCCGCCCGGCGCTCAGCGCCTGGTGGAGGCGTTGGAGCGGTTGGACGCCGATCCGGCGTGTCTGCTGTTCTATCGCGAACACGTCGAAGCCGACGCGGTGCACGAGCAGGTCATGCGCACCGGTGTGATCGGTGACCTGCTGCGGCGCGAACCCGCGCTGACGGAGTCGGTGGCCTTCGGCATCCAGGTGACGAACCTGCTGGAGGACCGATTCGCCGATCATGTGCTGGCGGCGTGGCGCTGCGGTGGCAGCTCGTTGCGGGCTACCGGCGGCGGCCCGGGCGGCGCGCGGGATTAAGCAGCGCTCGGCGGGCTATCCGCTGAATGTGATGTTGATTCGACCTCCCGGCGTCTATCCGCCGCAGCTGGACACCTGGTTGCTCGTCCGTGCCCTGTCCGAGGCGGGCGTGCCGCACGGCGGGCATGCGTTGGACGTGTGTACCGGCACCGGCGCTTTGGCCGTCGCCGCCGCGTACACGGGAGCCGCGCGGGTGACGGCGGTGGACGTCTCCCGCGCCGCTGTCGTGTCCGCCTGGTTGAACTGCCGGCTGCGCGGGATCGACGCCGAGGTGCTGCGCGGGGATTTCGCGGCGGTCCTCGGCGGGCGCAGTTTCGATCTGGTGCTGGCCAACCCGCCCTACGTGCCCGCTCCCGAGGGCACCGACAGCCGCGGCCTCGCCCGCGCGTGGGACGCCGGAGCCGGGGGGAGAGCGATCCTCGACCAGTTGTGCGCGTCGCTGCCCACCCTGCTGAAACCGCGGGGCGTCGCGTTGATCGTGCATTCGGCGTTGAGCGATCCCGACAAGACGTTGGCCCAGTTGCGGGAGCGGGAGCTCAAGGCCGCGATCGTGGCACGGGCGACCGTGCCGTTCGGGCCGGTGCTGCGCCGCCGCGCGGAATGGCTGGAATCGGCCGGGTTGATCGGACCCGGTCAGCGAATGGAAGACCTGGTGGTGATCCGTGCCGACCGCATCCGGCAATGAGCAGTGGCGGCGGGTGACGCTCACCGCCGACGGCCCCGCGTTGATCGAGGGCCCGGTCGAGTTCGTGACCGCGGACGGCCGGACGGTCCGGTCCGACCGGTTCGTGGTGGCGCTGTGCTTGTGCAAGCGCTCGAAGAACTACCCGTTCTGCGACACCAGCCACCGCAAGCGGCGCCGCTCGACGTGACCGCGGGTCACGACGGCGAGCCATCCCGGCCCAGCGACCGGACGGTGTCGAGCAGCGTTTCGGTGGCGCAGGCGACGGTCTGCTCCACCACGTCCGCGGGTTCGCCGTCGAACTGACGGTGCCAGGCCCGCACGCCCTGCTCGCCTGCGATCGCGAACCACACCGACCCCGGCGGCTGGCCGTCCTGCGGATCCGGGCCGCCCGCACCGGTGACCGCCACGGCCACACCTGCTTTCAGCAGTTTCCGGACACCCGTGGCCATCGCTTCGGCCGCGATTCGCGACACCACCGGCACGTCGGGCACTCCCAGAACGGTCTGCTTGACCTCCGTGCTGTAGGCCACGAGGCCGCCGCGGAACCAGTCGGAGGAATTCGGCGCGGCGCCCAGAGTGGCCGAAAGCCGTCCGGAGGTGAGCGATTCGGCGACCGCCACGGTGATCTCCGCCTCCTGCGCCAATTCGGCCAGTTCCTGTGCGTAATCGTCCGCGTGGGGCATCTTCGTCCTTTCCTGTGTTCGCTGCCTGTTCACCATACGGCCGGCGACGAGGTGCGCCGCACGGCGCACACCGCGGTTTCGGCGGCGTGGCGCCGGGAATGTCGGCAGAAGACTCGGCCCCCGATGCAAGGAGAAAGCGATGACCACCGACGCGATCGTGCTGCTTCGCGACGACCACAAGGCGATCCGGAAGCTGTTCCGCCAGTTCGAGAAGGCGGGCGACGACGCCGTCGAAACCAAGGGCGACGTGGTGAAGAAGATCATCGAGGCGCTCACCGTGCACACCTATCTCGAGAACGAGTGCATGTACCCCGAGGTGCGAAAACTCGTTCCCGACCTCGAGGAGGACATCCTGGAGTCCTACGAGGAGCATCACGTCGCCGACGTGCTGGTCACCGAGCTGGCGACGATGAAGCCCGACGACGAGCACTTCACCGCCAAGACCACCGTGCTGATCGAGAACGTCGATCATCACATCGACGAGGAAGAGAACGAGTGGTTCCCGAAGGTGCGCGAGCAGCTGGGACGCAAGCAACTGCAGGAGATCGGCGCGCGCATGCAGGAACTCAGGAAGAAGGCGCCGACCTCGCCCGCGCAGCCGTCGGCCTTGAAGAAGACCGTCGACGCCGTCCTCGCCTGACCACGTGATCGCGCCGGCACCCGGAGGGGGCGCCGGCGCGATCACGGGCGGAAGTCATCCGGCGGGCGGGTACTGCTGGGCGCTCAGCACCCGGGCCAGGTGTGCGGCGTTTCGGGCCAGCGCCGCGGTGGCCGAGGCGACGGCCTTGGGCACCGAGTCCAGATCCTGGTAGTCGGTGCCGCCCATGGCTTGATCGTTCCAGTATGTGCAGCCCTGCGCGGGGATGGTGAATCCGATGTCGTTGAGCCCTTGGTACAGATCGGCGACGATCTTGTGCGCGCCGTCCTCGTTGCCGACCACCGCCACCGTGGCCACCTTGCCGACCATCGCGGGACGCCCCTCGTCGTCGGTCTCGGACAGCTCGGCGTCCAGGCGCTCGAGCACTCGCTGCGCCACCGACGACATGTGCCCCACCCACGTGGGGGTCGAGATCAGCAGGATGTCGGCCGCGGCGATCCGCTCGCGGATCGACGGCCACTGGTCGCCGGGCCCCTCGTCGGTGGTGACGCCGGGCAGTACCTCGTAGTCCACCACGCGCAGCGCCGTGCCCGGCACGTCGTGCTGGGCCAGCTCGTCGAGCACCTGCCGGGCGATGAGGTCGCTGCTGGATTCGGCAGGTGACTTCTTCAGCGTGCACACCAGCGCGAGGGCGGTCGGTCCGGCCATGAAGGAAACCTCCTGATCCACATCAACTTCCGGTTCGGCCGCGGGCGACGACCCGGATCGTGCGCAGCCGCGAGTCCGCGGCGTCCGGCACGTTCATGCCCGCGTCCAGCCCGGTGCGCAGGTAGTCGACGACGGCGCCGTCGATGCGTTCACCGGGCACGACCACCGGTATGCCCGGTGGGTAGGGCGTGAGCTGCTCGGCGGCGATCCGGCCGACGGCGTCGCGCGCGTCCACCGTCTCCACCGGGCCGAAGAACGCGTCGCGTGGCAACATCACCGATTCCAGCTGCAGGTCTTCCGGCGAGGGCAGGTCGATGCTCGGCGGGTCGGGGTCGTCGAGTTGGTCGCGCCAGGCGGCGATGCCGTCGATCAGGGTGTCGACGGTGTCCTTGTCGTCGGCGAGCGACAGGGTGGCGAGCAGACGCCGGTGATCGCTCAAACCCATGTCGATGCGCCGGTGCTCACGCAGCCAGTCCGCGGCCTGATAGCCGCTGGCCCCGGTGCCGGACACGTCCATGAGGACTTGGAGCCGGTCGAGGTCGTGTGAGGCTTCCGTGCCGAGCAGTTCGTCTTCGAGCACCTGGATACCGGGGATCTCCGCGAGCTGCCGCCTGGCCTGTTCGGCGACCCGCAGCGCGTCACCGAGCAGTTCCTGGCCACGTTCGACCATCTGCCTGCGCCAGCCGTCGAGCGCGGCGTAGACCAGGACGTTGGGGCTGGTGGTCATCAGCAGGTCGGCGCACTCGCTGAGCCGGATCGGGTCGACGAGATCACCTTGCAGGTGGAACACCGAACCCTGTTCGAACCCGGCGCCCATCTTGTGCACGCTGACCACGCACAGATCCGCGCCGGCGTCCATGGCCCAGGTCGGCAGGTCGTCGTGGAACGGCAGATGCGCGCCCCACGCTTCGTCCACGATGAGCGGCTTGCCCCGCTCGTGGCAGACCTCGGCGATGCCGGCGATGTCGGCGCAGGTGCCGTACGGACTGGGGCTCACGATCAGCGCGCCCGCGGCGTCGGGGTGGGCATCCCAGGCTTCGCGGACCTCTTGTGGCGAGGGCGGGTGCGCGAAGTGCATCTCGGCATCCCAGCGCGGCGTGATCCACCGCGGCTGGACGCCGGAGAAGATGAGCCCGGCGACGACCGATTTGTGACTGTCCCGCGCCACGAGCAGGCCGCCGTCGTGGCCGCCCGCTACGGTCATCATGGCCGCCTTGACCGACAGGGAACTGCCGCAGGTGGAGAAGAACGCCGATTCCGCCCGCACCGCGTCGGCCATGAGCGCCTCGGCGCGGGCCAGATAGCCGCCGCGGGAGAGCCGGTCGTCCAGCCCTGCGACGGCCAGCACATCGGAGCCGAAGGCGTCCCGGCCGATCACGTCCAGGACGCGTTCGTCGGTTCCGCGTCCTTGCCGGTGCCCGGGCGGCGTGAAGCCGTACCGGCCCAGCCGGTGATAGTCGGCAAGCGCTTCCAGCAGAGGAGCTCGTGTATGGTCCACGGCTACCGCCTACCCCGAAACGGCGCCGGCACACCTGCGGCTTACGGTGCCCGTCGTATACGGGCCGCCGCGGTCTTGAACAGCGGCTGCTTGGACGCGGGGTCGACATCGGTGGTCAGCTCGTTCGCCGCCCGGTCGTGCGTGCCGTCCCCGCGATCCCGATACCCGTAATGGAAGGGGAGACGCCACCTACCCGAAGGGGGGCGGGCAAACCCGGCGGCGGTCGTTTCGGGGCCAGGCCGCCGGGTAGGACGGGGACAGTTATCGACCCCGACCGGAGGAGCGCCCGGATGAAGGCAGTGACCTGGCAAGGACGACGCAAAGTCGCCGTGGAGACGGTGCCCGATCCCCGCATCGAGGCCCCCACGGACGCGATCATCGAGGTCACCTCCACTGGGATCTGCGGTTCCGACCTGCACCTGTACGAGCTGCTCGGCGCCTACATGAGCACCGGCGACGTCCTCGGTCACGAAGCCATGGGACGGGTGGTGGAGACCGGCTCGGCGGTCACCGGGCTGTCCCGCGGCGACCGTGTCGTGGTCCCGTTCCAGATCAGCTGCGGCGGCTGCTACATGTGCCGGACCGGCCTGCCCACCCAGTGCGAGACGACCCAGGTCCGCCGGTACGGTTGCGGCGCGGCCCTGTTCGGCTACTCGAAACTCTACGGGCAGGTGCCCGGCGGTCAGGCGGAGTATCTGCGGGTGCCACACGCGGACGCCACCCATGTCAAAGTGCCCGAGGGACCTGCCGACGACCGCTTCCTGTATTTGTCCGACGTGCTGCCCACCGCTTGGCAGGCGGTGGAGTACGCCGGGGTGCCCGACGGCGGTTCGGTGACCGTGCTCGGTCTCGGCCCGATCGGGGACATGGCCTGCCGGGTCGCGGCGCAGCGCGGCTATCGCGTCATCGGCGTGGACCGGGTGCCCGAGCGGCTGGCGCGGGTGGCCGGGCGCGGCGTGGAAGTGATCGACCTCGCCGCCGCCGACGAGCCGGTCGGCGACATCATCCGCGGCTGGACCGAGGGCCGCGGCACCGACGCGGTGATCGACGCGGTCGGGATGGAGGCCCACGGGTCGCCGATCGCGTCGGTGGCCCAGCGTTCGGCGGCGTTCCTGCCGGACGCGGTGGCCCAGAAGGTGATGGACACCGCGGGCGTCGACCGGCTCGCGGCGCTGAACTCCGCGATCGACATCGTCCGCCGCGGCGGCACGATCTCGGTGATCGGCGTCTACGGCGGCATGCGCGATCCGCTGCCGATGCGGGTGTTGTTCGACAAGCAGATCCAGCTGCGGATGGGCCAGGCGAACGTCAAACGATGGGTGGAGGACATCATGCCGCTGCTGCGTGACGGCGACCCACTGGGCGTGGACGGCTTCGCCACCCATCGGCTACCGCTGAGCGCAGCAGCGCAGGGCTACGCCGACTTCCAACAGAAAACCGACGGCGCGATAAAAGTCGTGCTCGACCCGACCGCCACGAACTGACCGGCGCGGCGGACCCCGCCGCGGTCGTCCGAGACCGCGGCGGCGGACGGTTTGCTCTGTTCGGGCCTGGGTAGCTGCCGTGTATGAGCTTCTTACTACGCGCAGCCGTCTCGCCGTGGTGGCTCGAGGCGCCGACCTCCGTCGCCGCCGAGATGGCCCGCGCAGGGGTGGAGAAGGCCGTCGGTCTGGGCGCGAAAGCGGCACAGGCGCCGGTGCAGGCGGTGGTGGCGGGCGCGCGAGCGAGCGCGTCGCTGCTCAACCTGGGACGTGACGAGGAGTTGCGCGACGAACTGGCGGCGCTGATCGATCCGCATGCGCTGCGCACCCGCCGCCGGGTGGCCCTCTACGAGGACCGGGCCACCGTGGAAGTGCGCGGACTGGACTCCGGCAAGAGCGGCGACGTCACCCGAGCGCTGCACCGGACCCTGGACCGGCGCCGCGACGTGCGCTGGTGGCGGGTGAACGCGGTGACCGGGCGCGTCGTCGCCGCGCTCGAGCACGGCGCGGCCGACCTGCCCGCCCTGGTGTCGGCCATCGAGTCCGTCGAGGCCGACACCGCGGTCGGCGACCTGGACTGGAGCCGCGGCTGTGAGCACCCCGGCGATCGGGAACCGCTGCTGGCGGCCGGGATCCAGGTCGCAGGCGACGTGGGCGCGATCGCGCTGTCGACGGTGGCCGCGGTGCTGCCGTTGCGCAAGCCCGCCCGCGTGCTGCGCGCGGTGGCCGCCTTCGTCGACACCCAGCCCCGCCTGCGCAAACCACTGGAGGAACAGCTCGGCCGTACCCGCACCGACCTGCTGCTCACCACGGCCAACGCCATCGGCAACGCCCTGGGCAACACCGCCGCGGCGGGCACGGCGAACCTGGTGATCGACGCGGTGCACCGCGGTCTCACCCTGACCGAGTCGCTGACCCGGTACGCGCAATGGCGCGACTGGGAAGCCGACATCGACCGCCGCCCGGCGGAAGTCTGCGATCCGCTGACGCCGCGCGCCCGCGTGGTCGAGATGCCGCAGGGACCGATCGAGCGGGTCGCCGACGAAACGGCCGCGGGCGCGCTGGTGGGTGCGGTCACCTCCGTGCTCGGCGGCCGCGGCCTGTTCGGCGCCGCCGACGCGCTGGAACTGGGAGCGCCCAAGGCGGCGCGGGCCAGCCGCGAAGCCTACGGGGCGCTGGTCTCGACGATGCTGGGCCGGGCGGGCGTACTGACGCTGCACCCGCGCGTGTGGCGGCGGCTGGACCGATTGTCGGCGCTGGTCATCGACGGAGAGTCGCTGTTGACCGCGCGCCGGTTGATCCTCGACGCCGAAGCCACCGATCCACGGTGGTCGGTCGCCGAAGTATGGAGCGCGAGCCAGCGGCTGCTGTGGGAACAGGAGGCCGGCGAAGGCGCCCAGAACGACTTGCTGCCCGACGACACCGACCGCTACCTGTCGGCCGGCGGCCACCGGCGTCTGGTGCACCCCGCGACCGGAAGGCCCGATGACGGCGACACCCGCCGCGCGGTATGGCGCGAACTCCACGACAACGGCACACCGGTGGGACGGGTGCTGGTCGGACGCGAACTCGACCGGCGCGCGCACGCCCTGCTGAGCAGGGCCCGCAGCGCGGGCCTGCGGGTGACCCTCGCCGCGGGCGCCGACGCCGCCGAACTGCGGTCGATGGCCGACGAATTCGTCTCCCCGTCGCGTTCGCTCAGCGAACGCGTGCGCACCCTGCAACAGGACGGCCACGTCGTCGCGGTGCTGAGTCCCCGCGCGCACAAGGCCCTGGCCTTCGCCGATGTCGGTATCGGGATGGCGGTGCGGGAAGGCAACGCGCTGCAGATGCCCTGGACCGCCGACGCGGTCTGCCGCGATCTCGGGCAGGCCCACCGGGTGCTCGCCGCCATCGCCCCGGCCCGGCAGGTGAGCGAACGGGGCCGCTCACTGGCCCTGTCGGCGGCCGCGCTGGGCGGGTTGCTGCTGGCCGTCGCCCCGGACAGCGCGGGCCGGTCCTCGCCGATGACCGCCGCCCACTACACCGGTCTGCTCAGCGGCGCCTACACCGGCTGGCGCGCAGCGCGCGCCGAGCCCCAGGCCACCCTCGCCCCGCTGCTGCCGTGGCACGCCCTCGAACCCGGTGAGGTGCTGAGCCGGTTGCCGCGGCCCGCGCCCGTCGAGGAGCGTGCCGCGCCCAGTCCCGCCGCCCGCATCCCCGGCGCGCGCGTCCTCGCCTCGGCGGTGTCGTTCGCGGGCCAACTGCGCCGCGAGCTGGCCGATCCGCTCACCCCGATTCTCGGGGTGGGCGCGGTCGCCACCGCCGTGCTCGGCGCGCCGTCGGACGCGGTGCTGCTGTCGTCGGTGCTCGGGGTCAACGCGCTGGTGTCGGCCTGGCAGCGGCAGCGTGCCGAGGGCGCGCTGCACCGCCTGTTCGAGGGCGAACGGCTCACCGCCCGCGTGATCGATCGCGCCGAGCTGGACGCGCGCGAACCACGCGAACGGAAGGTGCCCGCCACCGTTCTCGCACTCGGCGACGTGATCGTGCTGCGCGGCGGGGATGTGGTCCCCGCCGACGCGCGACTGCTGCGCGCCGACGACCTCGAGATGGACGAATCCGGCCTCACCGGCGAGTCGATCACCGTCGACAAGCAGGTGCCCGCCACCCCGGGCACGTCGGTGGCCGATCGCGCCTGCATGGTGTTCGAGGGCAGCACCGTGGTCAACGGCACCGCGCGGGCGATCGTCGTGGCCGTCGGCCCCGACACCCAGGCAGGCCGCGCCGCGGCCGGCGCCATCCCGCCGGAGAAGGCAGGCGTGCAAGCGCAGTTGCGCCGCTTGACCGACCGCGCCCTGCCGCTGACCTTGACCGGCGGTGGCGTCGTGACCGGGCTGGGCATGCTGCGCGGCAGGCCGCTGCGCACCGCGATCGCCGACGGTGTGGCCGTCGCGGTCGCCGCGGTCCCCGAGGGACTGCCGCTGGTGGCCACGGTCGCTCAGCTGGCCGCCGCCCGCAGGCTGTCGCGGCACGGCGTGCTGGTGCGCGCCAGCCGCACCGTCGAGGCCCTCGGCCGGGTGGACACCTTGTGCTTCGACAAGACCGGCACCCTCACCGAAGGGCGGCTGCGGCTGACCACCCTCGCCGATCTCGACGACCAGTGGTCCCCGGACGCCGGCTCGGAGAGCGCGCACCGCCTGCTGCGCGCCGCGGCCCGCGCCTGCCCCGACCCCGCCGAGGGCCCGATCGCGCACGCCACCGACCGTGCGGTGGTCGACGCCGCGGCCGAGGCGCTCGGCGACGACGCCCGCCGCTGGGATCCGATCGAGGAGATCCCGTTCGAATCCAACCGCGGCTACGCCGCCACCCTCGGCCACACCGCCCACAAACTGCGGTTGATCGTCAAGGGCGCGCCGGAAGTCGTCCTGTCGCGCTGCACCCGGGTGCGGACCGACGACACCGACCATCCCTTCGACGAGCACATGCGCGAACGCGCCGACAAGGCGGTGCGCGATCTCGCCGAGCAGGGCCTGCGGGTGCTCGTGGTGGCCCGCCGCGATCTGCCCGGCGAACCCGACGACGTCGAGGCGGCCGTCGAGGAGCTCACCCTGCTCGGTTTCCTCGGCCTCGCCGACGCTCCGCGCCCCCAGACGCTGCCGCTGGTGACCGCGTTGCAACGCAACGGCATCAGCGTGCGCATGATCACCGGCGACCACCCGGTGACCGCCGCGGCGGTGGCCCGCCAGCTCGGTATCGAGGCCGGCCAGGTGGTGACCGGCGCGGATCTCGACCGTCTGGACGAGACCGCGCAGACGGAGCTGATCGAGCAGAGTACCGTCTTCGCCCGCGTCGACCCGGAGCAGAAGGTGCGTATCGTGGCGGCGCTGCGCCGCGCGGGTCACGTGGTCGGCATGACCGGCGACGGCAGCAACGACGCCGCCGCCATCCGCACCGCCGACGTCGGAATCGGCTTGGCCGCACAGGGTTCGGTCGCCGCCCGCAATGCCGCCGACATGGTGCTCACCCACCCCGACCCGCTGGTGCTGTTGCACGCCCTCGTCGAAGGGCGCGGCATGTGGCAGCGGGTCACCGACGCCGTCGGCGTGCTGGTCGGCGGCAACGCGGGCGAAGTGGCCTTCACGCTGTACGGCACCGCCGTCAGTGGCCGGGCGCCGCTGGGCACCCGGCAATTCCTGCTGGTGAACATGCTCACCGACATGTTCCCCGCCATGGCGCTGGCGCTGTCGCGCGAGCGCGACACCGCCGATCCCGACGACGCCGACGATCCGCGGGCGCAGGCGGAGCGGGCCGGAGAGCGGCTGGCCGGACTCCCGCGCGCCGACCTGGGCACGGACCTGCTGCGCACGCTCGGCGTCCGCGGTGTCGCGACGGCTACCAGCGCGTCGGTCGCCTGGACCCTCGGCCGCATGACCGGCACGCAGCGGCGCGCGGCGACCATCGGGCTGGTCGCGCTGATCGGCACGCAGCTCGGGCAGACGCTGGTCTCCGGATACCGCAGCCCGCTGGTGTGGCTCACCACGGCGGCCAGTGGCGCGGTGCTCGGCGCGGTGGTGATGACGCCGGGGCTGTGCGGCTATTTCGGTTGCCGCCCGCTGGATCCCGTCGGATGGGGGATCGCGACCACGTGCGCGACGACCGCCACCGCCGCCGCCGTGCTGCTCCCGCGGCTGCTGCCCCCGCAAGAGACCGCCTAGGGCGGCGGCCGCGCTGATTGGCGCATGACCGCCCGGGTACCCGCCCGTCGACGGACCCTGCCACCGGCACACGGACAGGAGGAACCCTATGGCTCAACAGGTCGGTGACTACGTCGTGCAGCGTCTGCGGGAGTGGGGCGTCGAGCAGGTCTTCGGTTATCCCGGCGACGGGATCAACGGCCTGATCGCCGCTTTCGGCCGCGCCGAGGACACGCCGGCGTTCATCCAAGCCCGCCACGAGGAGATGTCGGCGTTCCAGGCCACCGGATACGCCAAATTCAGCGGCAAGGTGGGCGTGTGCACCGCGACCTCGGGGCCCGGGGCGATTCACCTGCTCAACGGGCTGTACGACGCGAAGCTCGATCACGTCCCGGTGGTGGCGATCGTCGGGCAGACCGCCCGCAGCGCCATGGGCGGCAGCTATCAGCAGGAAGTGGATCTGCAGAGTCTGTTCAAGGACGTGGCGTCGGACTATCTGGTCGAGGTGAACGTGGCCAGCCAGCTGCCCAACGCGCTGGATCGCGCCTTCCGGATCGCGGCCGCGCGCCGGGCCCCGACCGCGGTGATCATCCCGTCGGATCTGCAAGAAGAGCAATACCATCCACCGCAGCACGCCTTCAAGCAGGTGCCGTCGAGCCCACCGGGATCGCTCTCGACACGCGTGGTGCCCGCGCACGAGGACATCCGGCGCGCGGCGGAGGTGCTCGAGGCCGGATCGAAGGTCGCCATCCTCGTCGGTCAGGGCGCCCGCGCGGCCGCCGAGGAGGTCATCGAGCTCGCCGAGCGCACCGGCGCGGGCGTGGCGAAGGCGCTGCTGGGCAAGGACGTGCTGCCCGACGACCTGCCTTTCGTCACGGGCGCGATCGGATTGCTCGGCAGCAGGCCCAGTTACGAGCTCATGCGCGACTGCGACACGCTGCTGATCGTCGGATCGAATTTCCCCTACAGCCAGTTCCTGCCCGAACCGGGGCAGGCGCGCGCGGTGCAGATCGACCTCGACGGCGCCATGATCGGCATGCGGTACCCCACCGAGGTGAACCTGGTCGGCGACGCGAAATCGACGCTGGCGGAGCTGATTCCGCTGGTGCGGCGCAAGGGCGACCGCAGCTGGCGGGAGCGGGTCGAGAAGAACGTCGCCCGCTGGTGGCAGACCGTCGAACGCCAATCCCTGCTGGACGCCGAACCGGTCAACCCGATGCGGGTGGTGTGGGAGCTGTCCGAACGCATTCCCGAGGATGCCATCGTCACCGCGGATTCCGGGTCCTCGACCAACTGGTACGCCCGCTGCCTGCGCTTTCGCGGCCGGATGCGCGGATCGCTGTCGGGCACCTTGGCCACCATGGGCCCCGGCGTGCCCTACGCCATCGGCGCCAAGTTCGCCCACCCCGACCGGCCCGTGATCGCGCTGGTCGGCGACGGCGCCATGCAGATGAACGGCATGGCCGAACTGCTGACCATCGCCCGCTACCGCCCCCGCTGGCGCGACCAGCGCCTGGTCGTCTGCGTCTTCCACAACAACGACCTCAACCAGGTCACCTGGGAGCTGCGGGCCATGGGCGGCGCGCCGAAATTCGAGCAGTCGCAAACGCTTCCCGACGTCTCCTACGCCGAGGTCGCCCACAGCGCCGGCCTGACCGGCATCACCGTGCGGACCCCCGAGGAGCTGGGCCCGGCCTGGGACAGCGCCCTGCACGCCGACGGCCCGGTCGTGCTCGACGTGCACTGCGACCCCGACGTGCCGCCCATCCCGCCGCACGCGACCTGGGATCAGATGAAGGACACCGCCGAAGCCGTGCTGCGCGGCGACCCCGACGCCTGGCACCTGGTCGCGCAGGGCGCGAAAGCCAAAGTCCAGGAATTCATTCCGTAGCGACAGAAATGAGTGTTGCGATGACCGACCAGGATGTCGTCGACCTGCTCACCGCCCAGCACGCGAAGATCCGCGAGCTGCTGGCGCGACTACAGGCGGGTCCCGACGCGAAACAGGATCTGTTCACCGACCTGGTGCGGTTGCTGGCCGTGCACGAGAGCGCCGAGGAGGAGGTCGTGCACCCGGTGGCCGGGCGAGCCCGTTTCGGCGCCGACGCCGACATCGTGCAACCGCGGTTGGCGGAGGAGAACGCGGCCAAACGCGCGCTGGCCGACCTCTACCACCTCGGTGTGGACCATCCGGAGTTCGATGCCCGGCTGGCCCGGTTCGCCGCCGCGGTCGACGAGCACGCCACGCACGAGGAAGCCGAGGAGTTCCCGCTGCTGCGCGCGCAGTTCTCCAGCAGCCAACTGAAGCGGATGGCCGGATCGGTGCGGGCCGCCGAGGCGGTGGCGCCCACCCGCCCGCATCCGCACGCGGGGGAGTCCGCGCCGGCGAACCTGCTGGCCGGCCCGCCGTTGGCGCTGTTCGACCGCACGCGCGACGCGGTGCGCGACTGGCGGCAGCAGCAGGACACGTGATCACCCGTAGCGCCGAAGTGCACAGGAGGAAGAGACGACATGGGTTTTCCCGAACAGCAGCAAGACGTCCCTGGTATCCAGGCCAGGATGACCCCGGTCCCGGACTGCGGTGAGGACAGCTACCGCGGCTCCGGGAAGTTGACCGGCAAAGCCGCCGTCATCACCGGCGCCGACAGCGGCATCGGACGGGCGGTGGCGATCGCCTACGCGCGCGAGGGCGCGGATGTGCTCATCTCCTACCTCGACGAGGACGAGGACGCCAAACAGGTCGCCGACCTGGTGACGCAGGCCGGACGCAAAGCCGTGCTCGTGCCCGGCGACCTGTCCGAGGCCGCGCACTGCCGCGCCGTCATCGACCGTGCGGTGCGCGAATTCGGGAAGATCGACGTCCTGGTGAGCAACGCGGCGTTCCAGATGACGCACGAGACGCTCGAGGAGATCAGCGACGAGGAATTCGAGCACACCGTCAAACTGAACATCAACGCCTACTTCTATCTGGTGAAGGCGGCGCTGCCGCACATGCCCCCCGGCTCGTCGATCATCGGCAGCTCCTCGGTCAACTCCGACATGCCCTCACCCACCCTGGCTCCGTACGCGGCGACCAAAGCCGCCATCGCGAATTTCTCCGCCAGCCTCGCGCAGCTGCTGGGCGAACGCGGGATCCGGGTCAACAGCGTCGCGCCGGGCCCGATCTGGACCCCGTTGATCCCGGCCACGATGCCGGTGGAGAAGGTCGCGAAATTCGGCGACGATACCCCGCTGGGTCGTGCCGGTCAGCCGGCCGAACTGGCCCCCACCTACGTCATGCTGGCCTCCGACGACGGCAGCTACGTCTCCGGCGCCCGCATCGCGGTCACCGGGGGCAGGCCGATCCTGTGAGAGTGCGCGCACGCTGACCCACGGTCGGCCGCACGTCCGAGCGGCCGACCGTCGGGGCACCGGTCACAGCATCGACACCACGATGCCGACCGCCGCGGCGACGAAGAGCAGGATCACCACCGCCCCGATGAGCATCGCCACGACCCCGGTGACGGGGAAGTGGTGTCTGGTGCTGGGCTCCGGCGCCGACAGCCCGGAGGTCTGCGGCGTGTCCGGGGGCGTGGCGCCCGGCGGCACTCCGCCGCCGGGTTCCAGATCGGGTGTTTTCGCGGGATCGGGATCCATCGCGCTCATAGCCGCTCCCTACTCGCCGTCGTTGCCGGGTACCTCGGGTGCGCCGGGCCGTTTGCCGGACCTCTTTTGATAGAGGATCACCGCGCCGACGAGCACCGCGAGTCCGAGAATCACCAACAGTTCCATGCCCGGGACCTACCCGGTATCCGCGCGCCCAATCGGCACCGGTCAGCTCCGTACGAGGACGTAGTGACCTGGGGTCTCCTGGAACGCGACGGCCTGATGGATCGCCGCGTCGTCCAGGACCGGATCTGCGCTCGGGACGATCAGAAGCTTGTCGTCATCGTCGTAGAACCGGTGGATGATCCCGACGCAGCGTCCCCGTGCGAAGACCATCGGTTCGGCCGGTCCGAGGAAGTACGCGTCGAGTTCCTGCCCATCGGGGGCGCGGGTGAGCGGGACGTAGCCGTAGTTGGCGAGGTAGCGGAATCCGCACCGGGGGTGATGGCTTCCGTAGGGCCGGTCGATCACGAGATCCACTGTGGCATCGAGGAACAGGCGCGCCAGCCGCAGCGACTCGGAATCCTCGAGCGGCACCGGGTCGGTCATCGCCCCAGGGTACGGCAGGCTCGGGCAGGCGATCCGCGGGTGCAGGCGGGCATTGCGTGCGGACGCGGGCTGGAGGAAGGTGAGTATGTCCGGTGGCGCCACCGGGGCGCCACCCTGACAGGGCGGGAGGTGGCCCGTGTACGCACGTTCCAGCACCATCGCGGCCCAGCCGTCATCGATCGACGACGGGCTCGCGTATCTGCGCGATGAATTGATGCCGAATCTGCCCGAGATCCAGGGGTGGGTCGGTTTGTCCCTGATGGCCGACCGGTCGACGGGACGCTGCATCGCCACGACCTCGTGGGAGACCGAGGAGGCTCTGCACGCCAGCAGAGGGCGCGTCCAGCCACTGCGCGAGGGCATGGCCCGGCGGCTCGGCGGGCGGGCCGAGCGGGTGGAGGAGTGGGAGATCGCGGTGATGCACCGCGACCATCCGGCCGGCGACGGCTCCTGCACCCGGTGCACGTGGGTTCAGGTGGATCCGGGCCAGCTCGATCGGCTGGCCGACACATTCAAGAACGAAGTGCTGCCGCAGACGGAGATGCTCGACGGGTTCTGCAGCGCCAGCCTGTTCATCGACCGGGACAGCGGCCGAGCCGTCGGCGCGACGGTGTGGGAGAACCGGGAGGCGATGGACGGCAGCCGCGAGCAGACCAATCGGATCAGGGCGACGGCGACCCAGCGGGTTGGGGCCAACGTCCTGGAGGTGGGGGAGTTCGATCTGGCCTTCGCGCACCTGCGCGTCCCCGAGATGGCCTGATCGCACAGTGGATCCGGCCGGAACAGCATTCCGGCCGGTGACGCGCGTCCTGCCCGGCGTGGTCGAGAACGGCGCCGCCGGGTAGCGCTGTCGATTACCCGCGAGGTAATGGCCACGCCGGGCGGCCGTTCGTAGGATCGGGGCGTGAGTACCCCGACGGCAGGTGACCTGCTGCGACATTGGCGCCTGGAACGCAGGCTGAGCCAGCTGGAGCTGGCCGGACGAGCCGACACCTCGGCGCGGCACCTCAGCTTCATCGAGACCGGACGCGCTACCCCCAGCCGGACGATGATCGTGCATCTGTCCGAGCATCTGGAGATCCCGTTGCGCGAACGCAACCGCGTCCTGCTGGCCGCGGGCTACGCCCCGGCCTACGCACAGCCCGGCCTGGACACCCCGGCCATGGACGCCGTCCGCGGCGCGATGCGCCAGATCCTGGCCGGCCACGAGCCCTACCCCGCGCTGGCCATCGACCAGAACTGGACGATGATCGACGCCAACAGCGGCGTGGCCGTCCTCATCGCCGGCATCGATCCGGCATTGACGCAACCGCCGGTGAACGCCCTGCGGCTGAGCCTGCACCCCGACGGCATGGCCGGGCGCATCCGCAACCTCGCCGAATGGCGCGGCCACATCTTCGCCCGTCTGGCGCGCCAGGCCGAGGTCACCGGATCCCGGGACCTGGCCGACCTGCTCGAGGAACTGCGGTCCTACCCCGGCGGCGAAGTGGAACTCGCCGTCCCCGAACCCGACCAGGCGGTGGTTCCCCTGCGGATCGACCACGACGGCGACGAGTTGTCGTTCCTCAGTGTCACGACGGTGTTCGGCACCCCGATGAACGTCACCGTCGCCGAACTGGCCATCGAATCGTTCTTCCCCGCCGACGAGGACACCATGAAACGGCTCACCGCGGGCGTCCGGTGAGCCGCGCCGCCCACCTGTCGGCCCTGCTGGCGGCGCCGATTCGCACCGTCACCGATCTCGGCGCCAGCCATGCCTGGACGCTGCACCGCGCCGAACTGACCGACGGCCGGATCGTCTTCGTGAAGGCCTCGGACGGCCCGACGCCCGTCTTCGCGGCCGAAGCGGCGGGACTGACCTGGCTGCGCAGCGCCGCGCCGGGCCCGGCAGGCGACGGCGCCTTACTGCCGGAGGTGCTGGCGGCCGACGAGCGGATGCTGGTGCTGCCATGGCTGCGGGAGACCGGCCCCACGCCCACGGCCGCCGAGCGGCTGGGCCGGGAACTGGCCGCGCTGCACGCCGGCGGATCCGAGCAGTTCGGGGCGCCGTGGGAAGGCTGGATCGCGAGCCTGCCGCTGCCGAACACCCCGACGGACGGACCATGGTCGCGGTGGTACGCCGAACATCGCCTCGCGCCCTACCTGTCCCGGGCGGCCGGTGCGCTCGGCGCCGAGGGAACCCGCCTGATCGAGCGCGTCATCGACCGCATCGACGAGCTGGCGGGGCCGCCCGAACCACCGGCCCGCCTCCACGGCGACCTGTGGTCGGGCAACATCCTGTGGACCCCGGAACGGGCCATGCTCGTCGACCCGGCCGCGCACGCAGGTCACCGCGAGACCGACCTGGCCATGCTCGCCCTTTTCGGCGCCGCGCACCTGGACCGCATCCAGGCCGCCTACCACGAGACCCGCCCGCTCGCCGACGGGTGGCGCGCCCGCACGCCGCTGCATCAGTTGCATCCGCTGCTGGTGCACGTCGTGCTGTTCGGCGCCGGTTACCGGGCGCAGACCCTCGCGGCGGCCGCCGCGGCGCTCGCGTCGTGACCCGCGGCCGGCCTCACCGGTTGACGCGTGCGATGACCTTCTCGGCGAAGCGCGACAGGTTGGCGATCTTCGTCTCCAGCGGCTCGGTGTCCTGCTCGGTGGTGTAAGGCAGCCGGAAGCCGACGATCACGTCGGTGACCCCTTTGTCCTCGAGTCGTTTGATGCCGTCGACGGTGAAACCGTCCAGCGAGATGACGTGCACCTCGAAATCCTTGCGGGTGCCGTACTCCGCGCGCAGCGCGTCCAGTTCGGCCAGCAGCCGGTCCAGTTCGGCGCCGTCGCCACCCGCGTGCATCCACCCGTCACCACGCTGCGCGGCCCGCCGCAACGCGGGTTTGCTGTGCCCGCCGACCAGGATCGGCACCGGCTCGGTCGGCACCGGGCTGATCTTGATCGGCGGAATGTCGTAGAACTGCCCGTGGTATTCGAAGTAGCCGCCCGCCGAGAGCCCGCGCACGATATCGATGCACTCGTCCATCCGCGCGCCGCGCTTGTCGAACGGCACCCCCATGATCTCGAAGTCGTCCGGCCACGGGCTGATGCCGACGCCGAGCCCGAACCGGTTGCCGCTCAGCGCGGCCACCGAGGCGGCCTGCTTGGCCACCAGCACGGGCGGCCGGATCGGCAGCTTCAGCACGAACGGCGTGAAACGCAACGTGGTGGTCACCGCCGCCATCGCCGCGCTGAGCACGAACGCCTCCACGAACGGCTTGTCCTCCAGGAATTCACGGCTGCCGTCGGGGGTGTAGGGGTACTTCGCGTCGGATTCCTTCGGATACGCCACGCTGTCGGCCACGGCCATGGAGGTGTAGCCCGCCTCCTCGGCGGCTTTGGCGAGAGCGAGGTAATACGACGGATCGGTCATCGTCTCGGCGTAGGTGAAACGCATGATGCTCGCCTTCCTGGCGCGTCCAGCGCGCCGCGCGGGTCCCGGCGCCGGTACCCGCCGCAGCGGGCCGTGACCGGAACGGGAGAGGAAAAGGCCGCAAGCGGACCCGAGCCGCCCCGGCAGTTGCCGAGGCCGCCCAGGAGATCACCGCCTACTGCCATGGGTTGGTGAAGCCTTCCGGAATCAAGTGGTCGAACAGCGCCTTCATCTCCGGCGACAACCGCAGCAATTCGATGTGCGAGCCGATCGGCCCGCCCTCGAGATAGGCGAACTCCATCCCGACGCCCTCGAACCGTCCGCGCGCGGCGATCTCGATCCCCGCCGCCGCGGCCTCCGCGAGCGCGGCGTCGTAGTCATCGGGCACCCAGGCGGCGTGATGCAGCCCTGGACCGAGACGGTCCAGATGCTCGGCATACAGGCTCACTCCGCCGCGCGGCTCGATCAGCTCCAACTGCTGGCCACCGGCATAGCCGAGCGCCACGGCGATGGTGTACTCCGCCGGGGCGCCGCGCAGTTCGGCGGCGTCGGGACCGAAGTGGACCTCCGGGATGGTGAACCACTCGCCCACCCCGTACCGGGTGGTGAACGCCTGGCAGGCCGCGGCCAGATCGGCTACCACCCAGCACAGTTGGAAGATCGGACCGCAGGCGATCATCCGCGCCCCCGGAAACGGCTCATCAGACCCGGACACCACCGGTGCGCGGCGATCACCGCCCTGTTGTAGTGCGGGAACACGATGTAGGGTTTGTTCTTGCGCATGCCGCGCAGGATGTGCCGCGCGGCCCGTTCGGCGCTGATCATCCCGATCGGCATCCGGCGCGCCGCCTGCCGATAGGAATACCCGGGCAGGTCGATCCCGGAATCGACGATGTCGGTCGCGACCCCGCCTTGCACCGCCACGCTCACTTTGACCCCGGACGCTGCCGCTTCGGCGCGCAGCGCGGTGCTCAGTCCGACCACGGCGTGCTCGGTCATCGCGTAGGCGGCCGACGGAGACACCGGCGTCAGTCCCGCGAGCGACGCCATGTTGACGATGTGCCCGGAACCTTGCGCGCGCATCAGCGGGTAGGCGTGCCGCGTCCCGTGCACCACACCCCACAGGTTCACGTCCACGATCCGCTGCCACTGCGGCAAGGGCATGTGCTCGACGGTGCCGCCGAGTCGGATGGCCGCGTTGTTGAACAGGAAGTCGATGCGCCCCAGTTCGGCCACCGCGCCGTGGATCAGGTGGCGCACCTGATCGTCGTCGGAGACGTCGACGACCTGGGTGTGGATCGCGGTGTCGGCGGCCAGCCCGACCAGCCCGGCGGCGTCGATATCGGCCGCCACGACCGCGACGCCGCGTGCGGCCAGCAGGCGGCACAGCGCGGCGCCCAAACCGGACGCGGCACCGGTGACCACCGCCACATCAACCACGCGTTCAATTAAGCATCTGTGTTTAACATCGTCAATACCAGTGTTTAGTACAGTGCGGATATGCCGAGCGACGCATCGCGCACCGCCTTGCTCGACGCCGGGGAACGCCTCATCGCCGAACGCGGCGTCGACGTGCCGCTGCGCGACATCGCCGCGGCCGCTGGCCAGCGCAACAACTCCGCGGTCCACTACTACTTCGATTCGCGCACCGGCCTGATCGAGGCCATCGTCGAACGCCGGATGAACTGGCTCGAACAGCGGCGCATGCAACTGCTGGCCGCCCACGAAGCCGACGGCCGCGCCAACGACGTGCACGCCCTCGTCGCGATGCTCGCGACACCGATCCTCGAACTGCTCGGCCACGACCGGGTCACCCACCTGGGCCGGTTCCTGGAAGTCGTGCGCACCCACCCCGTGGTGGCCGACGCGCACCGCCTCGCGGACGCCGACCGCGCCGCGGTCCGCATCATCGCCACCCGCCTGGACGCGGCGCTGACCGGCCTGCCGCGGCAGCTGCGCAGGCAGCGCCTGGAGACCATGGCCACCGTCATGTTCGCCTTGATCGCCGACTACGAGCGCACCCTGGAATCGGGAGTCCGCACCGCCCATCCCGGGGACGCCGCGGAAATCGTGGACATGATCGTCGCCATGCTCACCGTGCCCGTCCCCGAGCACGCCGCCACCGCGCCCGGACGCTGAGATCGGCACGGTTCCGGCCGCTCAGCCCAGCGTCCGGCGTCCCCCGACGCCCTGGACCGCGACCAGCCGCCGATCGCCCTGTGGCCCGGCGGTTTCCGGGAACCTACGGTGCAGCCGCTCGATATAGCGGCGCACGACGCACAGTTCGCTGTGCAACTGGTGCCGCACGGCGGGATCGCCACGGTAGGAGAATTCGATGTCCCGCGCCAAGGTCCGGGCTTGCCGGGTCAGCAACTCCAAGAAGACCCGAGCCTGGGCGAGGTCGGCGTCTTGTTCCATGCGGTGGCCGATCTGTCGTTCGATACAAGTGTCGGTCGCCCAGTGCCCCCCGTGCCGCGGTCCTCAGCCGACAGGAGCAGAACATGATGCTAACCGAGCCGCGGCCCCTCGGGTGCCGAAATGGGACCGTCTTCGGCTATCGCGCGGCGACCAGCCATTCGGCGCGGCGGCGTCCAGGCCGCCGCGCACGCGTATCGTGATCGTATGGGCGTCATCGGGGAGCTGTTTCCGGGCAAGAAGCTGACCCACGAGGGCAGCGAAGACAGCGACGGACAGACCCACGCGCCGCGATTCGACATCGACCTCGACAGCGGAGTGGTGCGGGTGCCGCGCACGGACCACACCACCGCCGACGACCACGGCGACCAGCGTGAGCGAGAAGCCTAGGACCGTCACCCCGTCGTTCGAACACCCGGACACTGGTGGCTCGAGCAGATTTCGCACTCCAGCTCGGCAACCGCCGCCCATCCCGCCGTTCGGCAGCGGATCGGGCACACCCACCCGCATCGAATCCCGCTCGAGCAGAAAACATCTCGCTGATCGCAACCCGTTACCCCGCAGCCGCGCGCCAGTAGCGTCGCCGCAATGGGCAATGCTGGTGGACGACGGCGGCCGCTGAAAACCGTCACGGGAGTCAGCGGCGCGGTCAGCGTATACGCGGCGGCCATCGATCCGACCGCGACCACGGTCGCGTCATCGATCGAGGTCGCGAAGATCGCCGAACAACACGGATTCGACGCCCTCTTCGCGGCCGACCTGCTCAGTTTCGGCGCCCAAGGCGCGATCGGCGCGCAAGAACCGTTGATCTTCCTGTCCGCGCTGAGCGCCGTCACCTCGCACGTCGGGCTCATCGCGACGGTGACCACCACCTTCCACCATCCCTACAACCTCGCCCGGCTCTTCGGCACCCTCGACCACATCAGCAACGGCCGCGCCGCCTGGAACGCGGTGACCTCCTCGGTAGGGGAGGAGAACTACGGCGACCAGGACCTGCCCAGCCCCGAAGAACGCTACGCGCGCGCCACCGAATCCCTCGAGGTGGTCAACGCCCTGTTCGACAGCTGGCGGCCCGGCGCGCTGACCCCCGACGAGCACGGCGGCGCGATCCTGGACCCCACCCGTGTCCGGCCCATCGACCACGCGGGCCGGTACTTCACCGTGCGCGGACCGCTGAACATCCCGCCCCTACCGCAACGCAGGCCGGTCCAGTTCCAGGCCGGGCAGTCCGCGGGCGGCATCGAACTGGGCGCGCGCTTCGCAGAGGTGGTGTTCACCTCGCTACCCACCCTGGAAGACGCGGTGACCTACACCAAGCGCATCCGCGCCCGGGCGAGCGAACTCGGCCGCGCCCCCGGCCTGCCGTTGATCATGAGCTCGTTCCACGCCACCTACGGCGCCACCGAAGCCGAGGCCAGACGCCTGGCCCGGGAACAGGCGGAGGCGACCGACTTCGACGCCGGACGCGCCGCCCTCGCCGACATGCTCGGCGGCGGCGTCGACCTGTCCGGCCTGCCGCTGGACAAGCCTCTCCCGGAGCACCTGCTGCCCGACGTGGCGTCGGTGCACCGCAGGCGCGGCCGGGTGGAGATCTTCAGCAACTTCGCCCGAGCGGGAAAGACATTGCGCGAGCTGATCATCGCCGCCAAAGACACCGGACACTGGGCTGCGGCCGGAACCCCCGAACAACTCGCCGACGCCGTCGAAGAACGCTACCGGGCAGGCGTTCTCGACGTGATCTCCCTCGGCGGGCTCGCCGACGAACGCACCCGCGACTTCGTCGTCAACGGACTGCTGCCGGAACTGCGCCGCCGCGGCATCGTCGGATCCGACTACGTCGGCGCGACCTTCCGCGACAACCTCGAGCTTCCCCCGCTCCCGGAGTGACGCTGTGCGCATCCTGAAAACCTATGCACGAGTCTTCGTCACCGACCTCGACACCGCCCTGCCGATCTACGAACGGCTGGCCGGCGCGAAGGCGGATCTCCGTTTCGGCTTCGAGGACGCCGAGCTCGCCGCGGTCGGCGATTTCCTGCTCATCGCGGGCCGGGCGCAAGACGTCGAGCGGTACCGGACCACGGTCGGCCCGGTGATCGTCGACGATCTCGACGCCCTGCTGCGGACGGTGACCGAACACGGGGCGGAACTGATCGCCGGACCGCTCACCAGCGCCACCGGAACGTTCGTGTACGTGCGGCACGCCGACGGGGCGCAGCTGGAATACGTCCAGTGGTCACCCGAAACGCGGGCACGCGTACTGGGACCGGATCAGCCCGCAGCCGCTAGCGGGTGAGGACCGGCGTCGAGGTCTTCGACCGGTGCCCGGAGGTCGCGCGCCGCGGTGGTTCGGTGTTGCGCACCCAGGTGACATTGGCGACCAGATCGTCATCGAAGACCAACTCGTCCCACAGCAGCAGCCGCTCGGCCGCGTCCGGTTCAGGGGGCGCCGCCGGACGCGGCGGCTGGACAGCGGCTGGACGCGGCGCCTCGGCGACGGCCGGGCGGGGTGCCTCGGCGGCAGCCGGAGGTTGCGCCGGCTCGGCGGGCAGCGGCGTCACCAACCACGCGAGCGCCCGCATCGGGCTCGAACCGTAGCGCCGACTGCCCTGCGCGACGGCGGCCACCGCGGCGGAGCAGCTGAGCACACCGGCGATCAACGCGACAGGCGTCAGCCCGGCAGCGGCCATGCGCCGATCACCGTTATCCGAAGTGGCCGACGCGCCCTCGCCGAACAAGCGATGCATCAACCCCGCACCGAGACCTTCACCCGGATCGACCAGGATCCGCAATTCCGGCGCCCTGGCATTCAGGTACAGCAGCGCGACGAGCACCAGCATCGCCGCGGCCACACTGGAACCCATGATCACGTGAGCCAGCACGCGGGTACGCGACCGCGCCTGCGCCACCACCGCGAACACGGTGACCATCATCGCGGCCGCGGCCAGCAGACCCCAGGCTCCGCTGATGTTCACGTCACGGAATTTCGACACCGACCACTCGTCGAAACCGTGGGTGACCCCGGTGACCCGGCCGAACGCGTCGGCGCGAGCCTCACCACCCGAACCCGACGCCGACAGCCACGGCTGGAACAGCAACGCGAAGCCGGCCGCACTCGTGGCCGCAGCGAACAAGAATCCCCAATCCACACCCCGTGGTGGCCTCGCGCCGCGTGCCCTGCCTCCGGAGCCGCGGCTCCGGCCGTCTCGCGCTTCGCTTACCTGCCAAGGGGTTGGTTGTACCATTGCTCCAGTTTCGCCGGTGCCGCATGAATTCCCTGACGCTCAACGCAATAACAGTGGAATTGCCCGAAGATCGGAAATCGCGGCACATCAATGAGATGTAATTCGATCGGGCGTCATCGGCCATCGACGGAATTCACCGTAGCAGCGCGGCGGCAGCGGGCAAGCGTGATCGATCTCCCACACATCGCCGCAGCTCCCGGGGCCTACGAGCCGAGAGTGACCCAACCGGTGAGTAACTTTTCGTGCACGGCGTTGAACTCGGCGTTCGCGATTTCAGCGTCCGGCGCCGCACCCGGGCACCGCCCAATTGCTGTGACAGGCTTAACAAGTGCGCAGTGGGACTTCGGTCACAAACCCGCACCCCACGCGCTCGCCACGGCCGCGCAATCCGCTAACCCGCGGCCCCCCAGTGGATTTCCCCGGAAACCGCACGAAGCGGCTCTCCTCAACGCCCCTCCGCCGCCGCACGCGCGTCGGCGACCACACCGGCGATCTCCGCCAGACGCTCCGCCGCAACCTCCACCGCACCCTCGGCGTCCACCAGCACCGCGGTGGGATAGATCGCCCGCGCCAGATCCGGCCCACCCGTCGCGGTATCGTCGTCGGCCGCGTCGAACAACGCCTCCACCGCCAGCCGCAACGCCGCCTGCTCATCGATATCCCGGTGATACGTCTTCTTCAACGACGACTTCGCGAACACCGACCCCGAACCGACCGCGGTGTAACCGAAACGCTCCTCCCGCCGCCCACCCACCGCGTCATACGACACGATCCGGCCCGCCCGCTCCGGATCGGCGGCATCCACGTCATAACCGACCAGCACCGGAATCACCGCCATGTCCTGCAACGCCGCAGGCAGATTCGCGCGCACCATCGCCGACAACTTCGTGGCCTTGCCGTCGAACGTCAGCGACGCCCCCTCGATCTTCTCGTAATGCTCCAGCTCCACCGCGAACAACCGGATCATCTCCAGCGCCATACCCACCGTGCCCGCGAAACCGGCCGCCGAATACGTGTCGGTGACGAACACCTTCTGCATATCCCGCGTCGCCACCAGATGCGCCATCGTGCCCCGGCGATCACCCGCCACCAGCACACCACCCCGATAACTGATCGCCACGATCGTCGTACCGTGCGGCGCGAAATCGACCGCGCCGCCCGCATCGAAACCCATGGCCGGCAGCAACTGCGGCGCGTACCGGCGCAGGAACTCCGAGAAGGACGCCGCCGGATACTGCAAGCCGAGCGGCAGGTGACTATCGATGGTCATGAATCACCTTTCCGGGCGGAGCGTCACCACCCCCGAACGCGACACGTGCTCGCCGCCGACGTTACCGCAACACCACCACCACGCGGCGACAACCGGCATCACCCGCCACTAAGCCGGGTCGTCCCCGGCGCAGGTATCCACCGCGTCGATCTGCAGACAGGGAACCGGAGCCCGCGTCGGCCGATAAGACGGCGCCACGCCACCCGCACGGATCAGCCGGGCATACGCGTCGACCGCATCCGTCGCACGGCGCGTCAACGCCGGATCGGTCAGCACATCCACCGTGTAGAGCCCGAACCGCGGCGCATACGAACCCCACTCGTAATTGTCCGTCAGACTCCAGTAGTTGTAGCCGATCACGTTCATCCCATCGGCCTTCGCCCGCTGCAACCAATACACCGTGTCCCGCAGATGATCCGCACGCGTATAGCCATCCGGCCGCGCCTGCCCGTTCTCCGTCGGAATACCATTCTCCACCACATACAGCGGACGCCCCGGAAACTGGCGCGCGTAATGCCGCAACGCGTAGTAGATACCCTCCGGATGCACCGGCAACTCCCACATCGCAGGACCACCCTCCGCGCCGCCCTGCGCCGCCTCCCCGGTCTGCGGCAACGGAGCGAAGTAGTAATCCACCCCGATGAAATCCAGCTTCGCCGAGATCCGATCCACGATCGGCTGATTCACCTCCGTCTCCGCGCCCGCCACATAACCCAGATTGCTGGTCACCTGCGCACCCGGCCGATAACCATGGATGACGTCGTAGATCTCGTTGTGCGCCTGCGCGATCCGATCCACCATCACCGGAGCCTCCGCCACGCTGATCCCCCCGGTACGCAACTCGGTGCCGACATACGCCGCGGGCTCGTTGAACGTCACCCACAACGGATCACGCGCGGCATACCGCTGCACCACCTTGCGCATGTTCGCCAGCCAATCCTCGACCATGCCCGGATTGCGCCACCCACCACGGTCCGACGCCCACCCCGGATACACCCAATGATCCAAGGTCAGCATCGGCCGCATCCCCGCCGCCACGATCCGCGCGATCACCTTGTCGTAGAACCCGAACGCCGCCTCGTCCCACGCATGCGGCGCCGGCTGCAACCGCGCCCACTCGATCCCCACCCGATACACCCGCACACCCAGACGCGCCGCCAGATCGATATCGGAGCCAAAGCGGCGGGCGAAGTCCACCGAATCGAGATACGGATCCGCCGTCTCACCCGATGCGATGAAACGCGACCAGTTGCTGTCCGGCGCATCACCTTCCGACTGAAACCCCGACGACGCCACACCCCACAGAAAATCCGCATCGAACGCAGGCAGCTCCCGGCTCGGCTGAGCAGCGGAAACACCCGAAGCCATCAGCACAGCCGCAGCGGCCGACAACGCGGCGAACCCGCGCCGGTGAGTCCGTATACGCATCGCCGTAGCGTAGCTGTGAGATTGCTGACGGCTGCGAAGGAATCCGCGTGTCGCCGGTTGCGCCACCGTCACAATCCACGCCCCACCCCATCCACCCAGCGCGCCCCCGGGAAACGCCGCACAACCCCACACAAGCGAAGCAATTGACCGAGCGCAACCGCCGCCGATCGACCAGACTTGCCCAGGTGACCAGATACGCATTCGATGCCGACCGCGCCGCCCTCGTCGCCACCTGGGCGACCGGACGAGGCGACCTCGCCCAGACGGTGGCCACCCTGCCCCCGCAGGTGACCAGGGACCAGGCAACCGATCTGGCGTCGAACCTCACCACCCTCTCGCGATTCCAATGGCGCACCTACACCCACCCGGCCAGCGCCGCGGGCGACCCCGACGTCCCCAACAGCGAAGCATGGCGCCGCGCCGAGGAACGCCGCAACTTCAAAGAAGTCGAAACCGGCCTGCGCACCCCCCACCTGCCCACCGACGAAGGACTGCTCGTCTCCTACAGCGGCGTCGTCGAATCCGCCCACCGCATCGGACGCACCCTCCACGACATCGACGACGCCGCCCTGCTCGACACCGTCGCCGCCGAAGTCCGCACCGAACAAGAAGCCATCGAATCCGCCGAACGCGGCGACCTCTCCGGCCGCGCCCGCCAAGCCGTCGAACTGTCCCGCCCCGACGTATCCCCGGCCCAGGTCCACGCCGCCGACGCACTCCTGCGCGCCGACCCGCTCGGCAGCATCGAACTGTTCACCGAACTCGACCCCGCCTCCGCCTCCGTCGCCGCGGCACACTGGCTCTACGCCGCCGCCGAAGTCGCCGGAGAATCCGCGAACGTACCCACCACCGACGTCGTCGCCGAAGCCGACGACATCGAAGCCCTCCAAGTGGAAACCCCCACCCTCGTACTCGAACGACTCGCCGCCGGCGACACCCCCACCGAAGTCGTCCTCGACCTCATCGCCGAAGCGATGGCCGTGCACGAAGGCCGCGTCCCCGCGCCCTGGAGCCTCGTCGCCCGCGTCGCCGAAATCGAAACCCAAGCCCACCGATTCGGCGTCGACGCCGACACCCGCGAAGCAATGCTCACCGGCTTCCGCATCAGCCGCCTCGACCCCGCCCGCCCCGCCCTCGACCTCCTCGAAGACCTCCTCGACGGCATCCGCGGCTGCCTGCTGCTCTACGCCGCCCACACCGACCACGACGACCCCGAAGCCCACTTCGCCGAAGACGTACGCCTGGAAGCCGACGCCGACCCCGAAGACCTCCTCTGAACCCCGGGCGGGACACGGCCACGCCGGTCCCGCCCCCGAAGGGCTCACCCGGAGACTTCGGCAGCCTCCGACGTCAACCAGGTACCCAACGCGCGATACACCGCCTCGTCATTCAGCAACGTGAAATGATGCGCCGACGCCAGATGCATCCCCTTCTCTACGTCGAACCCGACGCGACGAGTCCGAGCACGACCCGAACCACTCGGAGTGAGAACCAGCCCATCACCGAGCACACGCCCCAGCGGATGCCGCGGACTGCGAGTGACGGTAGCGGTGACGAAATAGTGGTCCGCGCCCACCAACAGCGGAACCTCGCGCACCACCCGGCGACGCAGAGCGTCAGCGTCCAGACCACGCCAATCCTCGTCCACCAGAGAGCCGTCACGAAGATCCCGGATCCCCGCGCTACGCCGACGCAACAAACGCCCGAACGGACGAGTCTCGGGAAACCGCACCAACGCCGCCGACGCGAAATGCACCACCTGCTCCAGCGGCGCACCCATATGAGGCGAACCCAGGCACACCACCTGCCGCACCAGCCGCACCCACGGCAATCCGGCCTCACTCGCCACGAAGCACGCACCCCGCGCGACCAGCCCGCCCATCGAATGACCCACCAGCGACACCCGCTCGATCGGCACCGGCCACCGCTCGACCAAACACCGCATCAGCTCGCTGAGCTGCGCCGCGTTCTCCGAGATATGCAGCCCGGAGTTGTACCGGACCTGCAGCGCCGTACAACCGATATCGCCCTCCAGCCGCTCGGCATAAGTCGGCCCACCGCCCAGACGCCACGCGTGCTCGCTCTCCACCAACCCGTGCAGGAAGACCACGACATGCGCGCTGGGCCGCTGAACGCGCGCACCGACCAGCTCGGCTCGCACGGGCGCGCCATCGATCCGGAACGTCATCGGAGCGGCCAGAATCGGTCGCGTCTGCTCGAGATCGTCACCGATCAGACCCTGCAGCGCGGCGAGCAACCCCGAACCGTACACCGTGCGTGACGGCGCTTCGCCGGGCAGATCCGCCGTCCGCTCGGCGACCATGCCCGCCACCACCGCCGATCCGCTGACCACACGGTAGACGCTCTCGGCGATCGCATCGTGCATCAGCTCGACCGGCGCCGCCGCCGGTCCCACACCCCACCGCACCGCGGCGAACACCCGGTGCGCGATCGCCCGGTGCACGGCCGCGATCCCATCCACCGCTCCGCCCAGTTCGTCACCGGCCAGCCGGGCCAGCGCCCTCACCTCCGCTTGCCGTTGGCGTGCGCTCTCTGTCATAGCCTCAGTGTACAAGTGTGCACTGAAAGTGGTCGCGAAACCCTATGGCACGCGCGAGACAGCCACCGCCCGCTCTGTGAGGCTGCCGAGATACAACACGCCGTCCTGTTCGACCACACCGGTCACCATCGAATAATCGGTGCCTTCCACCTGCAGGTCGTGCACGACCTCGCCCGCGAAATCGACCGCCATCACCCACACCGTCCGCGCCGGTTTCGGCTGCACCCAACTGGGCAGCGTCCACACGATGCGCCGCAGCATGCCAGGCAGCGGAAGAAGCCGATCCAGCAAAGGATTCCGTGGCGACGGCAGCGTGATCCAGATCAGGCCGTCGCTGCCGAGGCCCAAGTTGTCCGGGAATCCGGGCAGATTCTCGATCAACCTCTCCCACGTGCCGGCCTTGGGGCCGGACAGCCAATAGCGCGTCAACCGATAGCCGCCGGTCTCCGCGACGACCACGCTGGAACGATCGGGCGCCAGCACCAGTCCGTTGGCGAACTGCAGATCGTCCATGAGCGTCCGCACTTCGCCCGCGGGATCCCGGCGGAACAGGCGGCCGGTGCCGGAGTGCTCCAGAATGTCGCCCATGTACTCGTCGAGGGAGTACCGGCGCGACGACGCCGAGAAGTAGATCGTGCCGTCGGCGTCCCGCACCACATTGCTGGCGAACCGCAGTGGCTCGCCATCGATCTCGTCCACCAGCACGGTCAGCGTTCCGTCGGTGTCCAACTCCAGCAGCCCACGCTCGACATCGCAGATCAGCACGCGCCCGTCGGCGTCGGCGTGCAGACCGAGCGGGCGACCGCCGGTGTTCGCGAGTTCGCGGACACCGCCGGTAGCCGGATCGATGCTGAGAATCGCGCCGTCCGCGATGCCTGCGATGATCCTGCCGTCGGGGGAGAGCACGACATCCTCGGGCCCCGCGCCGGGCAACTCGAGGCGCCGGACCGGGGGAAGGGGTGGCGTGCTGTGCTTTCGGCGCGCCCGAGCAGGGGAGGGCGGCGGCGTCCAGCGCTGCGGCTGCATGGTCGAGGCAAGCATGGCATCAGGGTAGCCGGGGGAGTGCGGAGTTCTCGGAAGAAACGGCTCGGGGTAGGGGGCCCCGCTGGGTGGAGATGATGGGTGACGAAAGCGATGAGTCGATGTAGTGAATAAGATGTCCTTACGTAGATATGCGCATCTCACTATGTGGCCAAAATCTGCAACCTCACTAACAAGCCACCACACCAATGCAGCAAGGAGGGGAGGGGGTCACCGCCAAGACCCGGCTACTGCCACCAGTGGCCCCACGCGCTGTGGCGCGGCGATCGCCGGGGCGGGGTAGGGGACGCCCCGGCGGCAGCGTCGAGTTGTCAGGGCTGGTGGGTGATGGTGTACCAAAGGATCGCCAGGGTGCCGAGCGTGAACAACGGTGCTACAAGGAAGGTTTCGACCTTGTTCCCGGTGCGATCGATGACCGGAAGGCTGACTCGAAGGCCGAACGGCCAGAACAGGCGGCAGCCGCGCTCGGTGAGGCAGTCGCCGAGGAGATGCGCGAGCGCACCCAACCCGACCGCGAACGGCAGCCAGACGGGCTTGTCGGCGATCCAATGCTCCATCGCGAAGGTGCCCGCGGAGGCGAGGACCACGATCGGCCCCCACGCCTTGAAGTTATTGCCGGACGGGCACAGGTGCAGGGCGCGCACGGCCAGGGCGAGAAGGAAGAAGACCAGGCTCAGGGTGAACCAGCGGCCGAGCCAATGCTCACCGGCCCACGTCCCATAGGCGACGGCCGCGACGAACGCCAAAGAGTGGGTGGCGCCGCGATGGCCGCCCGAGACCCATGAGATCACCTTGCATGCGGTGTGCGTGATCGGACCCAGGGCATGTGAGATCGTCCCGTCGGGATGGTCGGCGTCGGGCAGCAGTGCCGCCCCGGCGGTCAGGAAGACGCCCAGCAGCAGGTCGACGGTGCCCAGGTGCCCTGTCGCATCCTGGAGGGCGGGAAACGTCAAGATCGTGACCGGCAACGTCGCCGCTGCCGCCGACCAGGCCAGCGCGCCACTGGTCGCGTGTGAATGTCCAAGCACCGTTCGAACGTTAGTTCAGCTTGCTATCGGTTTGCGAATAACGTTGTCGCCCGGGGTAGTTGTGGATCTGCGGGTAGGGGAGGGCCAGCGGGGCCAGGCGGGTCGGAATCCGTGGCGTGGGCATAGAGATCGAACAGGACGAGTGCCGCGGTGTGGCCGAAGTCTTTGCGACCCTTATGTAACTGACCCCGGGGAAGAAAATATTAGGATACGTCCCTTTGCGTATATATGCATATAGCGCCTCTCCACCGCATACGAACTCCGCCCGATTATCTACCCAGACAAGCATGGAGGCCGGGGGCGGATCCGGCGCGGCTCCAGAAGATCAAGTAGATCGGCGGCAGATGACCCAGCCGTTAGAGGACGTCGCCGATGGTGACTGTGGCCGCGGCCATCACCCGGCGCGCGAGCTCGGGGTAGTCGACCGGGGTAGTGGTGTCGACGGTGACGACCGGAGCGAGTGCGAGGGGTTCGGCCAGTCGTGCCCACCGGTCCCAGTCCTGCGCCAGATGCGCGTCGTCCTGATACAGATCCGCGCGGGCGCGGCTGTGAAATCGCGCCAGAGCGACGTCGGACGGGACCGAGCACCAGACCTCCACGGCGCGGGTGGCGCCGGAGATCGCGATACCTTCGGCGGCGTACCGCATGTCACGAGGCTTGAACCACCAGGAGTCGACCACGACGACACCGGGTAACGCGGCGGCGAGCGCCCACACCGCTTCCATCGCGATGGCCCCGATGTTCGGCAAGACAGCGGTGCTGTCCAGCCCGGAACCCAGTGCCTCCTTGACGAGGTCTTTGCGAATCAGGTGGGCGCGTAGTTCTCGTGCCAGCGGGGGAGCCGACGTCGATTTTCCGGAGCCGGGTAGGCCGTTGACCATGATGAGTAATTCGCAGATGTGACGAAACCTCCAGAGCGGCCGGCGGTACCGGGTCGGCGATCCTCTCGACCGTCGTGTCGTGATTCTTGTTGCTCAACAGCGGGCTCGGCAAGGCCGCGAGCACGAGCCGGTGGCGGAGAGGACAGGACGAGGCGCGCCGAGAATCGGGCCAGTAAACAGATCGCTGACTGTTTCCCAAAGCTGGGGATCCGAGCGACGAGTTCCCACCTACGCTGCATCGCATAGCTCGGCTGATCGATTGCCCACGTTGGTCGGAATCTTGGGCAGAACGTGTGGCAAATACCTGGTTTCGATACCGGGCGGGCTGGACCAGCGGTAGGCCATGTGCAGGAGGTTGCGGTGGGTGAGGGTCGTGGAGTTCATTTGTGCGGCAGTGTTCCGCTGTCGGATGCGCGGACTGTCTTCTCCGAGGCGGCGATACGCGTCGGGAAGCATGTGAAACGCATTCCGGACGGCGAGACCGGGGTGCGGGACAACTGGGTGGTGTGGCAGCTGCCCAAGATGCAGGCACATCCCGACCTGGAAACCGTTCCTCCGCCGAGCCCGGAGTACGGGCCGAGCGAACGGGTGCAGCCCAAGCCCGGCGTAGACCCGGCGTCGATCGACTTCGGTCCGTTGGGGTACGCGGAGGCGGCGGTGGAATCCTGGCAGGTATTCCAGGAATTGCGGGCGGACGGCACGATCCCGGCGGGCATCCGGTTCCAGGTGAGCTTGCCGACGCCGATCGCGGTGATCGGGGCGTTCGTCGCGGGCCCGCAGGGGGAGTTGGAACGCAGATACGAAGCGCGTCTGCTCGACGAGCTGGACGCCATAGTCGCGGCGATACCGGCGGAAGACCTTGCTGTGCAATGGGATGCCGCGGTCGAGTTCGCCATCTTCGAGGGGATCTTCCCGTCTTGGTTCGGTTCTGACTATGCGACACAGCTCGCGGAAGTGGGGCAGCGCCTCGTCCGGTTGGGCGCCGCGGTGCCCGAACCGGTCGAGCTCGGTTATCACCTGTGCTACGGCGATTTCGGGCACCAGCACTTCGCCGAACCCGCTGACACCGGTCGGCTCGCGGCGGTCGCCGACCGGATTCTGGCCGGGCTGGACCGGTCGGTGAACTGGATTCACTTGCCGGTGCCGCGTTCGCGGACCGACGCAGACTATTTCAAGCCCCTTGCCGATCTCACCCTTCCGGCGGAGACGGATCTCTACCTCGGTTTGGTCCATGCCACGGACGGCCGTGCGGGCGCGCTTCAGCGCATCGAAGCGGCCCGTTCCGCGGTCGCCGACTTCGGCATCGCCACCGAGTGCGGCATGGGACGTCGGCCTGCGGAGCAGATTCCCGCGTTGCTCGATCTGCACGCGGAACTGGCCGACATGCTGGGTTGAGTTCCCAGACCGCGGCGCCGGGCCTGTTTTCGGGGTTGGGCCCGGCGCCGAGGCGCGGACTCGAGTCGCGCGACGGTAGGGTGACGCGGCGGGGACCAAGCAGATCTCTGTGGACTGGGGGGAGTGGGATGCAGGACCTCTACGTGGTGAGTCACCCGCATGCGGAGCACACCGAACATGATCTCGTCGGTGGGTGGTATGACTCGGTACTGACGGCGCGGGGTCGGCGCGACGCCTGTCTTGTCGCGGCCGAGTTGGTGCGCCGACGTGCCGGTGTGGTGCGGCCGGTGCGGGTCACGACGTCGGATCTGGCCCGTTGTGTAGAGACCGCGCGGCTTGTCGCGGCCGAGTTCGGTGTTCCGGTGACGGTGGACCAGCGGCTGCGGGAGATCAGTTTCGGGGAAGCGGGCGGTCGGCCGAACGCGTGGCTCGCCCAGCGGCAGGTTCCCGCACCGGATCATGATCGGCTCGATCATCGAGGGCCGATCCGTGGTGCGGAGACACGGCGTGAGGTCGCGACGCGGGTGGGCGCGTGTGTGCGTGAGTTGATGGCCGACACCGAGCACGACCATATCGTCGTCACGCACGGCTACGCGCTGACATTCGTGGTCACCACCTGGATGATGCTGCCGGTGGAGGCGGTCGGCTTCGTGTCGTTCGCGACCTCGCCCGGCGCGATCACCCACCTGCGGCACGACGACTACTGGCGCAATCGTGCGATGGTCAGTCTTGCCGACACATCTCACCTGGAGGCCGGGGAGGGCTGAGTTGCTTCCCGGAAGGGCGGGTGCGTCTCTAGTTGACATAATGTCGATTATCGGCGCGATTTCGGCGCGGGTCGGTGAGACGGCTTACTGCTGGTTTGCCATTGCTTCGCAGCCTGTTTCGCCGTGCGCCCGGGTCGGTCTCAGGTTCGGGCGGTCGAATGTCGTTGCCGCATTTGGCGGGACGCCCGGCGCGTTTGTCCGGTTGGTGAAAATTTTTCGGTGATTGTTGGCTTGCTTGGTGAATCTTGGGATTTCTCTATACTGATCTCCCCTGGCTTAGAATCTGATTGCATGAAAACGTCACAGTGACGAATTGCAGCCTGGGTTGCGGCTCTACTGTCCGGTCCAGTGATCGGTGATTGGCTCTGGTTGTGGTGGCCAGTTGCGGGCACGCTGGGGCGGTGCTGGTTCGTCGGTTGGTCGCGTTGTACGCGGGTTTGTGGTTGTACGGGTTTTCGATGGCGGTGATGGTGCGGGCTGGGCTCGGGCTGGATCCGTGGGATGTGTTCCATCAGGGCGTGGCGCGGCATGTGCCGCTCAGTTTTGGCGCGGTGACGGCGATTACCGGTGTCGTAGTGCTGTTGGTCTGGATTCCGTTGCGGCAGATGCCCGGCTTGGGCACGGTGAGCAATGTCGTGGTGATCGCCGTGTCGGTGGACGCGGGGCTGGCGTGGTTGCCGTCGTGGGATGCGCTCGCGGTGCGGGTCGGCGCGATGGGGGCCGCGGTCGTGCTGAACGCGGTGGCGAGTGTGTTGTACATTGGGGCGGGCATGGGCCCGGGTCCGCGGGATGGACTGATGACTGGACTGGTTCGGCGGACCGGTCGATCGGTGTGGATGGTTCGCACGGCGATCGAGCTGACAGTGTTGACGACGGGGTTCGTGCTCGGCGGCAGTGTCGGCATCGGAACGCTGGTGTACGCCTTCGGGATCGGCCCGCTGATCCACATGATGATTCCCGCGGTGAACCGATTCCTGCCGGGATTCGCGGCGCCGCAGCCGGCGCCTGTTGTCGATGCGGACGTGGAGGTCTCGACCGCGTAGCCGGGGCTCCCCTGCTCCCCCTCATCGCGTCGCTTATTGTCACTGTGACGCTTCTGGTTGCGGATCCGGAAGGGAGTGCTCCGAGCGAGGGTGCGCAGCACCCCCGATGTGCGAGACGCACTTTGCGACCGGCTCGCACGGGGCCGCTGGTAACCGGCAGCCTGAATTCGACCTCATCGCGGATCATTACAACGGTTGGTCGGATCGCCGAGGCATCGAAGACTGTGCCGATGAAATCGGTGACGGCGGGCGGCGTGTGCGGGTGACAATCCGGGTGTGTCCGCTCTGATGCCCGATGTGGTCGCCGCCGACGTGTTCGCAGCGGGGTCTCAACCCGTTCTGCGGAGTGAGGCGGTGTTGTTGCGGCCGTGGGTGAACGCCGATGCGGCGGTGATCCGGGCGGTCTATGAGGATCCGGAGATCCAACGCTGGCATGTGCGCGATGTCGTGTCCGAGGGCGAGGCGCTGGAGTTGATCGCGCGCTGGCGGGCGGGGTGGTGCAATGGTGACGGTCCGCAGTGGGCGGTCGTGGTCGGTGACGTGGTGGCGGCGCGGGTGGGGTTGCGGGGGATGTCGCCGCCGGATGGGTCGGCGGGGATCGCCTATTGGACAGCTCCGGGATGGCGGGGGCGTGGGGTGACGCCTGCGGCGGTGGAGGCGGTGACCCGGTGGGCTTTCGGGGTGGGTTTCCATCGGTTGGAGGTGTCGCATTCGGTGCGCAATCTGCCGTCGTGCCGTGCGGCGGTGAAGGCGGGGTTCGCGCCGGAGAGTGTCCGGCGCAGTGCGGGGTTGCACGCGGATGGTTGGCATGACATGCATCTGCATGCCCGCATCCGTCCAACATAGAGACCTGTACGGAATGAGCTGTCCCAGATAGCCTGTGGGAAGCGATCCGGCAGAAGGTGAAAATTGATGAGCGCTACCACCATTGCCCGCCAGTGCACCCTGTGTGAGGCGCACTGCGGAATCCTTGTCACGGTCTCCGGTGATCAGGTGACGCGGATCGAGGGCAATCCGCAGGACGTGCTGTCGAAGGGGTACATCTGCCCGAAGGCGACGGCGATGGGCGGGTTGCACCACGATCCGGATCGGTTGCGTACGCCGGTGCGGCGGGTGGGGTCGTCGTTCGAGCCGATCGGCTGGGATGAGGCGTTTCGCGAGATCGGGCAGCGGTTGCGGCAGGTGCGTCGGGAGCACGGGAACAGTGCGATCGGTATGTATCTGGGGAATCCGGCCGCGCACAGTTCGTCGGTGCTGTACGCGGCGCTGTTGCGTTCGGTGCTGTTGACGCGGAATTTCTTCTCGGCTTCCTCGATCGATCAGTTCCCGCAGGAGTTCGTCGCGTGGCGGATGTTCGGCTCGAATGTGCTGATGCCGGTGACCGATATCGATCGGACCGATCGGCTGGTGATCCTGGGGGCGAATCCGGCGGTGTCGAACGGGTCGGTGACGACCATGCCGAATGCGAAGCAGCGGATTCGGGACGTGCGGCGGCGTGGTGGGAAGGTCGTGGTGATCGATCCGCGGCGGACCGAGACGGCGCGGCTGGCCGATCAGCATGTCGCGGTGGCGCCGGGTGGGGATGTGTATCTGCTGCTGGCGATGTTGCATGTGCTGGTCGCCGAGGACTTGTGTGACGAGAGGGCTGTTGGCGCGTCGACTACGGGCTGGGAGCGGTTGCGGGCGTTGGTGGCCGAGGCGTCGCCGGAGCAGATGGCGCAGTACGCGGGGGTGGACGCGGAGACGATTCGCGGGCTGGCCCGGGAGCACGCGGCGGCGCCCTCGGCGGTGCTGTACGCGCGGATCGGGGTGTGTCAGCAGGTGACCGGCACGTTGACGCATTGGCTGGTGAACACGATCAACGCGGTGACGGGCAACTTGGATCGGGCGGGTGGTCAGATGTTCGCGACGCCGCCGATCGATGCGCCGCGGTATGCGAAGTATCTGCCGGTGGGGTACGGGGCGTGGACCGACAGTTCCGGAACCTACAAGTCGTTCCGTTCGGAGTTGCCGGTGGCGGCGTTGGCGGAGGAGATGCTGACCGACGGGCCGGGCCGGATCCGCGCGATGATCACGTATGCGGGTAATCCGGTGTTGTCCACGCCGCAGCGCGGCCGGTTGGGTGCGGCGCTGGACGGGCTGGATTTCTATGTGGCCGTGGACATGTACGTCACGGAGACGACGCGGCACGCGGACATCATCCTGCCGCCGATCTCGCCGTTGGAGCGCGAGGACGTCAACATCCTGTTCCCGGTGTTCAGTGTGCGCAACAATCTGCGTTTCGACGCGCGGGTGTTCGAGCCGCCTGCCGATGGGCTGGAGGATTGGCAGATCATGGCGCGGCTGGTCACCGAGGTGGTGCCGTTGCCGGCGCGCCGGTTGACCGGGCGGGTGCTGAACGCGTTGTTCGATCGGGTCAGTCCCGTGCGGATCGCGGCGCTCGGGGTGGCGGCGGGGCCGTATGGGGTGTTGCGGCGGGGCCGTAAGGGTTTGACCGTGGGTAAGGCGCGTGCGGCGGTGGGCGGCATCGATCTGGGGCCGTTGCGGCCGAGGTTGCGGTCGTTGCTGGGGACGAAGGATCGGAAGGTGCATGTGGCGCCGGAGGATTTCGTGGCGGCGGCCCGTGCGGTTCTTGCGGACGCGCGGCGGGGTAAGGCGGTGACCGCGCCTGTGGACGGGTACGACTTGAAGTTGATCGGTCGTCGTCATCTGCGCAGTAACAATTCGTGGCTGCACAATGTGCCGTCGATGGTGAAGGGGCGGGATCGGTGCACGGCGTTGATGCATCCGCAGGATGCGGCGGCGCGTGGGTTGCGTGACGGTGAATCGGTGACGGTGCGTTCCCGGACCGGTTCGATCGTGGTGCCGTTGGAGGTCAGCGACGATATCCGGGCCGGGACGGTGGCGATTCCGCATGGGTGGGGGCATCAGGAGCCGGGTGTCGGGTGGACGGTGGCGGCGTCGCTGCCCGGGGCGAATGTGAATCTGCTGCATGATCCGGCGTTGACGGACACGTTCTCGGGGACGGCGGCGGTGAACAACACGTGGGTGACGGTGACGCGTGCGGCTGCCGGCGACGACGAGGGCGCCGGGGTGAGCGAGAAGGTGTCCGCGGTGACCGTCTGAGGCGGTGCGGGTGATGCCGTGTTGCGCCGGCTGCCGGTGCCGCGTGTGCGCGGTGATCGGGTAGCCGACGTGGGGTGCGCTGCTACTGTGCTGTTCCCCTCCCCTGGCGTGCGCCGTGTGCGGGTTGCAGGCGGATGCCGTGTTGTGCGATCGGGCGTACCCGACATCCGTTCTCGGGGTGCCCGGGTAGAGGACGGCGCGCGATCAGATCTCGTCGGTGGTGCGGGCAGGTGGGTGCGGAATTGTGGTGCATCCGGGGTGGTCGGGGCACGTAGCCGTGGCCGATCAGGGTAGCGGCTCGAGCGGAAATGCGGTGTGTACACCGCGATTCGGTGCCGGGTCGTCAGGCGGGTTCGATGCGGGCGGGGACGTGTTTGTGCCAGGGGGTGCCTGCGATGGCGTCGCGCCAGGTGAGGTCGGTGAGGTCGTTGGGGGCGACGCCGGTGCGGCGGGTGCCGTCGCCGGTGGGCAGGTCCAGGCCGAGGCCGTTGGGCAGGGAGGCGTGGCCGGGTTGCATGCGGTCGTTGGTTTCCACGGTGGCGACGGCGCTGCCGCGGCGGGTGGTGATGCGGGCTCGGTCGCCGGTGGTGAGGCCGAGGCGGGTGGCGTCGCCGGGGTTGAGGCGTAGTGCGCCTTCGGGGTCGCGGCGCCGCCAGGTGTCGTCGCGGAAGATGGTGTTGGCGGTGAAGGAGCGACGCTCCCCTGCTGCCAGCACGAACGGGAATTCCGCGGTGGTGTGGGTGGCTGGTGTGGTGGCGAGGTCGCGTAGGGCGTGCAGGAGTTCGGGGATGGCCAGTGGGATCCGTTTGTCGGGGTGTGGGAGGTAGTCCCAGGCGTTGTCGTAGTCGTCGAGGGTGAAGGTGACGCCGGAGCGGCTGGTGAGGATGGCGTCGAACAGTGCGTCGGCGTCGCGGTGTCCGGCGCGGCGCATCGCGGCCGGGTAGACCTTGGCGACGCGCTGGGCCAGTGCCCACAGGACGGCCGCGGAGCGCGCGCCGTCGGGCAGGGTGGGGCCGAGGGTTTCGTACAGCAGGTAGGGGGCGAGGCCGGCGAGGGATTTGTCGGTGGCCAGCAGGGCGGCGAAAGTCCAGGCGTAGGGGCGTCGTCCGAGTTTCGCGGCGGTGCGCAGCAGGGTGAGTGTGCCGCGGCCGACGGCGTGTAGTTCGCGCAGCAGCCGGGCGTAGATCTCGGGTTCGGGCAGGGTGCCGGGTAGTGGGTCGAGGACGGGGGCGCGCAGGTGGAAGGTGTTGTGCGGGAATTCGAGGTTGAAGAAGGTGGCTTCCCATTTCTCGAATTGGCTGGCGGCGGGTAGGACGTAGTCGGCGTGGCGGGCGGTTTCGGTGCGGGCGATGTCGATGACGACGACCAGGTCCAGGGCGTGCAATGCGTCGCGGAACGCGGTCGAGTCGGCGAGGGAGTGGGCGGGGTTGGCGGATTCGATGATCATCGCGCGGAATCGGTCGGGGTGGTCGGTGCTGATTTCTTCGGCGATGGCGTTGCAGGGCAGCATGCCGCCGAACAGGGGTGCGCCGGTGACCGGGCTGCGTTTGACTTCGCGGCTGTAGCCGGCCAGGGGCGCCATCCAGGAATGCGGTTGCATGGCGCCTGGTTTGGCGAAGTTGCCGGTGAGCAGCCACAGCAGTTTGTCGAGGTAGGAGATGAGGGTGCTGTTGGGGCTCTGCTGGACGCCGAGGTCTTCGTAGGTGGCGACGCTGGTCGCGGCGGCGATGCGGTGGGCGGTGCTGCGCAGGAGATCTTCGGGGACGCCGCAGATGTCGGCGTAGGCGGGGATGTCGATGTGGGCGAGGTCGGTGCGGACGGTGTCGGATCCGGTGGTGTGTTCGGTGAGGAAGGCGTGGTCGAGCAGGTCGTCTTGGACGAGGATCGCCAGCAGGGCCGCCAGGCACCAGGCGTCGGTGCCGGGGCGGAGTTGCAGGTGGATGTCGGCGAGGTCGGCGGTTTCGGTGCGCACCGGGTCGATGACGATCATGGTGCGGGCGGGGTCTTTGGCGATCTGTTGCAGGACGGTGCGGGCGCGGGGGACGCCGTGGGACTGCCAGGGGTTTTTGCCGAGGAAGATCGAGACTTCGGCGTGTTCGAAGTCGCCGGTGGTGTGGCCGCCGGTGAGGTGGGCGTCGACCCATCCTTCGCCGGTCTTCTCCTGGGCCAGGGCGCTGGAGCGGTAGCGGCTGCCGAGGGCGCGGCGCAGGGCGGTGCTGTAGGCGCCGCCGAGGTGGTTGCCCTGTCCCCCGCCGCCGTAGTAGAAGATCTTGTCGCCGCCGTAGGTGTCCTTGATCGCCGTCAAGCGGGCTGCGATCTCGGAAATGGCGGTGTCCCAGTCGATTTCGGTGAAGGTGCCGTCGGGTTCGCGGCGCAGCGGGGTGGTGAGCCTGGTTGCGCCGTTCTGGTAGTGGTCCAGGCGTAGCGCCTTGTTGCAGGTGTAGCCGGCGGAGGCGACGTGGTCTTTGTCGCCGCGGATCTTGGCGAAGCGGCGGTCGTCGAGCTGGATGAGCAGTCCGCAGTTGTTCTCGCACAGGATGCAGGCGGTCTTGTGCCACGTGGCGGTGGCGGGCGGGGTGGTCATCGGCTCACCTGGTCGACGCGGGTGCCGTCCAGCCAGGGTTGCGGGTCGGCGAGGAAGGGGGTGTCGGCGAGACGGTCGAGGTCTTGGAAGAAGGCTTGGGTGGTGCGGGCGGCCGCGGCGGTGGTGCCGACGGAGACGAATCCGGCTTGTTCGGCGTCCAGGCCGCGGGACAGGGTTTTGTCGGGTCCGAAGTAGACGGCGCGTTTGAGTTCGGCGACGGCGACGGGGTTGCGGGCGGCCAGCCGCGCCGCGGTGGCCTGGGTCTGGGCGAGCAGGTCGGCGGCGGGCAGCAGGCGGTGGACCAGGCCGAGGCGCAATGCTTCGCGGGCGGTGAAGGGTGTGCCTTCGAGGGTGATTTCGATGGCTTTGGCGGCGCCGAGCAGGCGGGTGAGGCGTTGGGTGGCGCCGCCGCCGGGGATGAGGTTGGCCAGTGTCTCGATCTGGCCGAGGCGTACGTGGTCGGCGTCGGCGGCGTAGCGCAGGTCGCAGGCCAGTGCGATCTCGTGGCCGCCGCCGAGTGCGGGTCCGTTGATGGCGGCGAGGTAGGCGACGCGGGAGCGGTTCATCCGCAGGGTGGTGCGTTTCCAGCGGTGGCCCCAGACCAGGCCGGCGCCGAGGCCTCCGCCGTGGCGTTCGACCAGGCCGGCGGCGCCGGGTACGCGTAGCGCGGCCGCGGCGGCGCGCAGGAACGGGGCGGCGGCGCGGGCGGGGACGAAGGGGTGGGGTCGTTCGATCATGCCGCTGAGGGCGGCGGGGTCGGCGTGGGTGAGGAAGCGGCCGGGCAGTCCTCCGGTGAGCACGACCGCGCCGATCGTGTCGTCGGTGTCGACGGCGGCGGTGAGGGTGTCGAGGTCGCGGACGACGGCGGTGGTGACGAAATTCAACGGTGGTGCGACGACGCGTGCGGTGAGTACCCGCCCGGTGTGTTCGAGTTCGATCGTTTCCAGGTGGAGGTCGGCGGCGGGCATCGGTGGCTCCTTCGGTGCGCGTGTCAGCGGGCGGAAGGCGAGATCGTGTCCGCGCGAGGCTTATTCGGGGGTGGCGCGGCCCTGTTCCCGACTATGGCATTCACCATAGTCGGTGTGTCAAGGGCTGACGTGCCGTGCGGCGGGGTGGCTCAGCTCGCGGCGGGCATCAGCTCGTGCAACGTGGCGACAGCGTCGTCGAGCGGCGTGATGTCGTGGTGGACGCGGCACAGCGCGATGGCGCCTTCGAACGCGGCGACCGTCAGCGTGGCCAGGCGGTGCGCGCGGTCGGCGGGCACGTCGTGGCGGGTCAGCATCCCGGTGAGGGCCTGCTGCCAGCGGCCGAAGATCTCCCCGGCGAGGCGGGCGAACTCCGGGGCTTCGTCGTTGGTTTCGACGGCGACCGCGAAGATCGGGCAGCCGGCGCGGAAATCGCTGTCGAGCAGGGTGCGCCGCCACATCGCGGCGAAGCGGTCCAGCGCGGCGGCGGGTTCGTTGTCGCTGGTCAGGCGTTCGATGAAGGTCGACATCAGCTCGCCCGCGGTGCCGAGGGCGTCGGTGATCAGCTCGGTGCGTCCGCCGGGAAAGTGGTGGTACACCGAGCCGCGTGGGGCGCCGGTGGCGGCCAGGACCCGGTCGACGCTGGTGGCGTTGGCGCCGTGCACGCGCAGGGAGTCGATCGCGCCGTCGATCATGCGTTGCCGTGCCTGGCCCCTGGGGGGACGTGGGGCTTGGGCGTTGCGGGATCGACGTGTGGTTGCCATACCGCCATACTATGGCGTCTACCATAGGTGGCGTGGTCGTTGCGGACCGGCTCGGCCGGTCCGCAACACCAGGGGTCACGCGGTGGGCTTGTGCACCCGGTTGCCGTGGAATTCCAGCAGCGCCTGCAGGGTCTGCTCGGGTGCTTCCAGTTGCGGGTAGTGGCCGATGCGGGGCAGTTCCACCACGTCGGGGGTGGTGATCAGCTCGCGGTAGCGGCGCGCCATATGGCCGCCGGAGACCGGGTCGGTGACGCCGTTGAGGAACCGGATGGGGATCTGGGCCTGCTGCAGGGCGCCCACCCAGCGCTGCCGCTGCCTGCGTCGTTCGGCCATGTAGCGAATGAGCTTGTGGCCGTTGCGTTTTCCGTGCTTGCTGCACCACAGCAGCCAGAATTGGTGCAGTTCGACACCGGTGGGTTTGGTGTCGGGCCCGAACACCGCGGCCAGGCTGCGGTGGAAGGTGCGTTCGCTGCCCAGCACACCGACCAGCGGGCCGAGTGGGCTCGCCAGCAGCCGCTGCACCGGGCGGGGGCGGTGCGCTTCGGGGAACAGGCCGCCGTTGAGCAGGAACACCGAGTCGATCACCAGGGATTCGTCGCCGGCCGCGCGGCGTTCGGCGTCGCGGGCCAGCAGTTCCTGGGCGACGCTGTCGCCGTAGTCGTGGGCGAGGATGTGGTACCGGCCGATGCCCTGTTCGCGGAGCAGGTTCTCGTGGATGTCGGCTTGGTCGGTGATGCGGTAGTCGTAGTGGCGGGGTTTGGCCGACCAGCCGAACCCGATCATGTCGGGGGCGATGACGCGAGCGAAACGCTCGCACAGACCGGGCCAGATGCGATGCCAGTCCCAGGACGCGGTGGGAAATCCGTGGATGCACACCAGCGTCCCGTCGGCGCCTGCGCCTCCGTCGCGCCAGAAGATCTGGTGGCCGCGATGAGTGTGGCGTCGTCCGTTCGCCCGCCAGGACGCGAACTCCTCCATATCTACCTCCTTGTCGTCGACAAGCATGGCGCGTGGGTGCGCCCGGGCACAGTAGTTCGGTGGACCGCGCACGTGTCATCTACCGCGCGGTCCATTTGCCGATCGTGCGCTCTGCGAGAATTCCACCGTGCATGTCGCGATCGGCCTGGTTGTTCTCGTCGCGTCGGCGGCCGCGTTGGCGGCGCTGGCGCGTCGGTTCGGGGTGTCCGAACCGCTGGTACTGACGGTGGGCGGGGTCGCGGCGTCGTATCTGCCGTTCGTGCCGGAGATCCACCTGGAGCCGGAGATCATTCTGCTCGGTTTCCTGCCTCCTTTGCTGTATACCGCCGCGATCCGCACGTCGCTGGTGGATTTCCGGGCGAATGCGCGCACGATCGCGTTGTTGTCGGTGGGGTTGGTGTTGTTCACGACGTTCGCGGTGGCGGTGGTGGTGTGGTGGCTGCTGCCGGTGCCGTTCGCGGTCGCCGTGGCGTTGGGTGCGGTGGTGGCTCCCCCGGACGCGGTGGCCGCGACGGCGGTGGCACGCCGGATCGGGATGCCGCGGCGGATCGTGACGATCCTGGAGGACGAGTCGCTGTTCAACGACGCGACCGCGCTGGTGGCGTTGCGGACCGCGCTGGCCGCGACGGCGGGCACGGTGTCGGTGTGGGCGGCCGGGGCGGACTTCCTGCTCGCGGCCGGTGGCGGCGCGGCGGTCGGGGTGGTGGTGGCCTATCTGCTGGCGATGCTGCGGCGACGCATCACCGATCCGGTGATGGACACGACGCTGTCGTTCCTGGCGCCGTTCGCGGCGTATCTGCCCGCCGAGGGCATCCACGCCTCGGGGGTGATCGCGGTGGTGGTGTGCGGCATGATCCTCGGGCACAACGCGCCGGCCTGGCAGAGCGCCGCCTCGCGCATCGCCGAGCGCATCAATTGGCGCACGATCCAGTTCATCCTGGAAAGCGCGGTGTTCGTGCTGATCGGGTTGCAGGTGCGCGGGATCGTGGAGGGTGCGTGGCACAGCGAACTCGATCACGCCACCCTGGTGGGGTCGGCGCTGGCGGTGCTGGCCACCACGATGCTGGCGCGGCCGATCTGGGTGTTCGGTTCCTCGCTGGTGTCGCGCAGCCTCGGCGGCGGCGCGGCGGTGGGCGTGCGTGAGCTGGTGGTGGTGTCGTGGGCGGGGATGCGCGGTGTGGTGACGCTGGCGGCGGTGCTGCTGCTGGCGCCGGACACGCCGTTGCTGGCGGTGCTGAAGCTGCTGGCGCTGGTGGTGGTGGCGGGGACGCTGCTGGTGCAGGGCACCTCGCTGCCGTGGCTGGTGCGGTGGCTGCGGTTGCGTGCGCCCAGTCGCGCCGAGGACGCGTTGCAGAAGGCGAATGTGTTGCAGCAGGCGACGGCGGCCGGTTTGGCGGCGCTCGAACAGCAGATCACACCGGATACGCCGCCCGGGGTGGTGCAGACGTTGCGTGATCGGGTCTCGTGGAAGGCGAACGCGGCGTGGGAGCGGCTCGGGCGGGCGGAGTCCGAACAGGTGACACCCACCGCGGAGTACCGGCGGCTGCGGTTGGCGATGTTGCAAGCCGAACGCGAAACGGTGTTGCGGGTGCGCGATTCGGGCCATGTCGACTACGAGATCCTGCAGCATGTGCTGGCGCAATTGGATCTGGAGGAGTCGATCATCGATCGTTTCGACGAGGCCGAGGAGGAGCGCGTCGAAACGCTGGCCGCGCCTGCGGCCCAGGAGGCGTGCGCGCATCTGCGGGAGGCGCCGCTGGTGCGTGCCTACGCCGGGCCCGACGAATGCGCCGAGTGCGTCGCGGAGGGGCTGGCGTGGGTGCATCTGCGGATGTGCCTGGCGTGCGGGCACGTGGCCTGCTGCGACTCCTCGCCGGGCAATCACGCGACGAAGCATCACGGGGTCAGTGGCCATCCGGTGATGCGCAGTGTGGAGCCGGGTGAGGCGTGGCGCTGGTGTTTCGTCGATGAACTGCTCGGGTGAGGGCGGGTCAGCGCTGGGCGTGGGAGTAGATCAGGCGTGCGTATTCGGCCAGCAGCTGGTCCAGTGACAGGTTCTCGCCGCCCGCGGCGATCTGCTGGTAGCCGACGAGCATGGCCATGCCCAACGAGGTGACCACGGCGGCGGTGTCGTCGTCGCCGACGACCCCTTTGATCGCTTTGTGCACGGTGCGTCTGCGGGATTCGTCGACGCGCTTGAGGGCGAGGTTGACCGATTCGTCGTTGGCCGCCCAGGCGCGGATGGCGGCTTCGGCGGCGTGATGCAGTCCGGCGGCGAGGTCGGACATGGCGCGGATGTCGTCGTCGGGATTGCCCTGGTTGAACGGCATGGTGCCCAGGATGCGCACTTGGCGGTTCTCCCAGTGTTCGAGCAGGGCGTCGACGAAGCCCTGCCAACTGCCGAAGTGGTGATAGAACGACCCGCTGGTGACGCCGAGCTGCCGGCACAGTACGCCGATGTTCAGACCTTTGAAGCCGAGTTCGGCGAGCACTTCCAACCCGGTGTCGTAGTACTGCTCCTTGGTGACCACTCGTGACATACGCGCGCCGTTCTCTTCGTTCGGTCAAGGGGGAAGGGACCGAACAGTACCCCATCGTAGCGTCGCCCGGACCGAGCACGGGAAGTACCGATGCGTACCCCGAGAAGACTCCTCGGTACCTGTTACCTGCTGAAATACGTAGCCGCCGAGTCTGTTCCGGCTTCCAGGGGCCCTGACAATTCATAACAGAGCAATCGCTCTGTTATGGTTGCGATATGCCCCGCCCTCGCACGCACGACCCCGGCATCGTGCTCGACGCCGCCGAAGCGCTGGCCGTCCGCTCCGGCCCCGCCGCGGTCACCACACGCGCGGTCGCCGCCGCCACCGGCATCTCCAACGGCGCGATCTACCACACCTTCGGATCCCGCGCGGAGCTGCTCGGCCGCACCTGGTTGCGCGCCGCCCGCCGCTTCCTGGACCTGCAGACCGCACTGGTCGACGCGGCGCTGCGGCAAAGCGACGGCGTCGAGGCCGTCGTCGCGGCCGCCGAGGCGCCCGCGGTGTTCGCCGAGCGTCACCCGGACTCCTCCCGGCTGCTGCTGGCCGTGCGGCGCGAGGAATTGCTCGGCGAAGTACCCGAGGCCGTCGCCGCCGAACTGGCCGCCACCGACGCCGTGCTGGTCGAGCTGCTCGTGCGGCTGTCGCGCCGGCTGTGGCAGCGCGGCGACCGCCGCGCCGTCGACGTCATGACGCTGTGCCTGGTCGACCTGCCCACCGCCGTGCTGCTGCGCCGCGACCGGCTGGCCGATCCGCACGCGCGGGAATACCTGCGCGGCGCTGTGCGCGCCGTCCTCGCCGTCGGCCCACCGCCCCTCTGATCCCCGGCACCCGAACCCGAAAGGACCCGCCATGCCCACCCTCGACTACCACGACAAGATCGCCGTCCTCGACCTCGGCGGCGAGGAGAACCGTTTCTCCCCCGAGTTCCTCGACCAGGTCGGCGCCCACCTCGACACCGCCCTGGCCGACGGCGCCCAGGGCCTGGTCACCACCGCGAGCGGCAAGTTCTACTCCAACGGGCTGGATCTGGACTGGCTCGGCGCACACGCCGAGCGCGCCGAGTGGTACGTCGGGCGGGTGCAGGCATTGCTGGCCCGGATGCTCACCCTGCCCGTGCCCACGGCCGCCGCACTGCCCGGTCACGCGTTCGGCGCCGGCGCCATGCTCGCCATCGCGCACGACTACCGGGTGATGCGCGCCGACCGCGGCTACTTCTGCTTCCCCGAAGTCGATATCCGCATCCCCTTCACCCCCGGCATGGCCGCGCTGATCCAAGCCAAACTCGCCCCCGCCAGCGCCGTCGCCTCGATGACCACCGGCCGCCGCTTCGGCGGCACCGACGCCGCGGCCCTGGACATCGTCGACGCCACCGCCGCCGAGGGAGCCGTCACCGACACCGCCGTCGCGCTGCTGACCCCGCTGGGCGGCAAAGACCCCGCCACCCTCGCCGCGATCAAGAACACCATGTACGCCACCGCCGTCGCGGCATTGACCGCCTAGGAATCCCGTTCCGGTGGCTATCGAAATGGGTTGTGCGCCAGACGGTTCGACGCCCGTCGAGGTGTGAGGACGGCGGTGCGGCGAGCCGGTAGCGGCAGCGCCGCCCGACCGACCGCAGCGGGCCGAGCAGCTCGTTTCCCCCAGCACACTGCTCGCCCCGGTCGCCTAGGCGAGCGGGACCCGGCACGACATAATCCGCCGATTCTGTTGCCGGAGTTGCGGTTCCGCGCGCGATCGAGTTGTCGGCCGTGCACGGCAAACGCGCGAAAACGCCCCACGCGGCACACTCGGGCACTTACGGTCTGACAAAGCCGGGTGTACCGAACGGGGTTGTGCGATGACCGAACCGAACACGTCCTGCGCCGCATTCCAGCACAGCGCGGCGATCGACCCGGACGCGGTGGCCGTCCGGTCCATCGGCGGGACGCAGACGCTCACCTGGCGCGAGTACGCCGACCAGGTCCGCGCGGTCGCGGCGGGTCTGGCCGCGCTGGGTGTCGGCCGTGGCGACACGGTGGCGTTGATGATGGGCAACCGGGTGGAGTTCTACCCTGTGGAAGTCGGGGCGCAGCACACCGGCGCGACCTCGTTCTCGGTGTACAACACCCTCGCCCCCGAGCAGCTGGCCTACGTGTTCGCCAACGCGGGCAACCGGGTGGTGATCTGCGAACAGCAGTACGTGGAGCGGATCCGCGCCTGCGGCGCGCCGATCGAGACCATCGTCTGCCTCGACGCCACCGGTGAGGGCATCCTGGGGCTCGACGAGCTCAAAGCCATGGGCCGCGCCGATTTCGACTTCGAGGCGACCTGGCGGGCCGTGCGGCCCCAGGACGTGCTCACCCTCGTCTACACCTCCGGCACCACCGGAAACCCGAAGGGCGTGGAGATCACCCACGCCAACCTGATGGCCGAGGCGCGGGCGTTCCACGCGGTGCTGCCGGTCGAGTTCGGTGACCGCCAGACCTCCTACCTGCCCTCGGCGCACATGGCCGACCGGTTCTGCTCGCTGTATCTGCAGCAGGTGTACGGCACACAGATCACCGTGGTGCCCGACCGGTCGCTGCTGCCCGCCGCGCTCGCCGACGTCCACCCCACCATCTGGGGTGCGGTGCCGCGGGTGTGGGAGAAGCTGAAGGCCGCCATCGAGTTCTCCGTCGCCGCCGAACCCGACCACGCCCGCCGCGTGGCCTTGGAGTGGGCGCTGGGCGTCGCGGCGCGCAAAGCCGCCGCCCAGCTGCGCGGCGAACCGATCGACACGCGGCTGGCGGCCGAATGGGCGCGGGCCGACGAACTGGTGCTGGCGGGGTTGCGCGCGAGAATCGGTCTGGACGAACTGAAGTGGGCGATGTCGGGCGCCGCGCCGATTCCGCCGCAGACCCTCGCGTTCTTCTTCGGCATCGGCATCCCGATCTCGGAGATCTGGGGCATGTCCGAACTGACCTGCGTGGCCAGCGCCTGCTCGCCGCAGCAGGCGCGGCTGGGTTCGGTGGGCCGGATGCTGCCCGGGATGCAGTGGCGCATCGCCGAGGACGGGGAATTCCTGGTGCGCGGGCCGCTGGTGATGAAGGGCTACCGCAAACAGCCGCAGCAGACGGCCGAAGCGCTCGATGAGGACGGGTGGCTGCACACCGGCGACATCCTCTCCGTCGACGCCGACGGGTATCTCCGGGTGGTCGATCGCAAGAAAGAGCTGATCATCAACTCGGCGGGCAAGAACATGTCCCCGGCGAACATCGAGAACGCGATCAAGGCCGCGACGCCGCTGGTGGGCGCGATCGCCACCATCGGGGACGCGCGCCCGTACAACACGGCGCTGATCGTCATCGACGCCGAGACCGCGGCACTGTATGCCGCCGAGCACGCGCTGCCGGACGCTTCGGCGGCGGCGCTGGCAGCCGACGCCGGGGTGATCGCCGAGATCGCGCGCGGTGTGGCCGCGGGCAACGCCACCTTGTCGCGGGTCGAGCAGATCAAACGGTTCACCGTGCTGCCGGTCTTCTGGGAGCCCGGCGGTGACGAGGTGACGTTGACGATGAAATTGCGGCGCGGGCCGATCGCGGCCGAATACGCCGAACAGATCGCGCTGCTCTACGCCGAGGAGCTCGCCGCGACCGTGCACGAACCCCAGCCGCGGCGGTCCCGCGTCGGCGGAGCGGACTCGCTCACAGCGGGAACGTGAGCCGCTGCGGCCGGATGTAGTCGGCCGGGTCGTGCAGGGGACGCAGTTCCGGTCGTCGCGCGGCGGGGATCTTGTCCAGTTCCGCGCGCAGCGGCGCGTCGTAGGTCCCGGCGCTCGCGGTGAGCCCGGGCAGCCAGTTGTCGTGATGGCTCGGGACGAACAGCGCCGGGCGCAGCGCTTCGATGTAGGTGCGGGGATCGCGCAGGCCGTTGCTGATCTGGTTGTAGCCCTGCACGGCGCCGATCTGCACGTCGGTGGCCGGTAGCGCGGCGAAGGCGTCGAACACCTGCGGTGCGCGTTCGGTCAGCGGTGCGGTCGAGTCGTGCCACACCAGGCTGAAGCCGGGTACCCGGAATTGATACAGCAGCACCCCGCCCTCGGGGTCTCGCAGTCGCGGCAGGCCTTGCAGCAGACCGCTGAGCGTCGGCGGGTGGGTGAGCACGACGCCTGGTTCGGGGCGGGGGAAGAAGCGTGGTGATCCGCCGACGGGATCGGGTGGGGTGCGCGCGGAGTGCCGGTGCCGGATGACGGTCACCTCGACCGCGCCGACGGTGCGGTCCTCCCGGGCGCCGATCGCGGTGGCGGCGTCACCGTGGGGGGCGAGGGGAAAGGTGGGATCGGTGACCTGCGCTTCGACCGTGGCGCAGTGCTCGGCGGTGCCGTGCACGGTGGCGCCGGTGGCCTGCGCGATGCGGCCGGCGTCCCCGGCGTGGTCGAAGTGGCCGTGACCGATGAAGATCGCCGCCGGGGCCAGGTCCACCAGCTGTTGCGGGGTGGCCGGGACGTAACCGGTACTGGTCAGCCGCGGCACCCACGCGTCGAGCAGGAACACCGAACCACCGATGGCCAGCGCGAAGGTGGTGCAACCCACCCACGACAGCACGACCCGGTCGGTGCGCAGGGAGCCGTCGGCGGGGTCGACGGTGTCCGCGCCGAAGAATCGGGTGCGCGCCGCGATCGTGCGCGCATCGGTGGAGTCGGCGGCGGGCCGCAGTCGCCCGGCCGCCAGGGTCGCCAGTTTGCCGCCGGAACCGAACAGGCCCGTGCCGAGAGGGATGCCGCACACGCGGCAACCTCATCACGGGTGCGCCGCCGCGGGCAAGGGGTCGTTACAGGCGGATGCCGAGCAGCGCGTCGACGGCGGTGGCGATCGTCGCGGGCGCGTCGGTGTCCCGGCCGCCGTAGTCGAGGGCCTGGCGGGCCCAGCTGTCGAGCGCGTCGAGCGCTTTGGGGGTGTTCAAGTCGTCGGCGAGATGCGTGCGCAGCCGGGTGACGGTGTCGGTGGCCGAGGGGCCCGCCTGCAGGGCGACGGCGTCACGCCACAACCGCAGGCGCCGCTGCGCCTGCTCGAGCAGGGCGTCGGTCCACATCCGGTCCTGGCGGTAGTGGCCGGCCAGCAAGCCGAGGCGGATGGCGGCCGGGTCGACGCTCTGGCGGCGCAGCGCCGACACCAGCACGAGGTTGCCGCGGGATTTCGACATCTTCTCCCCGTCCAGCCCGATCAGGCCGGCGTGCACGTAGTGGCGGGCGAAGCGGCGGCCCGCGATGAGCGACTCGGCGTGCGCGGCGGAGTATTCGTGGTGGGGGTAGATCAGGTCGCTGCCGCCGCCCTGGATGTCGAATTCCGGGCCGATGCGGTTCAACGCGATCGCGCAACACTCCACGTGCCAGCCGGGACGGCCCGGGCCGAACGGGGCGGGCCAGGACGGTTCGCCGGGCCGCGCCGAGCGCCACAGCAGCGCGTCGATGGGGTCGCGTTTGCCGGGGCGGTCCGGGTCGCCGCCGCGCTCGGCGAACAGGCGCTCCATGGTGGCGCGGTCGTAGCCGGATTCGTAACCGAACTGCTCGGTGGCGTCGGCGCGGAAGTAGACGTCGGGGTACTCGTCGTCGACGACGTAGGCCGCGCCGGAAGCGAGCAGTTTCTGCACGACCTCCACGACCTCGTCGACGGATTCCACCGCGCCGATGTAATCGCGCGGCGGCAGGATCCGCAGCGCGGCCATGTCCTCGCGGAACAGATCGGTTTCCGCGGTGCCCAGCTCGCGCCAGTCCACGCCGTCACGGGCGGCGCGTTCGAACAGCGGGTCGTCGACGTCGGTGACGTTCTGCACGTAGTGCACGTCGTGGCCCGCGTCGCGCCACAGCCGGTTGACCAGGTCGAAGGTCAGGTAGGTCGCGGCGTGGCCGAGGTGGGTGGCGTCGTAGGGGGTGATGCCGCAGACGTACATGGTGGCGGTCGCGCCGGGGGTGACCGGGCGCACCTGACGGTCGGCGGTGTCGTACAACCGCAACGGCGGTCCTGCTCCGGGGACGGTGGGGAGGGCGGTGTCGGACCAGGACTGCATGCTTACGAGGGTAAAGGTGTGGTGGACATCATCGTTGCCCGGCCCGGTGACCACGACCGTCCCGCCGCGGCGGCCGCCCGCCGCGACCTGCGTCTTCCAGCAAATCGTGGGATGTCAATATTTACGGTTTCGCTGAATCAGCTGTCGGCGCGGCCGGTGGGATCGGCGATCGTATTGGGCGTGATCGCGAAGGTGCCGTCCAGTTCCGGGATGTCGGGATCGGTGTCGGCGAGCGCGATCTGGGTGAACGCGCCGCGCGCGACGTCGAACTCGAGCTCGTGATAAGCGACCGTATCGCCCCAGTCCGCGGAAGGCAACGAGATGAACCGCATCGTGAACCGCCCGGAGTCCACCGAACCCTCGGTGAGGACGTAGACCCCGAAGTGGTTCTCCCCCGCCGAACTCAACCAGTAGACGCCGTTGTCGTAGAGGTGCAGGTCGGTGTCGGGATAGGGCTTCTTGTCGTAGAGGTGCACGTAGTGCAACGCGATGCGGTAGGTCGGTGCGCCGATGACGATCCGCACCGTCGGTGCCGCGCGGTCGGGAGTGGAGTGGGGCATCGCGTTCTCCTCGTCGCGCCGGCTGCGGGAAGCTTCAACTGTGTCAGGAAACCCCGCCCGCGGCAGGGTCCGCGGTCAGAACGCGGGCCACGGGATCGGGCGCGACGTGCGCGGCACCGGCATCACCGGCTCGTCGAGCACCTGCTGGGTGCGTTCGATCAACGCGTCGATCTCGGTGTCGGTGAGGTGCTCGCTGAGGGTGTCGGCGAACGCGCCCGGCAGCTGCTTGGCGAACGCGGTGATGTCCGCGATGAGCGCGTCGTCGATGGGCTGACCCGCCCAGCCCCACAGCACGGTGCGCAGTTTGTGCTCGGCGTGCAGGCAGATGCCGTGGTCGACGCCGTAGACCTGCCCGTCCACCCCTTCCAGCGCGTGGCCGCCCTTGCGGTCGGCGTTGTTGAGCAGCACGTCCAGCACCGCCACCCGGTGCAGCCGCGGATCGTCGGCGTGGATCAGCGACACCTCGTTGCCGACGTCGTCCACCGCGCGCAGCACCTCGCGGAATCCGTCGGGTACCGCGCCCGCCGGGCACAGGTCGATCAGGTCGAGCCGGTCGCCTCGGTCGGTGTGGTTGTCCACGCTCACGACCCAGCGCTGCACCATGCCGACACCGAAAGGGCCGTCGCGCAGGATGGTTTCGGGGATCACGCCCCAGCCGATCGCCTCGGAGATCAGATAGGAGGCGACCTCGCGGCCTGCGAGGGTGCCGTCGGGGAAGTCCCACAGCGGTCGTTCGCCGCGGATGGGTTTGTAGACCACCCGCAGCGGCGTCGCGCCGGTGTCGTCGACGTCGCAGACCAGGGTCACGTTGCTGGCGGTGCTCACCCGCCCGATCACCGTCAGCTCGCCGCTGTGGAATCCGTCCCCGGCCTCGGCCACCGAATCACTCCTCTAGTTCGGCCGCGCCGAAGATGTCACCGCGTTTGTAGCCGTTGGTGCGCACGCACATGTGCCCGCGCGCGGAGAGCGGCTCACCGCACAGCGGGCACGGCGGGCGGCCCGCCGCGATCACCCGGGTGGAGCGCAACGCGAATTCGCGGGCCTGGATCGGGGTGAGGAACACCCGCACCGCGTCGGGGCCCTCCTCGGTGTCGTCGAGTACCACCGACTCGTCGACCTCGGTCTCGGTGATCGCCAGCAGTTCCACCACCACCGCGCCCGCGTCGGCGTCCCAGCCCAGGCCCATGGTGCCGACCCGGAATTCGGCGTCGATCGGGGTGACCAGCGGCGCGTTGTCGCTGACGTCCTCGGCCTGCGGGGGCACTTCGGCGCCGAAGCGGCGCGCGACCTCGTCCAGTAGCAGGCCCATCCGGTCGGCGAGCACCTTGACCTGCTGCTTTTCCAGCAGCACGCTGACCACGCGCGGCTCCTGCACCGCCTGCAGATAGAACGCGCGATCGCCCGGCTCACCGACGGTCCCGGCGACGAAACGATCGGGGGTGCGGAATACATGGATTGCGCGTGACACATGCACCTCCTGATACGTGACCCTGAACGACTACCCGCGGTGCGGGGATTCCATCCGACGACCGTCCGGTTGTCTACAAGGAATCTCGGCGCTCCGCATTCCCATTATCCGCACTCCCGGTATTGCCGAGTTCGCCACCGGGGACTGGTCCGGAGGTTTCGGGTTCCGGCGACGCCGACCCGGCCGCGCGGGGTTGCCCGCCGGACGCGGCGAGGGCCGACAGGTCGGCGCCGGTGTCGTTGAGTCGCCAGACGTACGGTGCGGTCGGGGTGTAGCGCACGACGCTGATCGAGGCGGGCTCGACGACGATGCGCTGGAAGCCGTCGAGGTGGATGCCCAGCGCGTCGGCCAGCACCGACTTGATCACGTCGCCGTGGGTGCACGCCACCCACAGCGCGTCGCGGCCGTGCTGTTCGGCGAGGGCGCGGTCGTGCTCGCGGATCGCGGCGACCGCGCGCGCCTGCACCTGCGCCAGGCCCTCACCGCCGGGGAACACCGCGCCGGAGGCGTGCCGCTGCACGACCTTCCACAGCGGTTCCTCCAGTAGTTCGGCGATGGGGCGGCCGGTCCACGCGCCGTAATCCACCTCGAGCAGCCGGTCGTCGAATACCGGTTCCAGCCCGAACTTTTCCGCCAGCGGCGCGACCGTGCGCTGGCAGCGCAGCAGCGGGGAGTGCACGATGCGTTCGATGGGCAGCCCGGCCAGTCGTTCGGCCACGGTCCTCGCCTGCTCCTCGCCGCGCTCGGTGAGCTCGACGCCGGTGCTGCGACCGGCCAGGGTGCGGGCGGTGTTCGAGGTCGACACACCGTGCCGCAACAGGATCACCGTCATGCGGCCAGCCTAGCGATCATGTCGCCGAGACCACCCCGCCCGCCAGCAGACCCAGCAGGATCGCGCCGAGCACGATGCGGTAGCCGACGAACCAGTACAGCGAATGCCGTGCCACGAAACGCAGCAGCCACGCCACCGAGGCGTAACCGACCGCGAAGGCCAGCACGGTGGCCACCAGCAGTTGCGGGCCGCTGGCGTTGAGTCCCTCACCGGCGGGTTCGAACGCGTCCGGCAGGCTGAACAGGCCCGAGGCGGTCACGGCGGGGATGGCCAGCAGGAACGAGAACCGTACGGCGGCTTCGCGTTCCAATCCCAGGAACAGGCCCGCGGTGGAGGTCGCGCCCGAGCGGGAGACGCCGGGGATCAGCGCCAGGCACTGGGCGAAACCCATGACCAGCCCGTCGCGGGTGGTGAGTTGCTCGATCGGGCGTTCCTTGCGGCCGAAGTGCTCACCGGCGGCGATGACCAGCGCGAAGAAGATCAGCATGAACGACACCAGCCACAGATTGCGGGCGCCGGTGCGGATCTCGTCTTTGAACAAGAAGCCCAGCACACCGATGGGGACGGTGGCGATGATCACATACCAGCCGATGCGGTAGTCGAGTTCGCGCTGGGCCTGCTCGTCGAGCAGGTGCCGGTGGTCGGCGGTGAGGACCGGAAGTTTCGTGGTGGGCTGATCGTGCAGGGGCAGCTGTTGGCGACCGCGCGCGGTCGCCCGTTCGCGCAGACCCGCGAACCAGGCCAAGACGATCCGCCAGATGTCCTTGGCGAAGTAGACCAGTACCGCGGCCTCGGTGCCCAGCTGGGTGACCGCGGTGAAGGAGGCGCCCGCGTCGTCGCCGAAGAAGACCGACGACACGATGCGCAGATGCGCCGAGGAGGAGATCGGCAGGAACTCCGTCAGCCCCTGCACCAGACCCAGCACCAAGGCTTGCACCCAGGTCATCGACTCGCCAACCACGAACCATCCTCCACTTCCGCCCGAAATACGGGTTGCTACCTGGGCATTGACGCGGCGTCCGGTCGTGTCGTCGTGCCTGGCGCCCCAATCACGCAGCGACAGTACAGTGTCGAGGCCCCGGCAGCGTGCCCGGCTGTTGCGCCTGCGCCGACGCGCAGGTCCGCGGGTTTCCCGCGCACCCGAGCGCGACCCACTGTGCTGGTGGGCGTCGAGTCGCGTCTCCACACTCTAGGCTTGGCGCCGTGACGAATGCGCGGACACGGTGATGGAACAGCGGACGGTGGGCCGTAGCGGCCTGCGGGTGTCGCGGATGGGCCTGGCGACCCATACCTGGGGTTCGCACACCGACGCCGAGGACGCCGCGGGGCAGCTGGTGGCGTTCGTCGAGGCGGGCGGCACGCTGGTGGACACCTCCCCCGCCTACGCGGGCGGGGCTTCGCAGCGGATCCTGGCCGAGTTGCTCGGGGATCTGGTCTCGCGCGACGAGCTGGTGCTCAGCGGGTGCGCGGGGACCGCGCCGTGGGGATTTCCCGATGCCGGGGTGCCGGGGGCGGCGCGGGTGACGGTGGACACCTCGCGGCGGGCGCTGCTGCGGCAACTGGATCGCACGCTGCTGGAGTTCGGCACCGATCACCTCGACGTGTGGAATGTCGCGGTGTGGGATCCGCGCACCCCGCTCGAGGAGGTGGCCTCGACGTTGGAGCAGGCGGTGCGGTCGGGGCGGGTGCGGTACGCGGGGGTGCGCGGGTTCGGGGCCTGGCAGCTGGCCAGTCTGGCCGCGGTGGCGCCGGTGACGGCGGCGCAGACACCGTATTCGCTGCTGGCGCGGGACGCGGAGGCCGATGTGGTGCCCGCGGCGCAGTTCCACGGGGTCGGGGTGATCGCCTCGGCGCCGTTGGCGGGCGGCATCCTGACCGGCAAGTACCGCGACGGTGTGCCCGCCGATTCGCGCGGGGCCGACGAGGCGACCGCGGCGGAGATCCGCAGTGGTCTCGATGATCGCGCCACCCGGGTGGTGGATGCGCTGGTGACCGCCGCGGACGGGTTGGGTACCTCGCCGCTGGCGGTGGCGCTGGCCTGGATCCGGGACCGGCCGGGTATCGCGAGCATGATCGTCGGCGCCCGCGACATCGGGCAGCTCACCGGTGTGCTGGCCGCGGAGACGCTGGAGTTGCCGCGGGCGATCGCCGCGGCCCTGGACGACGTCAGTGCACGCGCCGAGTGAGACAGATTAGCCTTGCCCGCATGAGCACTGCAGCGACCGGGGGTGGGCGTGGGAACGGAGTCCGAGCCGGGTGGTGGCGTGCCGTCGCGGCGTTGTTCGCGGTGGGTCTGCTGGCGGCGACGGTCGCGTGTGGCGCCGACGCCGGGTCCTCGCACGGCGGGCACGGGCCGACGACGGCGACGCTGACCGATCTGGATCCGGTGCCCATCGGGCCGGAGCCCACCCCGGCGCTGCCGGTGACGGTGCGCTCGTTCGACGGCGCGCAGGTCACCGTCACCGACGCCTCGCGCATCATCGCCGTGGACCGCTACGGCACCCTCGCCCAGATCGTGTACGCGCTGGGGCTGGGGCCCAAGCTGGTGGGGCGCAGCACCTCGGCGGCGTTTCCCGCGGTGCGGGACGTGCCGAACGTGGCCGGGGGCAACGGGTCACTGAATGTGGAGTCGGTGCTGGCGATGCGGCCGTCGGTGTTCCTCACCGACACCACCAGCGCCGCGCCCGCGGTGCGCGAGCAGTTGCGCGCGGCCGGGGTGACGGTGGTGTATTTCGATCCCGAGCGCACCATGGATGGTGTGGTGCCGCAGATCGAGGCGGTGGCGGGCGCGTTGGGGGTGCCGGAGCGGGGGCAGGCGCTGGGGCAGCGCACCCGCGACGAGATCGCCGCCGCCAGTGCCGCGGTGCCCGTCCAGGATCCGCAGCTGACCATCGCGTTCCTGTATCTGCGGTCCACCGCGATCACGATGCTGGCCGGGCCGGGGTCGGGGGCGGATGCGTTGATCGCGGCGTTGCGTGCGCGGGACGCGGGCACCGTCGCGGGATTGACAGAGCCGTTCACCGCGATCACCAGTGAGGCCATGATCGGTGCGGCGCCGGATGTGCTGCTGGTGATGTCGGACGGGTTGAAGTCCGTCGGCGGTGTGGAGGGTTTGCAGAAGGTGCCCGGGATCGCGCAGACCCCGGCGGGGCGCGACCGGCGGGTGGTGGACATGTCGGATGCGGTGCTGCTGAGTTTCGGGCCCAACACCGGCCGGGTGATCGCGGCGTTGAGTGCGGCGGTGTACGGCACCGGTCACGCATGAGTGTTTCGGGGACGCGGACGGCGCGGCCGCCGGTGCCGCCGCTGCCGAAGTCGCGGGGCCGCTCGCGGGTGCTGCTGGTGTTCGTGGTCGCGGTGGCCGGGCTGGTCGCGCTGGCGGTGGCGTCGGCGGCGATCGGGCAGGTGCCGACGACGCCCGCCGAGGTGGCCGGCAGTGTGCTGCATCGGATCGGGGTGGATCTGGGGCCGATGCCCGCGCATCCGGCGGGTGAGGTGACGCTGTGGGAGGTGCGGTTCCCGCGGGTGGTGCTGGCGATGCTGGTCGGTGCGGCGCTGGCGACAGCGGGTGCGTTGTTGCAGGGTGTGTTCGCCAACCCGCTGGCCGAGCCCGGTGTGATCGGGGTGTCGGCGGGGGCGGCGGTGGGTGCGGGCACGGTCATCGTGGTGGGCGGGGCGTTCGTGGCGGCGTGGTCGGTGGCGGCGGCGGCGTTCGTGGCGGGGTTGGCGACCACGTTGCTGGTGTATCTGCTGGCGCGCTCGGGCGGCCGCACCGAGGTCGTCACCCTGGTGTTGACGGGTGTCGCGATCAACGCGTTCGCGGGCGGGTTGATCGCGCTGCTGCTGTTCGTGGCCTCCCCCGCCGCGCGGGATCAGATCGTGTTCTGGCAGCTGGGGTCGCTCAACGGGGCCACGTGGGAGTCGGTGGGTGTGGTGGCGCCGCTGAGCGCGGTCGGTGTCGCCGCGGCGGTGCTGCTGGCGCCGCGACTGGATCTGCTGGCGCTCGGGGAGTCGGCGGCTCGTCATCTCGGCGTGGATGTGGAGCGGTTGCGCCGCAACGTGATCGTGGTGGTGGCGGTGCTGGCCACCGCCGGTGTCGCGTTCACCGGCATCATTCTGTTCGTCGGGCTCATCGTGCCGCACCTGGTGCGGATGCTGGTCGGTCCCGCGCACCGGATCCTGATCCCGCTCAGCGCCGTCGTCGGCGCGGTGGTGCTGCTGGCCGCCGATGTCGCCGCCCGTTCCCTGGTCGACAACGCCGACCTCCCGTTGGGCATGCTGACCTCCCTCATCGGCGGCCCGGTCTTCTTCTGGCTGCTGCGCCGCACCCGAGCCCGCTCCGGGGGCTGGGCGTGATCGGGCATCGTCGAGTGGCACATGGCTGCGGTGACTGCCGAGAAGTGCTGTCGGTGGTGTGCCACTCGACCGGAGGTGTGGGGTGAGGGTGCGGATGGTGCACGAGGTGCCCGGCTGGCCGGTGCGGGGGGATGTGACCGTGCGTGCGTCGGGGGTGAGCGTGCAGCGGCGCGGAGGCGGGCAGGCGCGGCGGGTGCTCGACGGTGTGGATTTCGAGGCGGTCGCGGGGCAGGTCGTGGCGCTCGTCGGGCCCAACGGCGCCGGTAAGTCGACGCTGCTGGCCGTGCTGGCCGGGGAGCTGGCGCCGAGCGCGGGGACGGTGGAACTCGAGGGGCGGCCGTTGGCGCACTGGACGACGTTGGACATGGCCCGGCGGCGGGCGGTGCTGCCGCAGACCCACACCGTCGGGTTCCCGTTCACCGCGCGGGAAGTGGTGGCGATGGGTCGCGCGCCGTGGGTGCGCACCGAACGCCGCGAACACGACGAGCAACAGATCGCCGCCGCGATGGCCGTCACCGACGTCGCGCATCTGGCCACGCGCTCGTTCCCCACCCTGTCCGGCGGTGAACGTGCCCGGGTCGCGTTGGCGCGTGTGCTGGCGCAGGACACCGCCACCCTGCTGCTGGACGAGCCGACCGCCGCCTTGGACCTCGGCCACCAAGAGGCAGTGCTGGGTCTGGCCGCCGAGCGCGCCGCGGCGGGCGCGGCCGTGGTCGTCGTCCTGCACGACCTCGGTGTCGCGGCCGCCTACGCCGATCGGGTGGCCGTCCTGGATGCCGGTGGTATCGCCGCGGACGGGCCGCCCCGGGAAGTGCTGACCACCGAGCTGCTCACGAAGGTCTACCAGCACCCGGTGGAAGTGCTCGACCATCCGGTCACCGGCGCCCAACTGGTGCTGCCTGTCCGCCGCTGATCGAGTCGACCCGCCGGTCATCTCTTCCGGGCCGAGGACCTGTGCCGAACGGCGGTGGAGACGTCACGGCTCGGGCGTGGGGCCGGTGCCCGAGGCCGCGGCGACCGCCCGGTGTGGGGCGGCCCGGGTGGTCCGACCGGCGATCGTCGGCGTCGCCCGTTCGCGGCGCGGCGCACCCGAAGCTTCGGCTGCCGGTTCTTCCAGCGGCCGGCGCCGGCGGCGCAGAGGGGGAAGCGGACCGGCGCGACCTACCGCCAGATCAGTTTCAGTACCGCGGGGGTCAGCAGCATGCGGATCACGGTCGCGTCGAGGATCAGCGCGGCGATCATGCCGTAGGCGATGTATTTCATCAGCACCAGATCGGAGAAGCCGAACGCGCCGGTGACCACGATGAGGATCGCGGCGGCGGAGGTGATCACGCCGCCGGTGTGGGCGATGCCGTAGCGGATGGCCTCGGGCGCGTCCGCGCCGGCGGCGCGCGCTTCGGACACGCGTGACAGCAGGAAGACCTCGTAGTCGGTGGACAGCCCGAACACCACCGTCACGATCAGCGCCAGCACCGCGAACATCAGTGGTCCCGGCGTGAAGTGGAAGATCCCCGCGCCGTGGCCCTCGACGAACACCCAGGTCAGCACGCCGAGGGTGGACACGAGGCTGAGCGCGCTCATCGCCACCGCCTTCACTGCCAGTATCAGAGAGCGGAACGCCGCGTACATCAATGCCAGCGCCGCGGCGACGAGGATGGCCAGCAGCACGGGCAGGCCGTCGAGCAGTCCGTTGATGCTGTCGCGTTCCAGGGCGGGCACCCCGGCGACCATCACCTGCACGCCGGGCGGTTCGGGGATGGCGCGCAGCGCGGCGATCACCCGGTCGGCGTCGCGTTTGTCGGTGAGCCCGGCGGCGAGCACGTTGAGGCCGTCTTTGGTGGGTGCGGCGGGTTCGAAACGTCCGGTCAGGCCGGGGACCTGGTTGGCGGCGTAGCGGATGTCGCCGAGCTGCTGCGGGTCGGCGCCGAGGACCACCAGTTTCAGCGGTTCGGTGCGGAAGCTGGGGAACAGGGCGTCGAAACGTTCCTGCGCCACCCGCGCCGGGTTGTCGTCGGACAGGTAGCGTTCGCTCAGGCCGCCGAATTCGATGTGGCGCATCGGGATGCTCAGGGCCAGCAGGGCCAGCACGATCGGCACCGCGACCGCCCAGGGGCGGCGCATCGCCCACAGTGCGAGGCGGGAGAAGAATCCGGCGTCGATCTGCGCTTCGGTTCTGGTGCGGGAGAACCGTTTCCAGCCCAGGAAGTCGATGCGGCGTCCGATGATGCTCAATGCCGCGGGCAGCGCGGTGACCGACAGCAGCGCGGCCAGCAGCACCGAGCTGATGCCGCCCAGCGGCACCGAGCGCAGCACGCCGTTGGGGAAGATGAACAGCGCGCCGAGGCTGAGGGCGATGATGGCCGCGGAGAACAGCACGGTGCGCCCGGCGGTGGCGACGGTGCGGGCGGTGGCTTCCTCGACGGTGCGTCCGGCGGCGAGTTCCTCCCGGAAACGGGTGACGGTGAACAGGCCGTAGTCGATCGCCAGGCCCAGGCTGACCAAGGTCATCACGGCGCTGGCGAACACGTTGACCTCGATGTGGTCGGTCAGCGCCCGCAGTCCGCCCTGGGTGCCCAGGATCGTCATGCCGCCGATGAGCACCGGCAGCAGCGCCCCGACGACGCCGCCGAACACGAAATACAGCAGGATCGCCACCAGCGGCAGCGCGATCATCTCCGCGCGCTTGATGTCGCGCTGCATGCCGGTGTTGATGCCTTCCACGATCGGCTGCAACCCCGCCAGCTGCACCGTCGTGCCGCCCGGGCCGCCGCCGGCGCGCCCGGCGCCGAGGTGATCCTTGATCGCCAGGTAGTTCTCCACCGTCGCGGTGCCCGAGCCGCGCAACCCGACGCTGGCGAAGGCATGGGTGTGGGTGGCGTCGGTGGCCTGGGCGGAGAACGGGCTGTCCCAGTAGCTGTCGATCTTCTGGATGCGATCGGGATAGGTGGCCAGCAGCCCGGCCAGGTGCCGGGTGACCGGGCCGCGGACGGCCGGGTCGTCGACGGTGGCGCCGTCGGGGGCGGTGTAGAGCAGGATCAGGTCGCTGTCGGTGTCGCGGCCGAAGGTGCGGTCGGCCAGTTCGGCGGCGGCCACCGATTCGCTGCTCTCGTCGAACCAGCCCTCCTGGGTCAGCCGTCCGGCCAGGTCGCGGCCGTACCAGCCGGAGACCAGCACGAACAGGATGAAGAAGCCGAGCACGAGGACGCGGTGGCGGTGCACGAACCGCCCCCACCGCAGTGATCCGGAACGGTGCATCGCGTCGCGGCGCCCGGTCAGCCGCAGGCCGGGGTGCGGTAGTCGGCCGAGCGCAGGATGCCGCACAGGTCGGTGCGTGAGATCTTCCACTTGCCGTCGATGAGCACGAAATGTACGACGGTGGTGCGGACCGCGGCGCCGGTGCCGTCCTTGTCCAGCCGCATGGTGGCCGTCAGCGTGCCGTCGTGGTTGTCGAACACCGGGTCGGTCACCCCGTAGACGGCGCGCGGATTGTCCTGCAGCGCCTTGTACATGTCGGGGATGGCCTGGCGGAAGGAGTCGCCGTCCTCGATGAGGGCGGTGCGTTCGCTGTCGGGCAGCGCCGGGTCCAGCGCCCGCTTGATCTGGGCGTCGAGGTCGGCGGCGGTGGGCAGCGGCGGGTGGGCTGCGCTGGAGGAGGCGGCGATCGAGGACGACAGCGAGGCGTTCGCCGAGGAGCGGGCGGCGTCGACGGCGGCTTCGTCGGTGCCGCTGTCGCAGGCGGCGGCGGCCACCGCCGTCAGCAGGCCCGCGACGGCGAGCGCGGTGCGGGCGAGTCGTGTGTGGGTCATCGCTTCCTACATACCTTCGATGACGGAGCTGATCCGTCCCAGCAGGGCACGCACGGTCGTGACGTCCCGTTCCGCGGCGGCGTCGATCGTCGCGGCGTCGGGGATCATATCCCGCACCAAGGCCGCGACACTGCGTTCGTCGTCGAGGTCGATGTCGGCGACCGTGGCTTCGGCGACCGCCAGCACGTCCTCGGGACCGGGGACGGCGTCGCCGAGGTCGCGGCGGTAGATCTCGAGCGTCAGGGTGGCGCGGATGGTGCGGAAGGTGAAGGGGTGGCCGTCGGCGGTGGTGCCGAAGCCGTGCGCGTACGCGCCGACGGTGATGTCGTCGATGACAAATCCCGACGTATGGTCGGCTTTCAACCCGGATCTCCCTGTATCGGACGGTGTGGTGTCCACCGTAACTCCGGTTACCGACATTCCGCTCGAGCCGGCACCCCGGTCGGTCGGTTGGTTGCGTCATCATGGTCAGATGGTGAGGTTGCGGAAGATTCGTCGGTAGAAGGAGTTCGGTCGATGCGCCCTCGCGGCTCGCTCGTCTCGGCATTCGCGGGTGTGGCGGTGCTGGTGCTGCTGGCGGGATGCTCCTCCGGCGCCGGCGGTCCCGACCTGCCGACCAGGGAGCCGGCCACCGCGGCGGTCGCGCCGGCGGTGTCGACGACGCCGGCCGGGCGCGTGCTGCCCGCCGGTCCGGTCGCCGAGCTGGCCGCTGATTCCGCCGGCGGGTTGCTGGCCGCTCTGGACGGGGCCACCCTCACCGTCGTCGACCCGGACGCGGCCCAGCCGGTGGTGCGGACGGTGACGTTGCCCGAGCGCGCGCGCGGTCTGAGCGCGGGCAGGCCGGGTGAGATGCTGGCGGCCGCGCCGGGGCGGGTGCTGCGGGTGGAACTGTCCTCCGGCGCGGTCGGTGCGGTGGCCGTGGACGGCGAGGTGCGGTCGGTGCTGGCCCGCGCCGACGGCGGGCTGCTGGTCGGCACCGCCGACGGCCGGGTGCTGGATGTGGCGGCCGATGGTGCGGTCACCGCCACGGTGTCGGGGCTGGTGTCGGCCGACGAGCTGGCCGAAGCCGGCGGCGAGGTGACCGTGCTGGACCGGCATCAGACCGCGATCTTCGAGCTCGACCCGGGCGAGCGGCGGCCGGGATTGGCGTTGCGGGCCGGTGACGGGGCCACACGCCTGATCGGCGACACGCGCGGCCGGTTCGTGGTCACCGACACCGCGGGCGGTGAACTGCTGGTCTACACCGCGGGACCGCTCGTGTTGCGCCAGCGTTTCCCGGTAGGATCTTCGCCTTACGCACTCGCCTACGATCAGCGGTCCGACACCGTGTGGGTGACGTGTACGCAGCGCAACGAAGTCGTCGGATTCGACCTGTCGACTGGTATACCGAAGGAAGTGGGCCGCTACGCCACCGTCCGGCAACCGAACTCGGTGGCCGTCGAGCAACGCACCGGTGATCTGTTCGTGGGGTCCGCGACCGGCGACGGTCTGCAACGGATCGGTGCGGAGGATCGGAAGAGAGGGCACTGATGGCTCGGACACCACGCGCGGGCGAGGATTCCGCGGCAGCTGCCGATCCGGCAGCACACCGGGGGCGCGGGCGCGCACTGCCCGCGGGCTGGGAGACCACCAGCGACGACTACGAATACGTGCCGCTGCGGCTGCCGCCGGATGTCACGCGGGTGACCGCGTCCATGCGGCTGGCCATCCAGGCCGAGTTCGGCGGCTGGGAACTCTCGCGGGTGCGCGCCTACACCGACGGCAGCAGGCGGGTGCTGCTGCGGCGGCGAAAATCCGCCCTACTACCCCAGCCCGAACCCGGAATGTGAGCCGATGTACGCCCTGCTACTCCGACTGATGTTCCTGGTCGCGCCGGAACGCATCCATCATCTCGTCTTCGCCGTCATGCGGTTCGCCGCCTGGTTCGCGCCGCTGCGCTGGACGATGAGCAAACTCCTCGTCACCCGGGATCCGATCCTGCGCGCCGAGGCGTTCGGGGTCGAGTTCCCCGCGCCGCTGGGCCTGGCCGCCGGTTTCGACAAGAACGCCGACGGCGTCGACGCCTGGGCGCCGCTGGGGTTCGGTTTCGCCGAGATCGGCACCGTGACCGCGCAACCGCAGCCGGGCAATCCCGCACCGCGGCTGTTCCGGCTGCCCGCCGACCGCGCCCTGATCAACCGGATGGGTTTCAACAATCACGGCGCGGCCGCGGCCGCCGAACGGCTGCGCGCGCGTCGCGGCGGAGTGCCGATCGGCGCGAACATCGGCAAGACCAAGATCGTCGAGCCGCAGGGCGCGGCCGCGGACTACGCCGTCAGTGCCGCCCTGCTGGGCCCGCTGGCCGATTTCGTGGTGGTCAACGTCAGCTCCCCCAACACGCCGGGGCTGCGGGATCTGCAAGCGGTGGAGTCGCTGCGCCCGCTGCTGCGGGCGGTACTGGACAGTGTGCGGGTGCCGGTGCTGGTGAAGATCGCTCCGGATCTGTCCGACGAGGACATCGACGCGGTCGCCGATCTGGCCGTGGAACTCGGGTTGGCGGGCATCGTGGCCACCAACACCACCATCCGCCGCGACGGTCTGCGCACCGATCCGGAGGAGGTGGCCGCCATGGGCGCGGGCGGGTTGTCCGGCCCGCCGGTCGCCGACCGTTCACTCGAGGTGTTGCGGCGGCTGTACCGGCGGGTGGGTGATCGGCTGGTGCTGATCTCGGTCGGCGGCATCGAGACCGTGGACCAGGCGTGGGAACGCGTTCTCGCCGGGGCGACGCTGTTGCAGGGCTACACCGGTTTCATCTACGGCGGCCCGTTCTGGATGCGCCGCATCCATCGAGGCCTGGCGCAGCGGTTGCGCGCCGGGGGGTATCGCAGCCTCGGTGAGGCCGTCGGCGCGGAGCACACAGCGCACGCCTGAACTGCGGCGCTCAGCCGTGCACGAACGGCGGTTCGGGAGTGCGCACGCGCCGGGTCCACGGACTGTGCCCCGGCGGCGCCGGATCTCCCTTGGGTCGCAGTTCCCGGCCCAGCCGCGCGGCCATGGCCTTGGCGAGCAGGATCACCGCGTGGTCGCGCAGGATGCCCAGTTGGTCGGCGTGGACCTCGACGCGGGCCTGGGTCATGCGGTCGTGTACGACGTGGGGGTCGCTGAGCAGTTCGTCCAGCGACATCCCGGCCAGGGCCTGAGTGCGGGTCAGCCGCCGGTCCGGTAGCCAGCTCAGCCGCCAGCTGTCGGGCGCGTCGGTGTCGCGGTAGGCCGATTCCGGGGTTATGTCACTGGTCATCGTCCATTCGGTGGTGTGGATGGTCATCGCGGTCTCCGGTGCGACAGGTGGAGTGAGGCCGGCTCCAGGGCGCTGAGTCTGATGGTCACGAATGCCTCGCGTCGTGCCTCCACTGGTGCGGCGCGGTGGGGGCGCCGCATCGTGCATTCCGCCGGGGCCGGCGGTGTGGTCGGCCGGGCGGAGAACTCCGCTGCCGGGCCTGGTGGTCCAGGGGGCGGCTCGCAGGTGTGCGGCGGTCGGGGGAATCGCAGCGCGGGGCGAGCGGGGTGGATAGGGGCGACCGGGGTGTGCGCGGTCGGATCGGTGTGACGGCCGGCGCCATGAGGGTGACCGGATCCGTGGAGCCCGCCGCGTGGCGGGCGCGACGCCGAGGGGGCGAGCCCGAGACGGTGTGTGCTCGCGCGCCGGCGTGGAGCGGGCGATGACGGGTGCGTTGCCGTGCGGGGTGTGCGGCGGCTCGTTTAGTCCATCACCGGCTTCGGCACCAGCTCGGTATCGGATCCGGCGGGGCGGTGGCGCCGTCGCCGTCGCGGCTGCCGTATCTGAAGAATCATTCTGCTCACCAGCCCTCCCGATGTGCCTGGTGGTGCGATGGGGATCGCCACATCCAGTGTGGCATTTGCCGTTCCCCGCGCGCAATTGCCGTTGTAGTTTGGTAATTGACTATTTGCCCGCTGGCTAAACCCGATTTGCGTGGCCAACATGCGCGCGACGCCCCGGTATCGCGCCGATAGAGGAGGGTGGCATCGCCATGGTCGCGCAGGATTCGGCAATGGTTGCCGTTCGCAATATCCTCACCCGGTTGTGCAAACGGTCGGGGCTGAGTTCGGATCGGTTGCGCAGCACCGAAATCGACGTGCTGCCCCTGCTGGATCTGCTGGCCGTGCGGCAGTACGCGCGGCGCGCGGGCATCGATCGGGAAGAGGCGGTGCTGCCGCTGGTGCGTGATCTGGCCCTGCGGTTGGACCCCACCGACCGGCTCGTCGTCGACGCGGAATTGTCGCTGGGGTTGTTGCGCGAAAACCCGCCCGCCGGTGTGGATCCCGGTCTGCTCTACGCCGGGGATCTGGGTGAGCGGCGGGAGTACCTCGCCGAGCGGTGGGCGGTGCTGCACGAAGCCATTGGGGCGCAACCGGTTCCGAGCACGCTGACGGTGCGCTCGCTGCGCGGTGCTCCCGAGCGCCGGGCGTTCACCGAGCTGGCCGCGCAGCTGGCCACGGCCTCGGTGTTCGACGGCGCGCACGTCATCGACTTCCGCGAGCCCGCGCGAACCGTTGCGGCCGAAGCTGTTACGGCGGATTCCCGCGGTGTGGTCACGGTGATCGGTGACGCGGTGATCGACCACATGTACGTGGTCGACCGGATTCCCGGGCCGGGAGGCACCACGCGCGGCAGTTATCGGGAACATCCCGGCGGTAAGGGGCTCGCCCGTGCGGTCGCGGCGGCCCGGCTCGGGTTGCGGGTGCGGCTGATCTCGGCGGTCGGCGACGACGACGCCGGCGGCCGCATCCTGGAATACCTGCGCAGCGAACGCGTCGACACCGAACTGGTCAAAGTGGTGCCCTACGCCCCAACGCCGGTGACCGCGGTGATCGTGGCCGGTACCGGGGCGGCGAGCACGATCGGCTGCAAGGACGAGCGAATCCGATTGAGCGCCCAGGATCTACGCAGCGACGCGATCCGCTCGGCGATCGCGGCGTCGGAGGCGGTGTTGCTGACCTTCGAACAACCGACCGGGGTGATCGAGCAGGTCATGGGGCAGCTGCGCAGCCTGCCGCGGCGGCCCCTGGTGGTCGTGCATCCGGCGCCGCGGCTGGATCGGCCCCAGTACTTGTATCAGCACCTGGGCGTGGTCGATTACCTCGTCGGTGGCGACAAAGACCTGCACGCGCTGGCGATGGCCTCCGACGGCGTTCCCGCGAACGGGGAGCAGACCGCCACCCGGCTGCGCGCACTCGGGGTCGGCGCGGTCTGCGCGATCCAGGATTTCCGGTGCGCCGTGTGGTCGGACCAGCTCAGCGACCGATTCCAGCCGTTCCCGACGGCGCTGGACGACTCGGTCGGCGCTCACGCTGCCTTCTCCGCCGCCCTGGTATATCGTCTCGTTTCGACGCGCCGCCCCGCCGCACGCAAGGACTACGTCTGGGCGACCGCCGCAATGGTGGCGACGCAATCGATCGGGGATGTCCCCGGGGCAATGCCACTGGTGAGTGAGGTCGAGCGAATTTACAAACTCGCTACGGAGGAGCATTGACCAACGTTGTGGATCCTGCCGACACCGAGCATCGGTTCCGTCGCAACGGGCAAGATCTGCGAGTTCGGGTGGTGGAGTTACGCGGGGGCGGTGAGCAGGGGCACCTGCTGTTGTTCGGGGCGGTCACCGACGGCTGCCTGGTGCGGGTGCATTCGCGCTGCCTGTACGGGGAAGCGCTGCGGTCGCAGGACTGCGACTGCGGGCCGGAACTGGACAAGGCGCTGGATCTCATCCAGGCCGCCGGCTCGGGGGTGCTGGTCTACCTCGAGCAGGAGGGCCGCGGCGCGGGGCTGATCGCCAAGGCGCTGGGTTACCGGGAAAGCGAGCGCTCCGGCGCGGATACCTTCACCAGTTACGAGACGCTCGGCTATCCCGCCGATGCCCGCACCTATTCGGCCACCGCCCGGGCGCTGGCCGAACTCGGACTGCGTTCGGTGCAGCTGCTGACCAACAATCCCGCGAAGGTCGACGCGCTGCGGCAGGAGGGGTTACAGGTCACCGCGGTGCCGCTGCGTACCAGGGCGCTCAGTGAGCGGGCCCGCGAGTATCTGGAGGCCAAGCGCACCCGGCGCAAGCACTGGATCCCGACGGATTCCGCGCCGTGGGCACTGGACGACGGCGACCGCGCCGCGGCCGAACAGCCGACGGCCGTCGACCCGGTCGTGATCACTCCCGGTGACCACGTCCGTCCGGGCCCCGGCTCCGCGCCGGATCTGATCGGTGCCTGAAGGATTGTTGAAGTTTGCCCCACCCCGCCTCCCGCCTGTGGCTACCATGAGTGAGCCGCGCCACATGTGGCGCGCCGACTCGTGAGAGGCTGACAGCGCCATCGCCGCGCCGTGTCAGGGCTTCGAGTCCCGGATCGGGCGCCGGCGCAGACCGGCCTCCGGTTCACGCCAGCGCTACCGGGAACAGGGATATGACGACAACAGAAATCGGATACGCGCACCAGTCGGGCAAAACGGTGTACACCGTGCCCGCCGCATTCCAGGAGACCGCGCGGCTGCGCCCCGACCAGATCGCCTTGCGCAAAGTGGGCGGCACCCAGGAATACACCTGGCGCGAGTACGCCGAACGGGTGCGTTCGATCGCCGCCGGCCTGGCCGGCCTCGGCGTCGGCCACGGCGACACCGTCGGCATCATGCTCACCAACCGCCCCGAGTTCAATCTCGTCGACACCGCCGCGCTGCATCTGGGCGCCACCCCGTTCTCCATCTACAACACCAGCTCCCCCGATCAGATCTCCCACTTGTTCACCAACGCGGGCAACAAAGTCGTGGTGACCGAACAGCTGTTCCTCGACCGCATCATCGCGGCCGGAGTGCCGGTCGAGCACATCATCATGGTCGACGGACCTGCCGAGGGCGCCGTCACGCTGGAGGAAGTCGAGGCCGCACCCGCCGCCGACTTCGATTTCGACGCCGCCTGGCAGGCCGTCGGCGCCGAGGACCTGGCCACCCTGATCTACACCTCCGGTACCACCGGCCCGTCCAAGGGCGTGGAGATCACCCACCGCAACGTGCTGGCCCAGATCATCGTCCTGGTCAACGGCCCGTTGCAGGTCGGCCTCGACGACCGGGTGGTGTCCTACCTGCCTGCCGCTCACGTGGCCGACCGGATCTCCGCCCATGCGCTGAACCTGCTCACCGGCATCCAGATCACCACCGTGCCCGACCCGCGCGAAGTCGCCGCCGCCCTGCCCGACGCGCGCCCGACCACCTTCTTCGGTGTCCCGCGCGTCTGGCAGAAGATCAAGGCCGGTGTCGAGGGCAAACTCGCCGAAGAACCGAGCCCGGTCAAGAAGGCGCTGGCCAACTGGGCGATCGCCACCGGTGTCGCCGCCGCTCGCGCCGATCTGGCGGGCAAGGGCCGCGGTCCCCTGCTCAGCGCGCAGCACAAGATCGCCGAGACCCTGGTGTTGTCCAAACTGCGCCACGCCCTGGGCCTGGAGCAACTGAAAGTCGCCTCCTCCGGCGCCGCCCCCATCCCGCCGGAGACCCTGGAATACTTCCTCGGCCTCGGCTTCACCGTCAGCGAGGTGTGGGGTATGTCGGAAACCACCGGCGTGGGCACCTATACCGAACTGGACAAGCCGCGTCCCGGCTCGGTCGGGCGCGCCGCCGACGGCGTGGAACTGCGGCTGGACGCCGACGGCGAGGTGCTGGTGCGCGGCGCGATCGTCACCCGCGGCTACCGCAACATGCCCGACAAGACCGCCGAGGCCATCGACTCCGACGGCTGGCTGCACACCGGTGACATCGGCACCCTCGACGCCGACGGTTACCTGCGGATCGTGGACCGCAAGAAGGAACTGATCATCAACGAGGCGGGCAAGAACATCGCCCCCAGCAATATCGAGAACTCGGTGAAGGCCGTCTCCTCGCTGATCGGCCAGGTCGTCGCCCTCGGCGACGCCAAGCCCTACATCGCGGCCCTGATCGTGCTCGACCCCGACGTCGCCGCGCTGCGGGCGAAGGAACTCGACGCCACCGGCGAGGACATCGCCGCCCTGGCCACGCGCAAGCAGATCGTCGACGAGGTACTCGCCGCGGTCCAGGCGGGCAACGCCAAACTCTCGCGCGTGGAACAGATCAAGCGCTTCACCATCCTCGGCGCGGTCTGGGAACCCGGCGGCGACGAGCTGACCCCGAAGATGTCGCTCAAACGCGCCCCCATCGCGGCCAAGTATCAGGCCGAGATCGAGGCCCTGTACGCCGAGGAGCCCTCCGAACAGGTCATCAGCGTCAAATAGGCCCGACGGAAAGCGCTGTGGCCCAAGTCTTTTCGGGTTCACAGCGCTTCTCGGCTCCCGGCGCGGGCTACGCGCCTTCGTCCAGGAGTGTGCGCAGCGCCGAGGTGCCGATCCGCCGCAGCTCGTCGCGGCTGCGCCCGGCCGCGGCCTGGACGGCGATGCCGTCGGAGATCGTGTGCACGAGTGCGGCCAGGGCGGCCGGCTGGTGGCGAGACGGAAGGTCGGTGGCCTGCTCGAGCCGCCTGCGCAGCGCCGCCTCGCCGGCTTTGCGTACCGCGACGGCGTCCTGGCGTGCGGCGTGCGCGTCGGGTCCGCTGGCGTGAACGGTTTTGACGCACAGACAGCCGGGGGGCGTGTTCTCGCCTGCGGTCAGGTCGATGGCCCCGTGGATCAGCCGCTCGATGACCTCGCGGCCGGTGGGCGCGTCCAGCGCGTCGGCGGCGTAGGCGCCGGGACCGTCGAGGTAGCGGGCAAGGACCTTGCCGAACAGTTCCTCTTTGTTCCCGAAGGCGGCATAGAGACTGGGCTTGTTGATGCCCATGGCGGCGGTCAGGTCGGCCAGCGAGGTGCCCTCGTAGCCCTGCCGCCAGAACACCTCCAGCGCGCGGTCGAGTGCCGTGGCTGCGTCGAACGAGCGTGGGCGTCCTCCGGGCATGCCGTCCCTCCATGCTCTCTCCACGTTTTTTACCTATCGGTACATTACCTCTTGTGTGAGCCCGGTGTGCCGCCTAGTTTGATACCGAAAGGTACATAACTAAGGAGCGACGTACATGATCCGAGTCGGGGTTGTCGGGGCCAGCGGTTGGGCCAACAGCTCACACCTGCCCGCGCTCGCAGCGCTCGAGGAGTTCGACGTGACCGCGGTCGCGACGACCAACCAGGCCAGCGCGGACCGCGCGGCCGCCGCCCACGGCGCGCGGCACGCCTTCGCCGACGCCGACGAACTCATCGCACACCCTGAGGTCGACCTGGTCGTGGTCTCGGTGAAGGCTTCCGGGCATGCCGCCGTGATCCGGGCCGCGCTCGCCGCGGGCAAGCACGTCGTGTCCGAGTGGCCGCTGGGCGTCGACGCCGACGAAGCGGGCGAGCTGACCGAGGCCGCCACCGCTGCGGGCGTCGTTCACGCGGTCGTCCTCCAGGGCCACCACTCCCCGAGCGCCCGTTTCGCCGCCGACCTCGTGGCCGACGGCCGGATCGGCGCGCTGGAATCGGTCGCGCTGGTGGCGGAGGGCGCCCCCTGGGGCGGCAGTCGAATATGGCCGAACCTGGTATTCGGCCTCGATCCGTCGGAGGGAACCAACATCCTGACCATCATGGCCGGTCACTTCCTGGCCGCACTCGAACGAGTCGCGGGCCCACTGACCGAAGTCTCCGCACGGCTGCCCCGCACGCACGACCACGTGCTCGTCACCGGGACGGAGCGGACCGTGCCCAACGCCACGCCCAGCCACGTGCTGCTGCACGGACAGCTGGCCGGCGGCGCCACCGCGTCGGTCGCCGTGCACGGCGGCAACGGTCCGGCCCGGTACGGGTTCCGGCTCGAGCTCGTCGGCAGCGACGGAACGTTGACCGCCACCCCGGCCCAGCCCGGGACATTCATCCACTGGGGCGACTGGGACATCCGGATCGGCGACGAGGTCCTTCCCGTGCCCGACACCTATCGCACCGTCCCCGCCGGCGTCCGGTCCGGCCCACCGGCCAACATCGCGGCCCTCTACCAGGAAGTCGCCCAGGCCATCGCCGAAGCCCGGCAACCGCATCCCAGCTTCGAGACCGCCCTGCGCCACCACCGGCTCCTCGCCGCCATCGAACAGTCCGCGGCCGAGGGAATCGTGCGGACCATCTCGTAGCCGGCATGTAGTGCGTATCGACCGACCCGGCTTCCGTCGCCTGCTCGACGAATCCCGGACCACCGACCCGGACCGAATCGTCAGCGGTGCGGCGCGCCGCCGCATCGGTGCGCGGGCTTACCAGCCCATCCGGGCCCACACGAAGGCGAGCGTATTCGGCCGGCGACCGCACCGAGGCGTGCCCCTCAGGTGCATCGGCATCGGCGCGGAGCCGTGATCACTACTCAGAACCGGAGTTCGCGCACGGTGTTGAGGTCGATGCCGTGCCGTGCGTAGATCTTGATCGTGTTCTCGCCGGTCAGATCGGCTTCGGTGTAGCCGAGCAGTCCGGCGATGCGGACTACTTCGTCCTTGGTCGCGGCTTCGATCTCCAGGTACGGCGGGATCCGCGGCCAGGTATCGATCTCGAGCTGCGCGCCGTCGAGCACGAAGCTGATCCGCTCGGTCTCCTGGTACGACTTCGCCGTGAACCCCAGCGTCTCGAGCAGGGCGTTGGTGGCGGCGAAATCGTCGACGCCCACCTCCACTTCGTGGGTGCCGCCGATGGCGTCGCTGGTGATGTGCTTGACCGCGAGGGTGGTGCCGTCGCCGTTGTCGCGCAACCGGATCCACTTCGATTCATCACCGGGCGTGACGTCGTACACGTAGCGGCGCATGAGCCGCTCGCCGAGCTTCCGGCCCCCCTTGTCGACGATGTGCCGTTCGATGGCGTCCGGGTCGATATCGAGGATCTTGGCTTCGTGCTCGATGGGCACTGCTGACTCCTGTTCGGATCGGCGGTCCACCGAACTTACCGGCTGCCGGCCGCTGCGGTTTCCCGGAGGCGGGGCAAGGTCACGCCGGAGGCGGCTCTGTCGCGAGCCGGCATTCACCCCATTGGGGGATGGACGCATGAGGGTGCAAGCCAGGCGCAAGGGCTGTGCAACCCCTGCCCAGCACCCTCGTCACCATGACCAATCCAGTAACGATCATCGGCGCCGGACTCGGCGGACTCGCTCTGGCCCGCGTCCTGCACGTCCACGGCATCCCGGCCACGGTGTACGAGGCCGAACCGACCCCGACGGCGCGCACGCAGGGCGGCATGCTCGACATCCACGACTACAACGGCCAACTCGCCCTCGCGGCGGCCGGACTGACGGACGAATTCCGCGGCCTCATCCTGGAAGGCCGCCAGGCGATGCGGATCCTCGACCCGAACGGGACCGTTCTGCTCGACCAACCCGACGACGGCACCGGCGGACGCCCCGAGGTGCAGCGCGGCGAACTACGACAACTGCTGCTGGACTCGCTGCCGACCGGCACCGTCCGGTGGGGCAAGAAGCTCAGTGGTGTTCGTACTCTCGGTGCGGGCCGCCACGAGGTGACCTTCGCCGACGGCGGCACGCTCGTCACGAGCCTGCTGGTCGGCGCCGACGGCGCGTGGTCACGGGTCCGGCCGCTGCTGTCCACCGCCGTACCCGACTACACCGGCGAGTCGTTCGTCGAGACCTACCTGTACGACGCCGACACCCGCCACCCCGCCGCCGCGGCAGCGGTCGGCGGCGGGTCGATGTCGGCGCCCTCGCCGGGCCGAGAGATCCACGCACACCGCGAAAAGGGCGACACCCTGCACGCCTACGTGGTGCTCGCCAGACCGCACGACTGGTTCGCCGCCATCGACTTCACCGACGCCGCCACGGCCACCGCACGAATCGCGCACGAATTCCACGGCTGGGCGCCGGAACTCACCGCGCTGATCACCGACACCGACATCCCGCCGGTCTGGCGCCCGCATTACACCCTGCCCGTCGGGCACCGGTGGAATCGGGTGCCGGGGGTGACCCTGCTCGGCGACGCCGCCCATCTCATGCCCACGAACGGTGAAGGCGCCAACCTCGCCCTACTCGACGGCGCCGAACTCGGCAACGCCCTCGCCGTGCACCCCGACGACATCGAGACCGCCCTCACCGAATACGAGCAAGCCATGTTCGCCCGCAGCACCAAGGTCGCCACCGAATCCGCCGAGTTGTTCGGAGACCGATACGACGGCACGGCCGAGGGCCTGGTCGCCGCGTTCACCGCACCCGAGCGCATCCGCTGAGCCCACGCCACCGCGCGGGGTATCCGCGCCTGCCGCGGGCGTGCGTGGATCGCTATTCGGATTCGCCTACCCACCGCCACCGCGGAGCGTTCGGGTTGCCGGCTCTCACGGCTCCAGATACAACCGCTCGCACGGCAGTCGCGGATACCCGTCGGTGTCCTCCATCGACACCTCGACCGCGTCGTGCCAGTGCCGGGCACGCCACTCCTGGACGAACAGGCACGCGGCGGTCACGCAGGCGACGAAGTCCATCCGGAGGCCGTGCCAGAACACGGACAAGTGCACATCCGGCTCGGACGGCAGCGGAGATCCACGGCGCGGCAGTGATTCTTCGGCCTCGGGCGTCTCACGCATACGCGATGCCACGCTTCCGGCGGGCGATGCGCTCGGCTACGCATCCACGGATCGCGGCCACGACGACGCTTCCGGATGGGCGAAAAGGGCTGTCCGGCAGAGTAACCCAGGCGGGAAAGGCGGTGCCCCGATCGGCCGGACCCGGCAACGCCACGGTTCCGCCCGCGCACACCAACGAGACGTCGAGCCCGAACATCTCCGCGAACAACGTGATGTCACCGGGCAGGTCGGGCTGCGTCAGATACGTCCACCGCTTCGACCGGGGATGCGACATGATCGGCCCGACCCTGTGGTGATGCCGCTGCATCCACACCTTCACGTCCTGGCCCAACGTGGCGGGCATGATCACCGCCCACGCCACCCCCATGCGTAGGACTATGCGCCCCACCTGAGGTGGATCGACCTGCGCGGGCAGGTCGCACACCTGCCGGTAGTAGGCGCACCACGCCAGCGGCGTATTTCCGAAAGGTGTCCGGCCCAGCATCAAACCCCCTGCTCAATCGCACAATAGTTTGCGGTGCGCCAGCTTCGCGGTAGCCGCCGTCGTTGTAAGCAGGAGATGCCCACGGAGACCTCACATTCCGCTCCTACGGTCTGGCGCACTCCCAGTAGACGCCTGAGCCAAGCATTTTGGAATATTCCATGGCGCGAGTAGCCTAGATTTCTCCCCATCTTCCAGGCTTGCTCCGCAGATCCTTCCAAATTCACACAACGCCGTGAGGTTGGCTAATGACTGAGAGTCCGGGCTCCACAGTTCCCCGTCGCATGTTGGGTCGCCGACTGCGTCAGCTACGCGAGGCGTCCGGTGTGACCGTCGCGCAAGCGTGCAAGGTCATCGAGGTGTCCCCGCAGACCATGTGGCGGCTGGAGGGCGGCCAGGGCGTGAAACTGAAGGACATCTACATCAAAGCCCTCTGCGAACTGTATGGAGTAGCAGAGGACGACGCGGCAGCATTGACGGGCCTTGTCCGTGAGACCAAGAGGACTGGATGGTGGCATGCCTACGGCGATGCGGTGCCGACCTACTTCGATCTCTATCTCGGGCTCGAAGAAGCTGCCCGGAAGCTGACGACCTTCCATCTCACGCTGCTGCCCGGTCTGCTCCAGACTCCTGGCTACCGGCGTTCAGTGATTTGGGGTGCGTATCCCGGTATGCCTACCTCGGATGTCGAGCGTCGAATCGAGATTGCGACCAAGCGTCAGGAACGCTTACGGGAATCGCGTCACCGCTTCACCATGAACGTATTTCTCGGAGAGGCAGGGCTGAGATACCAGATCGGCGGACCGGCGGTTATGTCGGAACAACTCCACCATCTCTTGGCCGTTTCGCGGCTGCCCACCGTCACTCTGCGGGTGGTGCCACTCCGAACTGAGCGCGTATTGCCGCTGGTAACAGGGTCTTTCACGCTGATGGAGTTCCCAGAGCTGCAATCTTTCACCGAGCCTCCAGTGGTGTACGTTGAGGGCTATACGGGTGCGCTCTACCTGGACAAGCCCAGTGAAATAGACCAATACAAGACAGCATGTAAGGCGATTCAGACCGCCGCGTTGGATGAAGAAGAAACCAGGGAACTGGTGTTGAAGATCGCTAAGGAGTATGCCGAGTGAGTACCGATCGGGCCGAGGCGGCGTGGTTCAAGAGCAGTCGCAGCGGACCCAACCAGGATTGCGTCGAGGTGGCATATCTGGAGGACGGGACGATCGGCATGAGGGACTCCAAGGACCCGTCCGGTCCGGCCCTCGTGTTCACCCCCAGGGCGTGGGACGCGTTTACCGCCGGGTTGGCTGATGGGGCGCTCGAGCAGTCGTAGAACAATCACAAACCAGAAGGCGCGAAAAAGTTCGGCGGCGGATGTCGAGAACGTCGTGACGGCTCCGTCCCAGGGGTGAGCGACCAACCGGGGTCGCAGGTTCCGGAAGGATGGATGTCATGGCGAAGTACCTGCTTCTCAAGCACTACCGAGGCGCGCCGGCGGCGGTCAACGACGTGCCGATGGATCAGTGGACGCCCGCGGAGATCGAGGCGCACCTCGAGTACATGAACGACTTCGCCGCCCGCCTGGAAGGCACCGGCGAGTTCGTCGACGGCCAAGCCCTGGCGCAGGAGGGGGCGTGGGTGCGCTACGACGGCGAGGGCAAGCCCCCGGTGACCGACGGCCCGTTCGCGGAGACCAAGGACCTGATCGCGGGGTGGATGATCATCGACGTCGACTCCTACGAGCGCGCCGTCGAGCTGGCCGGCGAGTTGTCCGCGGCGCCCGGCGCGGGCGGCAAGCCGATCCACGAGTGGCTCGAGGTGCGGCCGTTCCTGACCGCCGCGCCGACCGTCACCGAGTGACGGCCGCCGACGCGGTGGACGAGGCCCAGCTGCGGGATCTGATCCCCGGCGTCCTGACAGCCCTCGTCCACCGCGGGGCGGATTTCGCGACCGCCGAAGACGCCGTGCAGGAAGCGCTGATCCGGGCCGTCGAGACCTGGCCGAAGCAGCGCCCCGGCGACCCGAAGGGGTGGCTGATCACCACGGCGTGGCGGTGCTTCCTCGATCTCGCCCGCTCCGATCTCGCGCGGCACCGCCGGGAGCTGCGGGACTGCGAGGAGCCACCGCCCGGACCCACCACCGCGGTGGATGAAACGCTGCAGCTCTACTTCCTGTGCGCGCACCCCAGCCTCACCCCCGCGTCGGCGGTTGCCCTGACATTGCGGGCCGTCGGCGGTCTCACCACCCGCCAGATCGCTCAGGCCTACCTCGTGCCCGAAGCGACCATGGCCCAGCGGATCAGCCGCGCCAAACGGACCGTCGCCGGCGTCCGGCTGGACCGTCCCGGAGACCTGCGCACCGTGCTGCGGGTGCTGTATCTGGTGTTCAACGAGGGATACAGCGGCGATGTCGACCTCGCCGCCGAGGCGATCCGGCTGGCCAGGCAGCTGGCCGCGACCACCGGCGACCCGGAGGTCGCGGGCCTGCTGGCCCTGTTCCTGCTCCACCACGCCAGGCGCGCGGCCCGCACGCGCGCCGACGGCAGTCTCGTGCCGCTGTCCGAGCAGGACCGCAGCCTCTGGCGGCGCGACCTGATCGCCGAAGGCGTGCTGGTGCTGCAAGCGGCGCTGGCCCGCGACCGGCTCGGGGAATACCAGGCGCAGGCCGCGATCGCGGCCCTGCACGCCGACGCGCAGACCGCCGAGGAGACCGACTGGGTGCAGATCGTCGAGTGGTACGACGAACTGCTCCGGTTCACCGACAGCCCGGTGGTGCGGCTCAATCGCGCCGTCGCGGTGGGTGAGGCGGACGGACCGCGGGCGGGGCTGGCCGCGCTCGCCGACCTCGACCCGGCGCTGCCGCGATACACCGCTTCATCCGCCTACTTGCATGAGCGCACGGGAGACCTCGCCACGGCAGCGCAGCTCTACGCGCGGGCCGCCGCACAGGCGCACAACCTGGCCGAGCGCAACCACCTCACCCTGCGGGCGGCAACCCTGCGCCAGCGCCTGTCGAGTGAAGGAGGATGAGCGACCGATCTCGCGGTCGCCCGCTTCGACGCGGCGCCGCGAGCCGTGCACTCCGAGGCGGGGCTACCCCAACTGTTCCACGGCGAAGCCGGCCAGCAGCACGGCGAATCCGCCGATCTCGCCGATGATCAACGCGGCGAGAACGAAACGCATCGACGGCGGTGGATTGCGCATCTGGTTGTCGGTCTCACGCTGCAAGCCGAGCCGGATGTAGTTCGCGATCGTCACGACGAACAGCAGGATGATGGCCCCCGCCGCGACGGCGTTCACCGCGGTGGGCCAGCCGGACAATTCGACGAACCACGCGATCAATCCGGTCGCGAAGGAGTACAGCAGTGCGGCTCGGTGAGCGATGTCCACGTAGGGGTGGGCCAGACCGTCCGGCGAGGTGGTCATCGCCTGCCACTTCCATACCCCGAGCACCAGTGCCCACAGGAAGATGAGCCCGGCGAAGAAGAGCACCCAGGCCGTTTCCGTGCGAATGATCAAGTTCGTACCCTCATCAGTCCTCGCACGCCCTATTGGGCGGCTGTCCAGCGGCAGCGTAGCCCCTCCGGCCGGTCGCGGCCCGGGAGAAACGAACCAATACTGGGAAGACCAACCGGTCGGATCGGATGCGGTCCTACTCGGCTACGGGCTCGCCATACGGAACGAAAGAGGCGCGACACACGGTGCTCCGCCAGCCGTGATCGGTCGCGGTCAGCGCTCGGCCGCGAGGATCCCGCGGCCACGGCTCGCGCCAGGTTCACGCCCGCTCCGAAGCCGCGTCGAAACCGCGCTGGAGAAAGCACCGTGGCCCCGAGCGTTTCGCTCAGGGCCACAGTCATGCCGAAGGGCTACTTCTGCTCGTAGGTGGCGACCAGGGTGGCGCGAGCCAGCGTGTGGGAGAACAAGTTGAAGCCCAGGTAGGCGGGGCTGGCGTTCTCGTCGATGCCGAGGCTTTCGACGTCGACGGCGTGCACGACGATGAAGTAGCGGTGGGGGCCGTGGCCGGGCGGCGGGGCCGCGCCGACGAAGCCGTGGAAGCCGCCGTCGTTGCGCAGGGTGATCGCACCGGTCGGCATCGCGCCGCCCTCTTCGCCGCTGCCCGCGCCCGCGGGCAGGGAGGTCGCGCTGACGGGAATGTCGGCGACGACCCAGTGCCAGAAGCCGGAGGCGGTGGGTGCGTCGGGGTCGTACACCGTCACCGCGAAGCTCTTGGTCTCCGCAGGGAAACCCGACCAGGACAGCTGCGGGGAGATGTCCTGGCCTCCCGCCCCGAAGATGCCGCTGACCTGCTCGTTCTTGAACGGCTGCCCGTCGGTGACGTCGTCGGAGGTGAGTGTGAACGACGGCACCTGCGGAAGCGCGTCGTAGGGGTTGTAGGTCATGAAACCTCTCTTCCGGATCGGATCAGCTGTGCAGTAGGAAGTGTTCCAGCACGCGGGTGCCGAATTCGAGGGCCTCCACCGGCACCCGCTCGTCGACGCCGTGGAACAGGGCGGTGAAGTCCAGCTCCGGGGGCAGCTGCAACGGCGCGAAGCCGAAGCAGCGAATACCCAAGCGGGCGAACGCTTTCGCGTCGGTGCCGCCGGAGAGCATGTAGGGCACGGTGCGGCCGCGCGGATCGTGGGCCAGCACGGCGTTGTTCATCGCGTCGACCAGATCGCCGTCGAAGGTCGTCTCGTAGGAGTCGAGCTTGGTGATCCACTCGCGTTCGACGTCGGGGCCGATCAGCTCGTCCACCTCCTGCTCGAACGCCGCCTGCCGCCCGGGCACCACGCGGCAGTCCACCACCGCTTCGGCGGTCTGCGGGATCACGTTGGCCTTGTAACCGGCCTGCAGCATGGTGGGGTTCGCCGTGTCGCGCAGGGTGGCGCCGATGATGCGGGAAATGGTGCCCAGCTTCGCCAGCTGGCCCTCGATGTCGGGGCTCGCCGGATCGAACTCCAGGCCCGTCTCCTCGGCGACGGCGGCGAGGAACGCGGCCACCGAATCCGAGAGCACCAGGGGGAAGGTGTGTTTGCCCAGCCGGGCCACCGCCTCGGCGAGGATGGTGACCGCGTTGTCCTCGTGCAGGAACGAGCCGTGACCGGCGCGGGCCTTGGCCCGCAATCGCATCCAGCCCAGGCCCTTCTCGGCGGTCTCCACCAGGTACAGCCTGCGCTCGGTGCCGTCGGGCCGCGGTACGGTCAGCGAGAACCCGCCGACCTCCCCCACCGCCTCGGTGACGCCGTCGAACAGATCGGGGCGGTTGTCCACCAGCCACTGCGAGCCCCACTTGCCGCCGTTCTCCTCGTCGGCGAGGAAGGCGAAGACCAGATCGCGCGGCGGCACCGTGCCCTCGAGCTTGAACTGGCGCGCCACCGCCAGCGTCATCCCGACCATGTCCTTCATGTCGATCGCGCCGCGACCCCACACGTAACCGTCGCGCACCGCGCCGGAGAACGGGTGCACGCTCCAGTCCGCGGCTTGGGCGGGCACCACGTCCAGGTGCCCGTGGATCATCAGCGCGCCACGACTGCGGTCGGCTCCCTCCAGCCGCGCGAAGACGTTGCCGCGCCCGTCCGCGCCGGACTCGACGTATTCGGTGACGTATCCCGCTTGATGCAGCTGGTCGGCCACCCACTGCGCGCATTCGCGCTCCCCCTTGGTGGTGGCCAGATCGCCGGTGTTGGAGGTGTCGAAGCGGATCAGCGTACTGACCAGCTCCACCACTTCCGATACCGCGCGGGAGCTTCTGTTCGGGTCGATTCCTTCGCCAGTTGCGGACACGCTCCCTTTCCTACCACCCGCGCGGCCGGGCGGACGTCCGGCCGGGGTATCGCGGCGAGGCGATTCGGCCCGTACGGTGCGCGATCACGCATGGCAGGGTTGCCGTCAGGGTGAGCGGAACTCCCCCGCCGCGCCGGGCCCCTGCACCTCGTCCGGGAACACCACCCGCACGAATGCCCAGAACCGGAACACCATGCCCAGCGCCGTGCCGATGAGCTGCGCGGCGACGAAGTCGGCCAGGTTCTGGGTGAAGCGGGAGACCTCGGGCACCTCGAGATGCAGCACATACCGCGACACCCACAGCGGTGCGGTGTTGATCGCGACGGCCAGGAAACTGACCAGATAGAACAGCGCGGCCTCGTGATGACCGCGCCGCCCGCCGCGCCCGTCGAAGGACCACTGCTTGTTGAGCACATACGACAGCGTGATCGCCGCCAGCACCGCGACCACTTTCGCCGTGACCGGATGCGCCTCGAGCACAGTGCTCTTCAAAGTCAGGAAAACCGCGGTGTCCAGCGTGAACGCGGCGACACCGACAGAGGCGAAACGTAATAGTTCTCGACGCCGTGCCTCGCCCCCCAGCGCGGACGTCACCCGAGCGAAAACGGGACGTTCGGAAAACAGCACAGGTAGAGTCTCCGGCACATGTCCCTACCCCACAACAAGATCGGCGGATTCACCGCCTCACCCGCTGCGCGGGTGTGCGGCCGGTGGATCGCGGGCAGGTGAATAGCGTGAAGAAGGCCAAGCGGCGCATCCGTCCCCAGCCGGAGGTCGACGCCGCGGCGCGTGCCGCGGAGCCCATCGCCGTGATCGGCATGAGTTGCCGCTTCGCCGGAGGCGCCGATTCACCGGAAGCGTTGTGGCGGTTGCTGATCGAGGAGACCGACGCGATCGCCGACGCGCCCCCGCCCGGCCGCTGGCCGGGGGATCATCTCGGCTCCGACCGAGCCGCCGCGGGCAAGACGGTGTCGGTCGCCGGTGGGTATCTGGCGGATGTCGCCGGCTTCGACGCCGAGTTCTTCGGCATCACCCCGCGCGAGGCCGCCGACATGGATCCGCAGCAACGCTTGGCACTGGAATTGGCTTGGGAGGCATGCGAAGACGCGGGGATCCGGCCCGATCGGGCGCCGCGCACCGGTGTGTACTTCGCCAACAAGTTCAACGATTATCGCGCCGTCAAGCTCGCCAGGGGCGCCACCGCGATCACGCCGTTCACCAGCACCGGAGATGTCGAAGGCGTGATCGCCAACCGGGTGTCGTACGTCCTGGGTTTCGATGGACCCAGCATGACCGTGAACGCCTCCTGCGCCGGATCGCTGGTCGCCGTGCATCTGGCCTGCCAGGCCCTGCGGGCAGGGGAGAGCGCGCTGGCCCTCGCGGGTGGCGTGCAACTGAACCTGATACCGGAGACCGCGATCGGATTGTCCGCGCTGGGTGTGCTGTCCGCCGGTGGCCGATCCCGCGCCTTCGACGCCTCCGCCGACGGCTACGTGCGCGGTGAAGGCGGCGCGGTCGTCGTGCTCAAACCACTGCGCCAGGCCCTGCGTGACGGCGACCGCGTCTACTGCACCCTGCTCGGCAGCGCCACCAACAACAACGGCAGGCACCACTCCATGCCCGCCAGCAGCGCCGACGGGCAGCGGCAACTGCTGCGGCGGGCCTGCGAGCGGGCGGGAGTGGACCCTTCGACGATCGACTACGTCGAGGCGCACGGCACCGGCACCGCCGTCGGTGACCGTGCCGAACTTTCCGCGTTGGCCGCGGTGTACGGCGCGGGCAGAGCTCTCGGCGAGCCGCTGATCGTCGGCTCCGTCAAGACGAACATCGGGCACACCGAGGCGGCCGCGGGCATGGCCGGACTGGTGAAAGTCGCGCTTGCCGTGTCGCGTCGGCGGATCCCGCGCAGTCTCCACTTCGACCGTGTGCCCGCCGAGTTCGATCCCGCCGCGACCGGAGTGCGGGTGGCCGACACCGCGATGGCGTGGCCGCGCCACGACGGCCCCGCGCGCGCCGCGGTGAGCGCGTTCGGTTTCGGCGGCTCGAACGCTCACGTCCTCGTCGAAGCCGCGCCCGCGTTGGAACCGGTCGGCGACAGCGGCGTCTCGGAGCGGCTGGTGGTGCTGTCCGCACGCAGCGAAGCCGCGCTGCGGGAGCACGCACGTCGGCTGCGGGAGTATCTCGTGGACCATCCGGATATCCGCTTGGGGGACCTCGCGCATACTCTCGCCACGAGAGCCGTTCTCCAGCAGCGCATTGCGACGGTAGCCGACGATGTCGACCAAGTTGTGGAATTCCTCGACGCCTATCTCGACGGCGCCACCGAGGACGCCGACGCAGACGAGAACGAGGTGCTGGGCCTCGTGCTGAGCGCGGCCCTGCGTCCCGGCGCCGTGGCTCGTCGCGACCTACTGCGCGCGGCGGGCACGCTGTTCGAGCGTGGCGTGGAACCCGACTGGGCGGCGGTGAACCCGCCGGGCCGCACGATCTCGCTGCCCACCTATCCGTTCCAGCGCGAACGGCACTGGGCGGACCCGCAGGCCCAGGACCAGGCACTCGGCGTCGCCGCGCCCGCGACGCCTGCGCGGGATGAATCGCTCGTCGAAATCGCTTCTCCTGACGGATCGGTTCGAAGGTCGCCTGCGGTGGCGTCGGTGACGACTCCGGAAAGGATCGTGACCACCGCGACGGTTGCCGACTCGCTACCGCGCCCGGCAGCGCTCGCGTCGCCCTCTGGGGCCGGAGAGCACGGAACTACGCCTGGTCTCGCGGCGCTCGCCACCCTGGTCACCACCGAACTGGCCGAAGTCGTCGGCATCGCGCCCGACCGGGTGGCCGTGCGGCAGAACTTCGAGCAGCTCGGGATCGGCTCGGTGCACGCCGTGGAGCTGTCGGCGCGCCTCGGGGCCCGCCTCGGTGTCGACGTCCCCGCCGCCGTCATCTGGGGCTGCCCCACCGTCGAGTTGTTGGCGGCTGAGCTCGACCTCCGCCTCACCCCGGCGAACCCGGCGACGGAGGCGCCGTCCCCGGCCCCCGCCGCGCCGGAGGCGGATCAGCGACCGCCGGGGGCGGAGGAAGTCCTCTCGACCGCGGAACTGCTGGCGTTGAGCCGGGAACTGCTCGGCTGAGCCCGACACGCGAGCGCCGCCGCGCTCGACGCGGCCGTGAGCGGGCGTTCCTCCCTCTTACCGTCGCGCGACAGCTCGAATGGGCGGTTGGGCTCGAGCAGCCGGCGTGCTCTGTGCCACCGAGAGGGCCTGGCATCCCGAAGGAACTGCCGTGCGCGCGTAGTGTCGCGTGCATGGCTTGCAGGATCACCGAACTCGTCATCGACTGCGCCGATCCGCAACGGCTCGCCGACTTCTGGTGCGAAGTCCTCGGCTACGTCGAACTCGGCTGGGAGGGCGACGCTCTGGAGATCGGGCCACCCGGAACCGGGTTCGGAGGGCCGCAGCCCACAGTGGTGTTCCTTCGCAGCACCGAGCCGAAGCGCGGGAAACTGCCGGTCCACTTCGACGTGAATCCCACCGACCGCGAGCAGGACGCCGAACTGGAGCGGCTACTCGCCGCCGGCGCGCGCAAGGTCGACATCGGCCAGCCCGCCGACGCACCGTGGCACGTACTGGCCGATCCGGAGGGGAACGAATTCTGCCTGCTCCGCCGCCGGGTCGAGGTGTCGACAGGCCATCCGGGCGTCCGGTGACGACACCCGACGGGGTGCCGGAAGCGATCGACCGAGACGAGCCGGTATGCCGAGAAGGCGCACGCGATGGATCGGCCGCGTGATCGCGGTCTGAGCGCCGCTGATCCGGAAACGGGGGGTTATGCTGCCTGCGGTCCGGGTGGGCCGGGATCGGAAGGGGGCCATCGGTGTTGAGGCAGCAGGAGTCGTTCGCCGGGTACCTGATCGAGGGCGTGCTCGGGCAAGGCGGCATGGGGACCGTCTATCTGGCCCGCCACCCGCGCCTGCCACGACTGGTGGCGCTCAAACTGCTCAATCGCGCGGTGTCCGAGGACGAGGAGCTGCGCAGACGTTTCGAGCAGGAAGCCAATGTCGTTGCCCGCCTGGAACATCCGGGCATCGTGGGCGTGTACGATCGCGGCACGCACGACGGGCACCTGTGGATTTCCATGCAGTACGTCCGCGGCACCGACGCCGCCCGGCTCGATCCCCGGTCCACCCGCCCGGAACAGGTCCTGCAGATCGTCGGCGATACGGCGAAGGCGCTGGACTACGCACACAGCCGAGGTGTGCTGCATCGTGACATCAAACCGGCCAACATCCTGATCGCCGAGCCGGAAGCGGGTCGCGAAACACGCGCTCTGCTCACGGATTTCGGGATCGCGCGATTGCTCGACGCCGACACCAAATTGACGGCCACCGGAACGTTCACCGCCACACTGGCCTATGCCTCACCGGAACAACTGTCCGGTGAGCCGGTCGATCACCGCGCCGATCAATACTCCCTCGGCTGCACCCTCTACACGATGCTGGCAGGGCAACCGCCGTTCCCCTCCACCAACCCCGGTCAAATCGTCGCCGGACACATCGCCAAGCCGGTGCCGCGGCTCAGCGACATCCGGCCGGAGCTGCCACGGCGACTCGACGAGGTGATCGCCCGCTCGATGGCCAAACACCGCGACGAACGCTTCGCCGGCTGCGGCGATTTCGCGGCGGCCGCGGCGGCGGCCCTGCACGGTGAGGTTCCCGCCCCGGCACCCGCGCCGACTTTCGTCAACCAGCGCTCGGCCCACCCGGCCACGGCGATCGACCCGTGGCCGCGTTCGGCCCCGACCATGCTGAACCAGCCTTCGGAGCCCCGGTGGCGCGCCGAGCAGCTCCCGCCGCTGCAGCCGCTCACGCCCGTCCACGATCCCGTCCGGCCCTCCGGCGTGGTGCCCCGGATCGGCGCCGTCATCGCGTTCGCGTTCGGGTTGGTCTTCTGCCTGATCCTCGCCAACGGAGTGCATGAGCTGATGACCCCGCGCATCGAATACGGTCACCGCCAGACGCTACGTGAGACCGCGCTCGAACTTCTGCCCCCCATTGCCATCGCCACCACGATGGCGCTGTTGCTGATCGGCGGCTCGATCGGACTGTTCCGGCGCAGGCGAGCGGGCCGCGTCGCCGTGGCACTCGGCACCGGGATCATCACGCTCGTCTGCCTGGTCGGCTTGGGCGCGAGCCTGACCGGCGACAACCGCGCCAGCGACTTGATCTTCGTCGGCACAGTCCTGCTGTTCTCCTGCACGGGGTTGCTGTGCACCATGTCCCCCGCGACCAGGCGCTGGCTCGCCGACAGACCTGCCGGAAACCGGCTATGAGCCCGGCGAGTGCTCAGGGCGCCACGACGACCTTTCCGGTGGCTCGGTTGTCATCCATGTACCGGTGGGCGGCGACGATGTCGTCCAGAGCGAAAACGCGGTCGAGGTTGGGTCGATAGACACCGGCCTCGACGGCGTGGATCACCCGCTGCAGCACGGTGGCGCCCGCGCTGCCCTTGATGGTGTCGCTGTGGAAGGCCGTGAGCTTCGTCCCGGACGGGATCATCGCTATCGGTTCGAAGTCCGAGATCAGCCACCCACTCAGCGAACCGGCCACGCACACCGTCCCGCCGCGGCGGACCAGGCGCAACGAGTCCGTCGCCGTGCGAGCCCCGACGAGATCCAGCACGTAGTCCGGACCCTCGGGCCAGACCGCGTGCACGCTCGCCGCGAGCGATCCATCGTCGTCGAGCAACACGTGGTCGACACCGGCCGCGGCCACCGTGTCGATCTTGCCGTGCCGCCGAGTCGTGGCCGCGATCTCGATGCCACACCCGGAGGCGATCGACGCGGCCGCCATCCCCACCGACGAGGTCACGCCACGGATCAGCAACCGCCCCCGGGCATCCGGCGCGACCCCCAGCGCATCCAGTGCGCCCTGCGCGGTCAGGTATGTCTCGGGTAGCGCGGCCAGCACCGCCCACGGCAACGTGGTGGTGACCGGCATCAGCAGCGAATTCGGCAACAACGCGTACTCGGCGTAGCCGCCGTCGAATGCCCGGCCCATCTCACCCATCACCGCCGCGACGGTCGCGCCGACCGGCAACGAGGGGTCGGTGGAGGCTGCCACGATTCCCACGCATTCGATCCCGAGCACACGGGGGAACCGCACGTTCGGGGAATGCCCTTGACGGGTTCGCAGCTCCGAGCGGTTCAAGCCCGCGCCCTGCACCCGCACCAGGCTCCAGCCCTCGCGCACCGCCGGTACCGGCAGCTCACGGATCTCGAGCACCTCCGGGCCGCCCGCCCGCAGGCAGACCGCCGCCCGCATCGTCGTACTCGTCGCGTACCGCATCGCGTCGGCAGCGCCGTCTGATCGAAGAACATCACGCATGCGTCCACTGTCGCCGCAAGACCGTGCGGCCGACCACCGATAGAATGCCAACTCATGCCCGTTGGCCGCCAACTTCCCCGGCCCGGTCCGGCATCCCGGCTGATGCCGTCGGCAGGGGTGCATCTGTGGCCTTCGGGGGGAACGATTTCGGCGCATTCGCATGCCCGTGGACATCTGGTGTACGCGGCCCGTGGCGTCCTGTCCGTGCACACCGAACGGGGCACATCGATCGTTCCCGCCAATCGCATCGCCTGGACTCCCGCCGAGTTCACGCACTATCACCGCGCGCACGGCGACACCGATATGCGGATCGTCTTCCTGACCCCCTCCCTGGCCCGGCTCGTACCGGGCCATCCCGCCGTGTTCCTGGCCTCCGACCTCGCCCGGGAAATTCTGCTCACCCTCACCGGCCCCCGCGAGCACGACCGCGCCGCACGCGCTCGCCTGCATCGCGTCCTCGTCGATGAACTCCAGGAAGCACACGAGCAGCCACTCGTGCTGCCGCAACCCCGCGACGACCGACTGCGAGCCGTCGCGCGGATGCTCTACGACAACCCCGCCGACAACACGCCACTGGCCGAGATCGGGCGCGCGATCGGAGCCAGTGCCCGCACCCTCAGCCGCCTGTTCCACCACGAGCTCGGCATGACCTTCTACGAGTGGCGCACCCAGCTACGCATCTACCACGCACTGGTGTTGCTCGCCGACGGCCACGACACCACCCGCGTAGCGCACGCCTGCGGCTGGGCCAACCCCAGCAGCTTCACCGCAGCGTTCACCCAGATCGTCGGCACCACCCCGGGCCGCTACCGCACCGGTCACCGCCACCGCGCCGCCCCATGACCGGTCGGCGCATCTGGGCCCTGTTCCCGTAGAGCGACGGCGAACGACATGGCGCGCCGTCACACGCTCCCTTCCCGGCGGACGCAGAAGGCACCTGCGGCAGCCGCCAGGACCGCTGCCTGCGCGGCCCGTTCCGGGAGTTGCGGGTCCGGATCGGCACGCAGAAGCACGATCTCGTGGTAGAGCGGCGCCGTGGCGGCGATCAGCAGGCGCTGCGCGTCCGTGTGCTGTGCGGGGAGTTCACCGCGCTCGATGGCGCGCTCGACGAGGATCTCGCACTGGGCGTACCGGTCCGTCCACAGCCGCGTCTGGGCCCGCGCGGCCTGTTCGGAATGGAACGAGGCGGCCATCAAGGCGACAGCGAGCGACGGTTGTACGACGAGGGATTCCCGAATCTCCTGGTTGAGGGCCGTCAGATCGCCACGCAGCGAGCCGGTGTCCGGCGGCTGCCAGTCGATTTCGCCGGCGGCGTCGATGACGTCCACGAGCAGGCCGCCGACATCGCGCCAACGCCGATAGACCGTGGCGCGGTGTACTCCGGCCCGCGTCGCGACACCCTCCATCGTGAGTCGTTCGTGACCGCCTTCGGCGAGTTCGGCGCGCACCGCATCGAGAACCTGGGCGCGGATGCGGGCGGTGCGACCGCCCGGACGGCGGTCGGTCGTCGTGTCCCATGAGTCTGTCATCGGCAATCAGTATCCGGTTGATCAAGGCGGCATGGCTGTGCCAGCATCTTAATGCGACAGATGTCGCTCTAGGATCCAGTGGAGAGGAACCGCCTTCGCGATGCCGCCCGTTCCCGCCGACCCCACCGTGCTGCACCCGATGCCCGAGCACCCGCGCGTGGTCCTGCTCCGGCCGTTGGTGAAGTCGCCGCTGATCGAGGTCGGCGACTTCTCCTACTACGATGATCCCGACGACCCGACCGCGTTCGAGACGCGCAACGTCCTGTACCACTACGGTCCCGAGCGGCTCGTCATCGGCAAATACTGCGCGCTGGGGACAGGCACCCGGTTCATCATGAACGGCGCCAACCACCGCATGGACGGCCCTTCCACCTTTCCGTTCCCCACCATGGGTGGCTCCTGGGCAGAGCACTTCGATCTGATCACCGACCTGCCCGGTCGGGGGGACACGGTCGTCGGCAACGACGTGTGGTTCGGCCACGGCGTCACGGTCATGCCCGGTGTACGCATCGGGCACGGCGCGATCGTCGCCGCCGGCGCCGTGGTCACCGGCGACGTCCCCGACTACGGCATCGTCGGGGGCAACCCCGCCCGGCTCATCCGCACCCGTTACGACGCCGCGGACATCGCCCGGCTCGTCGCCCTGGCGTGGTGGGACTGGCCTTTGCAGCACATCACCAGGCACATACGGACGATCATGTCGGGAACCGTCGCCGACATGGAGGCCGCCGCCGCTGAGATCGACCGGCCCTGACAACGAGCCCGCACCCGTCCCGCGCCAGAAACGAGTGTCACCCATGTCCCCTCGCCGCGCCCATATCGCGATGGTCGGCATCCCCATCGTCAGCCATGTCCTGCCCAGCCTCGCGCTCATCCGCGAGCTGGTCGCGCGCGGGCACCGGGTCACCTACGCCAACGACCCGTTCGTGGCCGACCGGATCGAGTCCACCGGCGCGGAACTGGTCGCGTGCACCTCCACGCTGCCCGTCGCGGACAACGACTGGCCCACCGATCCCATCGCCGCGGCGGCCCTCTTCCTCGACGACGCCGTGCAGGCGCTGCCGCAACTGCGCGCCGCCTACGACGACGATCCGGCCGACCTGTACCTCTACGACATCGGCGCCTACGCCGCGCGCGCCCTCGCTGAAGCGCAGGGCCGTCCCCTCGTGCAGCTGTCCCCGACGTTCGTCGGCTGGGACGGCTACCAGGAGGAAGTCGCGGCGCATCTGCGGAAGCTGCCGGGCGCCGACACATACCGGGACAGGTTCGGGCGGTGGCTCGCCGACTGCGGGGCGGCCACCACGGACGTGGACACGTTCTCCGGCCCGCCCGCCCGGGCCATCGCCCTCATCCCGCGCGCGATGCAGCCGCACGCCGATCGAGTCGACACCGGCACGGTGACCTTCGTCGGCCCCTGCTTCGACAGCCGAGCGGACACCGGCGGCGGGACCCGTCCGGCGGCCGCAGATTATGTGCTGCTGATCTCGCTCGGTTCGGCGTACACCCGCCGACCGGCGTTGTACCGCCAGTGCATCGCCGCCTTCGGGGACCTGCCCGGCTGGCATGTCGTACTCCAGATCGGCAAGTACACCGGCCCGGAGGAACTCGGCGCCATTCCGCCCAACGTCGAGGTGCGCTCCTGGGTCCCGCAGCGGGCGATCCTGGAACAGGCCGACGCCTTCGTCACCCACGCCGGCATGGGCGGCTGCGGCGAAGGCTCCACGCCGGCGTCCCCATGATCGCCGTGCCGCAGGGTGCCGAGCAGTTCATGAACGCCGACCGGCTCGTGGAACTCGGCGTCGCCCGCCGCGTGGACACCGCCGACGCGACCGCCGAGACCCTCCGCGCGGCGCTGAACGACCTGGTCACGGATTCGGAACGGATCGGCCGATCCAAGCAGTTGCAGGCCGCGGTCCGGGCCGAGGGCGGCACGCCGCGCGCCGCTGACCTCATCGAGGACATCCTGTCCGCCGCCGGAGGCCCCGAGCTGTGAGCACTGCGGCTTTCCTCGCCAGCTGGCGCCGACGTCATTCGAGGACCTGTAGCTGCGGGACAAGCGCGGGAACTCCGTCCAGCGGCACCGTCAGGTCGTCGCGGGTTCGGTGACGCGGCGGACCGGGCGGATGCGGATGCCGAACTCCGGGCGCAGGTTCACCGACGCCAGCGGCACCACCGGGTGGGTGGCGTCGAGTTCGAGCCGGAACCGCTGCACCGTCATGGCGAGGATCAGCACCATTTCCGTCATGGACATGTCCTTGCCCAGGCAGATGCGCGGGCCGCCGGAAAACGGGAAGAACGCGAACTTGTGCCGCTCGGCCACCGCGGCGTCGGCGAAACGCTCGGGACGGAATTCCTCCGGGTCCTCCCACAGCCGCTTGTCGCGGTGGATGTAGTACATGCACAACGTGACTCGCGCGCCCGCCGGCACGTGGTAGCCGCCGATCTCGTCATCGGCGATGGGCGTGCGCTCGACGATCCACGCGGGCGGGTACAGCCGCATCGTCTCCTCGATCACCATGCGGCAATAGCTCAGCTGTCCCAGATCCGCGAAGGACGGGGTGCGGTCGCCGAGTACGGTCCGCACCTCCTCGGCCAGTTTCTCCTGGATCTCGGGATGGGTGGCCAGCAGGTAGCAGGCCCACGACAGCGCGTTGGCCGGGGACTCGTGCCCGGCCACGAGCAAGGTCTTGATCTCGTTGAGCAGGTCCTCCTCGCGCATGCCCTGCCCACCTTCGTCGCGGGCGCGCACCAGCGCGGTGAGCACATCGGTGGTGTCGCCGCCGCGGCGGCGTTCATCGATGAGATGGCGCACCACCTCGTCGAGTTCGCCCACCTTGCGCGCGACCCGGCGCGCCTCCGGGGTCGGGAACGACTGCGGCAGTTTCACCGGCGCGTTCACCCGCTTCATGATAAACGCGAACGCCGCGCGCATCGCGTCGGTCACCTGGGTGGTGCCGGTGGACAGGTCGATGCTGAACAGGATGCGGCCGGTCACCGCGAGCAGCAGCTTGACGAAGTCGTCGTAGATGTCGCGGAACTGCCCGGACGCGGCGTCCCAGTCGTCGAGCATCGCCGCGGCGCTGTCGGTGATGTCGTCGGCGAAACCCTTGACGTGCGAGTGGGAGAACGCCGGGGAGATGAGTTTGCGCTGTTTACGCCAGTACTCCAGGTTGTTGGTGGTCAGCTGCCCGTCGCCGAGCAGGATGCTGAACTCGTCGTAGATCGGGCTCTTGCGGTAGTTGGTGTAGTTGTCCTTGAGGACGTACTCGGTCATCGCCGGGTCCGCGACGAGGTAGACCAGCATCGGGCCCGCCTTGACCCGCACGACGTCGCCGTAGCCGTCCAGCAGCGCGCCCACCGTAGTCAGCGGGTTCTTCGCCAGTTTCGGGAGCATGCGTCCGGTTTCCACCAGACCGGGCCCGGGTGCTTTCATGGTCCGACCTTTCACTTCAAGAGCTTGGAGTGCTTGCGCAGCTGGTTCACGTAGTCCTGTTTCTCCACCACCAGCGGGTACTGGTCGGCGTGATAGAGCCGCAGCCCGGCATACAGGTCGGGCTGGGGGCCCCGGGCGGCGCGATCGAAACGCTCGACCCGGCGGGGATCGCTCGCCTTGGCGCGCAGGTACTCGGCGACCAGTCCGGCTTGTTTCTCGTAGACGTCCCAGTGCGAGCCGATCGGGCGCACCATCCCGACCACGAAAAGGTTCCGAGGGTGCGGCGGGAAGATGTTCAGATACAAGCCCGGTCGCAAGCTGCCCTCCGGCCAGTTCAGCTCGGCCCGGTCGACGACGGGATAGTTCGGCACGAACCCCGTCGCCAGCACCACCAGGTCGACCTTCTCCTCGGTGCCGTCGGCGAAGGTCACCCGGTCGTCGTCGATCGCGGTGACATCCGGTTTGGGCGTGATGTCGCCGTGGGTGTAGTGATGGTGCAGCTGGTCGCCGAGCATCGGGATGACGATGCCCGCACCGAAATCGGGCACCGGAAGCCCGAACGAGCGGGAGCGGCCGCGCAGGTAGGAGAACAGCCGCTCGAAGGCCCGCTTGCGCAGCGGCCGCCACATCCGGCCTTGGAGCATGCTGTCGGTCGGGCGGCCCAGCATGTACTTGGGCATGCAATAGAACCCGCGCCTGCTGCTGTGCAGGGTCAGCGCGGCATTGACCGCGCAGTCGGACAGGATGTCGGCCGCCGACTGCCCGGCCCCGATCACCAGCACCCGCTTGCCGAGCACCTGTTCGGGCGTGCGGTACTCGCTCGAATGCAGCACGGGCACCGTGCCCGAGCCGGGGATGTCGACGCGACGCGGCGTACGGTCGTGCCCGGTGGCGATGACGACACCCGCGTAGCGTCGCTCCGACCCGTCGGCCAGCGTCACCGACCAGCCGTCCGCGCCCGGCTCGACGCGTCGCACCGCGGTGTTCAACCGGATACGCGGCCACAGATCGAAGGCGTCGGCGTAGGAGTGCAGATAGCGCAGCACCAGTTCGTGCCCGGGATAGTCGGGATAGTCCTCGGGCATCGGAAAACCCGAGAACGCTTGCACCCCTTTGGAAGCGATCACGTGGGTATTGCGGCTGACCGGTGAATCGGGCCGTCGGGCGTCCCAGATCCCGCCGATCCCGTCGGCCGCTTCGAGCACCTCGAAATCCAAACCCGCCGCGGCGAACTCGCGTGCGGTGGCCAAACCGGCCGCGCCCGCGCCGATCACGCAATAGGTGCTCATGCCGCGCCGACCCGTTCGGTTCGGGGAGTGTCTTCCTGCGGCGGCGCGGGTTCCGGCTCGGTGCCCGCGCTCGCCCGCCAGGCCACAACGAAGCAGGCGACGTAGATGACCGTTTGCGCCACGAGCGTGAAGTAGACGTTCTCGTTGTAGACCGCGATGATCAGCCAGGCCACGGTGAGCAGGGCGACGGTGCGTTTGCCGCCGCGCATCAGCCCGGCGTACACCGCCAGCATCCACACCGCGCCGACGGCGATGTACACCCACGGCCCGAACGGGGCGCGGAACGACGCCAGCGTCAGCACCGCCAGCCAGATGGCCAGCTGCTCCGCGCGAACCCGAGGGCCCTCGGCCCCGGCGGACAGCCGCCGGTGGATGCGGATCGCCGTGACGGCCACCAGAATCAGCAGCAGCAAGGTGTAGACGTTGGTGATCACGCGGGCGGGGCCGACGGGGTCGCCGATGTCCCAGCCCATGATGTTCGCTTTGTACGGCAGCCCGAACGGCGAATAGTTGACCAGCTGGTTGGCCCGTTCCACCAGCACGAACTGGTGGAATTCCCCGCTGGCCAGCCGCTGCCAGGTGCCGTCGGACAGGAACTGCCGCCACGGCTCCCAGCCGAAGATCGCCAGCGTGGCCAGCGAATACAGCCCACCGAACACCGCGGTCCACACCGCGGGCCGCCACCGTCGCTGGACCAGCAGATAGACGAGCAGGATCGCCGGGGACACCTTGGCGATGATCGCAAATGCAAGCGCCGCGCCGCCGAAGATGTTGCGCCGCAGCTGGAACAGGACCATGGCCCCCGCGCCACCGACGTACAGCACCAGCACGTGGATATTGCCGATCTGCAAGGTCGCAAGCGTCGGCAGGCTGAGCCACACGACCGGGGTCAGCGCCGCCAGCACTCCGCCCTGCCTGCCGCCGATCCAGCGGGCGATGGCGAACATGGCCACCAGCACGATCGCCACGTACAGCGAGTAGTACAGCGCGCGCAGCGTCGCGAAATCGTGGCTGAACAGCAGCAGCAACCGCGGCAGCAGCAGGAACGGCGGCGGGTAGAGGTAGGCGTCGCGATCCTGCGGGGTCACCGCGGGCAGCACCGAATCCGCCTGGGGCGATTCGTAGCGGTGACGGTCGTAGAGACCGGCCGGGTCGTGTTCGGCCATGAGCGCGCCGCTGACGTATCCGGACAGGTGGGTCTTCTTGACCAGGAAGTCGTCGTCGGCCGACAGCGAGGCGTCCACGTTGTCGGCGTCGAGGATGAACTGCGTCAGCCGGGCCAGCACCGCGACCACGAGCAGGATCACCACGCTCCACAGCACCCGCACCACGATCGGTTTGCCGCGCATCACCTGCCGCCACTCCTCGGGCACGGTCGGCACGAACAGCACGAACAACACCGCCGCGCACGCGATACCGAGCACCGCGGTCACCGGCCCCGGTAGGCCGGTGAGCGAGAGCGCGATCATCACGACGGGGACGAGAATGCCGACGACGAACACCGCGTACATCGCGGCGAAGTAGTCGAGTGAACCCCGGAACCGGGTCCATGTCCTGGATATCATCTGCACCTACGGCTTTCGGTTCCCGCGTCGCCCGGTTCGGGCCGCGCGGACGGTCTATCTGGTCGCTGCTGCGGTGTGCTCGGCCAGCAGCGGAACGACCTGCGCCACCACCTCGCCCGGGGCGGGTGCGGCACGCAGGTCGGCGCCGATCTGCTCGGCGGCGGCGCGGTAGCGGGGTTCGCGCAGCAGCGCGCGGATCGAGGCGGTCAGCGCTTGGATGTCGCCTTGACCGGTGGGCGTCTCGGCGGCCAGCCCGGCCCCGCTGCGCACCAGGCCGCGGGCGTAGTCGAACTGGTCGAACATCTGGGGCAGCACCAGTTGCGGCAACCCGAACCACCCCGCGGTGAGGCCGGTGGTCGAGCCACCGTGGTGCACCAGCAGATCGCAGCCGGGCAGGAACAGGTTCAGCGGAACCTCTTCCACGACCCGCACATGGCCGGGCAATTCACCGACCGTGGCCCGGTCGGGCGCCGACAGCGCGACGACCACCTCGGCGTCGTCGATGTCGCCGAGCGCCGCGAGCACCGACTCCAGTGGCCGCGGCCCGGTCAGGCCCAGCGTGCTGCCGCCCATACAGACCGCGATCCGCTTGCGGCCCCGCTCGGCGCGGTGCCACGTCGGCAACGCGCCGGTGCCGTTGAACGGTACGTAACCCAGCGGCGTGCCCGGCACGGCGTCGGGCGCCTGCAACCTCGGCGGGCAGATGTCGAGCACCGCCACCGGATCGGCCAGCCGCGTGCCCGCCTCGGCGGCGAGCGCTGCGGTGCGTTCGGTGAAGGGCCCGCCGGTGGGGTCGATTCCCCAGCGGTGCACCAGGACCGGCAGATCCAGTTCGGCGCCGAGCGCACGGCCGACGGTGGCCAGCGGATCGGTCAGGACGACGTCGGCTTGCCAGTCGGTGGCCACCTCCGCGAACGTCTCGAGGTATCGGCGGGCATGGTTGTGCCAGTTCTGCGCGGCGACCTGCCACAGGCCCTGTCCGCTGGACTGATCGCGGTCGGCGAACAGCGGAAGCGGGAACATGCCCGGATTAACCTGGGTGCGCAACTGGTCCATCGGCACGTTCAGCGCGGTCAGCTCGACGGCGTTGAGGCCGGAGCGCAGCGCCGTGGCCGTCACGTCGTTGCGCGAGGCGACCAGCACTTCGTGGCCGGCCAGCCGCAGCGCCCAGCAGAACGGCACCATCGCCAGCAGGTGACCCGACGAGGGCACCGGCACGACAAGAAACTTCATCCGATCACTCCTTCGGCTTCATCCACTCCATCGGATTGGTGTGCCGAGGCACCCATGATGGAGCCGATTGCTCGGCATTGCGGCGTTTTTCGATCACCACGATGTTGTGGTAGAAGTGCAGCGCCCCGATCCAGTCGTCGAAAGCGCCTGCCACGCGGCCGGATTCCTTCTCGAATTCCTGTTGGTGCAGACCGTCTACCAGGGTTTTCAGGTAGCCGATGGTGGTGGCCGGATCGTTGGTGGCGGTGCTGCTGCCGCCCCAGCCCGACCAGTAGGAGGTCTGGGTGTCCTCCACCACGTACAGCCCGCCCGGCCGCAGGTGCGCGAACAGCGCCTGGAACGAGGCGATGACGTCACCGCTGATGTGACTGCCGTCGTCGATGATGATGTCGAACGGGCCGAGCGAGCTGCCGAGCCCGTCGAGGAACGCCGGATCGCCCTGATCGCCGCGCAGCGGTTGCAAGCGCGGCTCGGCGATGCCGGACTTGTCGAAGAAGTCCAGCCCGAAGATCAGGCCCCGGCGGAAGTACTGCTTCCACATCCGCAGTGAGGCGCCGCCGACATCGGGCGCGGTGTATCCGCCGATGCCCAGTTCGAGGACGCGCACGCGGCTGTCGCGCAGGGGTGCGAAGTGGCGCTCGTAGTGCTGGGTGTACCAGTGCCCGCCCCACTTGTCCGAACCGAAGTGCAGCGACAGCGCGTTGAGGTCGTAGTGGTGCGGGCGGCAGGCGGTGACGATACGGTCGGCGGCGACCGCCGCGGCGTCGCGGGCCAGCCGCCACGGATCGTCCGGGGCGAAACTGCCCGGCCCCGGCTCGTCCTTGATCGCGATGGCGCGCGTGCCGAGCGCGGCGTCGGGCGGGCCGTAGACCGCGCGCAGCAGTTCCACCAGATCCTGCCGCACCACCAGCCACGGATCCTCCAGCGTGCCGGGAGCGACGGCGGGGTCGTCGGCGCCGACGGTGAGCAGGTAGTCCAGCTGCTTGCCCTCGTGGGTCAGCTCGAATACCGCCGTCACCGGTTGTCCGGGCCGGGGTCCGTAGTTCGCACGCCAGGCGATCTCTTTCAGCACCGCGTCGGCGACGGTCTCGGTGCCGATCTCGCCGATCCGCGCGGCGGTCTCCTCGTAGACGCCGTCGGCGACGGAGATCAAGTGGGCGGCGAGGACATTCTCGTCGTTCAAGGTCACGTCATCCATCCGTTCCGCCGGTGCGCACCGGCCTCGATTCCTCCACCAGGCGCACGCCCTCGGCGACGAGCATGGCGCGCACCATGCCGTGGAAATCCACCGAAGGACGCCACCCGGTCCGCTCGCGCAGCCTCGTCGCGTCGCCCGCCAGCGGTTGCCTGCCGCGGGTGAGCACCGAGGAACGTTCGCGGACATGGTCGTTCCAGTCCAGTCCGGCCATGCCGAACGCCGCCGCGCAGAACTGCGCGACCGTGTGGTGTTCGCCGGTGGCGACGACGAAGTCGTCCGGCTCGTCGAGGGCCAGGATCCGTGTCATCGCCTCGACGTAGTCCGGTGCGTATCCCCAGTCGGCGCCCGCGTCCACCTTGCCCACCTCCACCGTGCCGGTCTCGCCGCGCTGGATCCGGGCGACGGCGCGCACGATCTTGCGGGTGACGAACTTCTCCGCGCGCAAGGGCGATTCGTGGTTGAACATGATCCCCGCCGCCGCGAAGACGCCCCGGGCGCGGTAGGCGCGGCAGGTCAGCAGGCCCGCCGCCTTGGTCACGCCGTAGATCGAGTCCGGTCGCAGCCCGCTGCGCTCGTCGCACACCGCGGCGGCGTCGGAGCCGAAGATATGCGACGAGGCCGCGTAGAACAGCCGGGTGCCGGTGCGGTGCCGGTCGATCGCCTCCGCGAAGTGGTGCACCGGCAGCGTGTTCACCCGGTGCGAGGCGCGGGCCAGTTCGCGCGGGTCGCCGTGGTCGTCCTGCGAGGAGTGCTGCACCGCCGCCAGCAGGTACACCTGCGCGGGGCGTTCGGTGGCGATCAGTTCCTCGACCGCGGCCGCGTCGGTGATGTCGACGGGGCCGGCGCGGCCGATCCGCAGCACACGTTCGCCGCGCGCGGCGAGCAGGTCCGACAGCAGCGTGCCGTCCTGCCCGGCCGCGCCCGTGACGACGACGGTCATCTCACACCACGTCCAGTTCCGGCAGCGGGAACACCAGCCGCCCGCCCGCCGCGCGGAAGGCGCTCTCCCGCTCCAGCATCATGGTTCGGAAATGCCAGGGCAGCACGAAGAACTGGTCGGGCGCCAGCTCCCGCGCCTGTGTCTCGGAGACGATCGGGATCGCGCTGCCCGGGGTGAACTTGCCGAACTTGTCGTCGTTGACCTCCGCGATGCACGGCAGGTCCTCCGGGCCGATCCCGCAGTGCTGCAGCACCACGTTGCCTTTGGTGGAGGCGCCGTAACCGAGCGTGCGCAGACCGGCCTTGCGGGAGCGGTCGAAGAAATCGCGCACCTGCTCGCGGTGCTGGTCGACCCGTTTGGCGAAGTCGGCGTATGGCTGGGAGGTGTGCAGCCCGAGCGCGGACTCCTCCTGCCGCATCCGGTCCAGCACCGCGGCATCGGCAGCCGACGCGACCCCTCGCTTGCCCAGCGTGAGCGCGAAGCTGCCGCCGTTGACGGCATTGCGTTCCACCTCGAGCACCACGAATCCGCACCGCCGCGCCATCCACTCGATCTGGTCGAGGGCGTAGTACTCCAAGTGCTCGTGACAGATCGTGTCGTAGGAGGTGGTGGCCAGCATCGCGGGCAGATAGCTCTGCTCGAGCACCCAGACGCCGTCGTCGGTGAGACTGTCGTACACCGCGCCCATGAATTCCAGCGGATTCGGCACGTCGTAGAACATGGCGATCGAGGTGATCACCTTGGCCCGTCGCCCCTCCAGCACCGATTCGGCCAGTTCGCGGGTGAAGTAGCCGGTCACCAGCCGCACGTGCGGCGGATAGAACCGGCGGAACTTCTCCCCCAGCGGGTCGATGCCCAGAATCGTCGCCGACCCTTCGGGGTAGGCGCGCAGCAGCGTCGCGTCGTTGCTGCCGATGTCGATCACCAGATCCTGCGGCGACAACGGCACCCGCTGCCGGATGCGGGCCACCCGGTGGGCGAGGTGGTCGATCATCGAGCGGTTCAGCCCGGAGCGGTATCCGTAGCCGGGGGAATACATTTCGTCGAAATCGGCCGTGTGGCGCAACTGCACCAGCCCGCACTCCGCGCTGCTCTCGGGCACGCAGCGCACCAACTCCAACGGGTAGCGCGGCACCTCGGTCGGATCGGTGGCCGGGAACACCCCGGTCAACGCCATGGTGCCGAGATCGACCACCGACTCGAGCCGGGTGTTCCCGCACACCCGGCAGGCCTGCACCGCCACTGCTTGCGTCACGCGTTCTCCATATCGTGGGCGACCATCAACTCGACCAGTTCGGTGAAACTCGTACGGGGTTCCCATCCGAGCTTCTCGCGCGCCTTGCTCGGATCACCGGTGAGATGATGCACCTCGGCGGGCCGGAAATAGGTCGGATCGACCTCGACCAGCACCCGCGACGTCCGCCGGTCGATCCCCTTCTCCGCCAAACCTGTTCCTTCCCAGACCAATTCGACACCGGTGGCCGAGAAGGCGGTCTCGCACAGCTCACGCACGCTGTGTGTCTCGCCGGTGGCGATGACGTAATCGTCGGGTTCGGCCTGTTGCAGCATGAGCCACATCGCTTCGACGTACTCCTTGGCGTATCCCCAGTCCCGGCGGGCGTCCAGGTTGCCGATATAGAGCTTGTCCTGTTTGCCCTGCGCGATGCGCACCGCGCCGCGAGTCACCTTGCGGGTCACGAAAACCTCTCCGCGCCGGGGTGATTCGTGGTTGAACAGGGTGCCGTTGACCGTGTACATGCCGTAGGCCTCGCGGTGGTTCACCGTGATCCAGTACGCGTACAGCTTCGCCACGGCGTACGGCGAGCGCGGATGGAACGGTGTCTGCTCGCTCAGCGCCACGTCGTGCAGCCCGCCGTACAGCTCGGAGGACGAGGCCTGGTAGAACCGGGTCGCGATGCCGGTCTTGCGGATCGCGTCCAGGATGCGCAGCGTGCCGATCGCGTTGGTCTCCGCGGTGAACTCCGGGATCTGGAACGAGATGTGCACGTGCGACTGCGCGCCCAGGTTGTAGATCTCGGCCGGCCGCACGTCCTCCAGGATCCGGTTGAGACTGCTGGAATCCATGAGATCCCCGTAATGCAGAAACAGCCGGCGTTGGGAATGCGTATCGGAATACAGGTGGTCTATCCGATCGGTATTGAAATTCGAGGCACGCCGGATAATCCCGTGCACCTCATATCCTTGCTGCAACAGGAATTCCGTCAGATAAGACCCGTCCTGGCCCGTGATGCCGGTTATCAGCGCCTTTCTCATCAAACCTCCAACCCCGAGACTATCGGGTCGCAAAAAAGCGGGCAATACCTATCTTTCGGTCGCCGCCGGTATTAGAATTCGATTGCATGAGCGCGGCCTCCGAAAAAACTCTGGTAATGATTCCGACGTACAACGAGCGTCGCAACGTGGGCCCGTTGCTCGCTCAGATCCTGGAACAGGGCTCCGATTTCGACGTCCTGTTCGTCGACGACAATTCCCCGGACGGCACCGGAGATCTGCTCGATGAGCTGGCCCGACAGCACGCGCCCCGCATCCATGTGCTGCACCGGGCCGGTCGCCAGGGTGTGGGCTCCGCACACCAGGCCGGTATCCGCTGGGCTTACGCGCAGGGATATGCGCACATCATCACGATGGATTCCGATTTCGCGCATCCGCCGTCGTATCTTCCGGCATTGCGCGCCGCCGCTGCGGGGTTCGACGTCGTGGTCGGATCGCGGTATCTGAAAGAGGACAGCCTGGCCGACTGGACTCCCTTCCGCAAGATCCTCACCCGGGTCGGGCATTTTCTGACCGTGACACTGTTGCGGATGCCCTACGATGCCACCGGCGCGTTCCGATACTACCGGCTGGACGCCGTTCCGGTGGCGGTTTTCGATCGCGTCCGATCGACCGGCTACTCCTTCTTCTTCGAAAGTCTCTACATTCTCGCCACGAATGGCTTCCGGATCGAGCAGGTGCCGATCCACGTCCTCAACCGCACCGCGGGCGCGTCCAAGATGCGCACCCGCGACGTGGCGACCAGCGTGCGTTTCCTGCTCACGCTGTGCGCGGAGAAGTACCTGCGCCCCAGCAGGCATCGCGTCACCTCGCCGGTGCACCGCTGACCCTCCGCCCGGCCAGCCAGTCGATCACCGCCGCCGCCTCCGGCCAGTCCGGGCCGGTGGCGGTGATCGGGAACTGGTCGTCGACATAGTCTTTGGCGAAGGGCGAGTGCGAGCCCACCGCGTCGCGCACCTCGGACAGCGTCACGGTGGTGCGTGCGCCGACCTCGCGCAGTCCGGTGTCGCCGAGGTGGCCTGTGATCCACTCGGCGCACCAGTCCACGGGGGCGAAGCTCTGCCGTGAGCGGCCACTGGCGAACACCGGACGGTCGGCGGCCATGTCCGCCAGCACGCCCTTGCGGTAGTCCCCGCCGTACATCGGGCCGAGCCGCACGACGAGCGTGTCGGGGCCAGAACACAGCTGCTCCGCCTCCGCGCGATGGCGGCCGTAGACCGTGTCCAGCTGGGCGCGCGCGGAGATGCTGCTGATCTGCACGAACCGCTCCCAGCGCCACTGCTCACGCAGCAAGCGCGTTTTGTCCACCGTCTCCCGCCGGTCTTCCTCGGGATGCTGTTCGGCCCAGAACCTCTTCGACGGGCAGGCGGCATTGATCAGCACGTCGTAGCGACCTGCCGTGCGATGCCGTTCGTGGTCGGCGCGCAGCACCGGCACCACCTCCGTCCGGCCGCTCCGCTCGAGCGCTTCCACCAGCGCGGAGCCCACGTATCCGGCGGCGCCCGCCACAGCCACACGTAACCGGCTCACCTCGAGTCCCTTCCAGGAGTCACGAGACTCCATCGGCGCGCACGGGGGCCGGGCATACCGGGCCGGCATGCTCCTGCGTGGCTTCGCTGTCCGGTCGCGGCGTTCACGCGCCGTTGCCTTCCAAGGTGTGCGGCAGCGGCGCCACCTGCACGATCGGCGGATCGCACTCGTCCCACGGCTTGGTCAGCATGGCGACGAACGTCAGCGGGGTGATCGAGTACACGGTGTGCATCACCCCGATCGGCGTGCGGGTGCAGATGCCCTTGCCGACGTGGATGAACTCCTCGGGGCAGTCCGGGTCCTCGTGGTCGTCCTTGGTCACCAGCACGCCGTTGCCCTCGACGAACAGCAGGTACTCGACGAAATGCGGGTGGTAGTGCAGGCCGCGCACCTTGCCGGGGTGCATGTAGATCAGGTTGAACTCGAGCAGTGGTTCGGGCGGGACCCAGGTGAAAATGCCGCCGCGCCCGTCGCGGACGGTGTCGAGGTTGCACGACGGGGTGAGGACTTCGACCTTCATTTACTGCATCCCTTCATCAGGCGGATACCGCGTCGGGGCGGACAGCGGCGAGCTTGTCCGCGAGCGAGGCGAGCAGCGCGGCGCGCTGCTCGACGAGAAAGAAATGGCCGCCGGGCAGCAGCTCGGTGGAGCGCAGCCCCGGCAGGACGTCGCGCCATGCCTCCAATTGGGTGACCGCGACCTGGCGGTCGTCGCGGCCGCCGAACAGGTGGGCCGGGCACGTCGGGGCGGCGGCGGGGGCGAAACGGTAGTCGTCGAAGATCTCGAAGTCGCTGCGCAGCGCGGGCAGGAACAGCGCCATCACCTCCGGCGTCTCACGCACTTCCGGCGGGATCCCGCCGTAATGGCCCACCGCGGCGGCGAACTCGTGATCCGGCAGTTGCGACAAACGGCCGGGCCTCGGTAGGTGCGGGGCCACCGCGCCGCCGAGGAACAGCGCGCGCGGCGCGACGCCCGCGGGCAGACGGCGGGCGACTTCGTAGGCGGTCAGCGCGCCGAGACTGTGGCCGAAGAATGCGAACGGCAGCTCGGTCAGGGGCAGCACCTGGGCCAGCGCGACGTCGACGAGGTCGGCGAAGCGGCGGATCGGTGTCTGCGCCAGATGCCGCTGCCGGGCGGGCAGTTCGATCACGCAGAGCTCCACCCAGTCGGGCAGGCTGCGCCGCCACGGGGTGTAGGCGGCGGCTTTGCCGCCGGCGAACGGCCAGCAGAACAACCGCAGGGCCGGGGCGCCGGCGGTCTTGCGGTGGATGGTCAGCCCGCCCGTCTCGGCCGGGTGCGATGCGACGGGGGCGGCCGACGTTGCGACCGCAGCCGGAGCGATCACTACCGCAGCGGGTTCCGGTTCGATGGTGGCCGGAGGTGTCACCGGTGCGGCGACGTTGTCGGCCGGGATGCTTCCGAGTCCGGGGACGGCCGGTGGTGCCGCCGAATCCGGAGGAGTCGCGGCGCCAGTGGTGGTCGGGGCCGATTCCTCGAGGAGGGCACGCAGATCACCGACCGTCGCGATCCGGGACACCGGCGCATCCAGCGTCGCGAAGAACTTCGACAGCGGCGCGGACGGACCGACCTCGTAGCGCGGTGTGCTCGCGCGCAGTAGTGCGCGCATGTTCGCGGTCCAGCGCACCGGCGCGGAGATCTGGCGGACCAGATGCTCGGCGAGAGTTTCGGGCTGGTGGAACTGCCCGGTGTAGTTCGAGGTCACCGCGACCGCGCGCTCGGCGCGCATGCGCGGCGCGCAGTCGGCGAGGTGCCCGGCGAATTCGGCCTCGATGCCGCGCATCCAGCGGGAATGGAACGGCGCGCTCACCCGCAGCGGAACGAACCGCAGATCCGGATGACGTTCGGCGAGCAGGATGCGCGCGGCGGCGATCGCGTCGCGCGTACCGCTGATGACCAGCTGGTCGGTCGAATTGTCGTTGGCCACCTCGGCGCCCGCCTCGGCCACCAGTTCGGCCACCCCGGCGCCGGTGATGCCCGGCAGGATGAGGGCGGCCATCGCACCCGCGCCCTCCGGCACCGCGCGTTGCATCAGCGCGCCCCGCGTGCGCACGAGCCGGACCCCGTCGGCGAGTTCGAAGACGCCCGCCGCGACCAGCGCGGCATACTCGCCGAGACTGTGTCCGCCGAAAGCCACTGCCTTGATGTCGAATTCGGTTGCCAGCACTCGATAGGCGGCGATCTCCATCGTCAGCACGCACGGCTGGGTGTACTCCGTGCGATGCAGTCGCGGATCCCGCTCGGTGCAGATCCGCAGCAGGTCCTCGCCCACCGCGTCGCTCGCCTCGGTGAACGTGTCGCGTGCGACGCGGAATTCGGCGCAGAAGTCCGCTCCCATCCCGGTCCGCTGGGCGCCTTGCCCCGGGAAGACGACTGTGCACTCGGCGCTCATCGCAGCACCTCCGCGGTCGGCTCGGCCCCGCGCGGCGCGGGGATGTAGCCCACCTCGGCGCAGTGCGTGAGGTAGGTCCGCACCAGTTCCTCGGTCGGCGGGCAGTCGATGCCCGCCGCGCCGAGTACTCGCCGGGTGTAGGCGCAGTCGGCGTAGGAACTCTCCTCGTAGTGGATCGTGCCGAACAACTCGATGCCGTACTTGAACATCTCCAAGGTCTGGCTGTCGTAGACGTCGTCGGTGCCCAGCCGGTAGATCTGCCGGTCGGTGGCCCTGCGGTGGAATTCCTCGAGCGGCACCAGCTCCACCTCGTACCCGGCGCGCTGGACATAGCGCACCACGTCGTAATAGCGGCGGATGTCCGGATTGGTCAGGTGGTAGGTCTCGCGATAGGTGGGACGCCGCGTGGCGATGTGCACCATCGCGGCGCTGACGTAGTCGACCGGGGTGATGTCCCAGTGCACCGGCGTCAGCATCGTCTCGCCGGTCTCGATCATCGTCTTGAGGATGTCGTAGTACGCGCCTTTGACGCTGACCTCGGAGAACGGGTAACGGCCGGTGCGGCTGTCGCCCATGATGTTGCCCGGGCGCACGATGTCCCACAGCAGCCCGCGCTCGCTCGCCGCCCGGATCAGTTTCTCCGACTCGTACTTCGTCTGCTGATAGGGCAGATGGTCGTAACCCTGGCCCAGTTCGAGGTCGCGCTCGGTGAACGGCGGGTTGTTGAAGTTGAGCCGGTCGCCCAGCGCGCTGAAGCTCGACACGTACAGCAGGTACTTGCCGCGCGAACTGAGCGCGAATTCCACGGCGCGGCGGGTGCCTTCGACGTTGATCGGGGCCAGCGCGTCGTAGAAGGTGACCAAGGTGGTGCGGCCCGCGGCGTGGATGGTCAGGTCCACGTCGTCGGCCAGGCGCCGCCAGGTGACCTCGTCCAGGCCCAGTCGTTCACTGGAGACGTCGCCCAGCACCGTGGTGACGCGTTCGGCGAACGCCTCGTCCAGGGTCGCTTCCGGATCGTAGGTGCCGAGGAAGTGCTTGATCCGGCGCTCGGCCGCGGCCACGGTCTTGCCGCGCACCAGGCAGGTCACCCGCACATCGGTGCGGGTGAGCAGATCGTGCAGCAGCTTGCCGCCCAGCACACCGGTGACGCCGGTGATGAACACCGACCGCACCGGGATCGGGGCGTCCATGGTCACTACGGGGATGTCCTGCTGCGCAGCCGTGGCCGCGGCGACCGTGGTGGGGCGCGGCCCCTCCTGCGCCGCGCCGGTGATGATCCCTTCGTCCACCAGGTAGCCCGACAGCGACGCGATGGTCGGATACAGCTCGGTCGACTCCGCCGGGATCTTGACGTCGTAGTGCTTCATCAGGCGGTTGAGCATTCGGACGGTGGCCACCGAGTCGAACCCGAAGTCGGCGAACTCGGCGTCGAGATCGAGATCGTCCGGGTCGGTCTTCGTCAGATCGGCGAAGATGTCGCGGATGTGCTCGGCGAGCCGATCGCGCAACGCGCTGTCGGATTCGTCGCCGGACGGCTCGGTGCCGGCCGGTTCGGGGGAAACGACCGCAGGCGTCTGGACCGGTTCACTCGGAATAGCCTGCTGCGCACTGCCATTGGTGGTATGTCCGTTGCGCAGCTGCGCCTGCGGCACTTCCGTCTCCTGCGCGAAGACCGTTTTCGCGACCACCTGCGCGGTCGGGTTCGTGCGCCGGCGATAGTCCTCGGGCACGATCCAGTACCTGCGCCGCGCGAACGGGTAACCGGGCAGGCCGACGATCCGGCCGAAGGGCTGCTCGTAGCCCTGTTCCCAGTCCACGGTCCATCCGCCGGCCCACAGCTCGGCCACCCGCGGCAGGTTGCCCGAGCGCAGCAGCGCGCGCACTTCGGCGCGCTCGGCGTCCGACTCGCCGGGCAGTTCGTCGAGGTCGCGGTGGGTGCGGGCCACGCCGTGGAAGACCAGCAGCCCCTCGGCGGGTGCGGGCGCGCTGGAATCGGCGGTGCTGTCGAGCAAGGCGACCAGTTCGGCGGTGGAGGTGGCCACCACCGCGAGGCGATGGTCGAACGCGGCCCGGCCGACGGCCAGCGTCCACGCCACGTCGGGCAGCGACAGCGGGTGGTCGCGCAGCCGGTCGGCGGTGCGGGCGGCCAGTTCCGCGAGCCGGTCGGCGTCGCGCGCCGACAGCACCACGATCCTCGGTCGTCCGTCCTCTGGGGTCGGTGCGATGGGCTCGGCGTCGGTGAGGATCAGGTGGGCGTTCGATCCGCCCGCGCCGAACGAGCTGACGGCGGTGACGCGCGGGCCCCCGTCATCGGGGCGCGGCCACGGCGTGGGCCGATCGATGACGCGGAACGGTGTCGCCGCGAAGTCGATTCCCGGGTTCGGCGGGTCGCTGTGCAGGTTGGGTGCGATGGTGTCGTGGCGCAGTTGTAGCAGCGCCTTGACCACGCCCGCCGCGCCCGCCGCTGCCTCCAGATGCCCCACACTGGATTTCGCCGAGCCGATGCCGCAGTAGCCGCGCTCGGCCGTCGAGCGGCGATACGCCTTGGTCAGCGCCGCGATCTCGATGGGATCGCCCAGCGCGGTCCCGGTGCCGTGGGCCTCCACATAGCCGATGTCGCCCGCGTCGACGCGCGCCGCGGTCAGCGCCCGGCCGATGAGATCAGCTTGGGCGACGGGGTTGGGGACGGTGAAACCGTTCGTGCGTCCGCCGTGGTTGAGCGTGCTGCCCCGGATCACCCCGTGGATGCGGTCACCGTCGGCGCGGGCATGCCGCAGCGGTTTGAGCACGAGGGTGACCACCCCCTCGCCCGGCACGTAGCCGTCACCGCCCGCTCCGAACGATCGGCAGCGGCCGTCGGTGGATGCCCAGCGGCCGTAGCCCAGCAGCAGGTATTTGCCGGGGTGGATCGACACGTTCACCCCGCCGGCCAGGGCGTAGGCCGCTTCGCCGCGGCGCAGGCTCTCGCATGCCAGATGCAGCGCGGTCAGCGACGCCGAGCACGCCGTGTCCACCGCGAGACTGGGGCCGTTGAACCCGAGGTGGTAGGAGACCCGGTTCGCCACCGCGAAGTATCCCGAGATCGGCACGCCGACGAACGCCTGGTATTCGGCGTAACCCACCCCGGCGAAGACTCCGGCATCGGGCAGGCCGCGTGCGGCGGCGCTGCGGCGCACGCGATCCGGTGAGTAACCCGCGTCTTCCAGCGCGGCCCAGGAGGTCTCCAGGAACAGCCGTTGCTGCGGGTCCATCTCCTCGGCGTCCTTGGGGGTGATGCCGAAGAAGCGGGCGTCGAACTTGTCCACGTCGCCGAGGAATCCGCCCCAGCGCGCGTAGGTGGTGCCGGGTTCGTCCGGGTCGTCGGAGAGGTATTCGCGGTGGTCCCAGCGTTGCGGTGGGACCTCGACGATGCAGTCGCGGCCGGCGACCAAGTTGGCCCAGAACTCGTCGATGTCCCCCGCCATCGGGAACTTGCCCGCCATGCCGATGACGGCGATGTCCTCGGCGTCGTCCGCGCTGTCGGGCGCGGAGGTGGAGGCCGCCGTGTGCGCGGGTGCGACGACGTCGCCGGATGAGGTCGTCTCCGGCTTCGAATCGGTGAGCGCGGCCAGGCGCGGCGCGTGCTCGTCGGCGAGATAGCCCGCGAGGTCGCGGACGGTCTGGTATTCGAAGAACAGGGTGCTGGGCAGCGGGCCGAAATCGGTTTCCAGCCGGTCGTTCATCTTGCTGATGAGGACCGAGTCGATGCCATAGTCCTGCAACGGAATACGGGTGCGGATCCGTTGCGGGCCGAGTCGGCAGTATTCGGCGAGCAGACCTTTGAGGTAGGTCTCGGCGGACTGCCGCAAAGGCAGGGAACCCGGCGAGGTGGATCCGGCATCAGGCGTGAATCCGTGAGCCGCGTGGTCGGCTTCGTTGCGGAGCACGCTGTCGTGGGGCGGAGCAGCCGTCGCGAGTGTATTGTCGGCAATCTCCGAGGGTGCCGAGATGTTATCGAGAACCGGCTCGGCCATGGGCGGGGCGGGAAGCATTCCCTCGGCGCTGTCGGACGCCCGCAGCTTTCGCGGTGCCGCGCCGGTCGACGGGCTCGTTGCACGCATCGCGGCGAGGCCCGGGGCTTCGCTGTCGGCCGGTTGGGAGACCCCTTGCCGCGAGCGCCCGACCGCAGCCGGCCGCGTGGACGAAGACGCACCCACCTCCGGCGCCCAGCACCTTTCCCGGTCGAACTCATACCCGGGCAGGTGAATACGGCGCGCGGAGGGATCGGTCCAGCCCGCGTATTCGACCTGAACCCCTTCGACCCACGCCTGTGCCGCCGCTGCCGGGTCGTTCAGCACAGTGGCTCCGGTTCGCTCGGCGGGGGCGTCGATCGTGCCGGTGAAGACCCCGGCGGGCCGATCACCCTCGGCGAAGGCGGCGAGCCGGGCCGCGACGGCGTCCACCGTGTCCGCGACCACCGCGAGGCGATGCTCGAAGCCGCTGCGCCCGAACGCCAGCGTGCGCGCGACATCCGCGAGCACCGCATCCGGATGCGCGGACAGATACCTGCGCAGCGAGCGCGCCATCCGGGCCAAGCTGGTCGTACTGCGCGCGGAGAGCACGATGACCTGCGGTGCGCCCGGCGCGGCAGGCCCGGCGGCTGCCACGGCCGGAGCGTCGTCGACCACCAGGTGCGCGTTGGTGCCGCTGAATCCGAAGGAACTGATCGCGGCTCGCCGGGGTGAACCGTCCCATGCGCGCAGTTCGGTGTTGACGAAGAACGGTGAATCAGCCAGCCCGAGCAGCGGGTTCACCGCGGCGACGTGCAGCGACGGCGGCAACTGTCGGGCGCGCATCGCCAGCAGCACCTTGAACAGACTCGCCATGCCCGCGGCGTGCGAGGCGTGCCCGATATTGGATTTCACCGATCCCACCGGGATGGCGCCGACCGCGCCGGTGTAGCGGCGGAAGGCGGCGGTGAGCGCTTCGATTTCGATCGGATCGCCCAAACGCGTCCCCGTGCCGTGCGTTTCGACGTAGCCGATGGTGGACGGATCGATCCCGCCGTCGCGATATACCGCCAGCTCCAGCTCGGTTTGCGAGCGCACACTCGGCGCGGTGATGCCATTGGTGCGGCCGTCGTGATTGACGCCGATCCCGCGGATCACCCCGTGGATCGGGTCGCCGTCGCGTTCGGCGGCGGCCAGCGGCTTGAGCACGACCACACCGACGCCCTCGGCGATCACGAAACCGTCGGCGTCGGCGTCGAAGCTCGCGCACCGCCCGCGCGGCGACAGCATGCCCATCGACGAGGCGAGCAGGTGGTATTCGGGCGTCACGAACACCGCGACACCACCGGCCAGCGCGAGTTCCGACTCGCCCGAAGCGAGGCTGCGGCAGGCTTGGTGCAGCGCGACCAGCGCGGAGGAACACGCGGTGTCCAACCCGAGACACGGACCGGTCAAATCCAGGTGATACGCCACCCGGGCGGGCAGGATGGCCGGGCTGTTGCCGGTGAACAGGTGATGAGACCCGACCGTTCCACTGTTGCGCAGCAGGGTGGCGTAGTCCGACCCCGGCGACCCGGCGAACACACCGCACCGGCTGCGCCGCAACGACTTCGGGTCGATGGCGGCGTCTTCCAGGGCCAGCCAGCTGTGTTCCAGGAACAACCGCTGCTGCGGGTCCATGTAGTCGGCTTCGGCGGGCACCAGGTCGAAGAACGCCGGATCGAACTGCTCGACGCCGTCGAGGAAGCCGCCCCACTTGGAGTAGGTCTTGCCCGGTGTGGCCGGCGCCGGCCGGAAGTGATCGGCGATCGGCCAGCGCGTCGCGGGGATCTCGGTCACCGCGTCGTGCCCGGCGGCGAGATTGCGCCAGAACTCGTCGAGGTTCGCCGCGCCCGGGAACTGCCCGGACATGCCGATGATGGCGACGTCCATCGATGCCGACCTCTCGCTGGGCCGCTCGGCGGCGGTTCGGGTGCCGGGCGTCGGCAGGTTCGAGACGGGCGCTGTCCGGGCGCGCGCTGGTGCCCCGGATGCGCTCGTCGCCTCGGCGCCCTCTTGGGCCAGGCGAGCGCTGAGCAGCCGTACCGACGGATGGTCGAACACCACCGTCGGGCGTAGCGCCAGGCCGTACCGGGCGTTGACCCGGTCGATGATCTTCACCGCGAGTATGGAGTCGACCCCGTACTCCGAAAGCGACAAATCCACCCGCACCTCGCTGCGTGCCACGCCGAGTCCGTCAGCGACTATGGCGGTGAGCTCGGCCTCGAGCGCCTGGGCAGTGCCGGGCTGTGAAAGTACGGTCACCACCGTGGGTTCGGTCCGCGTCTCGGCCGCTGGTCGGGCGGCGTCTGCTGGGTGGAGCGGCGCGACGGGGGCCGACTCCACGGCGAGCGCGGGGTGGACCTGCGGATCGACGGCGACTGTCGGCTGAGACTGCGCACCGGAGACAGCCGTGGGCTGGACCTGCAATTCGGCGGCGACCGTGGGTTGGACCTGCGGATCGGCGGCGACTGTCGGCTGGGACTGCGCACCGGAGACGAGCCCAGGCTCGACGTGCAATTCGGCGGCGGCCGCGGGCTGGAGCTTCGCGGCGGCGGCAACCGTCGGCTGAGACTGCGCGACGGCGGGCACGGAGGCGCTGACGGCGGCCAGCAGCCGGAAACTCGGCTCCGGATCCGTGGACAGGCCGGGCCCCCACGAGCGGATCCCGGTGAAACCCGCTGCGGCCAGCGCTGTGTTCCATTGGGACTCGGACAGCAACGGCGAGTGCGGAAGCCGCGCCTCCGGATCGCGGTAGGCGTGCCAGCCCTCCAGCAGCCCGAAGGTCAGCGCGAGGACCTCGAGGTCGGTGGTCGCCTCCGTGCACGCGAGCACGCCGCCGGGCGCCAGCAGCCGCCGGACGTTGCGCAGCGTCGTGCCGATCGACCGCGTCGCGTGCAGGACGTTGGCGCAGAGCACCAGGTCGGCCTCATGCGCGGGGAATCCCTGCGCGACCGGATCGGCTTCGATGTCCAGCACCGTGAAACGCAGGTTCTCGCGCGTACCGAAGGTGCGTCGTCCGTGCGCGACGAAACTGTGCGACACGTCGGTGTAGTGGTAGTCGAACGCGATCGCGCGCTCGGTGAGCGCGTCGAGTACCGCGTGCGTGGAACCGCCGGTGCCCGCGCCGATTTCGATGATGCGCAGCGGCCGCGCCGGGCCCGGCGGCTGCGCTACCGCCGACACCAACCCGGCGAGCAAGCCGTTGGTGAAATCGTAAGCTGCGTTGCCACGGTAGATCGCGCCCACCAGTTCGAGGTCGCCGCCGGGGAACAGCACCTCCGTCGCGGACAGCTCGCCGCGTAGGACGCGCGGATACGCGGCCAGGCAGGCGTCCAGCAATGTCACATACGGCTGAGTTTCCGGGAAGCGCGCGAGCAGGTCGGCGCGCATCCCGCCGGTCCCGGGTGGCGGGCCGGGAACCACGATCCGGCCGTCCTGCGAGCGCACCAGCTCGTGTCGCCGCAGGATGTCCAGGCAGCTGGTGCGCAGCCGGTCGAACTCGGGTCGTATGCCCAGGCGCGCGTCCACCGACCGCGCGGTCCACTCCCCCGGCGTGAGTCCCATGCCGGCGAGCGTGGCGAACAGCCGCATCGCCGCGTAGCGGCCGAGTTCGGCCTTGCCGGGCTCCACGACGCCCGCGGGCTCGACGGCCGCCTCGAACCGCTGCACCGCGGCGTCGAACCCCGAGCGCGGTGGTGCGATGATCCAGTAATCGGTGCGCTCGAAGGGATAGCCGGGCAACGGGATCCGGCGCAGCGGCCCGCCGCGCCCACGCCAGTCGAACTCCGCGCCGGCGACCCACCGGCGGGCCAGCTCCTGGTCGTCGGACGTGGGCGCGGAGAGCGTCGGCCGGGTCTGCGCGTCGACGGTGCCGGTCACCACGGGACCGAGCTGGTCGGTGCGGAACTGGTCGAGCGCGTCGGCCACCTCGGCGGGTGCGGACGCGACGACCGCCAGACGATGCGCGAGCGCGGGCCTGCCCACCTGCAAGGTGCGCACGGCGTCGCGGAAATCCGCGGGATCGAGGGTGCGGAAGTGCCGGGCCATGGTCTCGGCGTAGCGGCGCAGTCGCTCGGGAGTGCGCGCCGACAGCACGAAGATCTCCGGTTCACCCGTGGCGGCCGGGCGAACGCGGTCGTCGAGGTATTCGGCCAGCACCACATGGGCGTTGGCGCCGCCCGCGCCGAACGCGCTGATGCCGGCGTGACGCGCCACGGCGACGCCGTCGATGGTGCGGCGCGGCCACTCCTGCACTTCGCGCGGCAGGCGGAACGGCACCGAATTGAACGCGATGGCCGGATTTGCCTGTTCGGCGTGCAGCGTCGGCGCGATCCGGCCGTGACGCATCTGCAACAGCACCCGGGTCAGGCCCGCGACACCGGCGGCCGCTTCCAAGTGGCCGATGTTCGACTTCGTCGACCCCAGAGCGCGGGAGTGCCCGGCTCCGGGGGACCTCCCGAAAGCGGCAGCGAGCCCCGCGATTTCGATGGGGTCGCCGAGCGGGGTCCCCGTGCCGTGCGCCTCGAGGTAGTCGATCGCGGTGGGGTCGACCCCGGCCGCGCGCAGGGCCTCACCGATCACCTCGGCCTGCGCGCCCGGGTGCGGCACGCTGTATCCGGAGGTCTGGCCACCGTGGTTGACCGCGCTGCCGAGAATCAGTCCGTGGATGGTGTCGCCGTCGGCGCGGGCGGCCGACAGCGGTTTCAGATACAAGGCGCCGACTCCTTCGCCGGGCACGTAACCGTCGGCCGCGGCGGCGAAGGGCCGGCACCGTCCGGTGTCGGACATCATGCCCAAGCTGTGCAGCAGCCGGAATTTGTCCTCGTGCAGCAGCAGATTCACCCCGCCCACCAGCGCCGCGTCGCATTCGCCGTCGAGCAGGCTGCGCCGCGCCAGATGCAGCGCGGTCAGCGACGCCGAGCAGGCGGTGTCCACGGTGAGGCTGGGCCCGCGCAGCCCGAGGGTGTAGGAGGTGCGGTTGGCGATGGACGACGGGATCGAGGCCACCGCGACCGGATCGCCCTCGCGGGCGGCCGCGACCCCGAGCAATCGGTAGTCGCTCCAGGTGGAGCCCACGAACACGCCGACGCGGCGATCCCGCACGGCCGGATCGGTGTGGTGGTAGCCTGCGTGCTCCAGCGCCGCGTACGCCTGCTGCAGGAACAGCCGCTCCTGGGGGTCCAGCAGCGGCGCCTGGACGGGCGGGATGCGGAAGAACTGCGGGTCGAAACCGCCTACGTCACGGAGGAATCCGCCGATCATCGGGGGCGCGCCGGGCGCGTCCCCGGCGGCGGTGAGCCACCAGCGTTCGGCGGGGACGGGACCGACCGCGTCGTGTCCGTCGCGCAGATTCCGCCAGAACTCCTCGATGTCCTCCGCGTCCGGGTAGCGACCGCTGATCCCGACGATCGCGATGGGCTCCGCGACGGACCGGCGATGTGCAGCCGGCGAGGGCTCGATGACGGCGGCGGTCGGCCGTGCGGCTGCCGGTTGCAGTCGCGCGCGCAGCGCCTCGGGCTCACCCCACACCGTGGCCAAGTGCGCGCGGTTCAGCGTGGCACAGGACACCAGCAGGTCCAGGCCGGTCGCGGTCGGCAGCAGTCCCACACCGGCCCGCCGCAGCGCGGCGATCTGTTCGGCGGGTGGACGCATGCCGCCCTCGGCCCACAGCGGCCAGCCCACACTGATGGTTCTGCTTCCGGACTGATCGCGCTGTTCGGCGAAGACGTCCAGATAGCGGTTGGCCGCCGCGTAATCCGCTTGCCCGGGGTTGCCCAGCACTGCGGAGACCGACGAGAACAACACCGTCAGGCGGACCTCCGGCAGCGCCCGCGTCAAATGCGTGACGCCGTAGACCTTCGGCGCCAGCACGGATATCGCGTCGTCACGGCCGGTGCCCGCCAACAGTCCGTCGCGCAGTTGTCCCGCACCGTGATACAGCACCTCGACGGGTCCGAACGTGGCGTGGGCGATCGCGGCGACGCGGTCGGCATCCGCGGCGACCGACACGTCGGCGCGCACGTGCACCGCTTCCGCGCCGAGATGGCCGAGTTCGGCGAGCAGCGCGGCGGCCGCCGCGTCGAGCGGGCGGCGCGATACCAGCACCATCCGGGCGCCGCACTCGGTGGCGAGGCGGCGGGCCAGCTGCCGGCCGATTCCGCCGAATCCGCCGGTGATCACGACAACCGACCCCGGGCGCGGCACCGCGTCGCCGGAACTCGGCGTGGTGTCGGCGAGCAGCCGGGACCGGCGGATCTGGCGTCGCCCGCCGAGATAGCGGATCTCGGTGGCTGAGTCGCGTTCGTCGACGCCGAGTTCGGTGGCCACGATGTCCTCGATCGCACCGCCGGGCTCGCGCTGGACGGCCCGCAGGATCGGTTGTGGCTGCTCGAGCCGCAGGGTGCGCGCCAAACCGCCCAGGAGCGCGCAGGTCGATTCACCTGCGGGTGTGGCGGGCGTGAGAGCGAGTATCCGGCGCATCGGCGGTTCGGGCGCCGCCGCGGCGGCACGCAGCAGATCACGCAGCGGCAGGTACACCCGTTCGATCAAGCCTTGCGGGTCGGTGTCGGTCACCGCTTCGGGCCACAGATACAACGCGGCGTCGAAGCGCACTCGCCGCGACGCCAGTTGAGCGACCAGCCGCTCCATGTGTTCTGGGTTCGCCGGGTCGACGTCGAACCGGTCTGTTCCCGCCACGAACTCGTTGCCGGGGCGAACGCGGACGGCCGTGGCCGCGCCGTGCGGGTAAGGGTGGTCAGCGGTATCGAAGACGAGCAAAGCGGCCGGTTCGCGACGTGGGTGCGCGGCGGGGTCGGGCTCCCAGTCGAATCCGAAGGCGATCAGGTCGTCCACGGCTGGGACCGAGGCGGATACCACCGGCGTGGCGACTGCTTCCGATGTCTTGGCGCTGGTACTCGATTGTGTTGCGTTCGGAACTGATTCAGTTGGGTGAGCATCTATTCGAACAGGCGTTGCCGAGGGGACGGCGGTGTCACCGGGCCGGTAGTTCGCGCCGACGATCTCGGAGAGGTGCCCGGCGAGCGCCTCGATGGTCTGGTACTCGAACAACAACGTCGGGTAGAGCGGCTCACCGACCCGCGCCTCCAGCTCCGCGGTCAACCGCAGCAGGCGACCGGAATCCAAGCCGAGCTCGTAGAACCCCACGTCCGTCGCGATGCCTGCGGGCTCGGCGCCGAGTTCGCCCGCGACGAGCGCGGCCAAGTCGGCGGTGATCACCGCACGCGCGTCGCCCAGAGGGACGGCCGCGGACGCAGCGGTGGGCGCGGCCGGTCGCTGCGGGGACGCCGCCTCCGGCTGGGTCAGCAACCGCTGGATGTCGGCGCTGCCACGCACACGCTTGGACGTCAGCCGATACCGCGCCACCGGTGACCCGTCCGGATCGTAGAGCGCCACCTCGGCTTCGAGCAGATCCCCACCGTGCCCACCGCGCAGCGAGGCCCGCACGAAGACCTCCTCAGGAGTGGCCCGCCAGGCGCGCACGTCACCGAAATAGATCGGGATGAACGCGCTGTCGTCGTCCACGCCGAGCCGGTGCGGGTCGATGAACGGCACGATCGTGGAGGCGTCCAAGAAGGTGGGATGCAGCAGGAAACCGGGGAGATGCGCGGCCGCCTCGGTGCCGAGACCCAGCGTCGCGGTGACCACGTCGTCTCGGCGGGCGAAATGCCCGGTGGCGCGCATGAACGCGCGATGCTCGATACCCCGGCTCCCGCTTTGGGCATACATCTCGGCGATACCGCGCGCCAGCGCCGCACGGAATCCGGTGACATCGATTCCTTGCGGCTCGTCCGCTGATTCCGTCTGCTGGACAACGCATTCCGCTACCGGCTCGACCGCCCCGACCGGCACGCCCGCGGCATCCAAACGCTGTACGTCGATGGCGATCCGGCCGGTCGGGCGATCGACCCGGAACGCGATGCGTGCCGCGCCGTCGTCGGCGAGGGCGACCGGACGCTGGAACAACGCTTCCCGGATCGTCAGGTCGCCGGGCTGGTAACCGGCGGCCATCGCCGCGCGCAGGATCATGTCGAGATACACCACGCCCGGCAGGATCCGTACACCGTGCACCCGGTGGTCGCGCACCACCGGGTCCTCGGCCCGCAGGGTGGTGGCGAAGCTGTTCAGGTCGATCCCGCTCATACCAGCGGCTCCACACGGAGGAACGACGGTGCGGGGGCGCTCGTCGTCATCGGCACCACGATCCGCGGCGCGGGCTCCGTCGATGTGCTGGGAACCGTTCTCGGCAGCATGAAGCTCCTCTTGCGGAATGCGGGTGGATCCAGGGGACGGCGCGTCGGCCGGTACCCGTCGGGCGCCTGCTCGACGACGAGGTGGGCATTGGTGCCCCCGAAGCCGAACGAGCTGACGCCCGCCGCGCGGGGCCTGCCGTCGGCAGGCCGCCACGGGCGCAGTTCCCGGTTGACCTGCAAGGGCGAACCGGTGAACTTGAAACGCGGATTGAGGTTGTCGCAGTGCAGCGACGGCGGCAGCGCCGCATGGTGCACGGCCAGGATGGTCTTGACCGCTCCGGCGATGCCCGCCGCGGAAAGCAGATGTCCGATATTGGTTTTCACGCTGCCGACCGCGCACGGCTCCGGACCGCGCGACCGGTCGCCCAGCACGGTCGCCAGCCCCTTCAGCTCGATGGGGTCGCCGATCATGGTGCCGGTGCCGTGCGCTTCCAGGTACGACAGCGCGTCCGGCGACATGCCCGCCACCTCGAGCGCCGCGGTGACCACCTCGATCTGCGCCCGCATGTTCGGTGTGGTGATACCCATCGTGTGCCCGTCGTTGCCGATCGCCGAACCGCGCAGCACCGCGTAGATCCGATCGCCGTCGGCGAGCGCGTCGTCGAGCCGCTTGAGCAGCAGCAGCGCCGCGCCCTCACCCGGCACGAAACCGTCGGCGTTCTCGGAGAACGTCGCACACCGTCCGTGCGGTGACAGCACGCCCGCCGCCGACAGGGTGACGAACGGCATCTCGTCGAGCAGCACCTCCACCCCGCCGGCCAGCGCGGCGTCCACCTCACCCGCACGCAGCGCCTGGCAGGCCAGATGCACCGACAGCAGCGACGACGAACACGCGCTGTCGAGCACGACGTTGCCCGCGTGCCAGTCGAAATAGTCGGAGATGCGCGCGGCGATGAAGTTCTGGCCGATGCCGATGACGGTGTGCCGGTCCGGGACCGGTATCCGGTGGAAGTAGTTCGCCGCCCGGCTGCCCGCGTAGACGCCGACCCGCTTGCCCGCCAGTTCCTCGCGCCGGTATCCGGCGTCGGTGGTGGCCAGCACCGAGGTCTCGAGCAGCAACCGCTGCAACGGGTCCATCTGCCAGGCCAGTTCGTCGGTGACCCCGAAGTACTCCGGATCGAACAGATCGATGCCGTCGACGAACCCGCCCCATTTGCTGTTGGTCAGTCCGGGCCCGCCGGTCGGGCGGTAGAAGCGGGCGGGGTCCCAGCGAGCCGGGTCCACTTCGCGGATGCCGGAGGCGCCGGCGGCGAGCAGACGCCAGAACGCGTCCGGAGTGTCCCCGCCCGGCAGGCGGCAACCGATGCCGATCACGGCGATCGGCTCGGCGGCCCGGCCGCGACGGGCATCAGCGGCCCACGCGGCCGTGGTGCGGCGCGACTCCCGTGGTTGTTCCGCGGGCGGCGGATCGCTCGGCGTCCGCTGCGGATCCGCGGCCGGGTCCGCCGCGAAACGTTCCGGGTACTGCTCGGTCAACAGGCCCGCCAGCGCGTCCAGCGTCGGGAATTCCAGCACCAGCGCCGGGTCGAAGGGCTGGCCGATGACCTGCTCGATCCGGCGCACCGCCGAGGCGATCAGCACCGAGTCCGCGCCGTACTCCTCGAACCGCTTGTCGCCCTCGAAGCGGGCCGGGGCGAGCTTCAACTCGTCGGAGAAGATCCGCAACAGTTCCTGGTACGCCGCCGCGGATCCGCTCGCCACCGTGGGCCGCGCCGCCGGGGCAGACTGCGGCGCGGGACGGCTCGTGCGGGTCGAAAGCCGCAGTGCGGCACCTCGATACGGCAACACCACCGGATCCGGCAGGCCGAGGACCGCGTCCAGCAGTTCGAATCCCTCCGCGGCACTCAGCGCAGGCAGCCCGGTGGCCCGATAGGCCGCGCTGGTCACCTCGCCGAATCCGGTGTCGCGGAACGACGGCCATTCGACCGACCGGAAATACGGCCGTCCGAGGGCGTGCTGCGCTTCGGCGAAGCGGTCGAGGTGCGCGTTGGCCATCGCGTAGTCCGACAGGCCCACCGCCAGACCGGGCAGCACCGCCGACACCGACGAGAACAACACGAAGAAATCCGGACGGTCGGCGGCCAGTACGTCGGCGAGAACCGCCGTGCCCGCCAGCTTGGGTTCGAGCACGGTCGCGACGGCGGGTCCGGTCTTGCGCACGAACGCCGGGCTCTCGCTCGACACGCTGCCCGCGCAGTGCAGCACGCCAGCGATCGGGCCCAGCTCGCGCCGCACGCGGTCGAAGAAGCCGGACAACGCCGTGTCGTCGGCGAGGCTGCCGAAGTAGGTCCGCACCGCGACGCCGCGATCGCGCAACGCGACCAACCGCCGCACCTTGTCGGCCACGGGCCCGGTACCTGCGGCGACCCGGTCCCAGTCCGGTTCCGGCGGCAGCGTTTCGTGGCCGAGGACGGCCAAGCGGCGTGCTCCGCGTTCGACCAGCGCCGCCGCGAACTCCGCGCCGAGCCCACGGGTACCGCCGGTCACCACATAGGTGCGAGCGGGGTCCACCACGAGACCGGCGCGTGGCGTGGCGTCGGCGAGTTCGACGGCTTCGCGTCTTCCGTTGCGGTACCGCACCCGCGGGGCGCTGTCCTCGCCGCACTCCGCGCCGAGGATCGCCAGCAATCGGGTGGGATCGGCGCACACCGCCGCGCGCTCGGCGACCACGTGGACGCTGCGGGTGCGCACGTCCCGGATCTCCTCGGCGAGCGCCGCGACCAGACCGCCCAGCGGCGCCGACTCCGGTCCGTCGGCGCCGGGATGTCCCGCGGCGACGTGCACCAGCACGAGCGAACCGGTGCGCGCCTCGATCACACCCTGGTACAGCCCCATCCGGCCGAGGTCGCCGGTGGGCCGGCCCGCCGGCGCGGGGGCGAGGTCACACACGTCGAGCACGCAGTCGGTGCCGGGATAGCGCGCCGCCAGCTCCCGGCCGAGCGCGGCGCCCGCGCCGAAGTCGTCACGGTGCAGGGCTCCCGGAAAGTCCGACAGCCGCACCAGACGGCCGGGATCGCCCACCGCGGCGACGAGTGCTTCGATCAGCGGCTGCGGGGTGCGCGTGTCGTATACAACCAACGCGCGGCGATCGCGCAGGTCACCGGAGGGCAGCGGAGCTTCCCGCCAGACCGGAACCAGCAATCGACGTTCCGGCGAGGCGGCTCGCCGGGTCGGCGCATGCTGTTGAGCGGGTGCGGGCCACCCGGCCGACGCGGATTGCGGCGACCCGGGTTCCGCTGCCGACCGGTCCGCCGGAAGTGGCGGCAGCGCGGCGTCGGACCATTGCCCTGACGCGAGTTGCGGCGATTCCGGCGTGCGCGCATACCTCGGATCGAGAGCAGGCTGGGGCGCGAGGGCGAGATTCGCCGCTGATGGTTGTGGCAGCGACGTGAGGTCGGACCCGGACGTGGACTGCTCGACTGCGGACTGTGCCACCGGGTCGGTGCCCGCTCCGGCCTGCCGACTCGGCGTGACCTGCGGCGCGGCAACGGATTCCGTGTTCGGAGCGCTCTGCCAGGTCGGCGCGGAATCGGACTCGGGCGCAGGCGTGACGTCCGGAATCCAATACCGCTCACGCGCGAACGGATACGTGGGCGCGGGAATGCGGCGTCGAGGTCCGGGGTCGCGAACGGTCGCCCAGTCGATGTCGCCGCCGCCGAGCCAGCGCGCGATCCGGGAGTCCTCCCCCGCTTCCCGGCACGCCCTGGCGCCGGGTGCGTCCTCGACCCACGCGCGGACGGCGGCGCGCAACTGGTCGAGGTCCCGTGCGACGAACGCGGCGCGAGCGCGGCCCGCCTGACGGCCCACCTGCATGGTGTAGGCCAGATCGGCGAGGTTCGGCTGCTGTGCGGCGAGGTAACCGTCGAGTGCGGCCACGTACTCCGCGAGGCGCTCGCGATCGCGTGCGGAGACCGGGACGACCTGCCCGCCGCTGAACCGGGTCTCCGGCCTGCGGTCGACATACTCTTCGATCACCACGTTCGCGTTCGCCCCGCCCGCGCCGAACGAACTCACCGTCGCCCGGCGCGGTCGCGCCGGATCGCCGCCGGGCCAGGGCAGCGGCTGGGCCGGGATCCGGAACGGTGTGGCCGCGAAGTCGATATTCGGGTTGGGCGGCGTGGCGTGCAAGGACGGCGCGATGGTCCGATGGCGCATTTGCAGCAGCACCTTCGTCAGCGCCGCGACACCGGCCGCCGCCTCGAGGTGGCCGACATTGGACTTCACCGAACCGATCGGCAGTTCGGACACTCCCGAATGAGCGAAAACCTTGGCCAGACCCGCTATTTCGATCGGATCGCCCAGGGCGGTGCCGGTGCCGTGCGCTTCGATGTAGGACACCGACGCCGGATCCACACCGCCGGCGCGCAGCGCGGAACGGATCACCGCCGCCTGCACGTCGGGATTGGGCACCGTGAACCCGTTGACGCGGCCGCCGTGATTGATCGCCGAACCCTTGATGACCCCGTAGATGGTGTCGCCGTCGGCTTCGGCGTCGGCCAGTGGCCGCAGCACCATCGCGCCGACACCCTCGCTGGCCACATATCCGTCGCCGCCCGCGCCGAAGGAGCGGCAGCGGCCGTCGGTGGAGGCGAACTGCCCTTGGCTGAGGGCGACGAATTTGTAGGGGTGCAGCGACAGATTGACGCCGCCGACCACCGCCAGCCTGCATTCGCCGGTGCGGATGCTCTGGCAGGCCAGGTGCAGCGCGGTCAGCGAGGACGAGCAGGCGGTGTCCACCGCCATGCTCGGCCCTTGGAAGTCCAGGGCGTGTGAGACGCGGTTGGGGATGCTCCAGAACGTCGATCCGGGCAGCGTGCCGCGCCCGAGCCGGGACTCTTCGGCCCCGAACATCTGGTAGGTGCCCCACATGACGCCGACGAACACACCGGCCTGTTCCGGGCGCAGGCCACCGCGCGCCAGATCGGCGCGGGAGTGCCCGGCGTCTTCCAGTGCGGCCCAGGCGGTTTGCAAGAACAGCCGCTCCTGCGGGTCCAGGATCTCCGCCTCGCGCGGGGAGATCGCGAAGAACAGCGGGTCGAAGCAGTCGACGTCGTCCAGGAATCCGCCCCATTTGGTGTAGGCGGTGAACGGGTTGTTGCGGTCGGGAACGAAATAGCGGGTGTGATCCCAGCGCTCACGCGGGATCTCGGTCACGCAGTCGCGTCCCTCGACCAGCACCCGCCAGTACTCGTCGAGACCCTTCGCACCCGGGTAGCGCCCGCTGACGCCCACGATCGCGATATCCCCTACCGGGCCGGTGGGGTGGCCGGAGGACGAGGCGTCGGCCGCAGCAGGGGCCGCCGGGGTGTGCGAAGCGTGCCGGGTCCTCGGCTGGGGTGCGGACGGACTGTCGTTCATGAGCGGGCGATCGACCGCGATCGACGCACCATTGGCGCCCGGCCCGTCGGTGTGCGCGGCGAGATCGTTGCTCGCAGCCTGCGGTCGAGCAGCTACGGCTCCGTTCGATGCGGTCGAAGTGCCCGCGGAGTACGTCGCGGGCGTCCGCGCCGCCGTCCGATCGGAGGAATCGCCACGGCTCTCGACCGGCGGCGGCGCGGACGGCTTGTCGGCGGAGCCGAGCCGCACCAGCAGGCCGACCACCGCGCGCGGGGTGGGGTACTCGAAAGCCAGCGTGGCGGGCAGGCGGTGACCGCTGGAGCGCGACAGTTCGTCGCGGACCTCGATCGCCGCCACCGAGTCCAGCCCGAGTTCGTGCAGCGGACGATCCAGATCGTCACCGGGGGCCAAGCCCAGGCAGCGCCGCACGAGAGCCTCCATCCTGTCGGACAGATCGGCGGTAGGCATTGCCGCGGCGACGTTTTCGACGGGCGCGGCGAAATCCAGCAGCACGTCCGGCGCGTCGACACCGGTCGTTCCCGCGAGCACGAGCGGCATCGCCGTGACCGCCGGCGCCGGGGAACCGATCAGTCGGGCGAGCGTGTCCAAAGCCTGCGCGGGGCGCAGCATTCCGTACCCACGGCGGGCCAGCCGCTGTACGGCGCCGATGTCGAGCTGTTCGACCATTCCGGTGTCCGCCCAGGGACCCCACGCGATCGACAGCGCGGGCGAGCCCGAGAGGTCGCGCGACTCGGCCAAGCCGTCGAGGAAGGCGTTCGCGGCGCCGTAGCTCGACTGGCCGGGCAAGCCGACCACCGCCGCGGCCGAGGAGAACAACAGGAAGAAACGCAGGGAGCGACCCGCCGTCAGTTCGTGCAGGTGCCATGCCCCGAACGTCTTCGGGGCGAGGACGTGCCCGACCCGCGCGGCCGTCTGCTCGGCGATCACGCCGTCGTCCAGCACCCCGGCCAGATGCGCCACGCCGGCCAGCGGCGGCAGCTCGCGGTCGATCCACGCCAGCGTGGCCGCGACGGCGTCGCGATCGGCGACGTCGAGCGACCGCACCCGGATCCGGGCGCCACGCTCCCGCAGTTCGGCGATGACCGACCGGGCTCGCGCGTCCGGCGCCGAGCGCCCCGCGAGCACCAGCTCCGGCCACCCCCGGTCGACGAACCAGCGGGCCAGTCGCAAGCCGACCCCGCCCAGGCCACCCGTGATGAGCACGGTCTGTCCCGCTCCGGAAGCCGACTCGTCCGGCACGGCTCGCACCGGCACGAGCCGCGGCACACGACGACGTCCCTGGCGCAGCGCGAGCTGGCGTGGGGCGTCGGGTACGACGAGTGTCTCGGCGACGGTTCCGGCATCGGTCATCTGGTCGAGATCCAGGACGCGACAGCCCATTTCGCGGTGCTCGAGCTGCGCACTGCGGGCGAAGCCCCACAGCGCGGACTGCTGGGGCGCCACCGGATCGGAGGAACCGACGCGCTGCCCGTGCCGGGTGACCAGCCATACCGCGGGTTCCCCGGCCGCCGCCGCAGCCTGCACGAGGTGTACAGCGCCGACCACCAGGCGTTCGGCGACGACCGGCGCGGGCGAGTCGTCGGCCGAGAGCGCGATCGCCGAGACGATCCCGCGCAACGGTGCGCGTCCGTCGCGCACCGCGCCCAGCAGGGCGCGCACCGCCGCGGGTACGCCGAGGTCGACCTCGAACTCGCCGTCCGCGCGGAACGCGAAACCGTGGCCGGGCCGGGCGAGTACGCACTCCCCGCCGCGCGCCCGCAAGGCGTCGGCCAGCCCGTCGGTGAAGTCACCGGACGCGCCGATGATCAGCCAGCGTCCGGCCGCCGAGGCCGGGAGCGCGGAGTCGGCCTCCTGCCAGTCGACGCGATAGGTGTCCGCCAGGAACCGCTCGTGCAGCGCGCGGGACGGCTGCCCGCCCGAGTGCGGTGTAGGGGTCGGCATCACTCGCAATCCGTTCGCGACCAGCACCGGGTTACCCTCCTCGTCGAGCAGTCGAACATCGGCGACGCACAGCTGTGGCGTCTGCTCGACGACGCGCACATGGCCGAATCGAACGGTGCCCGCGGCCAGCGAGACGAGCACTTGGTCCACCGCGAACGGCACCCACGTCTGCTGCTCGGCGCGCGGTGACATCGCCGCGTAGGTGGCTTGGAACGCCGCGTCCAGCAGCACGGGATGCACCGGCGCGGTGCCGGGCTCGGTCTCCGGGGCCGCCAACGTGACCAGGGCCTCCTGCCGGCCGAAGCGCACGTCGGTGACGCGGCGGAACGCCGGTCCGTACGGCAGGCCCGCTCCGGCCAGCAGCTCGTAGAAGGCCGCCGCGGTGAGGTGTTCCCGGCAGTTGCCGAGGACCTCCGCCAAGCCCGCGCCGTCCGGGATCCGCTGCGCCGCGGTACGGACCTGAGCGCGCGCGTGCGTGCCGGACCCTGCGGTCGTCACCCGCACCGCCAACCCGTTGGAGATCGGCTCGAAGCCCACGCGCACCGTTTGCGGGCCGGTCAGGGCGAGTCCGTGGGTGATCACGAGGTCATCGATCGCGATTACCTCACCGGTGAGGAGAGAGCGCGCCTTGTCGACGATGGTCGCGACGAACCATGCGCCGGGTACGACGACAGCGCGGTCCACGACGTGGTCGGCCAGGTAACTCGGGTACTCCGGGGCGAGTGTCAGATCGAAAACCGATGCGCCGCTGTCTAATCGGTCGGCGGTCGAAGCCGCAGCACCTTCCGGTCTCGCTGAAACGTCCCCGTGCGGAGGGACAGCGCCGCTCGGGACACGCAGAACGCCCGGCCGCGCCGGAATGGACGCCTCGGCGACGGCAGTGCCCTCCGAAAGTGTGCCGAGGTCTCCCGGCTGCCCACGGTGGTCCGAGAGCGGACCTCCGGGCAGCGCGGCGAGCGTCGCATCCGACACCGACGGCGTGCTACCCGCGATAGTCGTGTGCTCGGAGAGCACGGTGCTGGAATCAGCGAGCGACGCAGCGTGGGGTCGTGGTGAAACCCCACCGGATCGTGCGGGTGCGACGCCCGCATGTGCGTCTCCGGAACGCATCGCACGATCCGGTCGCCCGGCAGCCGAAGCGTCCGATACCGCGAAGGCGGCGGATCCCTGCTCGACCCAATAGCTTTGCCGCTGGAACGGATAGGTCGGGGCGAGCACCCGTCGTCGTTCGTGCGGCCGGTGCACCTGCTCCCAATCCACCGGCACACCCGCGACATACAGCTGTCCGAGCGCGGTCATCATCGTCTCGCGGTCACCGCGGCCCCGGCGCAGCGACGCGACGAACCGTGCCGAGTCGCCCAGCACGCGCCCGCCGAGCGCCGACAACGTCGGCTGCGGACCGATTTCCAGGAAGTCACCGATGCCCAGCTCGGCCATGGCCCGCATCCCCTGGGCGAACCGCACCGGCTGGCGCGCGTGCCGTGCCCAGTACTCCGGGGTGAGTTCACCCGCCCCCAGCGGTGCACCGGTGAGATTGGACACGAGCGGTATCGCTGGATCGGTCATCGTCGCCTTGGCCGCCGCGAGAGCGAGGTCGTCGAGGATCGGATCCATCGCCGCGGAGTGGAAAGCATGCGACACGGTGAGGGCGGCGGACCGGAAACCGCTGGCCGCCAGTTCGTCTCGTAGCCGGTCGAGCGCGGCTTGCGGTCCGGCGATCACCACCTGGGCCGGTCCGTTGTAACCCGCGATCGACACCGCGGGCTCGTACCGCGCGACCAACGGCGAGACCTGCTCGGCGGGAGCGTCGACGGCCATCATCGCGCCACCGTCCGGCAGCCGCTGCATCAGCCGTCCGCGCACGGCGACGAGCTGTAAGGCGTCCGCCATGGTCATCGCGCCCGCGGCGCAGGCGGCGACGTATTCCCCGACGCTGTGCCCGAGCACCGCGGCCGGGGCGATCCCCCATCCCCGCCACAGCTCCCACAGCGCCCACTCGACGGCGAACAGCACCGGCTGGGTGAACGCCGTCTGCCGCAGCAGCTCCGGACCGTGGTCGCCGTAGAGGGCCTCGACCAGCCCGATCCCGTCCGCGATCGGTCCGAGCACGGCGTCGCAGTTCCGCAGCGCGTCCCGGAAGACCGGTTCGGAGTCGAACAGCTCGCGCGCCATGCGGGGGTACTGCGATCCCTGTCCGGTGAACAGCAGCGCCACCTTCGCCCGTGCCGTTCGTTCCACGCGGCCGTGGATCAGCGTCGGCGGGTGGTCCCGCAGCTGCCGCGCGGCCGCCGCGCCGGTATCGGCGACCACCGCGAGCCGCTCTTCGAAATGGGTCCGCGCGGTCGCGGCGGTGTAGGCCAGATCGCCGAACGACGCACGCTCCGAGGAGATTTCGTCTGCCCAGTTCTCGGCGGTGTCGGCGAGGGCGGTCCGGTCGCGTGCGGACAGGACGAGCAGCTGCGCGCCCGGTGCATCAGTGCGCGGCGCCTGCGCCGGGTCACCCTGAGCCAGTACGACGTGCGCGTTGGTGCCGCTCATCCCGAAGGAGCTGATGCCGATCGCCGGATCGTGATCGGTGCGCGGCCATTCCCGGGCTTCGCGCACGACTTCCAACGGCAGCCCGGCCCAGTCGATCAGCGGGTTCGGTGTCCGGAAGTGCAGGCTCGGCGGAATCCGGCGGTGCTGCAACATGAGCACGGCCTTGATGACTCCCGCGACACCGGCCGCCGCCTCCGTATGCCCGATGTTGGTCTTGACCGACCCGATGAGCAGCGGCCGCGTACGGTCGGCGCCGTACACCTCGGCCAGCGCGGTGGCCTCGATCGGATCACCGAGCGGAGTGCCGGTGCCGTGGGTCTCGACGTAGTCCACCACTTCCGGCCGCAGCCCCGCCCGCTCCAGCGCGTCGCTGATGACCCGCTGCTGCGCCGGACCGTTGGGCGCGGTGAGGCCATTGGATCGTCCGTCGTGATTGACCGCGACGCCACGAACGACGGCCAGCACCCGATCACCGTGGCGGCGGGCCTGCGACAATCGGGTCAGCACCAGCACGCCGCACCCGTCGGCGCGGACGTAGCCGTTGGCGTCGGCGTCGAACGCCCGTGACCGTCCGTCGGGCGACAGCGAGGCCAGACGGCAGAAGCCGATGGTGGTCTCCGGGGCCAGCTGGAGGTTGACTCCACCCACCAGCGCCAGATCGCATCGGCCCGCGCGCAGCCCGTCCGCGGCCGCCTGCAACGCCACCAGCGACGACGAGCATGCCGTGTCCAACGTCATCGCGGGACCTTGCAGCCCGAGGACATAGGCCAAGCGACCGGCCGCGACGCTCGGCGCCGAACCGATCACCGAATAGGCGCCGATCGCGGTCGGGTCGGCGGCCCGGATCGGCGTCGCCGGATACTCGCTGAAACACAGCCCCACGAACACGCCGGTGCGGCTGCCCGCCAGCGCACCGGGCGCGCGGCCGGAGCGCTCCAGCGCCTCCCAGCTGGTTTCCAGCAGGAGGCGTTGCTGCGGGTCCATCGCCCGCGCCTCCGCCGCGCCGATGCCGAAGAACGCGGGATCGAATTCGTCGGCGCCGTCGACGAACCCGCCCCAACGGGTGTACATCGTGCCCAGCGCCGCCGGGTCGGGATCGTAGTAGTCGTCGATGTCCCAACGCTGCGGCGGCACCTCGGTGATCGCGTCACGGCCGTGCCACAGCAGATCCCAGAAATCCTCTGGCGTGCGCACCCCGCCCGGGAAGCGGCAACTCATGCCGACGATGACGATGGGGTCGTCGTCGGGCTGGTCGCTTGCGGAGTCCGTGTCGGTCGAAAGCTGTGGCTCGGCAGGCTGTTCCGAGGACGACGTTTCCGACGGTGCGAACGCGCGCGCAGGCGCCTGGTCGGCGACCTCGTTCTGCGCCGCCGTGGGAGCGGACCCACCCTTGCGGTGCAGGAACCGCGCGATCTCACGCACGGTCGGGTAGTCGAAGACCAGCCCGGCGGGCAGCGGCATCCCGACCTCGGCGGCCAGTGCCGCACGCAATTCCATCCCCGTCAGCGAGTCCACGCCCGTGTCGTGCAGTGGCACCTCGGGATCGAGCGCACCGGCTCGATCCAGTACCCGCATCGCGACGCGCTGGACGAGCGCCTCCCAAGGCGCGACATCATCGGGTGTTGCCGGGGCGTCGGCGGTCTCCGGTCGAGTCGGCAGCGGGGCGGCCGCCGTGACGTGCGGCGCTCGCCGCGCGTACCACCGTTCGGGGGCGAAGTCGAAGACGCCCGGAGCGGTGCTGTCGGACCGGACGAGATGATCCAGCGCCGTGGCCGCATCCCCCTCGTACAGCGGCGGCAGCCCACGTCGCACGAGCCGCGCGGTGACGTCGGCCCGGCCCGCGGCCATACCCACGTCGGCGAACGGCCCCCACCCGATGCTCAGCGCGGGAAGTCCCTCGGCACGCCGCCGCCAGGCCAGCGCATCCAATGCCGCGTTCGCCGCGGCGTAGTTGGACTGGCCCGGTGTGCCGAGCACGCCCGCCACGGACGAATAGGTGAGGAAGAGTGCCAGCGGCTGGTCGCGGGTGAGTTCGTCGAGGTGGCGCGCCGCATGGTATTTGGGTCCGAGCACGGTCTGGAACCTCGGCCAGGTCTGCTCGGTCACCACGCCGTCGTCGAGCACTCCCGCGCAGTGGATGACGCCTCGCAGGGGCGGCAGCCCGGATTCCGTGATGCCCTGCAGCAGCGCCGCGACGGCCGCACGGTCACCGACATCCGCCTGCCGCGCCGTCACACGCGCACCGGCGGCGCGCAGCGACTCCATCAGGCGCGCTCCCGCCGCGTCCGGTGCGCGCCTGCCCACCAGCACCATGTGCCGGACGCCGCGGCCGGCCAGCCACCGCGCGGCCGCGGCACCGAGGCCGCCGAAACCTCCGGTCACCAGATACGTGCCTTCGGGCAACCGGTCACCGTGCCCGGCGGCGTCTCGGGCCAGCACCACGACGCGGCCGGGATGATCGCGTTGCGCCATGGCGCGGAACGCCTCGGCGGCACGATCGATCCCGTGCACCGCGTGCGGCAGCACAGTCAGTGCACGCTGGTCGAACAGCGCCATCACCTCGCGGAGGGCAGCGCCGAGCTGCCGTGGGTCGAGGGTGGCGGGATCGAAAGCCCGATGACCGACATCGCCCTGACGGTCGATCGCGCCGGTCTGCACCGGGTCGACGATCTCGACGACTCGGCCGCCGGCGTGCAGTAGTTCGGAGGCGTGCGCCGCGAATCCGTCACCCAGGGTGTGCACGACGACATCCACTCCATGCCCCGCGGTCGCAGCCCGCACGCTCTCGCCCAACCCGTGGCTACGCCAGGTATCGATCTGGGTCACCGGAACGCCCGCGTGCTCCGCCCAGCGACGCAGCGCGGCGGGCGCGCACACCTGCGCGCCCGCGTGCGCGGCCAGCTGGATCAGAGCCATACCCATGCCGTCGGCGGAGCCGTGGACGAGCACGCGGTCCCCGGTACGCAGACCGCCGAGATCGAACAGCGCATGCCATGCGGCGGTGAAGGCGTAGGGCACGGTGGCGCCTTCGGCGAAGGACAGGTGATCCGGCAGCAGTGCCACCATGCCCTGGTCGACCGTCACGTGACTGGCGAGACTCTCGCTGGCCAAGGCCACGACACGGTCACCGACCGCGAGCCCGTCGACACCGGCGCCGACCGCGGTGATCCGGCCCGCGCATTCCGCACCCAACGGCAGCACACCCTGCGGATGTATGCCCGAGGCCACCCACAGGTCACGGGCATTGAGACCGGCGGCGGCGACGGCGATCTCGACCTCCCCGGGCGCCGGCGCACGCCGGACACCGGAGGCCAATCGCATCCGGTCGAATTCGCCGGAGCGGTCGGCGACCAGTTGGTACTCGTCGGACGGCGCGGGGCCGTCGGCGAGACGAGCGGTCAGCCAGCGGTTGTCGCGAATCGCGAACTCACCGGTGCGCCCGCTGAGCAAACCGTCGACGATACTGTCGGCGGCGAATTCGGCGGGCAGATCCAGCAGTCGGCACCCGAACTCCGGATGCTCGGTCCTCAGTGTGCGCCCGAAACCCCACAACAGCGCCTGGTCGGGATCCGGCCGGTCGGCGGGAGCGACGTGCTGGGCGTCGACGGTCAGCAACCACAGCGCGGACGGCCGGTGCGCCGCCGCGTCGAGCGCGCGCGTCAACCGCAGGACGGCTTCGATGCGGGTCCGGGCGGACGCCGCGGTCCACGCGAAGACGACACCTCGGAACGGCGACGAGAGCGGGTCGGCCGCGTCGTCCGGGCGTACCACCACGGTGTCCGCGCCGCGCGCAGCCAGCTCGGCGGCGACCGCGTCACCGACCGGCCCGTCACCGAAGATCAACCAGCGGCCCGGGGGCTCCCCTGCTTCGAACGCGCCGTTCTCGGCGGGAACCCATTCCATGTGGTGCAGCAGACGCGTGAGCCGGGACGAATCCGATTCGCCGGCAGACAAGTGCGGCGCAAACCCTGGCCCCGTAGCCATCAGTTCGACCCCGTGCACGCTGGCGAGCGGTCGCCCGGAGAGCGAGTGCAGTGTGGCGTCACCGACGATGACGCGCGCACCGCGTTCGGTCACCCGCACCCGGCACCGGACAGTCGTATCCCCGGCCGACGGTCCGCCGAAGAATCGAGCTCTGCCCACAGCGGACGGCAGGAACAACCCCTCGGCCCGAGCGGTCACCACGATGGTGTGCAGACAGGCATCGAGCAGGATCGGATCGAGCGCCGTCGCGCGGTCACCGGGCAGCCGGAACACGGCCTCGGCTTCGCTGTCGCCGATCCGCCGGAACTCGAGGGCACAGCGGTATTCGGCACCCAGATCCAGGCCCAGCCCGGCCACCGTGTCGTAGTAGTCCGGCCATATCCGTGGCTCCGGGTCACGCGCCACAGCCTCGAGCGGGGCGATGGAATCCGATTCCGCCGCAGTAAGTGTGGCCTGCGCATAGCAGGTCACGCCGTCATCGCGGCGAACGAAACGCACGCCATGACCGTCCGGGCCGGGCTCGAGTTCGACCCGCAGTTCCGTTTCTGCGGTGACCTCCAGCGGCTGTAGCAGTCGCAGCCCGGTGACCTCCCACGCCCCGGGCAGTCGAGCGCCGATCTCGTTCAGCTGAGCGCACAGCCACGCCGCGGGCACCGTGGGCACACCGCGCAGGCGGTGTCCTTCGAACATCTCCGGAGCGAGCCGCAGCGTGCGCGACGAGGGCGCGTCCGCCGAACGCGGCGTCAACTCCAGCCAGTGCCGTTTGCGCTGGAACGGGTAGGTCGGCAAATCGACATGACGCCACCGGCGACCGGAATGCACTGCGGCCCAGTCGATATCGGAACCATCGACGTACCGGCGAGCGAGGTCCGACGAACCGGTCGACTCCTCGACGACCGACCCGCTCGCGATCGTCCCCGAGGCGACATTCCCGAGCGCGGCGCGCAATTGCGCGGCGGTGTCGAAGCCGATGGCCACCCGCTCGCCGAAGTGGGTTCGGCCCACCGCGGCGGACGCGCACAAATCCCCCAGCGCGGTCTCCGGGCGGGTGGCCAGCAGATCCCGGTAGCGAGCCGCCAGCGCACGCAGCGCCTCGGCGCTCTTGGCCGACAGAACCAGCAGATGGGGTCCGGCGTCGTCAGCGGTTGCGGGCTCGGCTGCCTGCGGCGCTTCCTCGAGTACCACGTGCGCGTTCGTCCCGCTGATACCGAACGCGCTCACACCCGCCCGCCGCGGTCGCCGCGAACGCGGCCACGGGCGCTGCTCGGCGACCACGCGAATCGCGACCGAATCCCAGTCGATATGCGGATTGCCCGACCGGAAGTGCAGCGAGGCGGGAATGCGCTCGTGCCGCAGAGACTCGATCACCTTGATGATGTTCGCGATCCCCGCCGCGGCCTGGGTGTGCCCGAGGTTCGACTTCACCGATCCGATCCACAACGGGGTCGCTTCGGTGCGACCTTGCCCCAGCACCGAGGCCAGCGCGTTCACTTCGATCGGATCGCCCAGCGCCGTGCCGGTGCCGTGCGTCTCGACGTAATCGATGTCCTGCGCCGCGAGTGCCGCGTCCGCGAGCGCCGCGCGGATGACCCGTTCCTGCGCCGGACCGTTCGGCGCGCTCAGTCCCTGACTGCGGCCGTCGGAATTGACCGCCGATCCGCGCACCAGTCCCAGCACCCGATCGCCGTCGCGCCGGGCATCCGCCAGTCGTTTGAGCACCAGCATCCCCGCGCCGTCACTCCAGACCACGCCGTCGGCGCGCGCGTCGAAGCTCTTGCACCGACCGTCGGCAGCCAGGCCGCGCGCCCGCGCGAAATAGATGTCGAGCGAGGGCGTGAGCACCACGGTGGCGCCACCGGCCAGCGCGAGATCGCATTCGCCGCTGCGCAGGCTGCGTACCGCGGTGTGCACCGTCACCAAGGACGACGAGCACGCGGTGTCGATGGTGAGGCTGGGACCGTGCACGCCGAGGAAGTACGACAGCCGCCCGGAGGCGACGCTGGAGAGATTGCCGGTACCGAACCAGGCATCGGGCGCGAGGTCGGCCCGCGCCATCCGTTCGGCATAGTCATTGGACATCAATCCGACGAAGACACCGGTCCGGCTGCCCTCCAGGCGACTCGCCGGATAACCGGCGTGTTCGAGCGCCTCCCACGCTGTCTCGAGCAGCAACCGCTGCTGCGGGTCCAGCATCCGCGCCTCGCCGACGGAGATGTCGAAGAACCCGGCGTCGAAGTCCTCGACACCGTCGACGAACCCGCCCCAGCGCGTGTAGGTCTTGCCCTCGGCGTCGGGGTCCGGATCGAAGAAGGCGTCCGCATCCCAGCGGGTCGCGGGCACCTCGGTCACCGCATCGGTCTCGGTGGCGAGCACGTGCCACAAATCGGCAGGCCCGCGGACCGCGCCGGGATAACGGCAGCCCATGCCGATGATCGCGATCGCCTCGGCGTCCTCGTCCGTGGCAGAACCGGTTTCGTGCGTTGTGAGCTGCGACACGTTCGATGTAGTAGGTGTAACCGGGAGTTCGGTTGGGTACACGGGGGTGGTGAGCTGCTCGGAGGTGCGCGTGATCGGTCGTGGTCCGGCCTGCTCTCCTGCCGTGCGGCGAGGGGCGGACGTCGCGCCGAGCCGGGCGATCTCCTCGGACACCGCGGCGACGGTCGGATGATCGAACAGCAGGGTCGCCGGCAGCCGCACGCCCAGATCGGCGGAGAGCGCGTCGCGCAGTTCGACGGCCATCATCGAATCCAGTCCGAGTTCGCGCAGCGGCATGCGATCGGAAATCGCCGTCGTGCGGCCCAGTGCGGTCATGGCGTGGCCACGCACCAGTTCGAGCAGTTCCGCCGGCTCACGCGGCGCTCGGGCGTCCTGCGCGTCCACCTCGGCGATCGATTCCGCTTGCGCCGCAACGGCTGTGACAGCCGGGAATACCGCGACGACGCCCTCGGCCGACAGCAGCGAGCGCAGCGCTCGAGCGCCGTCCTCGGCGGCCAATTCGGCGACGCCGTGGCGCAACCAAGCGCGGCGGGCCGCGTCGCTGAGCCCGCCGGCCATGCCGGTGTTCGCCCACGGGCCCCACGCGATGCTCACCGCGGGCAGCCCGCGCGCCGCGCGCAGGCGAGCGAGGGCATCGAGATACGCGTTCGCCGCGGCATAGTTTCCCTGCCCGGCGGTGCCCACCACGGCGCTGACCGACGAGAACAGCACGAACAGCTCCAGCGACCTGTCAGCGGTCAGCTCGTGCAGGTGCCACGCCCCCGCGACCTTCCCCGCGAACACCCGATCGATATGACCCGCGGTCTGCTCGACGAGCAGGGCGTCGTCCAGGACGCCCGCGCAGTGCACCACCCCGGACAGCCTCGGCAGCTCGTCACCGAAGCGAGCGAGCAGACGCGACAACGCCGCTCGATCCCCGACGTCGACCACCACGGTCTCGACGCGCGCGCCGAGGGCCGCGATTCGCGCCATCGCCCGCTCGTCTCCCGGAGCGGGGACACTGCGACCGGCCAGCACGACAGTCCCCGCACCGGCTTCGGCCAAAGTTCGCGCAGCGGACAACCCCAGCGCTCCGCGCCCGCCGGTGATCAGATACGCGCCGCCACGATCGAGCCGAGGCAGGGAGCCGAGGTCGTCGGAGGGCTGCATTCGCGGCGTGTAACGGTGGTGTCCGCGCAGCGCGACCGCCTGATCCGCCGCCCCCGAGCGGATTTCGCTCACCAGGCGGTGGTCGTCGCAGTGTGCGCCCACGGGCAGATCGATCAGGCGGCAGCGCACTTCGGGCAGTTCGGTGTGCGCGACCGCGCCCAATCCCCACAGCGCCGCGGCAGCAGCGCGCACCGGTTCCCCGGGCAGCGCTCCGGTTGCCCCGATGGTCACCAAGTACAAGGGTGCGTCGGCGACGCTCCGAGCCATCCGCTGGATCACACCCAGGGCGAAGTGCGATTCCCGCCGCGCCGCCTCGGCGCTGTCGTCCGCCTCGACGTCGGCGAGGTAGATCACCGCCCGGTCATCGTCGGGCCGGACAGCGAGATCCGTTGTGCGTTCTACCGCCACGGCATCGGTACCGGCGGCGCGCAAGGCGGCGGCGAGCCGGTCGGCCTGGTGACCGACGCCGATCACCAGCGCGGCGGCGGGTCCCCGTCCGCTCGGCGACGCCACGACGGGCGCCCAGGTCGGACGATGCGTGAGGCCGGACATGCGATCCCGATCCTGCGACTGTCCGGCGATGCCGGACTCGGCGAACCATACGTCTTCCATCTCGCAGAACACGGCGCCCGCGGTATCGAAGACCGTGATGCGAACTGTGCGGCCGGTGCGCTCGGCCAGCGCCCACGCGGCGGCGCCCGCGTCTTCGCCGGCCAACCGCAGACGGCCGATACCGACCGGCAGTCGAGCCGCGTCGGTGTCCCTGGAGGCCAACGCGAGGCCGGTCTGCACCGCGGCGTCGAGCAGGCACGGCAGCCAGGCGTCCGGTTCACCGGCGAGTTCGGCCGGACGCCGCAATTCGGCGAGCACGCTGCCCTCGCCGCCCCACAACCGCGTGATCCAGCGGAATCGCGGACCGAAGGTCAATCCGGCGTCGGCACACCGCCGGTAGAAGTCCGCGACGTCCCATTCGGTGCCCAGCGCGCGCCGCGCCGCGGACAGGTCACCGGCTTCGCGCGGCCGGGCCGAAGCGGCCCGGACCGCCGCGGACACCGCGGTGACACTGCCGTTCTCGACATGGAACCGCACTTCGGTGCGATCCCCCGCCTCGGACACGACCGGCTCGGCCAATTCCCCGAGCGGCACCGGCCGCGCGGCGACGAAGTCGATCAGCTCATGGTCTGCGTTTCCGGCCGCGCGCAGAGCGCGCAGCGCGAGATCCGCCGCGGGCACCACCGCGCGGTCCCGGAACCGATGCTCGGCGAGATATCCGGTGCTCGACGAGGTGCCCACGTTCGGCACGGTGAGCTGCTGCCGCTCGAACGGATAGGTGGGCAGGTCGTTGCGCCGCCGTGCGCCTTCGGGCACCACCGCGGTCCATGCGATTTCCGCACCGGCGCAGTACAGCTCACCCAGAGCGGTCAGCAACACCTCGTCGTCGCTGGAACGTCGGCGCATACTCGGCAGCCACAGAGCGCCGGTGTCGGCATGCCGCCCGAATTCCAGCAGCACCGGGTGCGGTCCCACTTCGAGGTAGGCGTCCACGCCCAGCTCGGCGACCGAGCGCACACCGTCGGCGAAACGGACGGTGCCGCGGGCGTGCGCCCGCCAGTACGCGGCATCCATGCGGGTCTCGATCCGCGCGCCGGTCACGTTCGACACCAGCGGAATCGCCGCCGCGCGCGGATCGGGCGCCAGTTCGGCGACCAGGGTCTCGAAGTCGTCCAGCATCGGATCCAGCAGCGGCGAGTGGAAGGCCGTCGCGCCGGGAAGTCGCACCGTGCGGATCGACCGTTCCTCGGCGGCGCGCAGGATCCGGTCCACCGCGTCCACCGCTCCGGAGACCACGAACTGTCCGGGACCGTTGACCGCGGCTACCGACGCAGTCGCCGCGAGCGCGTCCACCAGCGCCTCGAATTCCGCGGGCGCGGCGAACACCGCCGCCATGGCGCCGCGCTGCGCGACCGCCTGCATCAGCCGGCCACGCTCGGCAGCCAGACGCAACCCGGTGTCGAGGTCGAACACTCCCGCGACGGTCGCCGCCACCAGTTCACCGAGGCTGTGCCCCAGCACCACGTCGGGACGCACGCCGAACGCCGACCACAGTTCGGCGCAGGCCCATTCGATCGCGAACAGCGCCGGTTGCGCGTACTCGGTGCGGGTCAGCAACTCGTCGTCGGCGTCGAACAGCACCGATCGCAGTCGCATGCCGCCGGGAAGTGGTCCGAGCGACTCGTCACAGCGGTCGAGCGCCGCGCGGAAGGCCGGATACTTGCGGTCGAGTGCCGCGCCCATTCCCGCGTACTGTGCGCCCTGCCCCGTGAACAGCATCGCGACCCGCGGCTTCCCCGCATCGAGGTCGGTCGACCGACCTGATGGAGTTGCGAGTTCGCGGGCTGCTTCCTCGGCCGTACGCGCCACCACCGCGCGCCGACGCGCGAAATGCGTGCGCCCCAGCGCCGCAGTGGCAGCGACATCGGCGAGCGGCACCTCCGACCGGCTCAACTGCTCTGCGTAACGGCGGGACACCAGGTCGAGCGCAGTCGGGGTGCGCGCCGAAACAACCAGCAGTGCAGGGCCTTCCGGTACCGCGCGCGGCCGCGGGTCGGGCGCCTGTTCCAGCACCACATGCGCGTTGGTGCCCGAGAAACCGAACGAACTCACCCCGGCCAGCCGGGGCCGCTCCGTACGCGGCCAGTCGATATCGCGGGTCGGAAGCGCCAGCGCCGTGCCGTCGAGCGAAATCTTCGGGTTCATCGTGGCGAAGTCGTGCTGGCGCGGAATTCGTTCATGTTGCAGTTGCAGCACCACCTTGATCAGACCGGCGATGCCCGCCGCCGCCTCCAGGTGGCCGATCTGCGACTTCACCGAACCCAGCAGGCACACCGACCCATCCGGACGCGGCCCACCGAGAACCCTGGTCAGCGCTTCGATCTCGATCGGATCGCCCAGTGGCGTGCCGGTGCCGTGCGTCTCGACGTAGCCGACCCGGTCGGCGGTGCAGCCGGCGTCGGCCAGCGCGTCGCGCAGCAACTCGCGCTGTGCCGTCGGATTCGGTGCGGTGAGGCCCATGGAACGACCGTCGTGGTTCACGCTCGAGCCTCGGATGAGCGCCCTGATCGCGTCGCCGTCGGCAATCGCCCGCGAAAGCGTCTTGAGCACAACGACACCCGCGCCCTCGCCGCGCACATACCCGTTCGCGCGGGCGTCGAAGGGACGACAGTGCCCGTCCGGTGACAGCGCGCCCATACGGGCCAGCGCCTCGGAGGTGAGTTCGGATTGCAGCAGATTCACCCCACCCGCCAACGCGACGTCGCACTCGCCCGCGCGCAGACTGCGACACGCCTGATGCACCGCCACCAGCGACGACGAACACGCCGTGTCGATCGCCACCGCCGGGCCGCGCAACCCGAGCGCGTAGGACACCCGCCCGGCAACGATGCTCGACATCGTCCCGGTGAGCGTGTGCGCGTCCACCGACTTCACCCAGTCCGGGGTGATGGTGCGCTGGTATTCCTGCCAGCTGACGCCGAGGAACACCCCGGCGCGGGCTGCGGCCGGGCTGTCCGGCAGCAGTGCCGCGTCTTCCATCGCTTCCCAGGCTATTTCGAGTGCCAGCCGCTGTTGCGGGTCCATCGATGCCGCTTCGCGCGGCGCGATCCCGAAGAACCCGGCATCCATGGCATCGATCGGCCCCGTCAGCAGGCCGGCCCGCCGCCGCGCTCGCCGAGGCGCCGAATCCGTGACATGCCAACGGTTTTCGGGTGCCTCGACGATCGCGCCGCGGCCCGAGGACAGCAGTTCCCAGTACTGCTGCGGGGTTTCCGCACCGCCCGGAAAGCGGCAACCGATACCCACGACGGCGATCGGCTCACGCTGAGACCGTGCCTCCAACTCCTGAATTCGGCGGAGCGCCCGCGTCAGCAAGACCCGTAGGTCATACCCATCATCCGACATCCGCGCCGCCACCCACATCTTGCCAAAGTTGTGACGTGGAACATACGACGGGCCCGGTTATGCGTCAATTACACGACGGATGCACAAAGGTAACTAAAGTTACCAACTAGTAGCTTGATCTTCCGCTCAACGATGTTGCCCGAGTGAAACATTCACTTTTGAAGGATTCACTCACGGCTGGGGATGCACGCGTCCCGCCCCGATCCGATCGATCCGGGCGCGTCCCCAGGCGCCCAGCGGTTCCAGTGCGGCGTTGAGCGCCACCCCGATCTCGGTCAGCCGGTATTCCACCCGCGGCGGCACTTCGCGGTATACGGTCCGGCTGACGATGCCGTCCTCTTCCAGCTCGCGCAGTTGCTGGATCAGCATCTTCTCCGAGACCCCCGGCAGTCCCTTGCGCAACTCACCGAAGCGCCGTACGCCATGGTTCTCCAGCTCCCACAGGATCAGCGCCTTCCACTTGCCGCCGACGACATCCATCGCGGCGTCGATGCCGCAGAAGTACGGCCCTGATCGTTTCGCGCCCATCGCCACCCTCTCCACCTGTTCACCAACCAATAGGTAAGTACCGGACAAAATAGTAGGTACTTGCCTCCTTGCCGGGCAGCGAGCAATCTTGGTCCCAGCGCGCTGACCAGGACGTTCCTCTACCCCAAGGAGTTGATTCCGCCATGGCGGAGACCACGAAGACCCCCGTGACCATCCTGGGCCTCGGTGCGATGGGCCGCGCACTTGCCGCGACATTCCTGAAGGCCGGCGTGCCGACGACCGTCTGGAACCGCACCCAGGGGAAGGATGCCGAACTCCTCGCCGCCGGAGCCGTCCGGGCCGCGACGCTCGCCGAGGCGATCGAGGCCGGCGGTCCGATCATCGCCGTCCTGCTCGACCACGCGTCGGTGCACGCCACCCTCGACCCAGTGGCCGAGCGACTGGCCGGACGGCAACTGATCAACCTGACCAGCACCGCCCCGGGCGAGGCGCGCGAACTGGCCACGTGGGCGGCCGGACTCGACTGCGACTACCTGGACGGCGGGATCATGGCGGTGCCACCGATGATCGGCCTGCCCGGCGCCGCGATCCTCTACAGCGGCTCGCGGGCAATCTTCGACGCGCACCGCGAAACCCTGGAATTCCTCTCCGCCGCAGAATTTTTCGGCGACGACGCGGGCTTGGCCTCGACCTACGACTTCGCCCTGCTCGCCACCATGTACGCCATGTTCGGCGGTTTCCTGCACGGTGCGGCCATGATGCGCTCCGTCGGCGTCTCCGCCGCCGAATTCGGTCGGCGCGCCGCCGCGTGGGTCACCGCGATGACCGAGTCGCTGCCGCATCAGGGCGCTGTCATCGACGCCGCCGCCTATGCCGACCCCGTCCAATCGATCGCCTTTCACAAAGCCGCGCTCGACGCGATCAACCGCGCCAGTCGGGACGCGAATGTCGCCCTCGATTTCGTCGCGCCTTTGAAAAACCTTCTCGACCGTCAGGTGGCCGACGGCCGCGGCGCGCTGGGGTTCGAACGTACTTTCGAAGAACTTCTCTGACTCGCGCTGCACGAATTCGCTTCCCGTGGTTGTCGTTTGCTCGGCACCGGCTGCGGTGACGGCCTCCGCGTCGCCCGAGCAACCGCCACGCCTGCTTCCGGTCCGGCCGGATGCTCCCCGCCCCGGCGCTGTCGGGTCCGGGAGCATCGGTTCAGCTATCGGGTCCGACCGTGATCACACTCGATCATGTTCCGCCGCCGAGGCCGCCCCGTCGCCGGTGAGCCGGTCCCACCCTTCCCGGCGACCGGTCACGACCAGTAGGAGGGCGGCGATCGGGCCGGTGATGACCGCTCCCTCGCCCGCCGCCCAATCGATGTCGCTGGCGACAAGGCGGTAACCGGCGAACCTCCGGCGAGCGTGGAACGGTGCGCCTGTCGTCCAGATTCGGTCGATCGCGGTCCGGGCGGCGGGGCCCGGCATCTGCCGGGAGATGCCGAGCGGCAGCGCGATGTCTTGGCCGTGCACCAGCAGATCCATCAGCCGATCCGCCGGTGTCGTGCCGATGACCGTGACGCGCGCGTCGATGCTGTCGCGCAGCTCGCCGAGCAACTGCCCGGTCGTGCGACGCTCGGCGTGGCGAACAGCGGTGTCGCGGATGGCCCGGTGCAGACTGCCGCGGGCGCGGATCAGATTGACGAGGATCCAGCCGATATCGGCGCGCGCCGACAGCACCACGTGCGCGACTACCTCACGCACACGCCAGCCCGCGCACAGCGAAGGGCGGTCCCAGTCTTCTTCGGGCAGTCGCGCCAACAGCTCGGCCAGACCGGCCCGCTCCGCGGCAACTGCCCGCCAGATCTGCTCGGTGTTCATCGTCGTGTGCTCGGTCATCGGTGTCACTCCTTGTCCTGGTGGGTGTTCCAGTACGGTAGGAACTCCACCGGGGTGGAGGTTCCAGCGATCGTGACCGAGAACACACACCGTGACGGCCTGGTCGGCATCGGGGACCTGTCGCGCTCGACCGGCGTGCCCGTCCGTACGCTCCGCTTCTATTGCGACGAAGGGATTCTGGAGTCACGGCGTAGCTCCGGCGGGCACCGATTGTTCGATCCGGCGACCGCGGTGGACCGGGTACTGCTGCTGCGCCGACTCCGTGCGCTCGGCCTGGGACTGCCGGCGATCGTCGACGTCCTCGCCGGCCGCACGTCGATCACCGACGCGGTCGCCGCCGAGCGGGCGGCGCTGGACACCGAACTCGGCGTGCTGGCCTGGCGGCGGGCGTCGCTGCGCGCTGTCGAGGACGCGGCACCCACCCAACACGCCGCTCGGCTGGAATGGCTTGCCGCTGTGCAGGACCGTCGCCACGCGCAGGACCGTCTCATCGCGTTCTGGCGGCGACTGCTGGCTCCCCTGCCGACGGCGATATTCGACGGATTCGTCGCGATGAACCTTCCGCACCTGCCGACCGATCCGCCGCCCGAGCATCTCGTGGCGTACGCCGAACTCGTAGCTCGCGTCACCGATCCCGCATTGAGCGTCGCGATGGCAGGTCAACTGTGGCGAACAGACCCCAGGGGAATTCGCGACAAATGCGCACTGGTGACGGCGGTTGCCGAAGTCTGCGAAACCGTGGATCCGCTCGTCGCCGCACACCGCCGCCCCGGTCCCGGCCCCGAACTCGACCGGTTCATCGAGGCGCACGCCACCGCACGAGGCGAACGCGACACCCCACGCCTGCGCCGCAGGCTCCTCGACAACGCCACCGACAACCACCACGGTATCCACCGTTATTGGACGCTGACCACCGAGATCACCGGTGCCACCACCTCCGGAGCCGCCCAATTCTGGCTCTACCGAGCGCTTCTCCGCTGGGCCGATGACTGCGCGGGTGACGAGGACCGCTCGCGCGCCGACCCGCGCGGGTCGGCGCGGACGTCACCCACCCGGCGGAAAGTGCCGGAGCAGTGACACGGCCTCTGCGCGGTGTTCGACATTCACCGAGCGGCTGACTGAGCCGACGATCGCGGCGTCCGCGACGTAGCGGGCGATCCGGCTGATCGTGCGTCCTTCGCGCGGACGTGCAAGGTGAGAAGCGTTGCCGTCAGCACGGGTCGCCCGGTGCCCGGAGCAACCGTGCTTGCAGCGCCAGATACAATAGCGCCGCATCGGCGGGCACCGTGAATGCTGAACCGGTGAGCCGCTCTATCCGTTTGAGACGGTGCAAGACCGTGTTGCGGTGCAGGTGCAGGCGCTCCCCCACCGCCGATGTCGAACCGCCGAGCTCGTACCAGGCCAGAGCCGTCTGCACCAGAGCGGCGGCGTCACTGGGGTGGAGTCGGTCTAATGCGGTGAGCGTCTCGGCGAAGAGGTCGGCGGCAAGCGCGGGTTGGGCCGCGATCAAAGCACGCGCCGGCGACGAAGCGTAGGTGTGGATTTCGGTGTCCGTGGGGCTCAGACACCGGAACGCGAGGCGCGCCTGGTCGAGTGCGGCAGGGGCGGAGACCAGGTCGGTGAACGGTCTACTGGCGCCGGCGCGCGTGGCCGCGCCGTGGAGTGCCTGGACGAGCGAAAGCGGCGAGTGCGCGGCGGCGAGGGTGACGCGGTCGTCGGCGAGCAGCGTCCGCACGGTGGTCACTCCGGCCGCGGCCAAGCGAATGTCGCCGACCAGGATGACGAACGTGCCTCGGGCGGGCAGCCGCATCCGTGTGCCCAAGTCCTCGCGCTGCGCGGGTGGGAGGTCGGGATCGAGCAGTGCTCGCAACAGCCGTTGATCGGGGTGATCGCCCCCGGTGAACGCGACGCGCCGATAGATGTCGGCGGCCGCGACGGAGTACTCGTCGACAGTGGCCCATACCCGGGTGGACAGCTGGGGCAGCGCGGAACGGTCGTCGGGCCGAGCGCGTTCGACGATGACCTCCCAGAACGCCATGCCCGCGACGCGGAACGCGTGCAGCAAACTGTCCAGCGGAATGCCTCGCTCGGCTTTGAGGCGTCCGGCCCGGTGCGCGGGTTCGAGCGAGTACCGGCTGCCGGCGATCGCGTCCAGCAATGCCGCGAGACTGTCGGTGACGAGCGTGGCCAATTCGTGGTGAGCGAGGACGGCGTCGCCGTAGTCCTTCTCATCGTGTTCGATTCTCGCCGTGATCATCTCGGAGATCGCAGCCAGGTCCGCCCGCAGCTCGCGGAGCAGGCGCGGGTGCGCGAGACGGGTGTCCTGGGTCACTGCCGTCAAACTAGCGTGCATTGTGCGTGGGCACAACGAAAGTGGGTGAAGTGGAGGCATGCGCCTGTCGCCGCGACGGGCAGCCGCCGACGACACTGAGGTGACATGGTCCGCACGACGGAGTACCGGAGACCACCATCATGACCACTGCTACGCGCGAACTGTTCGAGCGCTACCACGCCTGCTGGGTGGACCGCGACCCGGCCCGAATCGCCGAACTCCACACCGTCGACTCGGTTTTCCACCTGCACTCGGGCCAGGAGCCCGCACGAGGCAGGCGCGCCATCCGCGAGGCTGCGGCGGGGACCTTCGCCCTGGTTCCCGACCTGACCTTCCACTTGGTATCGCTGCGTGTCGGGGAGGACTTCTGGGTGGTGCAGTGGCAGCTGACCGGAACCTCCGCGACCGGCAAGCAGGTTCACGTCGATCTCGCGGACTATGTCCTGATCGAAGACGGCGCGGTCAAGGAGAAGCACTCCTACGTCGACGGAGTCGCCATGCAGCAGGCCATAGGGTGACCACCCGCTTCACCAACTCTGCCTGAGAACGCGATCCGCCCCGGGTCGCACGGGTCAGCGGCAGCAGTTGGGGTCCAGCACCACGCACAATGCCGCGAGGGCGTCGCGGCGGGCGCGGTGGAAGGTGTTCATGCCACGTCGCTCGGATTCCACGAGCCCGGCCTTGCGGAGTTGGCCGAGGTGGTGGCTGACCGTCGACTCCGACAACCCGACCGCGGCGGCCAGGTCGCCGCCGTTCTCCTGGCCCGGCGCGCTGGTCAACAGCAGCGACAGCAGTTTCACCCGCGCCGGGTCGGCGATCGCTTTCAGCCGCAGCGCCACTTCCAGCGCGGCGTCGTCGTCGACCGGTCCGGCGGCGACCGGCGGGCAGCAGACCGGGGCGGACATGTCGATCAAGGGCAGCGTCTTGGGCATGCGATCGACCATACCGGCTGCATTGACATATGTCGAAAAGGTGGCAGACTCGGCGTCGAACCGGTTCTTCGATATATGTCACACAAGTGGAGGTAGTCATGTCCCGTATCCAGCTCGCCCTCGACGTCGACGACATCGACCAGGCCGTGCGGTTCTACTCGACCCTGTTCCGGACCGAGCCCGCCAAGCGCAAGCCCGGCTACGCCAACTTCGCCATCGCCGAGCCGCCGTTGAAACTCGTGCTGATCGAGAACCCCGGCCACGGCGGCGGCCTCAACCATCTGGGCGTCGAAGTCGAAAGCTCCGACCGGGTGCACGCGGAGATCGCCCGCCTGTCGCAGGCGGGGCTGTTCACCGAAGAACAGATCGCCACGACCTGCTGCTTCGCCACCCAAGACAAGGTCTGGGTCACCGGCCCGAACGACGAACGCTGGGAGGTCTACACCGTACTGGCCGACAGTGAGACCTTCGGCACCGCACCAGCACTCACCGGCGCGGCCACGCCCGCCGAGGCCGAGGCGGTTCAGGCTTGCTGTGGTACGACGGCGGAAGCCGCCGCCGAAGGTGCGTGCTGCACCCCGACGGCGAAGAAGGAAGCGATCGCCTCTGGCGCCACTTGTTGCGGCTGACCGATGGCGCGGCTCCCGGCGTGACCTCACCGTCCTGTGAGGTCACGCCCCTCGTCCGTCGGCGACTGACTACAGCCGCGAGCCGGCCTGGTCTTCAGAGCAGTGCCGGACCGGTACGGTTGCGGCTGCTGCCGATCGTAACCAGCCATGCCAGGCGGAAAGCCCGCGTCTGCGATTCGGTCGACGTTCCGCAGAGTCGGCCATGGGTGCCGTCCCATTTCGCGCGGCGCGGTCCGGTGCTCGAACGCCTACCACCGGCGATCGCGACATGACGTGTCGTCGCGTTCTACGGTGGAGATATGACCGCTTTGGAGTATCGGCATTTGCTGGTCGTGCGGGACGGCGACACGGTGCGCATCACCATGAACCGGCCGGAGCGGCGCAACGCGCTGTCGGGCGAGCATCTCGCCGAACTGCTCGCCTCGTTCCGGGCCGCCGGTGAGACCGACGCCACCGGGATCGTGCTCGGAGCGCACGGTCCGGTGTTCTCCGCGGGACACGACTTCGCCGACGTCGCCGCGCGCGACCTGCTCGGCGTGCGGGAACTGCTCACGCTGTGCACCGAGCTCATGTCGACCATCCAGTCGGTGCCGCAGGTGGTGATCGCCCGGGTGCACGGTCTGGCCACGGCCGCCGGCTGCCAACTGGTGGCCTCATGCGATCTGGCCGTCGCCGCCGAATCGGCCGGTTTCGCGCTCCCCGGCGGCAAGGGTGGCTGGTTCTGCCACACCCCCGCGGTGCCGGTGGCCCGCGCCGTGGGCCGTAAACGACTGATGGAACTGGCTCTCACCGGCGACCCGATCGATGCCCGCACCGCCGAACAATGGGGTCTGATCAACCGAGCCGTGCCCGACGCCGACCTGGATACCGCAGTGGACGAGTTGCTCGCCCGCGCTACCCGCGGCAGCCGGGCCAGCAAAGCACTCGGTAAACGCACCCTCTATCGCCAAATCGACCGCCCCGAAGCGGATGCCTACACCCTCGCTCTGGAAGTCATGGCCGCCGCCGCTCAACTTCCCGGTGCCAGGGAAGGGATGGCGGCTTTCCTGGCGAAGCGCCCACCCGTCTGGCGCGACTAGAGGTGTCTACCCACCCTCACCATCGCTGGTGGCACGGCACAATCATCGGATGGTTGTCGGGATCGACGGTTCATGTTCAGCTGGATGCCGGCCGATGGTCGGGCGGGGGCGGTACCCATCGCTGGTGAGAACGCACCGCAACACCCGAAGCGCACTCGTCATGGCCGCTGTGTGCGCGACCGCCGTCCTGTCCGCTTGCTCGTCATCGAGTTCTGAGGCGGACTTCACCGCCGCCAGGGATCAGCCCTTGGTGATCTCGCTGGATGATCTGCTCGCCGAGACCGGCGGCAGCGCGGCGGTCGGGATCGCCGATCCACGGCACGGCACGATCACCCGGCGCACCGACGGTGCGGTGGTGTACACGTCGGCGGCCGGATACACCGGGTCCGACAGCCTCACCGTGACGACCACCGACGCCGTCAAGGTGTACACCACCGATATTCCACCGCTCGGCGAGTTCGGCGGGGTGAGCCTGCAGGGCAGCGGGTACGGGTCGGCCTTCACGCCGGTGCCCGGCTCGACCGACGAGTTCTACGGTCTGACCGACCGCGGACCGAACGTGGACGGCAAGGGCAAGAACGAAAAACTCGATCCCATACCGACTTTCACACCCGCCATCGCCAAGTTCAAAGTAGCCGGCAACAGGATGGTGCTGGAAAGCACCATCCTGTTGAAGAATTCGATGGGCCAGCCGTTCAACGGCCTGGTCGACACCTCCGCAAGCACCGGCGAGACCATCCGCGACCTCGACGGCGCCATCCTGCCGCCCACCGATCACGGCATCGACAGTGAGGGTCTGGTGGCCATGCCCGACGGGAGCTTCTGGGTATCCGACGAGTACGGGCCGTTCATCGTTCACTTCGACGCCAACGGCACCGAGCTGGAGCGGCTGGCGCCGGGACGCGGCCTGCCCAAGGAGCTTTCCCTGCGTACGCCCAACCAGGGCATGGAAGGGCTGACCGTCACGCCGGACGGCAGCACGCTGGTCGGCATCGTGCAGAGCGGGCTCAGCGCGCCGGGTGTCGCCTCGGCGCGTGAGGTGCCCATGACCCGAATCGTCACCGTGGACCTGAAGACCCGCGACGTCAAGGAATTCGTGTATCCGCTGGAGGAGCCGAAGCAGAAGCTCGCGGTCTCCGAGATCACGGCGCTCAGCAACACCACTTTCCTGGTCGACGAGCGCGACGGCAATAAACCGCCCAAAGCCGACAAGAAGCTGTGGACGATCGACATCACCGGCGCCACCGACATCGGCCCGCAAGCGAAGGTCCCGGGCGCGCAATACGATCGGGAGCTGGGCCTGCTGGTCGACGGCAAGCCGCTGGAACTTCTCGTCGGTGCCGTGTCCACGGCGGACGGCGCCGCCGCGTTGCGGAAGGCGGGCATCGCCCCCGTCGCCAAGAAGGCCGGTCTGGACCTCGGCGGCCTGCTGGACGGTCTGAACGCCGACGGCAAGTTCTTCGGCCACGACAAGATCGAGGGTGTCGCCACCCGTGATGGCGGCAAGACCCTCTACATCGCCAATGACAGCGACTTCGGCATCGAGGGAGCCACCGGCGACCAGCCACCGTTCGGGCTGAAAGCGAAACTGCTCGTCAACGGCGTGCAGGACTCGGGCGAGGTGCTGATGGTCGACACCACCAAGCTGCCCGCCAAGACGCAGACCAGGACGGTCACGATCGCCGTCTCGTAGCCGTTCGGGGCGGTTGTGCCTCTGGGCCACCGCCTTCGAGGGGCCGGGGCTGTCCTCGATGAGCGGCGTCCTGGCCGACAGCGCCTATCGTCTGCTGTCGGCCAGGACGCCGGGCTCACTTCAGGTGCCGGGCGAAGAACCGGTTCCCGGCGTCCCCTTCGAACTGCGGGACGCCGGTGTGCCCGCCCATATTGGCGTGCAGCGTCTTCTCCTTGGAGCCGAAGGCGTCGAACAGGTCCAGAGCCATCTGCCGGTCATTTCCCTCGTCGTCCCACTGCAGCAGGACCTGCAGCGGAATGGTGACCTGCCGGGCCTCCTCGAACATACGGCGGGGGACGTAACTCCCGGCGAACAGCAGGGCGGCCGAGATGCGCGGCTCGACCACCGCCAGCCGCAGGCCGATGGATATCACGCCTCCCGAGTACCCGACCGGGCCGCCGATCTCGGGCAACGAAAGCAGGACATCCAGAGCGGCCCGCCATTCCGGGACCGCCTGCTCGACCAGCGGGAGGACGAGCCGCTCGACGATCTCGTCATCGACCGGCTTCCCGGCCGTCACCGCCCGGCGCAGGTCGGCGCGGGCCTGCTCGGCGGCGGCCGACCGGGGTCGGTCACCGCTGCCGGGCAGCTCGATGGTGGCCGCGGCGAAGCCCTCCGTCGCGGAGTGCCGGGCCCGGGACGCAAGTCGGGGATACATCTGGCGCAGTCCGCCGGGGTGGCCGATGAGGATCAGCGGCGCCGGTGCGGGCGCGGATCCGGGCGTCCACAGGATGCCCGGAATCTCGCCGAGGGTGAATTCGCGCTCGAGGACACCGTCGTCGAAGCGCTGTTCGGAAGTGAATTGCACAGTCGTGCCTTTCGGGAGTGCTGTTGAGCGGCGCTCCCGGACGACCTATCGCCCGACCGTGACCCCAGAGTGGAGCACCCATGTCGATACTGCGTTCACGGGTACCACCTCCTCGGTCTCTCGCACGGCCCCCGGAAAAGTAGCAGTGGTCGCCGTGCTCCGCCAAGAGGTTTTTACGGAGGCTCCGCGGCCGGTGAGTCCGTCAGCCACCGGCCCACCGTGGTTGCGGGGACCGCACCCTTGGCACACCGCCGGGCGCGGCCGAAGGCTGTTCGACGAGCGGTATGGGCCAGCGCAAATCGATCATCGTCGCCGTACGCAGTGTGCGTTCGCGTTTCATGATCGGGCCCAGGTCCGGCGCACCGATCGATACGGTCACGGTGCAGTCGCCGGGGCCGAGCGCCACCAGCATCCCGTTGCGGACGGTGGCGGCGAGCGGCTGGAGCAGTATCGCCACGCAGAGTTCTATCGTGAACTCCCCCACCGGGTTTTCGTCGATGGTGACGTCCAGGCACGGACGGTAGGTCTGGGTGATCTCGTGCTCCAACAGCGTGACCTGTTCAGCTCCTCCGGCACGGGTGCGCATCGCCGCCCTGCGCAGCAGGTCGTAGCGGCGCCAACCTCCGATCGCGACACTCCCCAGATCGACCTGGAGCAGCCCGTCGATGGTCTCGGCCACCTCGTGCAGCGCCGCCGACGCCAGTATCGGGGCCACGCCCGGCGCCCGGCGCAGGGCCAAGTGTTCGGCACCTCTTTCGTGTAGGCACTCCGCCAGTTCGCCCACCCCGACATCGTGCGGGGCGTTCTGGAACAGAACTGTCCGAGCCCTGATCGACGCTGGACTCGTCATCCGAGCACCTCCTTGACACTCAGCCACGGTTCGCAGGCCCGCAGCCGGACCCGCACGTCCGGAGTGCGGGCGACCTGGCGAACGTGGATCGATGGGGGGCCGTCGGCAACCACGCGCACATGCACCCGCGGTAGACGCGGGTCCTCGTTGCGCGGCGCTTCACTCGGGCGGTTCCGGCGACTGCGCAGGACCAGCGCTGCGGCACCGAGTGCGACGAGGAACCCGCCGAGGCCGAGCATGCCGCCTGCGCCGGTGTCCTGGTCACGGTCATCGGCTTGCGACGACAAGGTCGGACGCGCGCCGGTCGGCTCAGTGGTCGTGGGTTCACCGGTAGTCGGCACCAGCCGCGCGGGGATCACTTCGACGGATGCCTTCACGACGATGCGCTGAGGGCTACCCAGGCAGGCGCCGAGAACGGAGTGCACACCCAGCTCGACTCCGTCGGGAACATCGACGCGTGTATCGAACGAACCGCCACGGACCCGGGCGTCCACAGTTTCAGACCAATCCGGAAAAGCACGCACCGAGTCGCAGGGCCAGCCCTCGCCGTGCACGGTGATGACTGTGCCCCGTTCGGCGGTGGCCGGCGCGACGAGAGTGGGTACGGGAAGCACGGCGGAACTTCCGCTCGGAACGATGGACGTACCGGCAGTTGTCGGTCGCGGAGTTGTCGTGAGCGGTTGCCCGGTGGTGGTTGTCGGCTCGGGCTTTGTCGTGGTGGTTGTCGGCTCCGGCGTTGTGGTCGTGCTCGTCGGTTCGGGTTTCGTGGTCGTGGTCGTCGGCTCGGGTTGCGTGGTCGTGGTCGTTTGCGGATCATGCCCCTCGGTGGTGGGCAGCCGGAAATCCGTCGGCGTGGTGATCGGCCACGCCGGTCCCGGCGTGCTGGGCGGCGGGGCGGGTGCGGTGGGTATCTGCTCCGGTGCCGCGCCCGATACCGGCGCGGCACCCAGCAGTCCTGCCAAGGCCGCCGCGACCAGTAGTATTCGCGAGTCGTTTCTCATGATCGCCTCCCCCCGAGACCGGCATCCTCTCGAGGTCCAGTCGAGTCTCGCCCCTCCCGCCCTGCGCGACGCGAGTAGCTAACTACTCGTTTCCGGCCCGCTTGCCTGCGGCATCGCACCGAGATCGTCGCTGCGCCGAGTATCGACTGAACATAATCCCTACCTTCGGCCAGCTCAGGATCATCGTTTGGCGCTAGCGGTGCCCGAAGCGCGACCTGCCACATTGCCGATCGCGGCCCGGCTACTGTTGCATGAGCATGAATGGCAATCGTTCAGCATTCTCGACATTTCGCCACTGACGCATGGCCGAGCACGCTCGCGTACCAGCTACGTGTAGGACTCGGTCGCCGAGCGCGGAGTTCGAAGTGGTCCGGCGGTGCGTCGGCCGCTGAAGGTGTCCGAGAAGCTGACCGGTGTCCGCCGCTCCGGCTGAGCGGATCAGAACAAGCTGGTCTGCGCGGCGACGGGGGCGACGGTGATCGAGTCGTCGAGCTCGACACGTCGCCCGATGAGCTGAGCATCGTTGACCAGCAATAGTTCTCCGGTCTCCGATCCGTGCCGGCAAGCGATGGTGTGCCCGTGCGCGGTCACCGCGTCGAGGACGTACTCCCCCAGTCCCGCCCCGCCGAAGTCGACGACGGTCGCGTAGCGGCCTCGCTGCGCCACAATGCGGTAGAACTCGCTGCCGCCCGACCAGGCGGTGTCGGTCCGCGCCGTCCCGGCGGGCAGCACGGCGATCGCCTCGGCGGCTGCGGCGGCTACCGCAGCCTCCACTGCCGCCCACGGAGCCATCGGCTTGGTCAAGATGCGTGTTTTCGCGGCGCTGCCCACGGCCTGCCGGAAACCGGCTTGTGCCGACACCACCCGCTCCAGTTCGCGCACATGCAAGCCGTCCGGTGAGTCGGCGACGAACCGTGCGGCCAGTGCGCCCTGTTCGTACAGGCGGCGATGCCGGCGTACCGCCGACGCCGTGCCCACCTTGGCCAACCCGTCACCGAAATAGGCGATATAGAGGTGGTGCGGCTGCGACACGTAGTCACGGATCTGCTCGGGCAGCGCGGAAATCGGCCCGCGGTGCGTGTGCACCGCCGTCCACCCCTCCCGCGCCCGGCACTGCGGACACTGTCGGCCGCTCGCGACTCGCACGGAATCCGGACACGCTCGCCGTCCCGGAAAACTGCCGAACTCGTTGTATCCCAGGCAGTATCGCGCCACGTCGCGGACCCGGAATGCCAGGCGCGCGCCGGGACCGGGCACACGTTCGGTCGTGCCGTCGGCGCGGATCAGCTCGTAGCACCAGCGGCCGCGCTCGTCCCATCGGGTGCCGCCGTACAGCAGGGTATCCGTCGTGGTCATCGGCTCACCGCTCCGCACCTTCGTGTTGGGTCGTGGTCATCATCATGATGGACGATGCCGCCGAAACATGTTCTGCGCGTGCCGATATCCGACACCGTCGCACCACGAACCCGACGCCGGGCGATCCGCTCGCCCAGTACGGTGCCGACGTCAGCCGCGGCGCACGTCGGGTGCCGGTCGTCGATGACGCCGACCGGCTGCTGTCGATGTGCGGCCATCACCCACGCCGAAAGGGCAGAGACGGCAGCCGGTAGAAGACTTCCCGCAGGCGGTCGGGAGCAACCGGTCGGGCTCGATAGTCTGTCGTAATGTCTTCGGCCCGTCTGCGTCACGCGGTGCGCGCGATCGTTCTCGATGCCGACGACCGCATCCTCCTGTGCGGTCACTCCGTGACGGAGTCTGCGGCAACGGTGGTGTGGGCCGCTCCGGGCGGGGGCATCGAACCCGCGGAGGAACCGCTCGCCGCGCTGCGGCGTGAGCTGAGCGAAGAGATCGGCCTCACGGTGGAGGCCGAACCCCCGCACATCTGGCATCAAGAGGTCCACGCGCCCGGCCACGCACCGGGTTTCGACGGCGTGGTCAACGACTTCTACCTTGTCCGGACCACGTCGTTCACCCCGCGCGGCGCGCTGACCGACCAGCAACTGGCGGCTGAGAACATCACGGCATTCCGTTGGTGGCGATTACCGGACATCTCTGGGTATCGCGGTGCCGATTTGTTCGCACCGCGCGATCTCGCGGCCCTGCTGCAGGCGCTGATCACCGACGGTATTCCGCGCCGTCCGGTGCTACTCGGCCTGTGAGGCCGCGCCGCCGTCCCGGACAGCCCCGATTCCATCATCAAAGCAGTCGCGATTCCCCTGAAAGGGAACGACACGAAGATACAGATCACGACTTACGCCCAGGACTCGAATGCTGCTGCCGCCAAATCGCTGGCGAAGGCCCGCGGCGACAACATCGCGGCCCAGCTGGAGTCGGAGCACAGGTAGGCCATCCGGTGTGCCGTTTCCGCGGCGCTCGGCGATCTCGTCGGGGTGGGTTCGGCTTGCCATCGGAATCGACTAAGTCGACGTGTTTGCCCGGATGTCGGCGTAGCGTTCGTTTCGTCTCCACCGAGACCATTGCGCACTATTCGACATCCTGACCGAACGAGCAGAAGGACAGTGAGCGCGGTGCGGTCCGTGAAGTTGTCGGTGGTATTGGCCCGCGAAGTGTCCATCGCGCGTACGCAGGCCGCGACCGGCCGGCTGCGCGGAACGCCGTACGGACGGACGCTGCGCCGCGTGATCGAGGTGCTGGCCGAGATCCAACTGGTGGATCGCTCGCTGGCGCTCGCCGCCCAGATATTCACCTCGGTATTGCCGGTGATGATCGCCGCGTCCGTCTTCAGTGGCTGGCATGCGCCGGCGAAGACGATCAACGACCAGTTCGGTTTCGACTCCAGATCGCTGTATACCGACGGCGGGTCCCTGTCCGCCGATCCGGCGATAGCCGCGTTCGGTGTGGTCGGCCTGCTGATGGTCCTGCTCGGCGGTACCTCGTTCGCGCGGGCTCTCGCGCGGGTGTACGAGGCGGTCTGGAAGGTTCCCGCGATCGGTCCGCGAGAGGCTTGGCGGTGGCTGGTCGCGCTGCTCGCGGTGGCGCTCGCCGCCGGGCTGGTGGGGCAGATCCGCGACCTCGAGCAAATCCGCTACGCCGGTCGGTTGCTCGCCTTGCTGGGCGAGGTGGTCATCTGGGTGTTCGTCTGGATGCTGGCTCCCTATCTGCTGACGAAGGGAGCGCTGACCGGGCGGCTGTTGTGGGCGTCCGGGTTGCTCACCGCGATCGGCTTGACCGCGGTGCACGCGGCGGGCCGGGTCCTCCTGCCTCGGATCACGACGAACGCCCAAGAGCATTTCGGTCCGTTGGGGTTGGCTTTCACGTCGGTGAGCTGGCTTTTCGTGCTGTCGGTGGTGATCGTGGGCGCGGCATCGGTCGTCAAAGCACTGGCTCTGGACGAGACCACCATCGGTCGCTACCTGCGCGGCCGGGACAACGGCGACGGCGAACGACGCTAGCTGGGCGCGTACGTCCGAGGCCGCCCCAGTCATCGCTCGGCATCCGGCTCGGCTTTCCCTGACGAGAACTGGTCCTCCCCGTCACGCAGGGCTACCGGCCGACGAGGCAATAGGCCGGTACCGAACAACGCCGCGATCGCGAGCAGGGCGGTAACGGCGAACGCCGCTTGCAAAGCCTCGAGGCGGGCGTCGGAGTTGACGGCGAGGACGGTATCGGCGGTGGCGTCATCGATACCGGCGCTGTCGAGCGCGGCCACCAACTGGCTGTCGGACAGGAACGGCACCCCGGCAGCCAGCTCCGTGGTGGCTTGTTCTCGCACGGACGCCGGGACAGCCGGATTGTTCTGGATGCCGCTGACGACGCTCGAAGTGAGCGTGGCGATCAGGATCGACCCGATCAACGCGGTGCCCAGGGACGCGCCGAGCGTGGTGGCGGTGTTCTGCAGTCCCCCGACCTCCGAGCTCCGCGAATCGGGCACGGCCGACACCGTGACGGCGCCCAGTTGCGAGGCCAACGCGCCCAGACCCAGTCCCATCAGCAGCATCGGGATGGACACGACGCCCGCGTTGGCGCCCGGGTCCATCCCGGCCGCCAGGATCAGAACGCCGATGATCATCGCCATCAGACCCAGCCGAACGACGCGGCGCGGGTCGGCATGTGGCAGGAACCGGGGAAGGCCCGCCGCGGCCACGACGAGCGCGACCGACAACGGAAGGATCCGCACACCGGTCTCCAGCGCGCTGAGTTCGAGCACTACCGACAAGAACAGCGGCACGGCGAAGAACACGCCGGCTTGCACGGTGAACTGCGCGAAGAACATGCTCGAGCCGCCGACGAGTTGCCGGTTCCGCAACAGACTCGGATCGACGAGCGGATCGCGGCCCCGCCGCACCAGAAACGTCTGTCTGCGCAGGAACAGGTACAAGGTCAGCAGGCCACCGATCAACAGCCAGATGACCGGCGACAGACCGAGCACGGCCGGTCCGTCGGACTCCGTCCGCACCCACCCCCATTCGCTCGACCGCAACACCCCGTATACGACCGAGCCCAGACCGATCACCGACAGAAGCGACCCGACGACATCCAGTCGGACCCGGCTCGCGGGGGCGTCCTCGACCCGGCGCAGCACCAGCAGGATCAACACGACGATGACGACCTCGCCGAAGAAGACGTACCGCCATGACGCGAACGTCGTCACGGCGCCACCGAGCAACGGGCCGACAGCGACCGCCATCGCCCCTGCCGCCGCGATGAGACCGTAAGCCGCGGAACGGCGTTCGGGCGCGAAATTCCCGGCGACGAGGGCGACGATCGCGGGCATGATCAGGGCGGCGCCGATTCCCTCCAGGAGCGACCACCCCAGCAGGAGGGTCGTGAGGTTCGGGGCGAGCCCGGTGATGAACGAACCGGCGCCGTAGACGACGAGGCCGAGCCCGAACGTCCGGCGGCGGCCGAGGATGGCGCCCACTTTGCCGCCCGTGATCATCAATGAAGCCATGACCAGCGTGTACAGGGTGATCGCGGTCTGGATGCCGGTGATCGTGGTACCGAGATCCTGGGCGACGGTGGCCATGGAGACATTCATCACGGAGCTGTCGAGCGTCATCAAGAACTGCCCCGACGCCAAGACGGCCAGCACGAGCTTGCTCGACCTCACTGTCGGCGCCGACGACATCGGGCGCTCCTCTCCTGGACAAATCCTGGTTCACCGGTGGCCCATAGCGACTCCGCTGCGGACGCCACGAGGACGGCCGCGGGGAATGCCGTCCGCCCCCACCGACGCCGGAAACGGGGCACCGCGGCGGCGGGAACGGCTCGGTCGCCGTGCACTGGTCTATACCCCCGGTCGGGCGATTACCGTGCCGTCATCGATCGCCTCGAGCAGCGCGGCGTGATCGCGGGCGTTCTGGTCGGCGTAACTCTCGGCGAACATGGACATTGCTTCCTCGAAGTCGTCGTCCGTGCCGAGGTAGCCGGCGATCGCGAATCGGTCACCGGCGCGGGCGTGGGCGTGGGCGAGAACGCGTGCGCACAGCCTGCCGTAGCGAGTCATCAGTTCGGGAGACATGGTCTGGATGTCGGCGGATCCTTTGCCGTCGCGCAGTTGGCGAACGTAGTAATCCCGCACCGCTCCGTCTTCGCCCACACCCTGCTGCCAGCCCAGGAAGATATCGCCGGCAGCTTGCATCAGCCGCTGCCCGGCCACGACCCGTTCGCCCTGGCCGGTGAACGACGGGCCGTCGAGGTGCTTCGCGAGAACCGACGGCTGGGCTTCCTTGACCTGGAGGATCAGCGGGTCGTTGCCCGGCCCGCGGAGCAGGATGATCCAGGCCCGGGTGCCCACGCTGCCTACGCCGACGACCTTTCGTGCTGCCTGAACGTATTCGAATCGGTCGAACAGGGCCCGGCAGTTGGGCGGCAGCGTGTCGCGGTAGTGGCCGAGCCGTTCGATCAGTGCCCGGTTCAACTGTGCGGCGTCGGCGCCGGTGAAGATCTCCTCGACAGGGACGATCAGCGGCGGCATGCTCGTGATCCTCGGCTGCCCGTCCACCACGGTGGTCAGCTTGGCCAAGGCCTGGACGCTGTCTCGGCGCCAGGACTTGTCGACCGTCTTCTTGATGCGCTTCCTGGTCGGGGAATCGAGAATTTCGCGCAATTCTTCGAATTGGGTCTCGGCATCGACATGGGAGTACCAGACCGCGAGTTCTCCGCGCGCGGATTGGGAGTTCATGACTTCGCGGTACTCGGCGGCGCAGGCCCGCAGGTACTTTCTGCGTTGTTTGCCGCTGTGGTCGTTGTCGCGCCCGGCGACCGCGAGGCTCGCGACGAGTCTTCGAACGTCCCATTCGAAGGGGCCGGGGTAGGTTTCGTCGAAGTCGTTCAGGTCGAAGGCAAGGTTGCGTTCCGGTGTCGCGAAGAGGCCGAAGTTGCCGAGGTGGGCGTCCCCGCACAGTTGAGTGATCAAGCCGGTGGCCGGGGCGCGGGCGAGATCCTCGGCCATGACCACGGCGGCGCCGCGGTAGAACGCGAACGGCGCGGCGGCCATTCGCCCGTAGCGCACGGGAACGAGTTCGGGAATTCGGGTCGCGGCCTGGGCTTCGAGGAGTCCGAGCGGGTCGCGATCGGTGCTGCGCTCGAATTCGGCCATCCCGTCGATGGGCGTCCGGCGCCGTGCCGATCTGCCGTATTCGGCGCGCTCGGCCCTGGTCCATCGGTCGCGCGCGTGTGTGCGCACGTCAGGCTCCGCGGCGGGCGGAGCCGTCTCGATCGGTCATGGCCGCGACCCACCGTGGGAGAACTCGCTCGAGCGCGGCTCGCTGGAGACGTCCGGCTTCCAGGTGGTAACCGCCCAGATCACAACGATGTCGAGGGCGATGATCAATACCGACCACCACGGGTAATACGGCAGCCACAAAAAGTTCGCGAGAATGGAAATCGACGCGATGACGATCGTCGCAATTCTCGCCCAGCGTGCTCCCGTGAACAACGCGAGCCCTACCGCCAGCATCAGCGCTCCGAGCGCGATGTGGATCCAGCCCCACGCGGTGAAATCGAACTTGTAGGTGTACTCGACGCCTACGACGAAGACCTCGTCCTCCGCCACCGCCGCAATGCCTTGGAACAACTGCAGTAGTCCGACGGTGACAAGAATGATCGCGGCCCCGATCGAGGTTCCTGCCGCGACTCCCTGTTTCACCGATGAATTCTCGGACATGATGCGCTCCCTTCCTCGACGAGCCGCTCGGATATGCGCGATTCTGCACCGGGCGCACTCCCCGCGTGCGCGGGATCGCGTAACTGCGGCTCGATCGCGACCCAACCGGAGGAAGCCGGCGAAGAACACGTGGACGCCGCTGTGCTGCGGTGCCGATTCCGCGCCCCGGTGGGATCAGTGGGTCAGGATGATCTTGACCGCCACGACGGTCGTGGCCGTGCAAACCAGCAGGACCGCTCCCAGCAGCGTCGAACGTTGGGGTCGCTCGCCGTGGAGTCGGCCGATGACGAAGACGATCCCGCCGATCCGCACCAGCATGGCCGACTCCGCGAGCACCTGGGCGAGACGCGGTTCGATCCACCCGACCGCCGCGGCAGCCAGGATCGCGCAGGGCAGCACCGCCGAACTGAGGATGGGCACGGAGTCCCGCAGGTCCGCCCATCGCTCCTGTGGCGACAAGCCATGGCTCTGGCGCACCGATTGACCCACGCCTTCGGCGAAAGCATGCGCGATGAACGTCGAGAGGGCTGTCCCGAGGACGACCAAGATGCCGACGTGCTCGGCGGACGGCGTGACCGGGATCAACGCGGCGAGGATCAGGACGTTGCCGTAGACGTATGCGCTGATCCGGCTCGCCGCGTTCCGGCGGTCGAGCGGAACGCTGCGGGTGAACAGCGGCCCATGCAAGAGCTGGTGTCTGCTGCGTTCCATCAGTCCTCACAGCGGGCCAGGCCGGCGCGGTCTCGAACTCCCTGCCGCACTCCGGGGTCCGGATCGCCTACTCGCGACCGAATTCGACCCGTGCGATGAGCGAGAAGTCGTAATTTGGCGGTGCGCGGGGGAATATGGGCCTGTATCGGCGCCGCTCCAGCTCGCAAACCCTTTCTCGGTATGGCCTCCGCCGGCCCGGGCCAATCCTCCTCACTCTGGGTCATCTGCGCCTCCGTCTCCAGCGGTGCCGCTCGAACCGTGCCGCGATTATGGCGGTCGATCCACCCACAAGGCCGCACCGCCGACCGGTGGCCACTCAGCTCTGTTGCCCGGCAGGCTCATGGCCTCCTTGTTCGAACCGAGACAAACTCGGTATCGAGAGATTGCGGTGAGCGTCGGCGCTGCAATTGTGGCGCCCAGCCGACGCAAGTCGGTCCCGACCCCACAGACCTGCCCGGTATCACCCGGCGATTTTAGCAGCGGCGCTTCGGCGACGATCGTCCCTTTTGCCCGATGTCCGATCCGAGTCGGACAGCCGGACCGCTGGATTTCGGCAAGAATCGCTACTTGTGTACCGGAATCTCAACAATCTCGTCGATCTGTAGCGCCGACGTCCCTCGCTGCCTATTTTCGAACTGCGCTCGTAAGCTGTCGTCATAACGAAAGTTTGTTTTTCGACCCAGCGGCCGACCGGCGGTTCGATCTACTTCACAGCCGGAATCCACCGCCTGATACCAAACAGGAAAGATCCGCCGAGGAGGTTCGCAACATGGATTCGTTCTGGGATTACGTGTGGTACACGATCCTCGTGTTCGCCTTCGTGGCGTACCTGATCGTGCTGTTCCAGATTCTCGTGGACCTGTTCCGCGACCACTCCGTGTCCGGCGTCGCCAAAGCGCTGTGGGTGATAGCCCTGGTGATATTCCCCTACCTCACGGCCCTGGTGTACCTGATCGTTCGCGGGCGGGGCATGGCGCTGCGCGCCCAACGCGCACAGGCGGAGGCGCAGAAGGCCACGGATCAGTACATCCGGGAGGTGGCGGGTAAGTCCCCCGCCGAGAGCATCGCCGACGCCAAAGCCCTCCACGACTCCGGTGTCATCACCGACGCGGAATTCGAGCAACTGAAAGCTCAGGCGTTGGGGCGTCCGGTGTCAGCGCACAACGCGGCGACCGGTCGGTGACACTACGGCCTCACCCGATGCACGACCGGGACGAGAAGTCCGGTCATGTCATGCGGGTGGGCACGGTGCGATGTCGGTTGTGTCAGCTGTGCGCCCGAACGCGGGGCCGGTCGGCGACGAAGTCCGGTCGTTGACGTCTGGCCGCGTGCCGAGTGAGGATCGCGATGACGACGGCGAGGTAGACCGCGACGGGGACACCACAGACAATGACCCGGGCCGGGTGGGAGATCTGTTCGGCCGCGGCGGTCATGGCCGGCACGTAGCTGGGCGCCCCGATCAGCCCGAGGTCGCGGATCTCGGCATAGAGCCAACCGGTCAGCCACATCGAGAAGGCCGCGAACACGGCTGTCGTCGTGACGATCCGAGGGACTCGGTGCATGTCCGCGCGGGCGGTCCAGTGCAGCAGGACGATCAGCAACGGCACCGACCACACCCAGTGGTGTCCCCACGCCAGCGGCGGCACGGCGCACCCGATCAACCCGACAACGACCAAACCGAGCAACGGCCGACCGGTCCGGTGCCCGATGACCGCGGCGGCATAGCCGAGGCAGGCTGAACCAGCCACGCACGCCGGCCATAGCCAATTCGGTGCGGGCTGCGGTGCCCACAGGTTCGACAGCACACCGTTGATCGACTGGTTTCCGGGATGGGTCACCGGCCCGATGCGATCTACATCACCGGCCACATCGCTCCAGAAGTCCTGGGTGTCGCCCGGCAGGATCAGCCCGGCCACGACAACGGTGACCATGCCTGTGGCGATCGCGATGACGGCTGCGCGCCACTGCCGGGTGAGCAGCAGGTAAGGCAGGAGCACGATCGCGGTCAGCTTGATTCCGGTGACCAGACCGATCGAATAGCCACGCAGCCGGGCGGAGGCCGGACGGGTCAGATCCCAGACCAGAATCGCCATCAGCAACAGGTTGATCTGGCCCTGCCACAAGGTGCCGCGGACCGCCTCGACGTCGACTGCGAGAAACGCGAGCCCGAGGCACAGCACCGCGAGGCGGGTATCGCCGCGGTAACCGAGCACCCGCCAGCAGCGCCAGATCGTGGCGTACAAAGCGGTACACGACACCGCGAACCAGACGACCTTCGCGGTGCCGAACGACACGACCGCCAACGGAATGAAGAACAAGGCTGCGAACGGCGGGTAGGTGAACCAGCCACCTGGGGGTATGGGTGCGGTGTAGAGCGCGTGCGAGTCGAGCACTGCGCGCGCGGCGTTGCGGTAGATCGCCAGATCCCCCTGGTTGACCAGCAGACCGAATTCCGGTGCGGCAGTGAACGGCACAAGCACGGCCTGCAACAGCAATGCCGCGATGCCCACAGCGAGCATTGCTGCCGCCCAGCTGGTCGACACCGCGGTTCCGGCCAGGCTTCGATTCCGTACCACCATGCCCCCTATGGCTGTATTCCTCGAATGCCTTGTCGCACCAGCCGAACCGTCTCCAGGTGATGTTCAGGCACGCGAGTTCGGCCGACTCTTCGGTGGACAGCGCGGCGCGGCCGCCGGCTTCGGCCAACGCAACGTCGACCCGATCCTATTCGAGCCGGGCCCGTCGTCGGCGCTCTCCCCCACCTGTGGGCTCGACTCATCCGGTCGTTACTTCTCGCGCAGACCGTCCAGCGTCCTGCGCGCCTGTGACCTGGCGATCGAATCGAGTTCGTCCCTCCGCACCACTGGAGATCCAGGAGGATCACCGCGTGATCGCCGCCTACCTCGGCACCGCCGCACACGGCGCGGACGCGCGACCACCGGCGACGGTCGACCGACGGGCAGGAGAGAACGAATGACCAGCCCCGCCGCGATCCGTCCGGCGCGCTCGCAGACGGCACCCGCCCTGAGTATCGAAGGGCTCACCGTCGGTTACGGCGGCGTCCCCGCGGGGCGCGAACTGCACGCACAGGTCAGGCCGGGCGAGATTCTGGCACTGCTCGGCCCGAACGGCGCGGGAAAGGCCACCACCCCGCTGGCGTCGGTCGGTGCGCTGCTACTGATTCGACGCCGCACCGCAGCGTGTGCGGTTCCGGCGGCCCGATCCTCATCGTGATCTGGGACACCAGGGGCTAGCCCAGCCTTACAGGGGTGTCAAGGCTTGGTTCCGGCGGTACTTTTCGGCCGGAAGAGCGGCTACGCCGGTGTGGGCAAGGTGCCGGGCGCGCGTGCTGGGGCGCTGGTGAGCGACCCGGGTGCAACCGATGCCTGTGCGGGCAACTAGATGACGCATCATCTAGTTGTTGACGTCGCGGCGAGCCCATACCGCCGCCCATCCCGACCTGCTCGAGAAACCGCAGGTCCAACCGCGATTTGGTCCACGCGTAGTGATCCGATAATCTTGCTGAGCACACCGGTCCGGGTGGCGGAATGGCAGACGCGCTAGCTTGAGGTGCTAGTGCCCTTTATCGGGCGTGGGGGTTCAAGTCCCCCTCCGGACACCAGTGCTAACCCCACAGGGGGTAGCACCAACGATTGCGAGTTGCTGTTGGTGCTGGTAGCGCACTTCTAAGGCCAAGGCTCGGTACAACTGGGCCTTATCGGCCGGATCTCCCGCAGCGAGCACCGCGCGGATGTCACCCAGCGAGTCGATCAACTTCCGGATCTCGGTGTCGGTGAGTCGATTGATCTTGGGAAGACTCTTCAACTCGGCCTGAGCTGCCGCTTTGTCCGCCTGTGCCGCGTTCATGGCCGTGACGAGGGCTTGCGGATCGACTCCGGCCTCGATGGCGGCGAGGTGACGCGCGAGTCTGGCCTCGGCGTCGGTGGTGCGTTGTCGAAGCATTCGCCGACGGGTGTCGGTGTCATCGGTGTCTTGGGCGGCCACGAGAGCCGCGATGGTGTTCTCGCGGTGTTCGCGATCGAACAGGCTCGCCAGCCAGCTGTCGATCGGCCCGACGACGATGTCTTCGCGCAGGTTCACTGTCCGGGGATGGTCTTGTAAGGCCGGACTGCCGGGGGCGATGGTTTTGGCGCGGCATCGGTAGTACACGGCGTCACGAACCAACTCCGCCTGCATCTTTCGACTACAGCCAGCGCAGCGCACGAGGCCGCTCAGTAGATACGGGCGCAGACCGCTGGATGCTCTGTTGCGTTCGAGCTTGGCGCGGGTGCGGTTGCCGCCGCCGGCACGCTGGCGTCGCAGCAGTTGAGTCTGGGTGAAGGTTTCTACCGAGACGATGGGTGGATGCGCGGGGCTTTTCGAGCGAACGATGCGGTGGGTGGGCGAGCGCCGGAACCGGGTGACGTTACCGGCGGCAGCGTCGTCGGGATCGAGAAGTTCTTCGTGCTTGGTCCATCGTCCGAACACCGCGTAGCCGGTGTAGCGGGGATTCTGCAGGATCGCGGCAACGGTTCCGGCCTGCCAACCGTCCTTGGCGCGATGCCGGTTCTGCTCTGGTCGATGCGCTGACGGACACGGCACACCCTCCCGATTCAGAGCGATCGCGATCGCCTTATCGCCACGGCCAGCGAGGTAGTCACGAAAGATCCGCTGTACCACCGGGGCGGTACTCACATCGAGCGAAAGGATCCGCAACTTCAGCCCATCCGAAGCGCGATTAGGGTTCGGATGCGGCGGACCGTCCACCACCATGTACCCGTAGGGCGGTCGGCCTCCTTGGTGTCGGCCTTCGTTGAGCACTTGAGCGTCCATGCTGGCGCGGGTGCGTTGCTGAACATGCTGGCGTTCGGACTCACTCAGCCCGCCGAGCATGCTCATCATCATCGAGTGCGTGACATTGCGCGGGTCGAAACGCCCGCCGAGTTCCGGCACCCAAACCTCCACTCCATGCGCTTGCAGGCGTGGTGCGACCAAACTGAACTGGTTACCGAACCAGGACCGAGTGCCCTCACCGACAACGATGGCCGTCCACCCTCGGCCCGGATTCTTCAAGTCGGCTAGCAGCCGTGCGGCTTCCCGACGGCGATGCCAGGGCACCGACCGCGACTGGCCGATGTCGAAGTAATCGGCGACGATCGACGCTTCGGACACGAACTTCTCCGCGTTGCCTCGCTGCCACCGATACGAGGTCTCCGGATCCTGATTGTCCTCGGTCGAGCAGCGCCCGTAGAACGCGAACCGTTGATCATCGGTGCTTTCGACGGTTTCGGGGACCAGTCCCAGCAGTTCGTCGAGGACGGCCCATTCGTTGGGTTCGGTCGGCATCGTCGTCCCTCTCGCCGGAGTGTTCGCGGGAATGTCGAAGCAGAAGCGCAAGCAGTGCCCTGGCCGCGTCGTCGGTCAGCGCGGGTGGGCTGTCGGGGCAAACCACTCCGATGATGCCAGGCTCATCGCCTTCTCGGTTAACCCCCCGATTGCTGGCTTCAGTAGACATGCTCGGACCCCGAGCTTTCAAGCCCCTGCGCTGGGCTGAAGATGGCAGAACGCGCGCGATCGCCGCGGAAGGCTCGGCGCATGTCCGCGGAAAGGATGTACGGACCACCCGCAGCAGCGCACGGTCGTAAACCGAAACCCGATGCCAGCCGACCGAGCGCGAAACACTCTGTCCTGCGGTGTATTACGGAAGGTGGCCGACGATGCGGCCGAACCCCGTCTCCACGACTGAGAGGCGCTCTCGAATAACCTGAACGGGCGCGGATATCAGAACCAACCAGTGGCGAGCCTACGAACTCGCGGCGCACTCCGCTGAAGGTAATGCCAGCTACGCCTGAAGGTGTTTCGAATCCCGCGCCAATGCCTGCGATTCGGGAAACCGCAGCCCGCGACCCCATGGTCGTACTCCGAACTCGCTCGGTCGGAAGGAAACAACACCAGCTCGGCAGCACGCACGAGGGAAGCGATGAACCAGGCACGGACATGACAGTCTCCTGACGACCTGTCCGCCGATTCTCCCGCACCCAGGTTACCGGAACGACGGCTCCGCCGCCGTTGCCTCGGGTGCGCTCTCGTAGACGCCAGATGTACTGATCGTGTCGATGTCCTCAGTTCAAGCGCGCGGGCAGCAGTTCGGCGACGAGTTCCTCGACACGGACCTTGATCTCGTCGCGGATCGGGCGCACCGACTCGACGCCTTTGCCTGCGGGGTCCTCGAGTACCCAGTCGCGGTAGCTGACTCCGGGGAAGACTGGGCAGGTGTCGCCGCAGCCCATGGTGATGACGACGTCGGAGGCTTCGACGGCGTCGAAGGTGAGGATTTTGGGTGACCGGTCGGAGATGTCGATGCCGACCTCGCGCATGGCTTCGACCGCGGCGGGGTTGATGGACTCGGCGGGCGCGCTGCCTGCGGAGCGGACTTCGATGGCGTCTCCGGCGAGGTGGGTGAGGAATCCGGCGGCCATCTGGGAGCGTCCGGCGTTGTGGACGCAGACGAACAGCACGCTGGGCTTGGATGCCATGAGCGAGTTGGCCTTTCAGCTGGTGGGGATGTCGAGTTCGGCAAGCAGGTGGCGGACGCGGGTTTCGATTTCCTCGCGGATGGGGCGGATGGCGGCGACGTCGAGTCCGGCGGGGTCGTCGAGGTCCCATTCCTCATACCGGCGGCCCGGGTAGAGGGGGCAGGCATCCCCGCAGCCCATGGTGATGATCACGTCGGCTGCCTGCAAGATTTCCTCGGTCCATGGCTTCGGGAATTCGGTGGTGATGTCGATGCCTACCTCGGCCATGGCTTCGACAGCGGCGGGGTTGATCTGCTCGCCGGGCTCGCTGCCGCCGGACCAGGCGACGGCGTTGTCTGCGGCGAGGTGGGTGAAGAATCCCAGCGCCATCTGCGAGCGTCCGGCGTTGTGAGTGCACAGGAACAGCACGGTGGGTTTGCCGGTGTGGGCTTTGCCCTCGACCTTGGCGAGGGCGTTGAGGCGTTGGCGGGCGAAGCGTTCGGCCAGTAGCGGTAGGAAGTTCATGACGGTGGCGCGGCCGGCGAATTGGTCGTAGGAGGAGTGCAGGAACCGTTCGATGGTCTCGACGCCGAAGGTGCCGTCGAATTCTCGCTGCAGGCGGGAGGCGGCGGTTTTGAGGGCGAGTTGCTGGTCGATGGTCAGGTCGTCACGAACGTAGGTGGCGTGGGCGAGGGGGCTGTCGCTCATAGCGGTGTTCCGATGCTGAGTGGTGTGACAGGGTCAGACGGAGGGCTGGAGTTCGGTGAGCAGGTGCTGCACGCGGGTGTTGATGTCGTCGCGGATCAGGCGCATGCGTTCGAGGCCGTCGATACCGCGTTCGGAGGGTTCGTCGGTGTCCCAGTTCACGACCCGTACCCCGTCGACGGGATCGACGTGCGCTTCGCGGCCCAGCGTGACGACGAGGTCGACTGCGCGCAGCAGTCGCGGGTCGATCGGTTTCGGGGTCTCCTTGCGGATGTCGACGCCGACTTCCAGCAGCGACTGCACCGACAGCGCGTTGAGACTCGCGCCGGGGGCGGTGCCCGCGGAGTACACCTCGATGCGTCCTTCGGCGGCGTGGCGCATCAGCCCGGCGGCCATCTGGGACTTGCCGCCGTTCTTCACGCACACGAACAGCACAGCAGGGTTCGCGGTCACCGCTCGAGCACCTTTTCCTCTGCCACACCCGAAGAGACGGTCGCGGCAGTGCCGGAGGCGCCGAAGCGGGTGCGCAGCGCCAGTGAGACGTACACCAGCCCGACCAAGACGGGGACTTCGATGAGCGGGCCGACGACTCCGGCGAGAGCTTGGCCGGAGGCGGCGCCGTAGGTAGCGATCGCGACGGCGATCGCGAGTTCGAAGTTGTTGCCCGCCGCGGTGAACGCCAACGTGGTCGTGCGCTCGTAACCAAGGCCGAGGACGGCGCCCAGCAGGTAGCCGCCGCCCCACATGATGGCGAAGTAGGCCAGCAGCGGGATCGCGATCCGCACCACATCCAGCGGTTGGGAGGTGATCTGTTTGCCTTGCAGGGCGAACAGGATGACGATGGTGAACAGCAGCCCGTACAGCGCCCACGGCCCGATCCGCGGCAGCAGCGTGGATTCATACCAGTCGCGGCCCTTGCCGCGCTCGCCGAGACGGCGGGTCAGATAGCCCGCCAGCAGCGGAATCCCGAGGAAGATCAGCACCGACTTCGCGATCTGCCACGGCGAGGTGTCGATCGTGGTCTGCTCCAACCCGAGCCAGCCCGGCAGCACCGACAGGTAGAACCAGCCCAGCACGGCGAACATGAGCACCTGGAACATCGAATTCAGTGCCACCAGCACCGCGGCGGCTTCGCGGTCACCGCAGGCCAAATCGTTCCAGATGATGACCATCGCGATGCAGCGCGCCAACCCCACGATGATCAACCCGGTGCGATACTCCGGCAGATCCGGCAACAGCAGCCACGCCAGGGCGAACATCAACGCCGGGCCCAGCACCCAGTTCAGGATGAGGGAGCCGAGAAGAAGACCGCGGTCGCCGGTGACGGAGTCGAGGCGGTCGTAGCGGACTTTTGCCAGCACCGGGTACATCATGATCAGCAACCCGATCGCGATCGGCAGCGAGATGCCGTCAATCTCTACCGCGCTCAACGCGTCCCCGAGGCCGGGGATCACGCGGCCGAGTAGGAGCCCGGCGACCATGGCGGCGCCGATCCACACCGGCAGGAACCGGTCCAGGGTCGACAGCTTGCCGACGACAGCAGTGTCGGGTTCGGTCCGCACGCTCACGCGCCCACCCCCAACGTGTCGCCGCTGTTGATCAGCAGCACATGCGAAAGGCGTTGCAGCGCTTCGGGAACCACGCGGTAGTACACCCATGAGGCCCGGCGTTCGCTGGTCAACAGCCCTGCCTCACGCAGCACCTTCAGGTGATGGGAGATCGTCGGCTGGGAGACATCGATGCCTTCGGACAGGTCGCACACGCAGGCTTCCTGGTTGGCGCGGGAGGCGACCACACTCAGCAGCCGCAGCCGCACCGGATCCGACAGCGCCTTGAACACGCCCGCCAAATCGGCGGCGGCCTGCGCGGTCAGTGGCTCTCGCACCAACGGTGCGGCAATGCACGCCTGGACCGGCGTCAACGGCAGCTGAGACTTAGACATGCATCGATATTGACAGATATGGAATCAGTGGCCAAGCGAACATCTGGTGAATGCCGGTCGGCGACCGGTCGCAACACCTCGTCCGAGGCGGGATCATCGTGGTCGGCCAGCGGTACGGAGACGGCATGACGTGGCCGGTGCGTTGCCTCACACTGGTCGGATGCCAACGCCCCGTCTATCGGACCTCACTCCCACGCAGGTCGTCCAGGTGCAGGATGCGCTGTTGCAGAACGCCGACAACCTGCTGAGGTCGGCCATCGCCGTGCTCGACTTGGGCAATGCTGGTTTGGCCCGATCGCTGGCTATTCTTGCCCTGGAGGAGTCCGGCAAAGCGATCGCGATACACCAGCGGCGCGTCGAAATGGCCTACGAACCGGAGGGCACACCCTTCGTGGACCAGCCTCTTCGACAGCTGTGGGGACGGCACGAGGAGAAGTTGCGCCGCGTGCACAGATTCCTGGTTCAGGAGGACTACTGGTTCGATGTCGAACCTCCCGACCCTGATGCCAACCTTGCGATCCTCGGAACTATCGAAGAATGGTCGAAGAACCAGAATGTGATGAAGCAGAAGGGATTTTACGTCGATGTCGAGGGAGGCATTATCGTGTCGCCCTCCGACGAGGTGGACAACCAAGGCTTGCGGGACATCATCGGTCGTGTTCATCAAATCGGTTGGCAACTGCGCCTCGGCGAGCACATCGAAGCCAAACAGCAGGCCGAATGCGCCGAGCCGACCCCGCCGGCGTCCCCGGAGAACATCAAGGAGATCCGGAAGCTGCTCATGAACGCGATGGGTGATGATGGCTTCGACGAAACGACGCTCGACGTTCTGCGGCACGGCAGGCCCGGAATGACCCTGAACAACGATGCCTATAGGTTGCGTCTTCCATCGCCGGGGTCCAACCCGTTCCAGAACATGGGCAAACCGGGCTACGAGGCCCAAACTCGGGAATTGCTTCGACTCGGTGAGGAAAACGAGCTTCCGGACGAAGATTCCACACCCGGCGATCAGTACATTCGCACCGAGCGCTGAACACTGGTCACTCGCGGCCGCCGGTGGGCTCGTCAGCACACCGCGCTGCGGCGCTCCAAAAAGACCGTGTCGCGCCACTGCCCCTCGAGTTGCGCGATGCGTTCCCGCACGCCGACGGTGCGGTAGCCAGCGGAGTGGTGCAGGGCGATCGCAGCGCGGTTGTCCGGAAAGATCGAGGTCTGCAGGGTCCACAGCCCGGCTTCGTCGGCCGCGATGACCTGGCGGTGCAGCAAGGCTTTCCCGATGCCACGCCCGCGCATCTGCTCGGCCACATACACCGAACTCTCGGCCACGCCCTCGTAGCCCTCATCGCAGGAGGCGGCGCGAAGCGCGGCCCAGCCCATGACTTCGCCGTCGATCTCGGCCACCCACCGGTGCTGCGGTAACCATCGCGCCTCGAGGGTGTCGCGGCTGGGAACCTCGGTGGCGGGAGTCGCCGTGCCGGTGGCGATGCCCTCGCCGTAGATGCGGCGCACCGCCTCCCAATCGTCTGCGCGCATCTGCCGGACGGTGACGTCGGCGGGCAGGTCCTCGGGGCAGCAGGGGCGCGGGGTCAACACACCCATGACCGCGTCGGCGGCGTGAGGAAGGCCGGTGCAGCAGGCGGGGTTGACCATCACCACGGTGGAAGTGCGGTCCTTGTGGACGCTGACGAACCCGACATCGGCGAGCTTGCGGACGTGATGCGACACCGTGGGCTGCCCGATCCCCAGTGCTTCGGCGAGTTCACCGACGGTGATCCCGGCTGGGCGGGTGGCGACCTGATGCAGTAGCCGCACCCGCGTCGGATCGGCCAGGCAGGCGAACCACTGCGCGTAGGTGGTGGCATCACCCACCGTCAGCGCGTCCACCCGCTCCGCACCGGCGGCGCGCACGACCGGCATATCCAACGACGTCATAACCACCACTATATCGACGAACATCGATGCTTGCATTCATCGACGGACGTCGATAGAGTCCTGCATCAAGTTGATCGATGACCGTCGATGAAAGGAACCCTCATGGTGAACGAACTCCCCGTCGTGGTGGTAGGAGCCGGGCCGATCGGTCTGGCCGCTGCTGCTGAACTGCGTGAACGAGGACTGAACCCGCTGGTGTTCGAACGCGGCGCCACCGCTGGTGCGGCCGTGGGCGAGTGGAATCATGTGCGGCTGTTTTCCCGCTGGGCCGAACTCATCGCCCCGGCCGCGCGCCGCCTGCTCGAGCCCAGCGGCTGGGCCGCCCCGGCCGAGAACACCTACCCGACCGGTCAGGAATGGGTGAACGATTACCTGATGCCGCTGGCGAAAGCCCTCGGCGAGGACGTGGTCGTCCTCGACACCGAGGTCGTGGGCGTGGCCCGCCGCGGCCGCGACCGGGTCGTGAACGCCGGACGCGACAGCGAACCGTTGTCGGTGCACCTGCGCTACGGCGACGGCAGCGAAGAGCGGGTGCTGGCCCGAGCGGTGATCGACGCCTCCGGCACCTGGGGCGCGCCCAACCCCCTCGGCGGCGAAGGGCTGCCCGCGCTCGGCGAAACCGCTGCCGCGGCGGTGATCGACTACCGGGTGCCCGACCTCGACGACGACACCGTCCGCGCCCGCTACGCAGGCAAGCACACCGTGATCGCCGGAAGTGGGCATTCGGCGTTGACCGCAATCATCGCCCTGACCGAGGTCGCGAATAACGAGCCGGGCACCCGGTTGACATGGGTGCTGCGCCGCGGGGAGGTCGGGTCCACTTTCGGTGGCGGCGAGGCCGATCAGCTACCCGCTCGCGGCGCGCTCGGGCAGCGCGCCAAACACGCCGTCGACGCCGGTCTGCTCACCGTGGTGACCGGATTCCGGACCGACGCAATCGAACCCACGGGCAACGGCCGGCACGCGGTGGTGTCGGATACCGGTCGCCGGATCGAGGACGTTGATCGGGTGGTGGTGTTGACCGGGTTCCGGCCGGAGTTGTCGTGGCTGTCGGAGATCCGCCTCGGCCTGGACCCGGTGTTGCAGGCGCCGGTGGAGCTGGCGCCGTTGATCGACCCGAATGTGCATTCCTGCGGCACCGTGTATCCGCATGGGGTGAAGGAGTTGTCGCATCCGGAGCCGGGGGTGTTCCTGGCCGGGATGAAAAGCTACGGCCGCGCCCCGACATTCTTGGCGATGACCGGCTACGAACAGGTCCGCTCGCTGGCCGCAGCGCTGGCCGGGGACCACGAAGCCGCTGAACGCGTCGAACTCGCTCTGCCCGACACCGGTGTCTGCGGCGGCTCCGGAGTCTTCGACGCCCCGGCCGAAGAACCCACCGAATCCACAGCTGGTGGAGGCTGCGGTGGTGGCGCACCGACCGGGCCGGATGTGTTGTCGTCGGGGCCGGTGGCGTTGCAGGAACTGCCGTTGACCGCCGTGCCCGCCCGCTGAGGCGGCCCGTTGTGATGGAGGCTGTTTCTGCGCCATCGCGGCCAGTGGCCACCGGGTCCGGGTTGCGACGAGTGCTGGTGGTGCTGTGCCTCACCGAGATCACAAGCTGGGGAATCCTGTTCTACGCGTTCCCTGTGCTGCTCGGGCGCATCACCACCGACACCGGCTGGTCGGCGACCGCGCTGACCGCCGCGTTCTCCGCCGGGCAACTCGTCGCTGCCGTCACCGGCATCCCCGTGGGCCGCTGGCTCGACCGCCACGGACCCCGCGGGATCATGACCACCGGATCACTGCTGTCCATACCCGCCTTGATCCTGGTGGCGACCGCAACCACCTTGGTGTGGTTCGTCGCGGGCTGGCTGCTGGCAGGGATCGCGATGGGGGCGGTGCTGTATCCCCCGGCCTTCGCCGCCCTTACCCGCTGGTACGGCCCGAACCGGATCCGTGCGCTGACAGTGCTGACCTTGGCCGCGGGTTTGGCCTCCACCGTGTTCGCCCCGTTGACCGCGGCCCTGGTCGCGCACATGGATTGGCGGGCAACATATCTGGTTCTGACGGTGATTCTTGCGGTCGTGACTGTGCCGGGGCACTGGTTCGGGCTGCGGCTGCCGTGGCCGCCGCGCCCGCCCGCCGAACCCGAACACGCCCATCTCACCCACCCCGGACCGGTGGCGCGCAGCCGCGCGTTCCTGGTGCTGGCGATCTCGTTGAGCGTCAGCGGGTTCGCCTCCTTCGCCGTGGTGGTCACCCTGGTGCCGTTGCTGACCGAACGCGGTCTCGACACCACTGTCGCCGCGATCGCGCTCGGATTGGGCGGCGCCGGGCAGGTCGCCAGCCGCCTGGGCTACGCGACCCTCGCCGCCCGCACCAGCGTCCGCACCCGCACCGTCGCAATTCTGCTCGCCATCGCCGCCACTACCGCCCTGCTCGGGGTGTTCACCACCGCCGCCGCGCTGATCGCGGCCGCGATCGCCGCCGGTATGGCACGCGGCGTGTTCACGCTGCTGCAAGCCACCGCAGTCACCGACCGCTGGGGCAGCGCCCACTACGGCCAGCTCACCGGCCTGCTGTCCGCGCCCCTGACCATCACCATGGCCCTGGCCCCCTTCGGCGCCACCGCCCTGGCCGCCGCGGTCGGTGGGTACGCCACCGCGTTCCTCATCCTCGGCGCCCTCGCCGCCGCTGCCGCGCTACTGGCCGCCGCGAGCATCCCCACCACGCCTGCGAAAGAACCTCACCGATGACCAGCACTCTGCAGCCCGCGCCGCCACCTGGCCGGTCACCGTCCCCGCGGACCCTGGTACGCGGCGGTCGAGTGAAATCCTCGGACGGAACCACAATCACCTACCTCGCCCGCGGTAAGGGCCCCGTCGTGCTCGGTGTGCACGGTGGGCTCGGCAGCGCGATCAGCCTGCTGCCGCTGGCCGAGCACCTCGCGGCCGATTTCGAGGTCGTCTTGATCAACCTGCGCGGGCACGGCACCAGCGGATGGGGCAACTCACCCCCGCGCATCACCCACATGATCGACGACATCCGAGCCGTCACCGCCGCCGTCGGACCGGTCACCACCCTGTTCGGCTACTCCTACGGCGCGGTCATCGCCCTCGAAACCGCCCTCGCCGCACCTGAACACTTCAGCCGACTCGCCCTCTACGAACCACCCCTACCGATCACCTACCCGATCCCGGACATCACCCATCTCGAAAACCGCATCAGTGCAGGCGATTACGAACAACTCCTGTTGGACATCACCCCCGCTGCCGGTGGGTTCTCCGCCGCCGAACTCGCCGCCCTGCGCAGCGACCCGCTGTGGATGTCGAAAGTCGCGCACGCCCCCACCCTCATCCCCACTATGCAGATCCTCGCGAGCCTGCCGCACGCCGTGGACCAGTACGCCGCGCTCACCCTGCCCACCCGGCTGATCGTCGGAACCACCAGCGCCCCATACATCCTCGACGCCGCCGACCACCTCGCGTCCGCGATACCCGGCACTACTCGCGAAACGCTGCACGGGCAAGGACACCACGTCGACCACCACCTCCTCGCCACCTCCCTAGTGTGTCGCGCCTGAAATGCATCCTCTAAGTTGTTAGACTGTTTCTGTGTCGCATCGTGGGCCTTCTGCTGTTGAGATCGTTGTGTCCGAGCCTGAGCGTGTGGAGCTTGCGCGCATGGCGGAATCGCTGGATCGGCGCGAGGCGCAACGAGCTCGGATCGTGCTGGCCTGTGCTGAGGGTATGTCGAATGCGGGTGCCGCGCGGCTTGTCGGTGTCTCGGTGGGGTCGGCGGCGAGATGGCGTGGGCAGTTCGCTGCCGAGGGTCTGGAGGGACTGGGCGATCGCGATCGCGGTGGGCGGCCGGTGGCCGAGATCGTGTTGACCGGCGATGAGCGTGAGACGTTGCAGCGGTGGGCGCGCCGAGCGAAGTCGTCGCAGGCCCTCGCGGAACGCTGCCGGATCGTATTGAGTTGTGCGGCAGGGAAATCCAATCAGGATGTGGCAGCCGAGTTGGGTATCACGGCCCAGACTGTTGGTAAGTGGCGGAGGCGTTTCGCGCAGAAACGTCTCGAGGGGCTCTCCGACGAGCCGCGTCCTGGACGGCCCCCGTCGGTCCTGCTGGATAAGGTCGAAGAAGTCGTCACGATGACCCTGGAGCAGAAGCCGGCAGGCGCGACGCATTGGTCGCGGACCTCGATGGCCAAACGAAGTGGTTTGTCGCCGTCGACGATCGGGCGGATCTGGAACAAGTTCGATCTGAAACCGCATGTGGCCGACGGCTTCAAACTCTCGACCGATCCATTGTTCGTGGACAAGGTCGTCGATGTGGTCGGGCTGTATCACAATCCGCCGGAAAAGGCGGTCGTGCTGTGTGTGGACGAGAAGTCGGGGATCCAGGCACTGGACCGCTCGCAACCGGTGCTGCCGATGATGCCCGGCATGCCTGAGCGATACTCCCACGACTACGTCCGCCACGGCGTGACCAGCCTGTTCGCGGCGTTCGACATCGCCGACGGAGCCGTGATCTCCAAACTGTACTCCCGCCGCCGCGCGGCCGAGTTCAAGAAATTCCTCATCGCGATCGACAAGGCTGTGCCCGCGGAACTGGACGTGCACCTGGTCTGCGACAACTTGTCCACCCACAAGACACCGACGATCAACGCCTGGCTGGCCAAACATTCACGCTTCCACATGCATTTCACCCCGACCGGCTCGTCCTGGCTCAACCAGGTCGAACGCTGGTTCGGGTTCCTCACCGACCAACTCCTGCGCCGCGGAGTCCACAAAAGCGTTGCGGCACTGGACAAAGACATCACAGCCTGGATCGAGCAATGGAACGCCGACCCGAAACCATTCGTCTGGCGAAAGACCGCGGAGGAGATCCTCGAATCACTCGCTAAATATCTTCAACGAATTTCAGGCGCGACACACTAGTCGGACTCCGCTTGGACATCAACACTGGGGTAAGCGGCGACCTCGTCGCCGCATCGGTCGTGATCGCCGCGAACCTGGTATGGATTCGCAATCCTACAGCCGCGACCGTGGAAGCCCCGGGCCATCGACACGGCCGCGATGTCCTCAACCTCATACAACTAGCTGCTGCAGGCCAACTTTTAATAAGGCTCCGCTCTATCAGACTCGGTACAGTGACTGAGGCAATGACATATGCAGGACAGATGGACTGAGACCGAGGGGGAATCCTGCCGATCAAGGTGGCGACGGTGCGGGGTTATGTGCTTGAAGAACTGCTTGCCCGGCTCCTTCAGGACAATGGCTATCGGCTGCTCGTTGCGGCCGATCAAGACCGGGAGGCGCTGAAGGACAGCGGTCGTGGCCTACTGGTTCGAGGGCGCGGAACCACCCACCAAGTCGATGTGCTCGGCGAACTGGATCTGCCGCTACCGTTCTCGCTGCCGATGCGCCTGTTCGTCGAGGCCAAATATCGCAATGGCCGAGCAGGCATCGAGCACACGCGAAATGCATACGGAACTATACGTGATGTCAACGAGCACTACGGCACGCAGACGCCGGGGGCGTACAGCATCCCGATGAAGCGTTACCAGTACCAGTACGCCCTGTTCTCCGCTACAGGCTTTACCAGGCCAGCGCAGGAATATGCTCTGGCGCAGCAGATATCGTTGATAGATTTGTCCAATCCGGGTTTCGGAGCGCTCTTGACCGCAGCAGATGAAGTTGCTATCCAGCTCGTCGACCTGGCGGGACGGACCGGTCTCGCTTCACTCCCGCTGAACCAGGTTCGGCATGCACTCCGCCACGCACTCGGCACCTGGCCAGCGAACGTTGATGACGAGGACTTCCACGACCTCGCCAGCCGCCTCCACGAGCTGCGCGGATCCGTCGGAGAATCGAGTTTACCGACGCCCACCTTCGGCCTTGCTGTCGCCCACGAGAGGGCGCAAGCTGGGCTGGCTGTGCCGCAAGAACGGGCTGAGCCAGGCGACGAGGACGATTTCCCGCCGATGCGCGAACTGCCTACCGACCAGCTATCAGCGATCGTGGCCAGACTCAGTGGGGTCATGCTGGATAGCTTCATCCTCGGCTTCCCTTCTGCCCCATTCGTTCTCGTTCTGCTGGTCGACGACCCCGTCGCGTTTGCCGAGTACTTCGACAACCCACGCAACAGCGAGATCCGGGTGTATCTTGAGTATCCCCGTAACCGCCGCGACAACCGGCCACTGAGCCGGGACTGGGAGATCGTTCCGGTAGATGAGGAAGCTGGCTTCCGGCTCAGCTTCACGCTTCCTGCCGTACTCGCCGACTGGATGCGAAGCGGTCAAGTACCGACGTGGAGCCTGCGGGAAGCCAAGTCAACTCTCTTGTCAACGATCACGATCGTGCGCGGCGGTCGAGTCGTGCGCCTGCTGTACCAGCCGCATGACGGATGAACCTCGCGACCCTTTGACCGAGCGGCCGCGCATCTGTCCCAGCACATCGAGCTGGCTGCAACTCTGAATCGAGCACGGCCGCCGGACGACCCTCACGATCGAGGAACTCGCCACGGAGATCACAATCAGTGTTCGCGGCAATCGTTCCAGCTTGCAATGCTGGTATTCGGTGCCCCGGGCGGATGGGCGTTGACCAGCCTAACCCGACCTGGTCACGGCAACCGGGGTGCTGGCCACACTGGTGGTGCTTGTTTCGGGCCGCGCCCGGAGGTGACGAGCGGCAGCTCCGGTGATACTCGCGCTTATAGCGGACGCGGGCTACGTTTGCGGCGGAGCGCTGGCCTCAGGGTCCGCGCCGGAGTCTGCATGGCGCTCCGCCGTGGTGGCGCGAGGAGACAGGATGCTGTTCATCGGCGAGAACAAGCAGCATCCAGTCGACCTCAAACTACGGTTTTGGATTCCCACGGACCGGCGCCTACCGCGTACTCGTCGACAGGACGTGCGAATTGCGAGGCTCGAATGACGATGTCAGCAGCTGCAGGTAGTCCCGTGGTGCGGCGAGCGGGTGGATTCGTCGGGTACGAGTACGTCCAGGCGCTCGTTCACTGCTGCGCTGCATCTCACCCAGGCCGTGCGCCGCCTGCACCACTCGGCCGGGGGCAGTCAGATCCCAGGTGGAGCTTCGACCTCCGCTATGGGCTGCCACATCTCCGCCAGCAGGTGCACGATCCGGGCAGGGGAGTTGTCGTAGGTATGGACCACAACGGCGTTCCCGCCGACCGCGACCGACCGCTCCCCCGACGCCTGCACACCGGCAGCGGCTGCGGGAACGTCGGACTGCCGCGGCGCAACGAACACACCATAATGCCGTGGTTCGTGCATTTCACGCGGCCTCGGCACGGAGAGGACCGAATACTGTTCCGGTATCCGTCATGTTGTTGCGGCTGGCATGATCGCGACGGGGCGAGAAACTGGCTGCTTCATGAGGGGTATGCGTGCAAAATTGATCGAATGGGTGACAAAACCGACTCTGAGGCGCGGCTCGCAGTGGTCGAAGAATGGCTCGCGTCACTTCGCCAGGGCCTGGTCGTCGGCGACTTGACGTGGGAGGCCGTAGCGTCAGACCTTCGTCTACTTGCGGTGAATTACATCATTCGGCGTCAACTCGAAGCTCTTGAAGCCACTGTGGTGTTGGCGAAGTCTGGCTTCGGTCATCTGGCCGGGGGGTTCATCCGGCCCGCCCTCGACGAGCTGCTATGGATCGACTGGATCAAAGACCTCCCGAAGGCCGCAGCGCACGAGCTACTCCTCGACTTGGGTCGATACGACGCGGTGCGCTCATTGGTTGCCCAGCGTGACTTTGTAGGTGATCAAGTGATGCAGCAACTCTGGTACCCGGTGGCATTCTTGGACACGGTAGCGGACCAGGAGAGCGAGTTGAAGGGTGAGCTGAAGAAGCGCGGCGAAGCTCTCGGGTGGGGGAAACGTGTGTCTCCGCCTGCGGACTGGGTCGCGGAGCGAACCGGCCGAGGGCCTCTCTATCGCTATCTTCACAGCGCTACGAGTAGGTCGCTGCATTTTTCGATGGGCGAAGTCATGAGGAACGGATGGGGTGAGACCCGGGGGGTGCTCACCACCATCAAGCCCGAGTTCCGGAGTAACCGAGCTGATTTCGCCCTCTATCAGCTTCCCCGACTGTTCCGGGACACACTGGTTACGTGCGACTCGCTGCATGAAGCGGCTGGGATTGAATTCGAGGTCGAAGATGATGGGCAAGCGAGACGAATTCTCACCGCGAGTGAGAGTCTCGCAGCGTGCGGCGCTATACCGCTCGTACACGCTTACGAGTGGAATCTCGGTCCTGACGGTCCGGTCGGATCTCGAGTCGAGATTAATGCCCCACTTGAAGGAGATTGACCGGACGGACGCGCCGTATGTCTGCGCTGTTCGTGCGGACCGGAACTGCTGGCAGGACGCAATACCCAGCGCCCAGCCGAACATCCGCTACTGCCGCCGGTCAGGGTGATGATCGGCGTACCGGTCGCGGGGATCAACAGATGCGTGCCGAGCTGCGCTGGCGGGCCGTGCCCACCCGGCCGCCGATGAATCCAGGACGATTCTGGACCTACCTCCACACGCCTTCACCCGGTTCGACACCGAGTTCGGACAACCACGCCCCGACGCGGTCAACTACACGCGCTACGCCGTGACCAGCAGCGGCCGAATCGTCGTGCCGGGACCAGGTGGTCGGTCCGGTCTCATTTATGGGACGGCCCAGCACCTTGAGGTCGCCGGTGTGACCACGCTCGACGAGGTTCGGCGAGCGTGATCAGCCCAGCCGGGCACCCGCCTCAACAGCCCGAACACGCGGCAAATCACGCGCCTTCTGTAGAAATCTGTTGAAAGACAGCCGGTAGCGATGACGGCCAACCTGCACGGTTAGGCCCGTCCTGTTTCCGATCTCGGAATGATGTCAGCCCTCTGACCTGACCCCGTGAGGTCGGTCCATCGGCTGTGTGGGTCTTGCGGCCCACGGGAAGGCTCGATGGCGATGACCACGAGGAAGAGGCACACCCCTGAGCAGGTCGTGCGCAAGTTGACCGAGGCCGATCGGCTGCTCGGCGAGGGCAGGACGTCGCGGATGTGTGCCGGGCGTTGCAGATCACCGAAGCCACCTACTACCGGTGGCGTAACCAGTTCGGCGGACTGAATGCCGACGACGCCAAGCGGTTGAAAGACCTCGAACGCGAGAACACCACGCTCAAGCGGCTTTTGGCCGAAGCGGAGTTGGAGAAGGCGGCGTTGAAGGAGATCGCCAAGGGAAACTTCTAGACCCGGAACGTCGGCGGGCGGCCGTAGCGCATCTGATGCGCCTCATGGGCGTCAGCGAACGGTTCGCCTGCCGGGTGACCGGGCAGCATCGCAGTACCCAGCGCCGTCCTGCGGGCGCGCAGCAGCCCACGGATCGCGATGCCCCGTTGCGGGCATGGTTGCGTGACTGGGCACGCAACCATCCACGGCAAGGGTTCCGCCGCGCCTACCACGACGCCCGCGGCGAGGGCTGGACGGTGAATCACAAGAAGATCCAACGCCTGTGGCGGCAGGAAGGGTTACGGGTGCCGCAGCGACGGCGCCGTAAACGAATCGGTGACTCGACGGTCACGGCGGTGACCGCGGACGCACCGAATCGAGTGTGGGCAGTCGATTTCCAGTTCGACGCCACCGATGACGGCCGTCCAGTCAAGATCGTGTCCATCGTCGATGAGCACACCCGCGAATGCCTGGGCGGGCTGGTCGAACGCTCCATCACCGCCGACCGGCTCATTGAACCGCCCCGGCTTTCCTGCCGGTGTTTTACGAGCCGATAGTCACTCGGCCCATCGGTCTGTGTCAGCGTAGTGCGCTGCCTCGTACTCGGTCGGTGAGATCATGCCCAGACTCGAATGCAAGCGCCGGTTGTTGTACCACTCGACCCATGCCGCGGTCGCGTACTCGACATCGGCGATCGTCTTCCACGGACCGTCGTGGAACACCGCCGTGCGGATGCATTCGGCCTTATAGAGGCCGTTTATGGTCTCCATCAGGGCGTTGTCGTAGGCGTCGCCGACGCTGCCGATCGATGGGCTGATGCCCTCGATCCGCAGATGCTCGGTGAAGCGGATACTGGTGTATTGAGACCCCGCATCGGAATGGCATGTCAACTGACCTCTTTCGACCGGATTACCTTCATGGCCACGGCGCCACAGCGCCATCCGTAACGGCACATCGACCAGCTCGACGTCCCGTTTGATCGAGGCATGCCAGCCCACGATCTTCTGGGAGAAGCAGTCCACAATGAACGCGACATACGAAAACGACTGATACGTCCGCACATACGTGAAATCTGTCACCCACTTCCGGTCCGGCGCGACCGCGGTGAAGTCCCGGTCAAGTAGATCAGGTGCTCTGGTGTCGGCCGGGTTCGAGATCGTGGTCCTGGCTCGTTTACCACGCACGACACCGGTCAAGCCGAGCGAGCGCATGGCTCGGTCGACGGCCCCGAACCCGGCGTCGGGGAACAGGGTCCGGCGGATGAGAGCCAGCATCTTGCGCCGGCCATAGAGCCCTTCCGGGGTCAGCACACGCTGCCCGGCTGCGGTGGTGGTGAACGCCAGGGTCCGGATCGCGTCCTGGATCAGGGCGTCGGTCACGGTCCTGGCCGCCGGCCTGTTCCCGGGTCCAGCCGGGGCACACCAGGCCCGCAAGGTTCGTGCCGCGATCTTGAGCCCAGCGGTGCTGAGGGCGATCAAGATCGACTCGACGGCGTGACCAGCAGCGCGCATCTGGTCGGTGAATGCCACGATCAGCGGTTTCGGGGGTCGAGTTCCCCCGCGAAGAAAATTGTCGCCGATTTCAGGATGTCGTTGACCTCACGCAGCCGCTTGTTCTCCGCCCGCAACCGGCGCAACTCGTCGCGTTCGTCGCTGGTCACACCCGGCACCTGGCCCGCGTCGATCTCTTCCTGCATCACCCAGCGCCGCACCGATTCCCGGGACACGCCGAGGGACTCGGCGACCTGGACATGCACGGCACGCTCGGTCGAGTACTCCGAGCGGTGCTCCCGCACAAGCCTGACGGCCTGGCTCCGAAGCACTGGGTCGATCTTTTTGGGCATGGCCCATATCCTTCCTGCTACCCCATAACGGGGCGGCAGAAAAGCGGGGGCGGTTCACATCGACGAACTCGACCGCATCGCCACCGGCCGCGGATACCCGGCCGCGCTGCGCAGCGACAACGGCCCGGAACTGGCATGCCAGGCGATGCGGGACTGGGCCGGTGAACGCGTCGGCTTGGCGTTCATCCCACCCGGACAGCCTTGGCGCAGGCGGCTACATCGAATCGTTCAACGGCCGACTGCGCGACGAATGCCTCAACATCAACCCTTTCTGGTCGCTGACCCAAGCCCGCGTCGTGATCAGCGACTGGAAGGACGACTACAACCACTACCGCAGGCACTCAGCCCTGGGCTATCAAACCCCCGCAGGCTACGCTGCTGCCTGCATCCACCGATAGCCGACTCACACTCACGATGGACCTATCAACGGGGTCCCGTCACCTCATCTCGAATGTAGGTCACTCCGAAGGCGCGAACCTGGCGGAACTCCTGACGGGTACTACCGAAGTCGAACCAGCCGCCTTCTTGCTTCTGGAAGATGTCCAGACCACGACCGAGGTTGATGCGCCATCCATTGTTGGTGCGGATCCAGCGGTCGTGACCCCCGGGGTCCTTGGCCACTTCTACCTTTATCCCCTGCTGGGCGGATCCCTGAACGATCTGGTGGAGCATCTGCAACTGCTTCTTCTGTTTGTCAGGATCATCTTCGAGGAGGGTGAACAGCTTGAACAACACCTCCTCAGCAGGGTCCTTCGCCGACGCGATCAACGCCAGCAACTCGACCAGGTTCCGGCCTTGGTGACTCATCCGGATATACGGGTCGTGCAACTCGATCTCCGTCGCACCACGCAGATACGGCATGAGAAGGGTCTCGTAGGAGACTCCGCGCTGGTTCTCGACGAAGTCCCGCTGCCCTTGGTACAACTCCTCCTTGACCGTAGCCGAAGCAGCCGCGGTCGCCGGCGTAGCCGGATCCGCAGCTTCCTCATCGACGTCCCCTGTACTCGGTCGTCCACGGTGATAATGCCCCGGGTACTCGTCTTCCTCCAGCGTGGTGACGGCCGTCCATTCGCCGGCCAGCGGCCGGTAGCCGAAATTCACCGCGACCATGGTGTCGTCGATACGCAGGATCTGGTCTTTCACACGCTTACGTCCCTCGATCGCGAAGCGCAGGGTCTCCTCGATCTCCTCAGCGGTGGCTTTCTCATGCGGGTAGAGCAGCTTCATGAGACCGGAGAAGGTCTTGTGGATGCCGTCGCGGTCGCGGCTCGAGATGTCTGAGCCAAGCGTGAAATGCGGCTGGTAGCGGTCGGAATAGTCGAGGTCCCGCATCGACTTGAGCACCTCGGCGATGTAGTCGACGACAAATCCATACCCGGTGGAGAACATGTCGCCGCGGATCGTGTCGAATTCCCAGCCAGGGATGTAGCAGTGCAGCCGGTCGAGGTAGGCCGGGTCGTGGTAGCTCTCGGGGAGCTCGTCGAAAAGGTCGGAGTGCTTGAGCATGTACGGCACGGTGTGCGAGGTATTGCCCACGAACACCATCGATGCCTCTGCGCCGAGGGTCTCGACTCCACGGGAGAACGACTTGTTCGCCATGTAGTTCTTCATGATGTCGACGAGCGCCCTGTCGGTGCGCTTCTTCTTGCCCGCGAACTCGTCGAAGGCAACTACGTCCCAGTAACCGACGAGCCCGAGGCGGCCGTTGGCGTTGTTGACGAACAGCTTGGGTACGGTGACCTCTCCGCCGGAGATCAGCATGCCGTGAGGCGAGAACTCCGAGTAGATGTGCGACTTGCCGGTTCCCTTCGGGCCGAGCTCGACAAGGTTGTAGTTGCGCTCAACGAACGGGATGAGGCGAATGAGCTGGAGTAGCTTGGCGCGACGGCCGAACTTCTCCGGGTCGAAGCCGATCGACTGGATCAGCAGATCTATCCACTCGTCCGTGGTGAACTTCGCCCGCGCATCCAGGTAATTCTGATAGTCGAAGTTCGACATCTGGATCGGCTTCAAGCTGCCGAGAATCCATGGCACGGCACGGGGGTCGTCGCTGTGGAAGTATTCGATGTCGCACAGGCACCACACGCCACTGACGAGCAGCTTCTGATTCGCGTTGACGGTGCCCGGGTCCACGAGAACTCCGCTGATTCCGAGGTTGGCGAAGGATGCCTGGTAGACGTCATCTTTCTCGTTGAGGGTGACGCTCACCTTGTCGATGATCCGGAAGCGGCCCTTTTCACGAATGCGCGACTTGACCAGTTCGGACTCGTTGCGGTGCACGTAATGCTGGGCCAGGATTTCTCGCACCTTGTCGATGCCTGCCCGGATCGTGGCCTCATCGTCGGAGGCCGCGTACTGACCGAGCAGGTACTCCAACACGTAGGAGGGTACGATCGCGTTGCCCTTGACCGCCTTGACCAGGTCCTTGCGGACCACGGCGCCAGCGAAATGCTCGTTGATCTTGCGATCCAGATCGCTGGGCTGCCCCGTTGCGTGCGGCGCCTCGGCTTCCAGAACGTCCTCGATGGGCGCGGCCTGGTCCAGGTCGATGTTTTCGCTCACCGTCGCTCCCTTAGAAGTCGAAGTCCGTTGTGAAGGAACGTTTGATCGTGTACGGCACGCTCTTGTACTTCTTCCACTGATCGGTGCCCTCAATCGGCTCCAACAGGCGGAATTCCACACCTTGGTTGTTCGCATCGTCCGCGTCCTTGCTCAGCAGGAGCCGAACGCTCTGGAATCGGTCACGCCCCTGGTCGCTCGCCGAGTCGAACATCATCTCTTGTTCGTTCGAGATCAGCTGGTCCCCGAAGTACAGCCCGGCACGCAACCGTCGTGCAGTGCGGTGCGGTTCGACCTTCATCGACTGGTAGAGCTTGACAACAATCTGACCCGTGGTGATCTTGTCGGACTCAGGGTGGATGTCGACGTTGACTGGCTCGACTGTGTTGTTGCGTCTCTTGTTGATCGAGACGACCGGCACCACGATCTCCTGGAGCGATGCTCCCCCGTGCACGAACTGGAACCCGGCACCTGCCTTGACGATCCGGTGGATCGAATTCGGAATCTGCACCTCGAGATCGCCGGACAGCCCCAGCTGATCCGGTTGGAAGGTCCGGAATCCGGCATCCTCCTTCAGACCACGGCCCAGCACGTAACGGCGCTTCTCTGCAACGATCTCATCACCTTGCGGCTCGACGGTGAGGTTGAACTGCGGCGCCAGTTTGGAGCGCTGATAGAGGAAGCCGTGATCCGCGGTGACAAAGATGTTCGTGGCGTTCGCGTTGGCGAGCTTCTTCACGATATCGACCAGCTGATCGAGTGCTTCTGCCACTGCTGAAAAGGTGCGGTGTTCCGATTTCGCGCTGTCTCCCGTGGCGTCGATCGTGTCGTGATAGACGTAGAGTACCTGGTGGGATGAATACAGTTCTCGCCGCTCGGCCGGCTTCATCTCCACGAAGTCTTTCGCTTGGACAGCGACGCCCCCCACTGCGTTCAGAATCTTGTTGCGGTTCGCCGAACCGTCGGATTTCAGCCCATCGACCAGAACCGGATCACCCGCCGGAGAATGCGCCAGGGTCTTGTGCGGTAGGAGCGCCGCCATGCCCAGCTGTGTGTAGCTCGGCAGCACACCCAGCAGTGCCTCGATCTTGGCTTCGAACTTGTTCTCACCACGGATCTTCGAGGTCAACTCCTCGGCGATCTCGTAACGCATCGCGTCGGAGATCACGACGACGGCCTTCTTGTGACCACCTTTGGTGAGTTGCGCGACGTACTGGTCGTAGAACGAGGATTGAGAGGTCACGGCGGGCGTACGCCACTGCTCGATCGCGTCGACCTGCTGCTGCCAGCATATGCCGAGCGGGGCCAGGAAGTTCGTGACGTAGGCAGCCTCGACCCGGCCCGCCAACTCATCGAGCGGCTGCTTGAACTCGGCCGTCAGGTACGCGTGGGTGAACTGGCGGTAGCGCTGATCGATACGGAACAGCTCGTCACGGTACCGCGTGATCCCCTCGTCGAAGCTGGTGAAATCCAGTCGGCCGGTGCGGATCGCGGGCAGAAGCTCGGCGGCTGCCGCCAATGCCTCGTAGAGGATGGCGTAGTCCTCGAACCAGAAGCTGTCACGACGGCGGGTGCCGATGGCTTCGAGAACATCGCGCTGCGGCATCGTCTGGTTGACGAGCCCATCGACCAGACGGCGGATTGTCTCCCGCTCAGCGGCTTCGAAGATATCGGCGTCCCTGAGCGCGTCCCACGGGATTTCAGCGACTCCCTCCTGGTAGCCGAGGTCCTCCTCGGCCTTGCGGGCGAGTACCTTGATCGCGGTCGCGCTGCGTTTGGAGTCCCGGAAGCTACGGAAATCGATTGCGAGGTTGCGGGCACGCTTCGACGAGGTGACGTCGAAGCCATCGCGAGCCTGCCGGAACATCCACAGAATGAAGCCCGGCACTGTCGGTGACTCCGATCGGTACCCATAGATGTGCTTCGCGCCGGTCCAGTGGAAGTCGGCGAGCCCATACTGGGAGAGAGCGTCGAAACCGTCCGAGCTGTCCTGTGCCTGTTGAACCAGCAGGGTACGTGTGAGCTCGGAGAAGCTGTGCTCCTTCTGCCCGATCGCGACAGCGCACATCTTCGCCCGCACCGTCACGAGATCATCACTCGGAGCGAGCAACGCCTTCAGTTTGTCGACCAACGTGGCGTCAGCGAAGAACGAGGCATGCTCGGCGATGAGCGCGTCGGCACCAGGCTGGGTCAGCCCCAGGCCGGCCCGCATGAGCTCACCACGATCTGCCGTGAACACGGGTCCATAGGCCAACTCGAGGTCCAGCAACCAGTTCCCTGCCCCTTCAGCGACGGGTCCAGAGCGGTAGAGCAGAAATCGAGTCGTCGTATCCTCGCGGAGCACACGATGCTTGACGGCGAACTCATTGTCCTCGATGCGCAGCATGGTGACGTCACTCGGCAAGTGGCTCTCAAGGTCAGCCGCGTATCCGCCCTCAGGGTCGTGCCACACGACGATGCGTTGCCCGGCGAAGCGGTCCACGAGATGGCTGGAGATCGTGGGCGTCTTGCTCATTCGTGGTCCTCGTCATCTCGGCGGCTGCCGAATTGGCGACGCGCAAGCCCGTACTCCGCGCGCTGCTGCTGGATCCTCTTGGTGTCGATCAGGTGTCTGATTTGCCAATTCATCAGCGCCAACGCCGCGTTCGCTGGCGGCGCGACAGCCGACCCGGCCGTCTCGATCAGCGCAGAGCCCTGCTCGAACGGGCCTGCCGCGCTCGGTCCACCGGCGGACTTCAAGTCACCCATCCGATGCCTCCAGACCGGTGATCTTCCTCAAAGCTGGATAGAGCTTTGGGTAGTTCACCCTCACGCCGTTGTCGAGGTCGATCTCTACTCTCTGGATGTCCAACGGGTAGAGGACGTCATGCTCGTAGTCGCGCAGCTCGGCGAGGATCGCGCGCAGGCGATCAGCTTCTTTCTGCGCTTTCGCCGATGCGCCACCGGCAGAGGCTTCCTCAGCGCGCTGGAGCGCGACCTCGAGCTTCGCTCGGTATTCACGGAGGTACTCGTTCAGGACCGTCGACACCGTTGACGGGGTGTAGCGGTGCATGTAGACCAGCGCGTTGAACGATCCCTTGGAAGAGGAGAACATCCAATAGATCGGGCGCTTCTTATAGCGTTGCACGTGATCCTCGTAGAACCTCGACCTCGCGACATTTTTACCGGCTGGGTTCGACTTCGCGATGAAGTAGTCCCGAATCGTCTTGACGCCCAGGGATTCCTCCACGAAACGGAGGTTCTTCTCGAAGTGCTCCGCTCCGAAGGCTGTACGCAGAAACTGCCGGATCCGCTCGACGATGTCGTCCTCGAACCAGCCGTCGTCAACGAACGGGATGACATTGTCGGCATCCGGCAGGAACGTGGGCGACGGCACCTTCGCGAGGTAGTCCTGAAGCGTCGCGCCCTGGTCCGCCAGGATCAGACCCGGCGCGTCGATGCTGTAGCGACCAAACATGCACCCCACGGCGTGGGAGAACAACTCTTTAACGAAATCAGCACGTTCCAAGGCCTCGTACTCGGTGTCCGATTTACCAGGGCCGTACCGGAATTCAACATTGCGATTCAGGGACACGCGGTGGAGTGGCACCTCGATCTGCACCTCGTCTTGCAGTCCGTATGCCTCGGCAACGACACGGTTGTTCGCTGTCTCGCGTGCCCGTTGCTCGCGAGCAATTTGAGATTGTCTCACCGACCACGCAGCGTAGTGTTCGGACAGCGTCTGTCCAGATACCCTCGTAGCCATCCACGATGGAGTTGTGAAGCTCCAAGACGTCTCGAAATCGTCCCAGTCCGCCTGCGATACCTTTACTGCACCTTCCGAAATTCTCGCCCGTTGTGCTGAGCCCGAGTCAAATACAGGCAACTGTGCAATCTGACCTCCGTCAAAATGCAGAGTCGGCGCCACTGCCTGCAAAATAGCGTGAGCCACACTAGAATTAGCCAGCGAGACAAACGAGTACCGAGTGCTGGCGTCGTCAAAGAAGAGCGATGGCCCAACATCGTTGTATATGAACCCATGTGGATACACGCGAAAGGCGGGATCTCCTGAGCTAATCCTTGACCATGAGACAGATGGTTGAAAATAGGTGGAAGGATTACGGATAACCGACTTTGGTCGCAGCGAAAGCAGCTCTCGACCATCATTTTCCCAGTCCACCAGATGTTCTTGGTTCCCCCACCATTTTCGGAACTCGCCACCCTTGTTGTGAGGAAACCACCGCGCAGCAGACTCTCTGGCCTCAGCTCTGCTCTCACACCCCAGCAATATTCGGCGTAATTCTACCTCCCACCAGGAGCGTAGAAACCGACCATTATCTGCGGTCGACAGACCTTGTCGAGGCGCTGCAACTTCCTTCAACGGTCGCCCCTTGGCAAAAGCGGCACGCATGGCGTCGGAGAGCCAGTACGCGATCGGTGAGCCAGGTACTTTGGTGAAATCCTCGGACGTTGCCGTAAATCGCCACTCACATTCGGGGTCTTTGATTGCTTCGATGAGACGCAGACATTTCTCTTCTTCATTCAACGACGTCAAGCGAACGAAGGGAGCTTGCCGTCCCGGCGAGTTGGTCATCGCGAGAATGAAGGCGGCGTTTGCGCCAAAGACGTCAGGGTGGTTGGAGACATCTCGAAGGTGGACAAAACTGTCAAACGAGTGGCCTGCGAGGATGTCTTCTCGCAGGCCCTTAAAGCTCACGATCGACATCCACGTATCGCCGATTACCTTCCCGACCATGCCTCCTTGAGAGACGAGATCCATCGCGCGGAGGACGAAGCAACCGTAGAGATCTTGTTTACCATCGGCGTACTCGCTCTTAACGAAATCCACCAGTCGAGCGTCCATGTTCTTGCTGCCCATGTAGGGCGGGTTTGCCACCGCAATCGCGTACTTGCGACTGAGGATCGCGGCCTGCGCGACGACCTTGTGTGCCTGGTCCAGCGTCTCGAAAAGGAGCGTCCCTTCCTGCTCCTTCAAATCTTCCACTACGCTGGCTGCTCGCTTGGCCTCTTCGGCGTCCGGTTGAATCAGTGCACCGAGCCGGTCGGCGTCGCGGAACTGATTCCAGAACGCCTCCTCCGCGCGCCGCTCGCCGTCCGCGGTCACCAGGAGGTCCAGTTCATCGGGTCCGAACGAGATCGGTTCGATGACGCAGATCTTGGGCTTCACCTGCGATCGGGTGAAGAAGCGCCGGTCCCGGTCGCGTGCCTTCATTGTGAGCGCAAAGGCTGCCAGTGATCCTGCGCGGAGGTCGATCTCGGTGCCGTGGAGGTTGTGGGCGAGGATCAGGCTCGGGATTTCCGAGGGGGCGTAACCTTCTTCTTCGTAGATTGCGTAGAGCAGGTCGAAGGCGTATGTGAGCATATGGCCCGACCCGCAGGCCGGGTCGATCACCGTCAGTTCCTCGGGGCCGTTGATCTCGAGGAAGTCGGTTATTTTGTCGACCGGGGCTATGTAATAATCCATCTGGTCGACGAGGCGCGAGGTCGGCCGGTTGAGCATCCACAGCCTGCCGAGCGAGTTCTCAACCAGGTAGCGAACAATCCAGTGTGGCGTGAAGAGCTGGGTTGCCGCCGGGATCTCGTCGGCGCCGGCCTTTTTGTTCTTCTTGAAACCGGCGAAGACCTCGTCTTTCCGCTCGGAGATGTAGAACTGGTAGAGCCATCCGATCACCTCGACGTCCTTGCAGACGTCCTCCGTGAGCACCTCGCGGGCACGCGACAGAATCCCACCGTCGGCGAGAAGCCCTGACGGCACGAGGATTTCGGTGTGATCGCCTTCACGCTCGAACATGAAGGGCATGGCCTTGTTCCAGTACCGGCAGTACTCGGTCAAGAGCAGCGCGTAGGCCTCCCCTTCGGCGTCCGTACTGCGAAGGGTCCCGTCGAGCAGCCCCAGGATCGCATCGGCCATGCGGTCGTTGGTGACTACGTCGGTGTCGAGGTGTCCCCGCTTGGCGTCGGCAAGGATCTCCGGCTGTCCGTGGTCGTGGCCGTGTGCCGGCGAGACGATTCCGGCGCTCGTGTAGCTGCGGGCATCCATGTAGCGCAGTGCGATGAGCCGGTTGAACCATGTGTATGCGACCTTGTCGATCACGTGCTTCCGACCGTGCTCGGCGATCTCCCTTTCGAGTCGCTGCACCGTTTTCCCGCGCTCGCTCCGCGCGACCGAGCCAGCAGCGAGCACCGCTGAAGCCTGAGCTTCGACGGCGGCGAGCAGTTCTCGGCGGGCCCGGGTGGCGAATCGCTCCAGGGGCTTGGTATCCATGTGTTTCTCTTCCGCCTCAGAGCGTGATGCGCTTGTTGTCGTTGATCGTGGCGAGCAGCGTCGCACGGAGCCTGTCGAGGTAGGCGTCGACGTCGTCCGCGGTTTCGAGGACCTGACCGTTGCCGGGCAGCGTCAGCTTCTTGATCGACACGGTCTGCTTGGTCGGCGCCGGTGCGGGTTTCGGGGCGGGGTCGGTACCGGGCTGGGGTTTCGGTTCGGAGCTCGGATCGGGCGCGGCCTTGGCGGCTTCCAGTTCGTCGATGATCTCCGGGTAGATCGTGTCGGCGAAGTGGGCTGCGAGGTTCCTGATGGCCGGGATCTGTGTCTCCTGCCGCACCCGGTCGAGCACGGCCTGCGTTTTGCTCGTCACCGAATGCTGGGCGGTATCGGTTGCGTCGGCGTATGCCCTGCTTTGCGGCACTTGAAGCCAGTAGCCGTTGATCTTGTCGGTGGCGGCGGTACGTTCCGCGTCGATCAAGCTGTGCAACTGCTGTTCCAGGTCCTCTACCGCGGCACCGAGCTGCCGGGTCTTGTTGCCACGGAAGATCTGTGGGTCTTCCAGGGCGGATTCGACGGCGTCGGTGGCGCCGGGGACCAGGTAGGCGATGTTGGACTGGTTGCTCTGCATGAAGGCCAGGGCTTTTTCGAATATGCCGCACTGGCTGCCGTTCAGGAAGGCCTTGATCGGGTCGATCACGTTGCCCTTCGCGTCGAGCAGGTCATCAGCGTCACTGAAGTCGGTGATGAACCAGTCCGCCTTGTGTTCACACAGCTCGGCGAGCATCTGGATCGGCTCGTCCAGCTGATCGATGAACGCGAACGGTGAAGCTGTACGCAGCGTCTTCAATTCTGCGAGTTTGGCTTCCAGGCGTTCTTTGCCAGCCCGCGCTAGTTCCAATGGGTCTTTGGTGACCCCTCCGTCATCGGTGAATTCCACGACGAACTTGCGGAACGCATTCACGATCTTGGCATCGAACACCCGCTGCGGCGCGACGACCATGGCCGAGTAGCTTTGTGTGTTCCGCAGCGCACTGGTGATCTCGGTGCGAGCCAGGACCTTCCCGTTCAGTTGGATCTCGATCTTCGACTGCCCGGCAAGGTATACGACCACCGCGGCGACAGACCACTGATCCCAGCCGAACGGCTTCGCCGTGTATCGATCGATGAGCTGCCGCATGGTGACCTGCTCATGGCGCTTGCGGCGCAGCTCCAGGTGACCGAGCACGTCTCCGCCGGGAACCTCCAGGATGCTCCCCGTCTGCTGGAACAAGCCGTCACCTGCGGGGTTCACGAATTCACCCAGGCTCTGCTCATTGAAGGTCTTGCCGGCGAGCATCCCGAGGTTCTTGTACGTCGCAGCGATGACCCGCTGGAACCCCTCGTTGATCCGGGCTTGCGCGTCGGATGAGCTGACGTCCAGGACGCCGGCGTTGTGGATCAGTGTCGAGTTGCCGACCGCGGTACGCAACCGTTCGACGATTTCCTTTTCCCGTTCCGCGTTCTGAGTTCCCTTCGCTCGCAGGATCGTTTGCTCGATCGCCGTGCGGCTCGACCCCTGGGCGCGCTTGACGTACTTCTCCGTCTTCAGCAGCAGGCGCAGGTCGCCGAGGATGCGGTTGGCCTCTGCCGGGAGAACAACGCGCAGTTCGTCGAGCCCGGCGCTGTGGGCCTTGATCTGATCCAGACTGAACTCGCTTTCAGGGCTGGTGAAGTGGAGTGACAGCTCGTACTGCTTGCCATACGGCGTGCCGTCGAGCTTGTATCCGAAGGGGAAGTTCTGCCCGTTCTTGTAGGTGCTCTTGGTCAGCTTGACCACGGACTCGGCGAGCAGCTTGTTGAGCTTTCCGGAGACCTCGGAGTTGTCGATGTCGACATTCTTGATCTCCTGCTCGATTTTCTGCTCTTCATTGGTCAGATAGTCGTACAGGTCGCCGTTGCGCTGGATATAGGTCTGCGCCTCCAGTGCATTGAGGGCCGCGTTGACGTCCTTGCCCAGCTGGCCGAGATCCGTGCCGAAGTGGTCATAGACGAGCACGGTGAGGTTCCGGGCGGTGGCTTTGAAGGTGTCCACATACTTGACCAGGAACAGGGCCTTCAGCAGCCGGACGGCCAGTGGAGGAAGCGAGGGGCTGCGCTCGGCGTCGTTGATGGCCCGCTGGTTTGCGGACTTCAACGAGGCGCGGATGCCCTCGAACATCTGGTCGAAGGAAGCGAGCGTCCCCAAGGGTTTGTCGGCCAGTTCGGTGGCGACCTGCTGAACAACGCCGAGCATGGAGCGCTCACCGACGGAGCTGTTGCGGCCTTCGAAGATGTTGTGGTCGCTGATGCCTTCGATCGCGGACTGGAACAGCGGGAACTGGTAGCTCACGAATGGGTAAGTGCCCACGAAGTGGGACTCATCCCGGTAGTTCGGGTAGTGACGTCCCTCGACGAAGTCGAAAAGCGTCTTGAAGTTCGCGTGCTCGGCGCTGTAGATCGCCGCAATCTCACCTGTGGCGGACGCGGTCTTGGCGAGTAGTCGCTTCCGGATGACTTCTTCGACATCCTGACTGGTGAGCTTGAGCCGGTTCTTGAAGCGGGCCTGGATCTTGGAAAAGTCGTTGGCCTGCTGCTTGGTGCGGTCTCCGCCGACCTTCTCCATGTCCTCCTGCGAGGTGACGAAGATCCACGCGCGCCCCTTGCACTTCGTCGCAAGGGACTCCGCGATGGTCTGGAGGTTCAGCATGAGCTGGGTGTTGGTGCCGATGAACTGGCCGGCCTCGTCGACGAAGAAGTTCAGTCGGTAGCCCTCGGGCTGCCGACCCAGCCAGGCGGCGACCTCGTCAGCGAAGTCCTCGATCGAGACCTTGTAGGTCTGGCTGTACTGGCGGATGATGCCCGGGCTCTCGGAGCCGTTGACCTCGGCGAATGCCTTGTCGATGTTCCCGGTTTCCAGTGCCGCCTGTTCGCGGCCCTGCGACCACGGAATCCCTGCGATGCGCTCGAAGGCGGCCTTGAACTCGGCGTACTGACCACGGGAGTCCAGGTCGCGTTCGAAACGGGCGATGTGCCCTTGATTGCCGTAGTAGCTGCAGGACTCGTCGAAGACCTTCACGAAAACCTTGAGCAACGCGTCGTTCTGGTCCTTCGAGATCAGCGTGGCCTTCTGGTCGATGTTGAACAGAAGACTCTTGGCTGCGATCCGGTCGGCCTTCGCGATCAGGGCAGGCAGGAAGGCGTCATCGGCCTTGGCCCGGAATTGTTCCGAGACCCGGGCCCGTGGATACTCGTGGCCGTCGATATCACCGAGCAGGTGGGCGAGCATCTTCAACAGGTGTGACTTACCGGAGCCGAAGAAGCCGGAGATCCACACGCCGTTGGTGTTCGTGTAGTTGGTGTAGGCCTCCAGCACATGCTCTACGCCCTTGGCGGCCTCGTTCGTGAGGACATACTCCTCCACCTCGGTGGCGAGCTGGGAGGTGTCATCGGCCTTGATGACACCCTCGATTGCTCGGTCGATCCGCTTGGCGAAGATCTCGTTGATCGTGCGCACGCTCATGCTTCTTGCTCCAGAATGTCCTTGGCCCGGTAGTAGCTGTCGCTGGCACCGAGGTTCAGTGCGCGCAGCTGGTGACCGGCTGTCTGAGTGAACTCATAGGTGCCCGGGAACCAGACGAGCATCGGACGCCCGACCACGACGCTTTGCAGGTTCTCCAGCACCGTGTGGGTGCGGATAAAGGGAAATACCTCGCCGATGCCGGTGAGGAAGACCATGTCGCTGGGCTGCTCATCGAGCCGTGCCCGTATGGCAGGTGCGAGGTGGTCGTGCGGATCGAGCATGCCCTGCAACACGCCACGGAACTCCGACTTGTCCATCGTTGGCTCGAGGTCGAGGACGCGTTCCCAGACACCGCGGGCCTTCAACAGCTCCACGGCAAGGTCGTAGAGATTGATTTCCACGACACTGCGCCCCTCGTCGCTTTGCAGCTTCGTCTGCACACGGTCACGCATGTCGTCGACGCCGAGTGCCCATGACGGCGGGAAGTGGTAGATGAAGAACGGGACTTCCTTGGACAGGCCTTCCATCTTCAGGAACCGCTCACTGCGCAGCACGTCGTAGACGTGCTTCTCGTCGCTGACGAGGTCCCGTTGGGTGGTCCTCATAGCTGCACCTCGTGGTCGAACTCGCTGATCGGCGCCGTGGTCGGGAAGAACCGGAGGTCACTAGGGGCCCGGCGGCCGAGTAGCTCGGCGACACGCGCGGAGAGCACCGCAGGGATGATGTCCCCACTCGTGGTGCGCAGTCCTGCCTCGTGGAGCATCCGGAACAGGGTCTGGCGGAGCTTCTGACTGGTCGAAGATTTCAGCTCGTCGAGTTCCGGGTGCCACAGGCTCTTGCCGGTCAGGAAACGGTCGAAGTCCTCGGTGCTCAAGGTGGGGGTCATCAGCAGGAAACGTTCGCGGAGAACTTCTTCGGCGAAGTCGCCGATGAAGTCGTAGCGACGGCAGGCCGCAACCCACATGAGATGACGCTGCTCGGTGGGGCTTGCGTCGATGAGCAGCTCGAGCTCACTGTCGCTCAGCACGGACAGACGTTGAACGGTCTCGCGGGTGACACGAGTGCTCGATGAGGACGTGCGTGCTTGTAGCCGGTTACCCTCTACGATCCGGGTGCGAGTCTCGTCCCAGGAACGGCAACCCAGATATACCTCGGCGATCACCTCGCCCTCACGGACCAAGAGGCCGCCACTCGTGAACGATAATGCATAGCGTGCTCGTGGCTGGTCGGTCACGGCCACAGGGCGTCCTTCCTGTTTTCGGGCAGTAGATCAGGCTATAGGACCGAGCTTGCATACGGGAATGCCTGGCGCACAAGAGAAGACGCGGAGAACGCGTTGTTCGCGTACATCGACGGATTGGATCGCCGAGCAGCCGGGAACCGACCCCGCCCGTATCGTCGTCGCCGGAGCCAGCGCGGGCGGCGACTCGCCGCGGCCCTGGCCCCCGCGCCCGAGACCACGGGCCCGTCCGGCCAGCGCTGCAACTGGATCGGCCGCAAACCCGGTGACGACAGCCCCGAGCTCACCGAATACGGCAAGACGATGGCCGATTTCGTCATCGACCAGTTCGAAGCCGACCTCCGCATCTGGGCACACCAGCGTTACTCGGAGCCACCTGCGTTGTCACGCAAGGAATCCAGGGATTCACCGCAATCGTCGGTATCGAGCCGGTCGACTTCGATCGCCAACCGACCGCCCGAAACCGCAGCTCGTCCCATTCCCATGTTCACAACGCCCCGCCGAGGGCGCTGTGAACATGGAAATGACCGGCTCTCCGGACGCGATCATCGCAACCCTCACATTGAGTACGTGCCCACGATCACCAGGCGTTTTCCAGTTGCCCATGTTTTGTGTGCCCCGCCGAGGGCTCCAACCTGGGACAGTCAGCCACCCACGACCAGAACTTTTCGCTGGTACAGCGCGTGTGCGTAGTGGTCGACTCCCCCTCCGGACACCAGTGCTAACCCCACAGGGGGTGGCACCAACGATTGCGAGTTGCTGTTGGTGCTGGTAGCGCACTTCTAAGGCCAAGGCTCGGTACAACCGGGCCTTATCGGCCGGATCTCCCGCAGCGAGCACCGCGCGGATGTCGCCGAGGGATTCGATCAACTTCCGGATCTCGGTTTCTGTGAGCAGGTTGATCTTGGGCAGGCTCTTCAACTCGGCTTGAGCTGCCGCTTTGCCCGCCTGTGCCGTGTTCATCGCCGTGACGAGGGCTTGCGGATCGACTGCGGCCTCGATGGCGGCGAGGTGACGCGCGAGTCTGGCCTCAGCGTCAGTGATCCGTTGCCGAAGCGTTCGTCGCTGAACGTTGGTGTCATCGGTGTCTTGGGCGGCCGCGAGCGCCGCGATGGTCTTCTCGCGGTGTTCGCGATCGAACAGGCTCGCCAGCCAGCTGTCGATCGGCCCGACGACGACATCTTCGCGCAGGTTCACTGTCCGGGGATGGTCTTGCAAGTCCGGACTGTCGGGGGCGATGGTTTTGGCGCGGCATCGGTAGTACACGGCGTCACCAACCAACTCCGCCTGCATCTTTCGACCACAGCCAGCGCAGCGCACGAGGCCGCTCAGCAGATACGGGCGCAGACCGCTGGATGCTCTGTCGCGTCCGAGCTTGGCGCGGGTGCGGTTGCCGCCGCCGGCACGCTGGCGTCGCAGCAGTTGAGCCTGGGTGAAGGTTTCTACCGAAATGATGGCTGGATGCGCAGGGCTTTTCGAGCGAACGATGCGGTGGGTGGGCGAGCGCCGGAACCGGGTGACGTTACCGGCGGCAGCGTCGTCGGGATCGAGGAGTTCTTCGTGCTTGGTCCAACGCCCGAACACCGCGTAGCCGGTGTATCGGGGATTCTGCAGGATCGCGGCTACCGTTCCGGCCTGCCAACCGTCCTTGGCGCGGTGGCGGTTCTGCTCCGGTCGATGCGCTGACGGACACGACCAGTTCGGCGCGTAGATGGTCTGCAATCGACCAGCCGACGACGCGCCGGGAGAACGCATCGAGCACGACGGCGCAGTACACCCGGCCTTCGCTGGTGCGGTGCTGAGTCAAGTCCATGCACCACAACCGGTCCGGATCATCGGCGCTGAAGCGGCGGTTGACCAGGTCCGGGTGCGGACTGGCCAGCGGATCTCGCGTGGTGCAGCCGCGACGGCGGCGGAAAATTCCGGCCAGCCCAGCGCTGCGCATCAGCCGGGCCACACGTTCGCGACCCACTCGAATCCGCTGACCGAGCCGCAACTCGGCATGCACCCGCGGAGCACCGTAGGTACCGCGCGACGCGATGTGGACCTCGGTGATCGTGGCGGTGAGTTCACGATCAGCGCGAGCACGCGCAGACTCGCCCCGCTGCTTCCACTCGTAGTACCCGGAGGTCGACACCCGCAGCACACGGCATGACACCGTGACCGGAATGCCGGCTTCGGCCAGTTGCGCGACCACCGGGAACACCATTTTGGGAGGACTTTCTCCCGCGCGAAGTAGGCCGCAGCCTTACGCAGCATCTCGTTCTCCAGTTCGAGTTGCCGAGTCCTTCGCCGCAGCTCAGCCAGTTCCTTACGTTCAGCGCTGGTCACGCCCTCCTGGGCGCCCTCATCGATATCGGCACGTCGCGGCCAGTTCCGCAGGCACGATTCCGAGATCCCCAAACCCTTCACAATTCGGCTTCAGCTGAAGCGTGCGTTCTCAGATCGAGCGCTTCTCGGCATTATCGGACGTTCAAACACCTCGGTGCCATCCGATAGCGCGAAACGCCGCCGCCACTCATCGCTGCGAGTCACACAAATCCTGTGACTGACGGGGCGATCGGTGAAAGCGTCGGCGTCGGGGTCGGCGGCTCGGGGGCCCGGTGACAGAGGTCTTGTAGGGTATCGGTTCGTTGGCGGACTGAACTCGGGGGTTGTGATGGCGCGCAGAGGTTTACGACGATTCGCGGGCATGGTCATGGTGGCGTGGACAGCAACCATGACCACCGTGGCAGCGGCTGCAGCCGCGCCCGCTTCGTTGTCAGCCGATGCCATGGTCATCTCTCTGCCTTCCCCTACCGGCAAGAACCCTGTCGGGCTGACCGAGCTTCCTCTCACCGACGCCGATCGAGACGACCTGTGGACCGGAGGCCATCGGCAGCTGCTGGTGCAGATCTGGTATCCAGCGCAGGATTCGGGTGCTTCCGCGGCGGCGGCCTGGATGCCGCCGGGCGGGAGGCAGGAGCAAGCCGACTACCTCGCCGAGCTCGGCGTCCCCCAAGGCAGCTGGTCGCTCGGCCCGAGTCACAGTTACCCGGATCGACCGGCACGCGCAGAAGCCGGCAAGTTCCCGGTGTTGTTGAACTCTCCCGGTATGGGCGACGCGACCGGCTGGAGCACTGCCCAAGCCGAGGACCTCGCCAGCCACGGCTATGTCGTGGTCGCGATCAACCACACGCACGAGGCATTCTCGGTCCACTTCCCCGACGGACGGATCGAACACACAGCGGTTCCGCTGGATTCCCCTCCGGAAGTTCTGCGCGATGTCCTGCTCCCGACACGGGTGGCCGACACACGCTTCGTGCTCGACGAACTCTCCGCCGCTGCCTCCGGGCACGGCTCTCGAGCCACCAGAGCCCTGCCCGCAGGGCTGGCTACGAGCCTGGACCTGACGAAAGTGGGGATGTTCGGGCACTCACTCGGCGGCTCGACCACGGTGCAAGCCCTGCACGACGATCCCAGGATCGGCGCCGGGATCAATCTGGACGGGCCGATCCTGGGATCGGTCGCCACCGAGGGAACCGACCATCCGCTGCTCATGCTGGCCGGTGGCGCCTCGCCCTGGTACGGCAATGCTGGCTGGGAGCCCTACTGGCCCAGCAATACCGGCGTAAAGCTGCCCCTGCAGGTGTCGGGCACCGAGCACATGTCCTTCTGCGATCAGCAGACGATCCTGCCTCAGCTGACCGCCGCCGGGCTGCTCCCGGCAGAAACAACAACGAAAGCAGTCGGCAAGATCGACCCCCAGCGCTAGATCGACCTGCAACGAAGCTATCTACGTACCTTCTTCGACACCGTCTTCAGCCGCAACACCGGCATCGTCGAGGCGATCACAGCCCTGGCTCAACCCGAAGTCCTCCCGCACCCGTAGATACGCCCCACCCCCAGATACTCGGCGGGGGTGGCCTGTCCCCGGTGAATGAACCTGCGAAATGATCCAAACTGCTTGCCTTGCAGCACGCTTCGTACCCATGTCGCTGGGCTCCGTATTGTGACGTCCATGACAAAAGAGCCGCATGTGGTCTATTTGCTGAAGCCCGCCTCCCTCGCACTGCCGACCGGGATGGCGCAAGAAGACCCTTACGACGAGCATGTGTCGTACATCAAGATTGACCGTATCGTCTCAAAGGACAGCGGCTGGATCAGAGTTCGGCCGATCGCCCCCAACGACGACCGGTGGATTGACCTGCCACCGACCTCCGTGGCGGCAATAGTGATCCGCAACAAGCGCGGACAGTCGGACGATTCGGAATAGAGCTAGCTCAGGGGTCCGACAATCCACCCATGAACGGGAGCACACCGCGAGCGGAGCTGCCGAAGCAAGGCTCAATCGCTGTCGCGGAGGCGGAGTGCGTAGGCGGGTACCAACTGGTCGCGCATCCGCAACGGCGTCCGGCCATCGGCATAGCGGAGGGTGTAGCTGACCCGGCCGAGCCAATCGCCGTCCACGGTCGGGATCCAGTGCGTCAGGGTGCCGGCGGTTTCGCCGCGCATCTCCACCCCGGCGCCGTTGGCGTGCCGCGGCATCTCGGGGTCGCGGAGCAGCAGTGCGTCCAGGCGCACCCAGACCGGTCGGGGCGCGGTTCGCAAGGTTGCCGTGGAACGGACACCGATGGAGAGAAGCGGGGCATATCGAGCGATGGCGTCGACGGATTGAGCACTGCGGATTGTGGGCTTCGGCTCCCGTCGAGGGAGGTGTCCAGGACTTCGGTCACATGGAAGTAGCCGACCTCGCGCGCGCCTTCCGTGATGACGACAACGGTGCCGGCTTGAACAGCGTGTGCACCCGTGTTGCCTACCACCAGCCATCCTGCGGTCGCAGGCGAGCGCCAAGCCGAACGATCGTGTACTCGCAACGCGATGGATGCCAGTCCGCTTTCAATGGTGCTTGGAGGCACGAATGCCGTGGCGGCGTAATCCTGACCGCCAGGTGTCGGCGGAGGCCCGGACGATCGACCACCTTGTTCAGGCGTGAGCCACACGATCGGCACTCGACACCGCCACCGGGCCGGGTCCCGGCGAGCAGCTCGAGGGCGACCGGATGCGTCGGCATCCGCACCGCCACCCTGCCACCGGCCCTAACCCCTCTGGGGCAACAGCGTTGCGGACCATTGAACCCCAGGAACCGCTCGTCCGGGATGCCGCGATCGTGCTTCGATCGCGGCATGCCGCACTGTCCATGCTTCGCCGGACACGGGGCCTGCGTCTCCTTCACGCCGGCCATCGTCCGGTTCGCTGTTATGAAACTCCGGCTCGTCGAAGTTCCGGCTCGTCGCGATCGGCGGTGGTTCGTGGCCCGGATTCGGTCGGCGGCGCGAGCAGGGGACGTTGACGGTCGTAGGCGAGCCCGGCCACGGCGATGAGGGCGCAGACCGCGGCGGGCAACAGCAGTGCCGCCTCGCCGATCCGGCTGCCGAGGACGGTACCCGCGACGCTGCCGGTGATGAACGTGATGACCGTGGCCGACAACACGGCGGCCCGCCAACTGTCGAAACGGTGCCGTCGTGAACGCCCGATCAGCAGGCCGAGGTCGGTGATGGTGCCGGTGAAATGGGTGGTGCGGATCTGCATCGTCCGCAAACTGGAACTCGTTCCGTTCTGCAGCCCGCAGGCGAGCGCGGCGAGGAAGATCGACAGCATGTCTCCCGACCAGGTGAAGGCCAGTAACAGCAGCAACGCCTCACCGGTCATGATGGCGCTGTGCCGAGCTCCCGCATGTGTTTTCGCCGGCGCCAGCACCGCACCGGCCGACGCCGCTCCCACCAGAAATCCGATGATGATCGCGGCGAGCAGGCTTGTTTCGAACATCCACGGGCTGGCAGCGTCCATCCCCAGCTGCGTTGTCGTCGCGGTCACATTGGCAACCGGGACGGCCAAAGTCAAGATGGCCACGGCGTTGATGAAGCCCGCAACAGTTGCGAGCAATGATCCGTAGGCGAGAACGAGCGCGCGATGCGGCGCGGTGAGGCTCATGGCAGGCATACAGCTCCCCGAGTTGCTTGTCTGACATAGGGCAAACAGGACAAAACGTATCGGGGCTACCTCAGAAGAATCTGAGAACCTTCCTCCAACAGTGGGAAGACGCAGGGCACCAACGCAACTCGCGAACTCCGGACGGCAGATCGTGCGGCAACATTAGCCAGCCACAACGGATCATCCGTACCGCAACTGATCCCGCTAGCTGTCGGGGTCACAGCCATTGGTCGATGGCGGCGCCGGAGACCTCGCCATATCTCAAACCCTGAGCCCCACCAATCAGTCTCACACCTGCGGCATCACTTCGAGACAGGCTCTAGTGTTCCGCGCCTGAAATCCGTTCGATTCACCCGATGTGGCGTTCACAAAAGTGTTGCGGCACTGAAGAAAGACGTCATGGACTGGATCGCGCACTGGAACGCCAACCCACGCCCGTGGTCGCCGTCCGGAAGATCGACCGTTCCGAATAATTGCTGACCGCCCTACGTCGAAGGGGAACGCATGCACACCAATCCTGCCGCCGCGGCCGCGACGATGCTGGAGATCGCCGTAACGAGGAAGCACCGCTGTGCGGTGGTGCTCATCGGGGCGACCGCGGTCTTGCTGGGGCTGACTGCCCCCGGACCAGCGTGGGCAGCGACTGCACAGGATTACACGACCGATGCCTTCCAACGCGACTGCCTGCACGCCCACAACGGCTACCGCAAGAGGCACGGGGCCCCCGCGCTGGTCACCGACCCGGCGCTCGTCGCGTTCGCGAAGAAGCGTGCGCACAAGCTTGCCACCACCGAGATCTTCGCTCACGATGCCGGGAATTACGGCGAGAACTTGGCCTGGAACTGGTCCAGCGCCGGCGCCGCGCCGGTTGCGTGCGCGGCGCCGGTCAAGAATTGGTACGACGAAATCAAAGATGTCGCCTGGGACGATCCTGAGCGGAACTGGAGCAGGACCGGCCATTTCACCCAGGTGGTGTGGCGCGGCACGACCAAGCTGGGATGCGCGCAGGCCGGCGCGCTCAACGGAAAGAAGGGCGGCACCTACACGGTGTGCAACTACGATCCCGCGGGCAACATGATGGGCGACTTCGCCGAGAACGTCCGCCGCGACGGCAGCTAGTTGAGCTAGTTGTCTCAACCGTCCTTCGCCAGGTCAGGGACCCGTCGGCCTCTCACTACACCTTGTGCGTGAGCTGTCCAGTTCAGATCGACTGCCGATGTCCAGCGGCGTTGTGCTGGGGAAGGTCACCGGCAGTTGCTGCAGTGCGCGGTGGAATGGACCCGGTCGCCACGTCAACTGTTGTACGGACACGGCCAGTCGCACGTCGGCGAGAACGTCGAGGAGTTGGTTGATGGCGTGCTCGGCGACGACGTAGGCCACGTCCTTGGCTGGACAGAGGTGTGGTCCGGCGCCGAACGCCAGATGGGAGCGGTTGCCGGTGAGGTCACCGCCGGCGACCTCAGGGTCGCGATGGCAGGCGCTGAAGCTGATGAGGACGAGGTGGTCGGCGGGTATCCAGGTTCGGTCGACCATGGTCGGCTGACGGGGGTAGGTGGCGCAGAAGTTCGCCATCGGCGGGTCGGTGAACAGCACTTCGTCTAGTGCGTCTCGGGTCATCAGGGCGCCGCTGGGCAGGCCGCCGCCGAACCGGTCGTCGGTTAGCATCAGGAGCAGGGTGTTGATGATGAGGTTGCGTATCGGTTCGATCCCCGCGCCCGCGAGGAGCTACTCGACACCTACGAGCCGCAGCATCCGGCAAAACGATCTCGATCAGCCACAGGAGGATCAAGAACGACCGCCTGGCGGCGGTCGGATGGGTCTGGGGCACCACCATGGTCGTGTTGCCCGGGCCCGGCCAACAGCACTACCGGCGTCGCCGCGAGCACGGCGACCGCCACGCACCCGCAATCCGGCACCTGTTCAACAAGATGCTCGGACAGCTCTACTACTGCCTGCAAACCCACCAGCCCTACGACGCGGTGAAGGCCTTCGGCGATCCAGTTCCTGACCCCAAAATACTGCCGCTGCTTGACAGTTAGCAGAATCGGAGGTCTCCCGGTAGCTCATCCGCCAAATACAGCGGCCAAGCGACCAGACACCCCGCATGCCACGCCGGTGGTCCCACAACTGGCAAAACCACTAGTCAGGCGGTCCCATCCGTGGCAAAAGGGGTGGTCCCATGCTCATGGCAAAACGGCTCCGAAGTGGTCCCTTCCTCCTGGCAGCCGACACCTGTGTTCAGGCGCTGCCAGCGTTTCACCCGCTTTGTCCACCTCGCGCCCACCGAGCTGATCGGCCTGCACCTTCACATCGACATCGTGCCTGACAAAACGAGCTGCGCCTCTGGGCATGTCCGCAACACCCTCAGCTCCCCTCCTTGTCATGCGTTTCAGATCTTCCACAATTCTGCCCAGGACCTTGGTCAGGCCGTGGCTCAATCAGGCCTCACTACTCCGATAGGTGAACGCTGAGACACCGGACAGCGGCGCTGCGCCGACCCGAGTGATGCTGCCGCCAAGCCGGCAACCGGGGAGAAGGACCCGCGACACGAGCATCACGCCGAATGGCAGCAAACAACTCCACCCGACACTCCATCCCGGACCCCTTCCACCAGCTCGGAAACGACCATGTCGAAATCGAGCCTGAGGTGGGGCCGGATCAAACCATCACAACCCGCCCGGCGCGTCGCAAGCGGGGCCGACTCAGACCGTCACACCGGGGCCAAATCAGGCTGTCACAGCCAGGCGGTGCGAGATCCGGAATGGTCTGGTCTGCGACAGCTGTGCCAGCATGGCCGACGATCTACACGGCCCGCACCGTTGCGCCACTGAACCGACGGGGCCGGCGCCGAGTCGGATCCATGCCATTGGGGCGAGGTCCTTGCCGCAAAGCCTCCTGCGGGTCAACCCCCTGCGGTGAAACCATGCGGAGGGGATGTTTACTTGCGAATCACGACGATTTCGGTTCCCTGTTTCAACACGGTCGTCGCGGTGAGGCCGAACATGGCCCGGAATGTGTCACTGAAATGGCTGGCGGAAGCGAACCCAGCGTCGGCCGCCGCGTCCGTGAGGCAGGCATTCTCGGCCAAGGCAGCAGCCAGATGCAGCAGCCGCGCCCACAGGCGGAAACGTCGAAAACTGGTTCCCGCGTTGGTCGAAAACAAATGTAGGAACCGTGAAGTAGAGAGCCCGGCCGCAGCCGCGAGCGTCGCCGCGTCCAGATCTCGTGCTGGTTCGGCGAGAATCGACTCCATCGCCGTGCGAATCCTCGGATCGGGAAAGCCGCTGCGGCTGTCCCCTACGACGATCCGTCGCAGTTGGTCGGCCTCGATTGTGTCCGCGTGGTGAATGTAGTCGAGTAACGCAGGCTCGTCACGGTGAGTGGTGGTGATCGTACCCAAATCTTCGTTCATGCGAACCCGTACGTCGACAGCGTCGCGGGAGCGCGGGTCGAGGTAGTAGAACAGCATGCGACCCACGCCTGCCTCGACCTTGTGCACCGTCCGCGCAGGTATCAGGGCGCTACGCCGCTGCCAGGAGCCTTCTGCGGTCGACACCGTGAACGGTGCGTCGACTCCGAGAGCCAGACAGTGAACCGGTGTTGCATGCCTGTCCAGGTGAAACGGCGGCCCTAGGTAAGCCGCCTGCGCAGGCCACAGGTACACGATGCGACGTTCGGCGCCGATGGTCACAACTGTCATTCTCGCACTCGCTCACACGACACCGAGTATGACCGCGGCACCGACAGCCTCGACCAGACAGTAGAACCAAATCGGATAGAACGCCGTTGGCGTGTGTCGGCCAGCCGTGAGATCACACGACCGGCGGCCATGCCCGCCAATGCAACACCCACCGTCAATGCCGCCCCGTTACGCGGTCTGTCGTCGCCGAATGCCGACCCGCACAGCACGCCTGCGACCGCCAGACCGAAGCCGCCGTACACCGCGCGGATCTCGGAACGCGCTTGCGGTAGCGTCTCTGTCAGAGCGAACGGCCCAGCCAACGCTGCGAGCGCGTAGAGACCCATCCCTGCGAAGAAGACAGCCGCCAGCGCGAGCACTAGCTCTCTCATCGGCTGTACTCCTGACCCCATCCGGCCTTCGAAAACGCTGCACCCGCGGCATCCGAGCGATGACGTACAACAACCTCCGCGACCGGAACGCTGTTACACGCTCTCATCAGGACGAGCGGGCTTCGCCGACTCTGACGGATCCTCATATTCCTCCTGAGATCGATCTCTCTGTCGAGAGTTGACGATCCCTTCGCCCGCCGCTTCCGAAAACATGCTGCGCGTTTGCCGGTTATGGCTCTCCTGCTCACCGTCGTGGACGACAACGCCAAACCGCGGCCGCGAGCAACTCCGCATCCGTCCATGCCCGCCGCCGCAATGACGCCCTATGACCCGCTAGTTCCTACAGCAGGTTCTCGGAAGCGCGGGGTGTCGGCCAGGGCGAGGATCGCAGGACACCGACCCGAGGAGAATCATGCGACGCAATGCCGGACGAGCCCTGTTGGTTTTCGCGGGCCTACTCCAAACCGCGCCTGCTCTTGGTGCGGTGGCACCGCGGGGAATGTACACCGCCTACGGGCTCGCTCCTGCGGGCCGCGATCTCGATGTCGTCTTGCGGCATCGGGCCGTCCTATTCGCCGTGCTCGGAGTCCTCCTGCTGCTGGCGGTGTTTCGTTCCGGGCGACGCCCGGTGGCCGTAGGCGCCAATGCGGTCAGTTTCGGATGCTTTCTCATTCTCGTGCTCGCCGGAGGACCCGTTGGCCCGGGATTGGCGCGCGTGGCGGCATTCGACGTAGCAGGTTTGGCAGCGCTGGGTGCTGGAGCAGTTCTTCTCCGGAAACAGCGCCCGACGGCGCAAGCCAGCGCGCCCGCGGCAAGGTGAAGGATGCGACTCCGAATCGGATATACCAGCACATAGCGTGTCCCGTCAAGTCGGTCAGGCCCTCCGCTCTCGGGACAACATCGCTGGCGGCGACGTGTGCCAAAGCCACCACCGACCCTGAACTCGTCGTCATCAACGCGGATCTCCGCTCGAATTCTCACCAGGGAGTGTGCCCACGTGCAGACAGAACATTCCGCCGCCGCAGACGCGGTCATCGATTCCGCCCTCGCAGCCCTCGCCGAGGGGGAGAAGAAATGGTCACGTCAGTCGTTGACCGGCAGAAGAGCCCTGCTCGACCGGGTGCGCGCGCTCACCGGACAGCACGCGCAGGACTGGGTCGACGCGGCGGTGGGTATCAAAGCACTGGATCCCTCCTCCCCGCTCGTCGGTGAGGAATGGATGTCCGGCCCCTACGTCTTCGCAGCGAGTCTGGCGGCGGTTTCATGCACTCTCGAGTCGCTCGAACAGGGGACCAGCCCACTCGCGAAGGCGAAGTTTCGGATTCGCCAGGGGCAGGGTGACCGTGCAGGCGCTGCCCTCGAACCTGTACGACGAACTTCTACTCAGAGGATTCCGCGCCGAGGTGTGGTTGCAGCCCCGCATCACCGAGGCTTCTGCGAAGGCGTCTGCGGGACTTGCCCAGCTCGGCCCCACACGCACCGGAGGGATAGCAGCGGTGCTCGGGGCGGGCATATCAGCTCGATCGCGCCTCTCGACACGATCTACGAGCTGATCGCGCACAACCGGGTGGTGGCGCTCAAATTGAACCCGGTCACCGACCCGCTGCTCCCGGTGTTCGAGAGGATCTTCGCGCCTCTGATCGAACTCGGCTGACTGGATGCTTGATGTGGCAAGTTCACCCCCTCGGCCGACGGTGATCGTCGGTTCGTCGACTGATTGGATCATATCGCGTTGACCGGTTGCGACCTTTGCCTGTATCGGTCGGTGACGCCGGGGCTGCCCGGGCCTGGTGTGAGTTTCGAGCAGCAGATGCTGGCGGGAATCGAGCGGCGCGAAGACAGCGACGGCTCGGACCATCGGATGCTGCGGCGCACGCTGCGCGCTACGGCCGCGGTCAGCCTCTCGGAGGTCGAATGGACACGCCGGATGCGGGCGACCGGATCCGTCCTGCAACCCCGGGTCAGTGTCGTCGACGGTTATGTCGCCGGCTACATCGTCCAATGGCGTGATCCCCGCAGCGCACGCCTCGGTCCTGCGATCACCGACCTCGAGGTCGGGGCAGGCCTTAGCCTGCCCGACCTGCGCGACGGGTGGGAACCCGACGCGCACGCGGTGGCCGACGCACAAACCGAATGGAAACATCCGCGTTCGGTGGCGCCGTCGGCCAGAGAAACGGTGGTGTCGGGCGACACCGAGTTCTGGACACACGCCCTCGCTGATGTTCGTAGTTTTACCGAAACGCTGGCACGTGTTCCGAGTACCGATCGCGCGGCATGGCGGTGGGCGGCAAGCCGGGTCTCCGGAGTGCTGGCGATCTGGTCATGGCGGGTCGAACCGGACGCGAGAGGACCATTTGCCGACGCCGCGCACGAAGTCGGGATGTCGGCACTCGCGGCCGGCAGCCGCATACGACCGCCCAGCTTCGGATCACACGTGCCGGATCTGGGACAAGCAGCGTTCGTCCTCGCGCAGCTGTGCAGGGAAGTGCACGATCCATCCACCGAATCGAATTTGGTCGGCGCACTGATCACCAGTATCGCCGCGATAATAAAAGCGCATCGCGAACGCGGGGAAATGGCGCGAGCGTCGAGCATCTACGCCACCGCCGTGGGTCCTCTGAAGTGGATAGAACACGACATCCGCACCACAGTTCCGACCTCGGTGATCGGCTGCCAACTCCGGCTCGGGCACGTCTCACCGTCCCCTCCGGGTTAGCGCCGCGCCAACCATCACGGGATTCGCCGATCAGGCCCAGGCACCAGGGTCCGGACCGGGCCGCGACGACATGGCGAACCCGCAGTTTACCGACATCGACACCCTGCCATGTTGTCGCGGAGTGAGCAGTCGAGCTGGCCTGCCGAACTGCTGCAAAATGGTGGCGCGTCGCGACTGCTGAAGAAATTCGCAACGATGACGGCCTTTCGGAGAAGCAGAAGGAGGCACTGATTGACGCTGTCGGAGGTAACGACAAGAACGCGTTTCTCAGGGCCACAGGCGTCTTCGAATTGCTAGTAGAGGAGGACAGGACCGCGATTATCCCTGTCACGGACGCCACCGACGTCCGGGGGAACGTCACCTTTCCCGTCCTCGGCATCGACATGCGGAAGGTGCACGAGGGCTTCGGGCTCGAAATAGTCGAGGTCCTCAACAGCGTCGTCTTCGACTTCGGCTCCATGCATCGATGGAGGGACGCGGTTGCCGACTACGTGGAAGCGTCATTCGACTCGATGCATCAGGGGATGCTCGCGCAATCCGGGGACCAGGACGCCGAAGTGATGGCCGGGCTGTCGATCAACTGGGCCGCTCGTGTCAGCGAATCACTGACCGAGCTGGCCAGCTATCTGGTCTTCCTCGAACAGATGCTCAACGACTTCATCGGCGCAGACCTGCGGAAAGTCGAGCTCGCAGGCGTGCCGCTCGAAGGGCTGCGGTGGTCGGAGCAGACCACCCAATGGCCCGACCGCTGGCGCGAATAGATCAAGGAGGACTCCGTACACATTGAAAACGATGTGTACGAGATCCACTACGGCACCCACACTCGAGGCCGAAACACGTTGGTGTGAGCCAAGGCCGGGTTCGCCCGGGAAGCGTCCGCCACCCTGAGCGGCGGACGCTTCCAAGGTCGAGGATCGTCGGCTTGAGCTTGGCGTGAAAGCTTGGGATCAGCGCGGGAGCCAGCCTAGTTTCTTGAGGTCTTCGCGCAGCCATCGCAGCGCGAAGTTCGTGGCGGGCCGCGGGTCGAGGATGCCGAAGCGACCGCCCTGCAAGGAGAAGGAGGGTTTGAACGGTTCCAGGGCCGGCTGGGCCTTGAAGTAGTCGACGTAGCCGCGATAGAGAGTGTCGCGGTCGTCGCGGATTTCGCTTACACGGTTGTCGTTATTGAGGGTGAGCGAGACGCTGTCGCTGCCGCGGCGGCGGCCATCTCTGGTGATCGTGCCAGTGGGTTTGAGCATCCAGCTGAGTCCGGGCTCGGGAGGGCCTGGGTAGTCGAAGGGGCCCTTCTTGCGGTCGGGGTGGTAGCCGATGTTGCCGTAGAACTGCACGGGCATGAGCGCACGATGACCGAGAGTGTCTCCGAACCGTGGGGCGAGGGTCTCGCACAGCTGCCGGTAGCAGCGCAACGCTGCTTCGATGACCTGTTGAACGCGTATCCCCGGAGCACTCGGTGACGCGCTACCCGCCGGTGGGCTACCACGCGGATCACTGATTGCGTGCACCGGACGCCTCGGCCCCCTACTCGGGTTGCTCGCCGCGGCCACCGCCGCCGGAGAATGGACCGCCGTCCTCGGATCCCCACGGCTCGGATTGCTCGCGGTCGCGGAAATGGGCGGAAATCTTGCCCGCCTGGCCCACATCGCCGACCCCGGTGACGACCCCCTCGACGTCGCCGCCGTCCTGCTCGACGGCCTGCCCGTCGTCGTGCTCGACCGTCCCATCACCCCGGCAGCCAGCCGCACGCGAGCTGTGCTCGCTCGGATCCGAAGTCACGAGGCCATCCTGGTGACAACGCAGACAGGCTGGGCCCGACCCGACCTGGAAATCCATACCGAACTGGTCGAGTACGAGGGTATCGGCCGCGGACGCGGCCGGCTGCGATCCATGACCTACACGATTCATGTCTCCGGCCGCGCGGCGTGTCGCCCCCGCAGCACAGCGCTGCGGCTGGGCCCCGCCGGAACGCAACGGTCATGCTGGACACGTCCACCAGCGGACTCACACACTTCCGTTACTGTGATCAGCCGGATCGGATGACCGATGAGTCGATCCGGATCATCTCGCCACGCCACCACCAGGCTGCTCACGCCTCCACGCAGGGGCCTCGTCGTTCTCTGAACTACGTGGCCTGACGATTCGATTACTTCGGCACCACGTGGGCACCTACCGATCCGATCAGCTGCGCATCGACGTCAGCATCGTCGATGGTCAACTCGAGGAGCGGATGACCTAGGACCGGCGTTTGATCGAAAAGAGGGACCCGAATCCGAGACCGGTCACCCGAAACGATGGGCGGACAGCCCGCAACATGTCGAGATCCGCACAGCTGACGGCAACGAAGTAGTGAATTCCGACTGGAGCGCGGGGAAAGGAGCGATTGGCCATGACGGTCGAGAATGGCCTGGAGGACAACCCATTATTCAACCGGTGGAGGTCGACGATCGACGTCCTCGCCGCCAGCCTCGCCACTCACCTCGGTGAGCAGGTGACCGTAGTCAACGCGAGCGAGGCCGAGGACGGGTTCTCCTGTCTCGTCCGAGGTCCTGAGCCGTCCGGTCCGTCCCTCCAGGTGTCGTGGGAGGGAGTACTCGGTATGCAGTACATCGATGGACAGCCGGACATCAGCGTGTCGGTGTTCCTGTACAGCCGAGGCCGCCGCCTGCGGCTCGACGACCAGCCTGGCAGCTACCTGGAGATCGTTTACGCGGGCCCTCTCGACGGCACGGGGACCTGGCGCGACCTGGGCTGGCTACAGGACGACTTCGGCGAGTTCGAGACACACGATCATTACGGCGACTGACCGCCCACCGCGATCGGAGCGATCGTTCAAGTCGCGGCAAAGATCCGGATGACCAAGGATCGCTTTGAGACGGCCGAGCAACCGGTAACTCTATACCATCCAGCCTGTCCATCGCGTTGCCGAGACCGAAAAATGCGGCGTATCGGATTCGGGTTCGGCGAGGACCTTGCCGACGCGACATAGCCCAGAACAGGCCTGCGCCGAGCTCGACGAGACCGCCTGAAGGACACGCCCGCCGTGTGGACGATCGCGACCCGGGTCCTGGGCGAAGGATCCACCCGCGCCACCAAGACCGAGTCCTGGCCGAACGGCAGGCCACCGAACCGCACACCGACGCAGGCAGCGACCGGACCCCGGTCACGGCCCAGGCGGTTCCCCGGTGCCGGCGGCTGCTGAAGCCACGAACCCGCTGAACGGCTCCCGACCTCGATCGTCGCGGGGAGCGGAAAGACTCCAGAGCCTTAGTCAGTCGCTTCGGGCGAGTTGCGCCGCCCGCGGTGGTGACGCTGACACCCACCGGACCGGCCGCCGCGCCCGCGGGCACGGTCACCGTCAACGTGCCGTCGTTGACCACCGTCGGGGTCGCGGAGTTGGCGCCGAACGCCACCGCGGTGGCCGTGGACAGGCCGGTCCCGGTGATGGTCACCGTGTCACCGCCCGCGGTGACACCGAAAACCGGAGACAAAGCGGCCTTGAACGGCGCCCCCACGTAGAAGAATGACAGCGGGTTGCTCGTCCCGCCCGGGGTGGTCACGGTCACCGGGACCGTGCCTGCCCGGACGGAGAGATCACGGTGACCGACGTGGCCGTGTTGGCGGTGATACCCGCCATGCGCGAAGCTTTTGCCGCGGTGGCGGGCGCGGAGGTGAAAAGCTGTGCCTGCTGGTGATGATCGGCGTGCGCGCGGACGGCCGCAAGGAACTCGTCGCGGTCACCGACGGCTACCGCGAGTCCACCGAATCCTGGGCCGATCTGCTGCGGGACTGCCGCCGCCGCGGCATGACCGCCCCGGTTCTGGCCGTCGGCGACGGCGCACTCGGATTCTGGAAAGCGTTGCGTGAGGTGTTCCCCGCCACCCGCGAGCAGCGTTGCTGGTTCCATAAACCAGCGAATGTGCTTGCCGCGCTACCGAAAACGGCACACCCGGGCGCGACCGCGGCCTTGAAGGACATCTACATGGCCGAAGACATCGACAAGGCCCAACTCGCGGTGAAAGCGTTCGACTTCGACTACGGCCAAAGTATCCCAAAGCCGTCGCGAAGATCGTCGACGATCTCGACGTGCTGCTCGAGTTCTTCAAATACCCGGCCGAGCACTGGATCCACCTGCGCACCACCAACCCGATCGAATCGACCTTCGCCACGGTCCGCCTTCGCACCAAGGTCACCAAAGGCCCTGGTGCGCGCACGGCGGGAATTGCCGTGGCCTACAAGCTGATCGAGGCCGCACAAGCCCGCTGGCGCAAGGTCAACGCCCCCGAACTCGTCGCCCTCGTCCGCGCCGGCGCTCTGTTCCACAGAGGCAAGGTGCTCGAACGTCCCGTCGACATCACCCCGCCGTCAGCCGAACCAAACAACACCGTCACCGACGTTGCCTGAGCCTGCCCGACATAATCGCTTCGAAACGGCCCACAGCCAATAGGAGAACCACATGGACCTGGTAGCCAGAGCAGCGGGCTGCGAGGACGACGAATACGACGATTACCTGGGCGCAGGGTTCGCCGAAGGCGCCGACGGCTCGGGGATCGCCGTGATGTTCCAACGCACCCGCTCGGACCCCGACCCGTGGCAGGGCGACCCGAACGAAACCGAACTGTTCGACAACACCTACTGCATCACCGTCGGGTCGGGCCAGACCGTCTACGGCGGGTTGAAAAAGGTCGAGTTCACCGACGACTCCACCGCAGTCATCGAGATCGATCCCGAGGACGCCCAGATCCTCGGTCTGGGCGCACACCTCCTTGTTCGATTCGAGGTACCCGACACCGATCTAGCGAAATTCAAGGCAATGCTGCCACGCATAGTCACCTGGGGAATACCTGCCCAAGTTCCCACACTCGCAGGAATCTGACCTCAGGCTCGGGCGAACTCACCGATCCACAGGTCTTGACAATATCTCGTGATCTATGTACGCGGGTCGGGATCACCGACTGGGTGCACCCGCAGGTTCAGGGCGGGAGTGGGAGTGTCGTCGAGGATGACCACTCGATCTGTGCCCGGGCGAAGGTCGGCAGGGACGCCGGCGTCGTTCACGGGCATGTCTGTCAGCGGCATGGCGAGTTGACCTTTGAGGTCGGTCTGGTCACTCGGATGGGGACCGCTTCGGGTGCGGGGCGCGTCTTCGCCGTGTGGATGGCCGACAGATCAGCTCTGCTCAGTTGCCGCAGGTGAGTGCCGGGGTATTCTGCCCGGATTCTGGCTGACAGTGCCTTCGACTCGTCCATCGGGTAGATCGGATTCAAGGGGCTGTCGATTGCGAAATAGCGTTCGACATCCATCTTGTGCTCGCCCTCGCTGAAGACGACCTTCATGACATGGGCACCCTCGTCGGTCCGGCAGAGGGTGAAATCCCATGAGCTCATAACGATCTGGTGTAGGTCCATCATCGTCCCCCCGGATGGTTCACCTCGTGACGTGGTGAGCGTCAGGATCATTCAGCTGTGAATATACCGACGCAGCTGCGGCGGCTTGATCCACCGGGGAGGACACCGTCTCGGCGCGCCCCGCAGCCGCTTGGCCTCCGCCAGCGCCGACGGCACTATCCCGGCTAAGAAATCCCGCCACCGGCCGGCCAGCCGGTGAACCCCTCTCCGGCCACAAGGACACGTATTGAGTGTGGCGTTCAGCCCGGATAGCACGCACTTGGCGTCAGCCCGGCCGACGAGTGCGTGCGACCGCTGATCTCCGGTCAGCGCAGAAGATCGAGTTCCGGTCCGGTCCGACGGGTCCTCAATCGCCGGTGACGGCCCCGATGCGCAGTAATTCCCGTGCCCGCGCGTCACCGTTCAACTCCCGGGTGATCCGATGCCTGATCTTCCATTCTCCGTCGACTCGCACGAGGGTGATGCGGTGGCTTCCGGAGAGCAGGATGCGGTAGGAATCCTGGTCGCGGAGCACGAGGATCGATTCGCACACGGCCACCGCTCGGTCGCCGTCGAGTTCGATCTGCGCCGGACCGATGAAGTGCGCGCTGCCGCCCTCGATGAGCCGGCGGTGCGCGGGCGACTGCACCATCGATCGGATATCCTCCCGTGAGCGCATGTGCAGTCCGGGAACGTCATATTCACCGTCCTCTGCCCACAGCGCCGCGGTCGCATCCGCGTCCCCGCTGTCGACGAGGGGGCCGTAGGAGGCGAGCAGACGGCCGATCGCCAACTGGTCTTCGACATGGCTCAGGCGGCGTTCGAGCGCGGCGAGACGATCACTGTCGTTCATGGGCATCCTTCCTAATCGGTGAGAGCAGCGGCCGCGCACGCGTCACTGCGACGGGGGCGGAAGCAGCTTCTTCGCAGCCTCCCGAGCTTCCAGCAGCAGCTCGGCGCGGTTGTGGCCGCTGTTCTTGACGACGGCTGCCTCGAACTCCTTCACTACTACGACGGGACCGTTGGTGATGTTCGCGAGGCCCTGTGTGGCGACGTCGGCGGGTTCGGAAATCAGCAGCCCGGGAGTGTCCATCTTCAAACCGGCCCGGGCCATCGCCGGGGTGCGGGTGAGTCCCAGCACCAGTTCGAGGACATCGACGTCGTAATCGCGCATCTCGAGCCACAGCCCTTCGGCGAAGGTGCGGCAGAACGATTTGACAGCGGAGTAGATGCTGATCTGTGCCGAGCCCAAGAAGCCGCTGAGCGACCCCACCAGAATGATTCCGCCGCGGCGTCGCTCGCGCATGGGAGCGCCGAAATGCTGCAGCAGTTTCAGCTGTACGGTGATGTTCAGATCGATGACGGCCTGGAAGCGCTCGAGGTCACCGGTGACGAACTCGTGGCCGTACGTGTTGGCGCCTGCGTTGTAGATGAACAAACCGACGGTGAGGTCATCGGTCAGCCGCCGGATGCGCTCGAGCGCGTCCGCGGCGAGCAGATCCACCGACAGGATCCGCACCTCAACCCCATGCGCGCGACATTTCTCGGCGGTCTGCTGCAGAGGTGCCTCCTTGCGGGCGAGCAGCACCAGGTTCATGCCTCGCTCCGCGAGTTGTTCGGCGAATGCGGCGCCGACGCCCTCGGATCCTCCGGCGATAACGGCCCAGGGACCGTATTTTTCGATATCCATATGTGTTTGCTCCTCGAAGTCGATCCGAATGATCTTTTAGGTGATAGCGGTCGTCGCCAGCTGCATCACCTCGTGCTGTGGGTCACCAGTCCTGAAAGGGAATGATCGAACGCAGCGGCCCGTGGAACAGCGTCTCGCCCACCACCGGGCATCCGCTGCCGTTCGCTGCCAGCTCCCGCTCGGCATCGGCGACAGCACGGCCGGCTTCAGCCGGATCCGCGTCCAGGTAGAGAAGCCGGATGCGCAGCGAGCCGGGCCCGAATTCACGGCGATCGTCGTGAAGGCCGGGGAGGGTCGGATGTTTTTGCAGGGCCAACAGGGAGAAGGTCCACGCACCGGCCACCCCTGGGCATTCCAGCAAGTCCGGAATACCGACGCGGTCCTCCCAGCCGAACAACTCGTGGACATCGGCGGTATGCGAGTCGCCGAAATGGGTGACCGACATGTGCAGTCCGCGGTTCGGCCGGAAGACAAGCGCGTCCGGCGAGACTCGAATTCGCGGCGCCGCGTAACCTTTGACAGGCGTGAAGAATCCGAGCAGGCGACGCCGGACACCGGGAAGCAGCGGACCTCGCCCCCACTGAAAAGAGTCCTCGCCCAGCTTGGTCCACGCCGCGACGCTTTTCTCGTATGGCGGACGGAACCAGTACATAGCTGCGTAGTCGAAGTCACCCAACTCGCCCGACGGAGGTTCGCTCAGAGCGGCGTACTCGGCAGGACGAGCCCACCGGTCTCCCCACGCAACTCCAGGGAGCAACAGATTCTCCGGCCGATGGTCGAGCTGATGCCACTCGTTGTATGCCCGGTACATGGTGGAATCAGTGAGTTCGACAAAGGAGAAGAACGCTCGCTCCGAGAACATTCGGCCTTCCGATCGGTCGGTGGACGATGACAGCGGTCACAATGCCAAGGTTGTAGGGGGTCCTCGCCGACTGCTCCCGCTGAATGGTCACCCAAAACGGTGAGAGGGCAGCCAGCTCGGTGTTCCGGAGATCGGGACGCCGCCGCTCCGGTGGAAGCGCCAGGGTGCAGACTCGCCAGATCCGGAGCGGACTACGAACTCCGGTCCCGCGTCACGCCGACGCCCACCGACGTGCTGCTGCGCTGCGATCGTTCGAATGGCAGTGGGGCGCCGACCGAGGAGGACTCATGGAACACCGCCTGGCGGAACTCGAAGCTCGACTGCGCGTCCTCGAAGACGAACACGAGATCCGGCGGTTGATCGCTTCCTACGGCCCGCTCGTCGACGACGGTGCGGCGGACGAGGTGGCCGCGCTGTGGACAGAAGACGGTGTGTACGACGTCGACAGCGGATATCTGGCCGGGCACGACCAGATATCCGCGATGGTCAGGTCGGAAATGCACCAGGGTTTCATCGCCGGGGGATGCGCCCATTTTCTCGGCCCCGCCCACATCACTGTGACCGAGGAGCGCGCCACCGCGGTGTGCCACTCCCTGATGGTGATCCACGACAGCGGCGTGTTCCGCGTCCACCGGGCCACTGCCCACCACTGGTTACTGATCCGCACCGTCGACGGGTGGCGAGTGCAGCGACGGACGAGCCGGATACTCGATGGCAGGGAATTCGCCCACCGTCTGCTGTCGGAGGGCATCCGCGGTAAGGAGACGGTGGACCGGTCGGGTGCCGCCGAGAGATAGTGCGACACTTTCCCTGGACCGTCGCACCACGTCGTTACGTCGGCTGCCCCGCCAACCCCGAGCGAACTCCTGCGCTGACGAAGTCGGCCTCCGTACCCCGGTGGCAGACATGGTTCCCGGGTCGATCATCGCGGCTCGTCGGGAGGGGCTCCCGGCTCCCGACGGCGCTTCGATGACATCGTGCGGCCCTGTTCGCAGGTGTCAGTTCTTGCCATGCGCCTCGGGCGCGTGTCCCGGGCCGCGGATGATCCGGCCGATCCCCCCCGGCAGCCCGCCCGCGGTCTGAATACGGGAGAACTGGGTCAGATAATCCCGCTGTTCGGCAGGCATCGGGCAGCTGCGCCGGGACTCGAGGTCGAAATGCAGATCCAGTTGCTCCCCCACGGCAACCCGGCGCCCGTTCCCGACGCTGAACACCTCGTGCAATACGTGGAAGCGTTTGTCATCGACCCCCAATAGCCACGAACGGACCTCGAGTTCGTCGTCGCCGCGCACCTCGTGCTCGAACCCGAGTGTCGACTGGACGATGACCTTCCCCAGCCCAGTCCGGTCGGTGTAGTCCGCGCCCATGCCGATGAACTCGCTGAACTTCTCCTGCCCCTGGTAGACGACGATGCCGTAGTACATGGCGTTCATGTGATCGTTGAAATCGATCCAGGACTCTTCGACCCGGCACCGGTAGGACGTGACGGGCCCCTGCGACAGCTGATCGAGCGGTATCGCAAATGCCGAGATCATGAGAGCCTCTCCCATATCGTTCCAGGCGGCTGCGAGACAGCCGAAACCCCGCGGTACAGCGCCGGAATGTATCCGCCCCGGACGCGTGTGGTTTCCTGATGCCCAGTGAGTGGGACCAGCACCACGGGTCACCGAGCAGTCGGTGGTGCGCTGACGCCACCGACGGTCAACCGGCCACCCACCACGAGCGCCAGCGCCAGGACCGCGGCAGTCAGCGTGGTGCCCGCCGAGATCCAGAACATGGCGGTGAACGCTGTGAGCGACGGGTAGGTGTGGCCGTCGATGGTGACATTCCAGGTAGTTGCGGTGGCTGCCATGGTCGCGCTGGCGGTCGAGGTTCCCACCGATTGCAGTAGCGCGCCGATGGTGGTCGCCGACGCCGATTCGGTGATCGGTGCCATCGTCATGATCGATGTGGGAATCGCGGCGATAGTGAAGGACAAGCCGGCGCCCACCACGACGGCGCCGGCGAGCAAGTGCCATGGTTCGCTGCTGAACGGCACCCGGACAGCGAACGCCAGGGCTAGTTCGGCCGCGGCCACCAGCAGGACCGACGATGCGCCGAAGCGTGCGATGGCGCGCCCGGCCAGCGGTGCGACGATGATGCCGACAAGCGCTATCGGCATCAGCGACCACCCGGCCTGCAGCGCGCTCATCCCCGCTCCGAAGCCCGTTGCGACGGGCAGCTGAAGCATCTGGGTGGTGAGCAGGATGTTGCTGAACAGGGCGAACCCGATCAACAGCGCACACGCGTTGACGAGCAGTACTGGCGGACGCGTGGTGACGCGCAGGTTCACCAACGGTTTCGTGCTTCGCAACTGCAGCGGCACCCACAGCCCGAACAGGAGTACGCCGGTACCGGCGAACAGCAGGGTCCTAGCTGTGGTCCATCCCCATTGACTGCCCTTGGACAACGGCAGCAGCAGCGCGGTGAGGGCGGCGGCGAGTAGCAGCGCACCGAAGTAGTCGAAACCACCGCGAACGGGGTGCGCCGGTGGCGGCGTGGGGATCACTGTCGCGACCGCGGTCGCCAGTAACGCGCCACTGAGCACCATCACCCAGAAGATGCAATGCCAGTCCAGGAAGGTGACGATCAACCCGGATAGGGGCAGACCTGCGGCTGCGCCGATTGCCAGCGAAGCGCTCATGGTCGCCACCGCACCGGGAATGCGGTGCGGTGGCAGCACGTCGCGCATAGTCGCCACCGCCACCGGGATCAGCGACAAGCCACAACCCTGCGCAGCACGCGCGATGACGAGCGGGACCAGTGCGTCACTGAGGGCGCCGAGTAGCGACGCGGCCACCACGACCGCCAAGGTCACCAGAATCAGGCGTTTCTTGCCGTACATGTCGGCGAGGCGTCCGATCAGCGGAGTGACGACGGCACCGCTCAACAGGGTGGCGGTCACCAGCCAGGACGCGGTGCCTGCCGTGGTGTGCAGCAGGGCGGGCAGCGCGGGCAGCAACGGCAGAATCATGGTTTGCTGCAACGACATCAAGATCCCGCAAGCGGCGAGGACGGCGACGATTCTGGCACCCGATCCGCTTACCTCCTGCTGCGGGTTGATGCCCACAACCGACGCCTCGGCCGCTACCACCGCGTCCCGCCGACGGAAAAGGTCCGATGATCGGTCATGGTCACAGGATCAGGCCCGCACCGGCGGTGTGGACTACGGAATGCCATTGAGTGGACAAGCGTGGACCTCGCGATGAATCGCATCGACCGATGACAGTCTCGAAGAGTTCAGGCCAGGACCGACACAGCGACAGCATCACCGACACCGCAATTCCGGCCGTTGAGCCTCCCGCGTGCCGTCGCTGTCTCACATTCAGCGGGATCACCGACGGGACCTGCCAAGGCGTAGTGCCAATCTTGCCCCAGGTGACACGGATTGATTCTCTTCACCAGCGGTCGAGGAATCGCCCCCAGCGTTCGGGGGCTGCTGCCGAGCAAAGAGCTTCGAATCCTTGTACGTGCCTGAGCACACGTACGTCCCGGTCGAACGGGAGACGACTCATCCGGGTACCGGCGGCGCCTGCCTGCCGGACGATCGCTGTCTACGTTCACCGAAAGCTCAGCCTGGTCCATCCACCCTGGGGGCAGGGCACGACGACGCCCGGCTACGCCGGTCGATCTGCTGGCACGTAGGAGTCTCGCTGCCCGGCGGACGCATGTCCGATCCGGCGGTCAGCAGCGAACCGGTTGGTTCAGCACCGCCCAGAGAACGGTCGAGAGATTCGGTAGCCACCGTCTCGTAGGGCTCGGGGCGATCACCCAGTAGGGTGATCCATCCCGACTCTGTACCGGCGGAAGCAGGATTGGAGTCGAGGTCGGCAACAATGCGGCCCCCCGCCGAGCGAATTCCGCAGGCGCGATGAAACTGTCGGACTCGGCCAGAAGGACATAGCGAGGCAAGGGACGATGATGCCCGACGATGGGCCCGCAACTGTCGACGATCGCAAGTCTTTCCCGAACTCGTTCACCGAGAGGCTTGGGAACGCTGACGCCGCAGATGCCCTCGGTCGTCAGCAGCGCCTCCCGTCCGTCGATTTCGACGATCGGCCAACCGTAGCTGCGCAGGACTGCGTTGCCGCCGTCACCGATGTGTTGGGAGGTCATGAATCCGGTCCTTTCCGGAAGTCGTTCACGTCGCACGCCCACGGCCGCCGAGGCAGCACCCGCCGTTTGCCGGGTCGAGCTAGCGACCCATGATCGCCGTTCACCGGCCCAATGTTCGAGGACTGGGCGGAGCGGTCGAGCTCGTAGCGTAGGCGGCGGGGCCTCGCGCCGGGCGACCTATCCCGCTGAATGACAACGAATCGCCGCAGCGTCGCCAGAGGCCGTCGCGCGGACGGCCCTGTCGGCTATCCGGCATACGCCGCCGTACCCTTCTCGTCGGGCACGGTGTCGTCGTTCGTCGCCAGCTGCGGCCTGCCGATGAACAGGCAGATGGCTGCCACGATCAGCGAGCATCCGATGAACCAACCCACCGCGAGGTCGAACGACGGCAACGCAGGTGCGGTCCCTTCTGGAACGGTCCACAGGGAGAGCATGACCGATACGATGGCGACGCCCACGGCTGAGAACGCCTGCCGGGCGGTGCTCAGAACGCCCGTCGTCACGCTGGTGACGCCGTCGGGGACGGATTCGATCACAATTTTCGGATAGCCGGTGTAAGCGAACGCCGTGGCGAGGGCCCCGACGGCGAAAACCCCCATCATGAGCGGCAGCGACTTATGGCCCACCAAGATCATGAGGTTGGCGACGGCGAACAGGGCCGCCCCGATGAGGAAGGCCGTTCGTCCGCCCCACCGGCCTGCCACCGACCCCGCGATCGGGGAAGCGACGAAACCGATCAGAGCTCCGATACCGGCCACCAGGCCCGTGACCGTCGCCGAGATCCCCAGGCCGACCGGTAACGAGGTCGGCGACTGCAGAATCATCGGGGTGATGATCTGTATCGCCCCGACGGGACCGAGGGCGAGTACCGACACCGCGATCAGGTTGAGGGACATTCGCCTGCTCGCCAGGACACGCAAGTCGACCAGGGGTTCGCGCCGGCCCAGCTCCCAGATGGTCCACACCGCCAGGATCCCGAATCCAGCGACGATCAGCCCGACCACCTCGAGACTTGTCCACCCCCACCGCGGACCTTGCGTGATGCCGTACAAGAGCGCGGTCAGTCCGGGCGTCATCAGGGCCGCGCCCACATAGTCGAAACGAGGCGGATCCGCCGACCTCGGCGAACCGGGAAGCGCGAGTGCGGCCACAGCGGAAGCCACGACAGCGAGCACCGCGGCGAAGACGAAGATCATGTGCCAGTCGGCGACATCGAGCAGCACACCGGCGATCAGGGAGCCACCCGAACCGGCCAGCAGAGCGGCACCGCCGATGAATCCGACTGCGATCGAGAGCTTCTGAGCGGGCAACGCCTCGCGAGCCAGGCCGTAGCACAGCGGCAGGATCGCGCCCGCGGCGCCCTGCACGCCCCGACCGGCGATGATCGCAGCCATCGAGTCACCGAGTACGCTGATGAGCGAGCCGAGCGTCGATACAAGCATGACGATGATGAGGATCTTCTTGCGGCCGTATATATCCCCGAGACGGCCTCCCACCAGGGCCGTCGTCGCCGCCACGAGCATGTAGGCCGTGACCGCCCACCCGGTGGTGGAAGCGGGGGCCGCGAAGATCTCACCGAGCCGCGGCAGCGCGATGAAGATCATGCCGGCTTCGAAGGCGCTGACGGATTCGGCGAGGACCAGTGCCGTGACGATCAGTGCCGTCGATTTGAAGGCTGTTTCGCCACCGGAAAGCCCGGAGGCCAACCGGGATGAGGGATCGGACACGACTGTCCTCCTGAGACGAGAGGGGTCCCGGAGCTTCGCCAGAGTTCCCGAGCCGCACATCCGGTTCTTGCTCGGTCGGGATTCGGCAGTCGAACCAGCGGACCCGCGGCACCGCGGAAATGACTGCACCAGCGCTCGCACCGGCATCAACGACGGACCGTGCGGGCCCTTCGTGATCTCGATCGCCAGCAGCTGGCACAACGGAAGATAAAGAGTGTCCTGAAGTGCCGGGTATCGCCTTCCCGTTCAGCGGGAGCAAGCGGACCACTCGAACAGCGCCTGCTATCGAAGCACCTGCCCGGGGTATGGAATGCCCAATCCCCTTGACGGCACGGCAGGGGTGGGAAGGTGGGTCGCACCTTCTCCTCCGCGAAATCTGCTCACCCGAACTCCACCGCCAATGGAAGTCGATGGTCAACCCAGTGGGACGGTGGGACGAACTTCAGTCTCGAGTCACGCAAGATCGTCGGAGGCATATTCGAAAGACCGCGTCGCCACCCGGACCACCACGCCGTAGACAGGCGGCGACCGCGGGGACACGCCGGTCGACAGGAGCGATGACGGATCGATGCGAATCGGAATCAACACCCCCGTGGTGACACGTTTCCCCGGATCCCACAGTCCGTGGGAGGCGAGCGCGGGAATCGAGGAAATCGCCCAGATAGCCGCCGCGGCGGATCGTCTCGAGTTCCATCACTTGACCTGCAGCGAACACGTCGCTGTGCCCGCTCCGCTGGCGGAGGCGCGCGGCGGAACCTACTGGGACCCGTTGTCGACGCTGGGGTATCTGGCAGCACGGACCGACCGAATCCGTCTGGCCACACAAGTTCTGGTTCTCGGCTATCACCATCCGCTGGAGATCGCCAAGCGTTATGGGACTCTCGATGCCATCAGTGCCGGTCGATTGATTCTCGGCCTGGGTGTCGGATCCCTTCGTGAGGAATTCGAACTGCTCGATGTGCCGTTCGACGACCGCGGTCTCCGCGCCGACGATGCGCTGCTGGCCCTACGCTCCGCTCTCTCCGGGCGGCAACCGTCCTACAGCGGACGGTATTACAGGTTCGCTGAGATGATCGTCGATCCGCACGCGGTCCAGCCGAAGGTTCCTCTGTGGATCGGTGGGCGCTCGGCACGATCGCTGCGCCGAGCCTGCGAGCTGGGCGACGGCTGGGTTCCCTTCGGCCTCGCGTTCGATGAACTGCGCGCCCTGTTGAGTCGACGACAACTGCCGGAAGGCTTCGAGGTGGTGTTGTCCACCGGGCATCTGGATCCGCTCCAAGACCCCGTCATGGCAAGGCAGCAACTCGAGCGGGCAGCGCGGGCTGGAGCCACCATCGTCAGCGTCGGACTGAACGCGACGTCAGCCGATCACTACTGCGAGCAACTGGCTGCGCTCGCCGATATCCGCACCCGCCATTTCCCCAGCCCCGAAAAGGGATGAAGTCGGTGACCATCTCGCAGCACTGACAGCGTGTGTGCGGCTATTGCACGGCGAACGAGAGGTCAGCCCGGCTGAACGCTTTGTACGGGCCGCTGGTCGATGATGGCGAAGTGGTCGGCCGAAGACGGCGTGTATTTCCTTGACAGCAGACTGCTGTCCGGATGTGTCGAGGTGGCGCACATGGTCCGGTCCGCCTCACACCGGACTTCATCGCGGGCGCCTCCGCTCATTTCCTCAGCCCCGCCTATCGCCGTCGACGGAGATAACCGCTACAACGGCATGTCACTCGTTGATGGTCATACCCGATTACACACGGGTCGGGTTTACGCTCGCGCGGCGTGCGTTGCGGACATGCGGGTTCGTCGCCCGGATCACGCTGCGTTCCGCAGCGCGCTGTTCTGACGGGTCGGTCGATAGTCGAACCGGTTCGAGATCGCCGACTTCGCTTCAAGGCTCAAACCGGGGCGAACAGTCGTTCACAGGGTAGACGCGGCAGCAGTCGGAGGTCTTCGGCGGTCGTGTGGATCAACTCCATCGCGCACCAGTCTTTCCGCCTGCTGTCACAGAACAGGCTGCGAGCCGCCGACGCCGTCGCCACGAAGTCGAAGACCTCCCCGGCCAGCCATATGCGCACCTGCACATCACCTTCGCTCGGATGGCACTTCCCCGCTGTCATGGCACGTCACCTCCTGTGAAGCCATAGCTGTGATGGTTCTGCGCGATAATCGGGTCCGCCAGATCGGCGCTGCCGTGGAGACCGTGACATCCGGCTCCGCAGCTGATCAGCCCGCACCACGCCTCGAGCGCGATGCTAGCCAGGCTGGCTTCGACCGAACCGTCCCCTTCCGCTCAGCGAGACAGACGGGTCGCTCGCACACCCCGGGCTCCAGCGTCAGCAGCCCGGTCACCGACACCCACCCGAGGTTGCTCGTCGTCGCCGAACTTTCAGGGAGACAGAGAATTCACCGAAGCGACCGCGGGAATCGAAGTACGCGGCGTCCAAGTCGTCGTCTTGCCGTACACCAGTTTCCTCTCGCCGTCCACCAGTTTCCCAGCCGAGACGCTGCGAGCCGCAACGCTCCGGCTTGCTGCGGGGACGCGCCTACCGTCGGCGATGCCGCCAGTCGCCGCGACGCGGGATTGCCGTATCGACAGGCCGGATTATCCCGAGCGCCTGCCGCCGAGTCGTCCTCCTCATCCGCAAGACGACTCGGCGGCAGCCGAACGGGCGCTCGCCGGACCAGCCCACGCCGCGATTCCGTAAGCGCCGTTGCGTACAGTCACGCTGCCCCCACCTGCGAGGCGGTGACGGCACTGTCACCGCCGCCCCGGCTATGAGGCACGGTCCCGACCCCCGCGATCGACACGGCAATCGCGGGCGGAATAGACCGTCGCACAAGGTCGCACCGTGTCGCCGCTCCATCCCATTCAGCGGTACGAACCGCTTACTTCACCGAGCGATCGACAGGGCCGTTCAACTCACCGGGATGAGAACGGGGCAAGCGAACACCGTGTGTGAGACTGGCGAGCGGCTGCCGGGCGGATCGGTGACGCACCGCCGCCGGACGTGCGGAAGGGACGGACATGACCCCAGTGACCATCACCGTGGCACAACTGGCGACCGCGGGCGAGTTCGACCTCGGCGTCACCGATTGGGTCACCATCGATCAGACCCGCGTGGACCTGTTCGCCGACGCCACTGATGACCACCAGTGGATCCATGTGGACCAGGATCGGGCCGCGTCCGGCCCGTTCGGGACGACGATCGCCCACGGCTATCTCACCCTGTCACTCGTGCCCAGCCTGCTCAGCAAGCTGCTGACCATCGAGGACAAACAGCGCGGCACCAACTACGGTATCGACCGGCTCCGGTTCACCGGCCCGGTACCTATTGGCGCCGAGATCCGCTTGTCCGCCCGGGTGACCGGCACGGCACTCCGTGACGACGGCGGAGCACAGTACCGGGTCGCGATACGCGTCGACGTGCGCGGCCGCGAGAAGCCTGCGTTGATCGGCGAAACGATCTATCTCGCTTACGCGGTACAGCAGCACCGGTGACGATCTGCCCGCCGAGCATGGATCGGTCTCGACGCAGGCACGGCTTCGAACCGCATGGTCGGCGACACCCCAGTGCCCTGTGGGCCACCGCGGCGACTGGCTCAGCACTCTCGGAATGCGCCACCGGACGATAGTTCCCCGAGGGGAGATCGAGCCGCGACGGCGACCGGACCGAGGTGAGCAGTCCGATAGCTCGACCGATCGACCACAGCCTGACGGGGCCGCGGGGATGGCGCTCCGACCGCGGCTCGCCAGACGTTGGCGGCCGCACTGCGGACGTCGGCAACAGCGGATTCGACGCGCATGCTCCCGGTCGGGCCACACAGCGACAACGCGAATCGACCGCCCTCGCTCTCGAGTCCGATCGGGGCCGCGACCACGGTGACCCCGAGCGCGCACCCCTGCGCGTCGACCGCCACGCCCCCGCGGTCGTGCACCCGCTCGATCTCTCGGCCGAGCTGCACGGCGGAGCGCACGCTGTACACGGTGACCGGCTCGCCGAAGTCCAGTCGCGGCCAATCCTCTCGCGGCATCGCCGCCAGCAGGGCGCGCCCAGCGGCGGTGCGCACCACAGGCTGGCGGGCGCCGACGCTCCATTCCGCGAAGTTGCCGGGCCACAGCCCGACCCGCTCCAGGTGCAGTATCTCCGTGCCGGTCAGCATGCTGAGATGAGCGGTCATCCCGGTGCGGCGATGCAGTTCGGTCATCACCGGCAGGGCGGCGCGGTGCACGCTGCGCTGCCGGGTGAACTGGGCACCGAGTTCGAACATGCGGAAGCCGAGGGCATATTTGAACTCGTTGCGCTCAACCCACCCCAGTTCGACGAGGCGTTGCAGGATGCGGTGGGCCGATGATCTGGGCAGGTGCGAGCGACGCGCTATCTCGGCAAGAGTCAGAGGCTGCTGGCCCACAAAGGATTCGAGCAGCGATGCCACCCGATCGATCATCGCCGTGGGTGCCTCGTCGATCTGCGCCATTGCCATGGAAACCTCCCGCCGATCAAGTCATATTCTGCCTACTTGTCAGAATATGACAGGTGTGAGTGTAAGCACACTATCGCTTTTCTGTAAAGCAGCTCACAAGCGGAACGCGGCGCGGTCACCGCGGTGATTCCGGACTCGCCGCGATGTCCAGTCAGTGGAAGACGCCGACCCGACACTGATGCGGAGCCGCCAGACTGGCCGCGTCGATCCCACTGCCCGCCACGGGACCTCCCGCCTTCGGATAGCCGAAGCACCGGACCCGGCGACTCGGCCGCCGACCGAGAGGTGACAGACCGATCGACCGTCCGCTTCCCTTCCGCACCACTAGGAGAACCACCGTGACCAGGGTCATCTACGCGCGCAGCGTCCACGACGACGCCGAGATCAACGCCTGCCTGGAGGTGCTGCGCGGCGGCCCCTACGCGCTCAAGATCGGAAAGAACGTCGCCGAGATGGAACGGCGGACCGCCGAGCTCTACGGCAAGAAGCTCGGGCTGATGTGCAACTCGGGCTCCTCGGCGCTCTACCTGGCCCTCGAACTGCTCGACTTGCCGAAGGGGTCGGAGGTCATCACCTCACCGCTGACGTTTTCCACGGACGTCTCTCCCATCGTTCGCGGCGGGTGGATACCTGTTTTCGTCGATGTGGAGCCCAACACCTACAACGCAGACCCTGCCGCCATCGAAGAACTGATCACCGATAAGACCAAGGCCATCCTGTTGCCGAACCTGGCGGGCAATGCCCCGGACTGGGACGCCATCCGCGCTGTCGCCGACAAGCACGGGCTGAAGGTGATCGAGGACTCCTGCGACTGCATCGGAACGACCCTGCGGGGCACGAAAACCGGCAGCCGGTCCGACATCACGGTGACCAGTTTCGCCATGTCCCACATCATCACCTGCGCGGGCAACGGCGGCATGGTTTGCCTCGATGACGAGAAGCTGCGCGACAAAGGGCTGATGCTGCGCCGCTGGGGTCGCCGCTCGGAACCACACCTGTTCGGCTCCGGCGGAACCGGCCGGGTGTTCCGCGAGTACCTCGACGGCGTCGCCTACGACAACGACTTCATCTTCGACGTGCTGCCGTGGAACTTCGAGCCCTCGGAGCTGGGCGCGGCCTTCGGCCTGGTGCAACTGTCCAAGCTCGACAAGAACTACCAGCGCCGCGCGGAGATCTTCGACGCGTTCAACGGCGCGTTCGGCAGCTACCCCACTCTGTTCCGACTGCCGCGTCAGAACCCGGACTTCCATACCGCGTGGCTGTGCTACCCGGTCACCATCCGCGAGGACGCCGGTTTCGCCCGCGCCGATCTGCAGTCGCACCTCGAGGATGCGGGCATCGATACACGAACCGTGTGGAGCGGCAACGTCACTCGACACCCGATGATGCGTGGAGTCGAGTATCGCGTCCCGGCCGGCGGTCTGCCCAACGCCGACGAAGTGTTCGAGCGCGGCATGTCGCTGGGCATGAGCCACGGCATGAGCACCGAGGAACTCGACCACGTGGTGGCCACCATCCACGACTTCGCCGGCCGCTACGCACCGGCCATCGCCGACCGGTGAACCGACAGCAGGAGACGACGCCGTGACCACCGCTCGAGCACCGCACGACCTCCCCTACCTCGACACCCACACACCCCAATTCCTCGACGACCCCAACCGTTTCGTCGGGGGTGACGCCGCCCGCTGGCGGGTCGCCGAGGGCCGCACCGGGGCGGAGTTCTTCGCCTACGACACCGTCCGCGCGCTCTACCGCGACGACCGGATCGGCCCGCGCAACCCGCAGTTCTTCTTGGACAAGGGCCTGACCGGCGGCCCGATCATCGACTACCTCGTCGACGGCAACCTCAACCTGACCTGGACGGCGAACCACGATCGGCTGCGCCCGATCCTGCTGAAAGGTTTCCGTCCCACGCGCATCGCTCAGGCCAGGCAGTCCATGAGCGAGCTGGCCGAACGGCTGGTGGACCGGCTCGCCGGGCGCGACCACATCAACTTCGTCACCGACTACAGCCACCACCTGGCCATCGGCGTGGTAGCCGGGTTCATCGGGATTCCGTTCGACGAGGTGGACGCGTTCGCCGACGCCACCGTCAAATTGCGGTTGCTCGGCCAGGAACCGATCTGGCCCGGCGTGCCGGTGCTCGAAGAGGCGCTGCAGGCCGTGCACGACTACAGCGCCCACCTCGTCGAACAACGGCGACGCAACCCCCGTGAGGATTTCATCAGCGATCTCATCGAAGCAAAGGACGCGCAAGAGGCCGACATCTCCGACGTCGAGATCGTCTGGCATGTCGCGGGCGTCCTGCTCGCGGGTCACGACACGACCCGCTACCAGCTAGCCTCGGCGGTGCGGGCGATCGCGCAGGCCGGTCAGTGGGAAGCACTCGGGGCGAATCCCCGGCTGATCCCGGCGGCGATCAACGAATCGATGCGGTTGCATCCAGCCACCCCGCGCCAGGTCAAGGTGGTCGAACAGCCACTGACTCTGGAGGGCATCGACTTCGAACCCGGACAGACGGTCACGCTGAACATCAGCGGCGCCGGTCGCGACCCGGTGGCTTTCCCTGATCCCGACCGGTTCGATCCGACGCGGCCCGCCCCGCTGTTCGACATCGGCTTCGGCTACGGCGGCCACTATTGCCTCGGCCACGCCGTCGCCAAGGCGGAGATGGAAGAAGGTCTCAAGGTCCTGACCAAGCGATGGCGCAACGTCAGCATCGACGGCGAGGTCGAACTGGCCGCCGGAGGAGTCATCGCCGGCCCCGAAGTGGTTCCGGTCCGTTACGAGCTCGTGCAATGAGCCTGCCTGTCGTCCGCCCGTTCAAGACAGCTGTCTATGCGCCGCCGGTCGAGCCCGACCTCCCCAAGTGGCAGCGGCGGCTGCACAGGATGGACAACAGCGGCTTGACCGCCATCACCGTGTCGGATCACTTCCTGACCGGCCGCCAAGATCCGATTCCGGCGCTGGCGGCCATCGCCTCGGCCACCCGACGCATTCGAATCATGGCCCTGGTATTGGCCAACGACTACCGGCACCCGGTGATCACCCACAAGTCCGCGGCGACGCTCGACCTGATCTCAGGGGGCCGGTTCGACCTCGGCCTCGGTGCGGGCTACCTGGCGGAGGAATACCACGCCGCGGGAATACCTTTCGATCCGGCGCCGCAGCGGGTGGATCGGCTGGAGGAGGCCGTCGAGGTGATCACCGCCCTGTTCGGCGGCGAACCCGTAGAACACCGCGGTCTGCATTACACCGTGAACGGACTGGTGGGCACACCACAGACGATCCAGCGGCCCCATCCCCCGCTGGTGATCGGCGGCGGTGGCCGGCGCATGCTCACCCTGGCCGGACGATGTGCCGACATCGTCGGTGTGCACTCGAATCTCAAGCGCGGCACCGCTTACGACGCGGCGGTGATAGAGGACATGCTGCCCCGAGCCATGGCGCGCAAGATCGCGTGGGCGAGGGCCGGGGCCGAGCGCGCCGGACGCGATCCCGGGACCCTGGACTACCTGTCGATCACCTGGACCTGTCAGGTGGTGGACCGTCCTGCCGACACCGACGCGGCGCTGCGACGGGTATGCGAACGCTACAACGTCGATCCGGCGATCGGACGCCGTTCGACCGGGCTGCTGGTCGGCACAGTCGATCAGTGTCTGGAGCAGCTGAACACCAGGCGCGATGAATTGGGTTTGAACTACGTCGATTTCGGCGCCACCGACTTCGACACGATCACACCGCTCATCGAGGCGCTGCATCCGGTGGCCGCGGCCTGAGCCAACCGCCGGATGCGGCGATGGGGCGACGGAATCCCGCTGAACAGAAAACGGCATATCCGGCACCGCGTCCCGCGGTCACGATGAGCCATCGTCCTCTCCGAGGGAACGGAGGCTCCTATGAGTTCGGCAGCCACGCCGGAATCCGATCCGCGGCCCGACCCCACACTGCTGCGCAGGATCGCCGTTTCGAGCTTGCTCGGCACCGCGATCGAGTATTACGACTTCCTGCTCTACAGCACCATGACCGCCCTTGTGTTCAACAAGGTCTTCTTCCCGGCCTCGAATCCGGCGCTGGGAACCATCGCGGCGTTCGGCACGCTCGCCGCAGGGTACGTGGCCAGACCGATCGGCGGCGTCCTCTTCGGCCACTTCGGTGACCGAATCGGCCGCAAATCCATGCTCGTCTTGACAATGGGGCTGATGGGAGCGTCGAGTTTCCTGATCGGCGCGCTGCCGACCTACCACACCGCCGGCATCGTGGCGCCGCTGTTGCTGGTGCTGCTGCGTGTTGTGCAAGGGGTGGCCCTCGGCGGCGAATGGGGCGGCGCGACGCTGATGGTCACCGAGCACGCCGAACCGCATCGGCGCGGCTTCTGGAACGGGATCATGCAGATGGGGTCACCGATCGGGTCGCTGCTGTCCACCGGTGTCGTCGCCACGGTGGCACTGCTGCCTGCGGAGGACTTGCTCTCGTGGGGCTGGCGCATACCCTTCCTTGCCAGCATCGCACTGCTCGCGGCGGGACTGTATCTGCGAATAGGCGTCACCGAGAGCCCGGTGTTTCGCGCACAGACCGGCAGCCAGACGCCCGCACCCTCGATCCCCTTCGTGGCCGCGCTCCGCCAGCCGGTGACCCTCCTGCTGGCGTGCGGGATCGGGATCGGCCCCTTCGCACTCACCGCCCTGCTCAGCACCTACATGCTCAGCTACGCCACCTCCATCGGCTACGCCCGCTCCAGCGCCGTGACCGGCCTGCTGTTCGTCTCGAGCACCGCGCTCGTCGCGATTCCCCTGTTCTCGGCGTTGTCCGACCGCGTCGGGCGCAGGCCGGTCGTCCTCGGCGGCGGCATCGGCATCGTGCTGCTCGCTTGGCCGGTCTACGCACTGGTGGATTCCGGGTCGGTGCCGCTGCTGTTCACCGCCATGGTGCTGGGGCAGCTTCTCCAGTCCGCCATGTTCGCGCCGTTGGGCGCCCTGCTCTCGGAGATGTTCGGCACTTCGATCCGCTACACCGGCGCGACGATGGGCTATCAATTCGCGGCGTTGCTCGGTGGTGGCTTCACTCCCCTCGTCGCCAGTGCCCTGCTCGCTTCCCGAACGACCAGCACGCCCCTGGTCTTGCTGGCCATGGGCTGCGGCGTCGCGACCATTCTGTGTATCTGGCGAGTTCGTGAGACCAAAGGCGAGGACCTTCGCCAAACCGTCACCGCCTCCGCCGGGCTCCCCGCCTCCCCAGTGGCGGCCGACGGTTCCGGTCAATGAAATAGCAAGCCTTGCAGCATTTCTGCGCTTGATACAACGGAGAGGGCACAGCGCCGGTTGCCATTCTGTCACCGGCCGTTGATTCCCTCGATCCGATCGGCGCGGCCTACCCTTCTCGACCGGAAGCGAGCCCGCAACCCGCCGATGCGGCACTGAGTGACAGAACGTCATATTCTGACGCTATTACTCGGAGACGCGTCGGTTTCGTCGGCGAACACGGCGCCGAAGGTCGGCGCGGCGGAAAGGAGGCCCGGTGGAAAAGTCAGCTCGTCCCACCCTCACCGAACGCCGGGCGGAGGAATTGCGTCTGGCCATCGCCCTCACTGCGCGAGACCTGTTCATCTCCGAGGGCAGCACCTCACCTACGGTGGAGACCATCTGCGCGATCGTCGGTATTTCGCCGCGGACCTTCCACCGCCATTTCCCGGTGAAGGAGGACGTGCTCTCACCGTTGTTCCGACAGAGCGAACAGCTCATCATCGAACTCTTACGTACGGCTCCCGACGACGCCGATCCCGTGCAGGTGCTCACGCACGCTTTCACGACCGAGGTCCATCAGCGGCAGGTGCTCGAGTTCGACCGCAAGTTCATGGACCTGATGATCAACACGCCGCCCTACCGGTTGCGCTGGCTGGAGTGGGGAGAAGGGTTGTGCGGAGAGATCACCGATTTCCTCGCGCGCCATTTCGACCTCGGCAACGATCCCTTCCTACGAGCGTTGCCCGCCCAACTGGTGATGCAGACCATGCGCCAGGCCTACATCCACTGGGTGGACACCAGCCACTCCGGCGATTTCGAGGAGGTGGAACGGCTTCTCTCGCGCGGTATGCGAATACTGCTGACCGGAATCGACGCCGTCACTCCCTCGCGCTGACCCGCCCTCTCGGCCGACTGTCCGCCGTCAGCGACGGATGCGCATCGCGCCACAGGTCGGCGCATCCCAGCCGAGTGCGGCCGACTGCGCGAGGAAACCGTCGAAGGCGGCGGCGATGTCGCGCGGCAACGGCGTCGCTCGTCGCTGCTCGAGGTCGACATGGACGAGCAGGATCTCGAGGGTGTTGGACAAGCGGTCCCGCTCCCGGTCGAGGAGGAAGGTCATCATGTGCACGGCCTTGTCACTGCGATCCAGCACCCGCACGTGTACCGAGAAGGAGTCGCCCTCGCGCAGTTCACTGTAGTAGGCCAAGTGGTGTTCGGCCGTGAACAGCCCGAGGCGCCGATCCTGCCGATAGCTCTCGTCTACACCCGCTTCACGCACCAGAACGTCAGCCGCCTGGGAGTTTCTGTTCAGATAATGCAGCACGTTCATGTGGCCGTTGCCGTCGGTCTCCGCCTCGGTGACAGTGGCGGTCAGCGCAGCCGGGATTGCGCGGATCTGCGGGGCGGTGGGTAGTTCGATCACCATGGGCCAGATCCTGCGGTACTCGATCGGCAAGGTACGGCAGTGTGTCCGCTCACCGAGACATCCTCGCAAAGAACTGGCGGTCCGGGTCCGGGGGCGTTGTCCCACCGTGTGGTCAGCACGCACGCGAATCGCCGCAGCGCCGCCTCACGCCAACTGCCCGCCGTCGACCACGAAGTCCTGACCGGTGCAGTAGCTGCTCGCGTCCGACGCCAAGAAGGCGACCAGCGCCGACACCTCGTCGGGGCGGCCGACCCGAGCGATGGGCAGGTTTGCCACCGCGCCGCCTCCCGCTCGCGTCGCGTCCGACACCATCGCCGTGTCGATAGCGCCTGGGCAGATGGCGTTGACCCGAATCCCCAACGCGCCCAATTCCTTCGCAGCCGACCGCGTGGCACCACGCAGTCCCCACTTGGCCGCCGCGTAGGCCAGACCGCCCTCGTAGCCGGTCATCCCAGCCGTCGAGGCGATGTTGATGATCGACCCGCCACGCTGGCGCATCAGGGGAAGGACAGCCTGCATGCCGAGGACCGCGCCGATCAGATCGACATCGAGGACGAACCGCAGTTCGGCCTCGGTGAGTTCGCGCAACGGTGCCCGTGGCGCCACGCCCGCGTTGTTGACCAAGACATCGAGCCGTCCGAACTCCTCCCACGTTTCTGCTACGACCGTGCGCCAGGCGTCGGCGCGCCGGACGTCGAGTTCGACGGCCAGCGTCGAGCCCGGCAGCCCCGCGGCGACCGCGCCGACCTCGGCGCGGTCGAGGTCGCCGAGGACCAGCCGCGCCCCCAGCGCGGAGAGTCGGCGCGCGTGTTCCGCGCCTTGCCCACGTGCCGCTCCGGTGACGAGCACGACCTTGTCGCTCAGGTCCAGCGATATCGGTGCGATCTCGTTCATTCTGTCCTTCCTTCGCCGACGGTCCACGGCGATTCTGGGCCGCAGTGCGCCGACTCCGGCGCCGGTCGTCCGCCCAGTGGACAACCGGCCGTGCCGCACCCGTCCCAGTGAGTGAAATCACTTGCCGAGAGGCCACACCGCGACTGCTAGAACGAGTTCGCAGCGCAAGCAGCCGTGCATTGCGGCCCAACAAGCTCGCTTGCGTTCTCTCATCCCAGGAGGGTGGACATGAATCCGGTTCAGCAGGAATCGCAGGAAGTCCGCAGTATCGAAGCAGCAGCGGCTCCGACGCGTTTCGCGCGCGGCTGGCACTGCCTCGGACTGATCCGCGATTTCGCCGACGGCAAACCGCACGCCATCGAGGCTTTCGGCACCAAACTCGTGGTGTTCCGCGGCGAGAACGGCACGCTCAACGTTCTCGACGCCTACTGCAGGCACATGGGCGGCGACCTCAGCCAGGGCACCGTCAAAGGCGACGCCGTCGCCTGCCCCTTCCACGACTGGCGCTGGGGTGGTGACGGTCGCTGCAAGGAGATCCCCTACGGCCGCCGGGTGCCGCCGCTGGCCCGGACGCGCACCTGGCATGCGCTCGAGCAAGACGGAATGCTGTTCGTGTGGAACGACCCGGAGGGCAAGAAGCCCGACCCGGACGTCGCCATTCCCCGGATCGACGGCGCGACCAGCGACGAGTGGACCGACTGGCACTGGTACCGCACCGTCGTGAACACCAACTGCCGCGAGATCATCGACAACGTCGTGGACATGGCGCACTTCTTCTACATCCACGGTTCGCTGCCGACCTATTTCAAAAACGTGTTCGAAGGCCATATCGCCACGCAGTACTTCAAGAGCGGGGCGCGCGAGGACCTGCCCGGCCCCGAAGGCGCTCCCAAACTGCTGGGAACTTCGTCGGTCGCGTCGTACTACGGGCCGTCCTTCATGATCGACGACCTGACATACCACTATGAGCAGGGCGATCATCACACGGTGCTGCTCAACTGCCACTACCCGATCGATGCGAACTCGTTCGTGCTGCAGTACGGCATCATCGTCAAGAAGTCGCAGAACCTGCCCGAGGAGCAGGCGATGGCGACGGCGATCGCCCTGGGCGACTGGGTGAAGGTCGGGTTCGAGCAGGACGTGGTGATCTGGAAGAACAAGGCCCGCATCGACAATCCACTGCTGTGCGAGGAGGACGGCCCGGTCTACCAGCTGCGCCGCTGGTATGAGCAGTTCTACGTCGACGTCGCCGATGTGACCCCGGAAATGGTGGACCGCTTCGAGTTCGAACTGGACACCACCCGCCCGGTAGAGGCATGGCAGGCCGAGATCCGCGCCAATCTCGCCGCGCGCGCCGATCTGGCCGCCCAGACCGGCTCCGCCGAGGCTTCGGCCTGATGCCGCCGCGCATCGACGAACGGCTGAACGAGGTGCCGATGGCGCCGGTGCGGTGCGAGCACTGCGGCGCAGGCGTGCTCGTTCGCAAGGCCAGCTGGCAGCAGACCAGCGTGCAGTGGAACGCCGCCGCGGCCGCCCGCTGCCCCGAGCTCCGGGACGCGGTGGGCAATGGCCCGTCGCTACCGGGCTGCGGCCGGCTGCGCGATGCCATCGCAGCGGCGGCGACCTGCGGAGAACTCCGGATTCCCGCGGAGGCGGAAACACGGGCCGCCAATAGCTGATCCGGTAGCCGACAGGTCGCCTGCACCGCACACACCGGAGCCGGAACCCGCGTGGCGCGGGTTCCGGCTCCGTGCTGTTCTTGGCGACCGCAGCAGCGTCGGGAACGGCCTCGGTTGGCCGGAAAGAACTCCCAAATGAGTTCGGCCGCTTGAATGTTGCGGCCGCGACTCACTCGTGAGCAGGACAGCGCCAGCCGAAGCCACCGCGGCGAGCGGCCAGCCGCGAGGCCGTCGCCCGATCGAGCAACTCGATGATCTGGCCCAGCGGATCGCGGTGATAGCAGGCCCCCGGTGCGGTGCTGCCATCACCGCCGATCATCCATACCGGCGCACCCCGGCGAGCCAGCTCCGCCGAGGCTGTCGCGACGTCCTCGACGACGAACCCCAAGTGGTGAATACCGGTGGTGGGCTGCCAGATCGGCGAGCCCGGGATCGTGCGCAGCAATTCCACGTGGGGAGGCCCGGCCGACAGCCCCATCCGCTGCACGGTCTGCTGCGCGACCCCCTCGATCCGGCAGGTGAACACCGACTCGTCGAACACCGTGACATCCACCCCGTAGAGCCGGTGCAGCGCCGCCGCACCGGCCTCGACGTCGTCGACCACGATTCCGACGTGATGCAGTTCGGCCAGGTCGTAGAACATCACGAACCTCAGTACATTCCCTCGTTGATCGGCACCCCGAACTCGCCACGGCCGAACATCGCCAGCGCCCGCTCGACATCGTTGATGACATGCACGCTGCCGGCGTGCACGTCGCGCCAATGCCGTTCGATCGGGTTACCGCGCGCGATGGAATGCCCGCCGGAGTTCTCGAACAGCATCTCGACGGCGTGTACGGCTCGCTCGGTGCCCAGCACCTGATCACGACGGGCCCGCAGTCGCAACCGCTCGGGAATTACCTCGCCCGCGTCGGCGTAGCGCATCTGCTCGGCGACGTTGTGGTCCAAGGTCAGGATCGCCGCGTCGATCTCACCGGCAGCGCGCGCGACGCGCACGTGCGCGAACGCGTCTTCGGCAACCTTCTGACCGCCGTAGGACAACCGCACGCGTTCCTTCATCCGCTCGACATGCGCGGTGTAGGCGCCCTGGGCCGCACCGACGATCGCGTGCGTGATCGTGTAGGAGAACACCATGCCGAACGGCAGCTTGTACATCGGAGCGGTGTTGACAGCATGCCCGGGCCCGCGCAGTTGGTCCTGCTCCAACGAACTGTAGGCACGGTGGGCCGGGACGAAGGCGTCCTCGATGACGATGTCGTTGCTTCCGGTGCCGGACAACCCGACCACGTTCCAGACGTCGTCGACGGTGTAGTCGCTGCGCGGGACGAGCGCGGTCAGATACTCCGGCGCCTGACCATCGCGCGAGCACAACGTGCCCAGCAGCACCCACTGGCAGTGGTCGCTGCCGGAGGAGAAGTTCCACCGACCCGACAGCCGGTAACCGCCCTCTACCTCGGTGAGCTTGCCGGTGGGGGCATAGGACGAGGACACCAGGGCATCAGGGGCGTCCTTCCAGACCTCATCCTGGGCGCGCTCGTCGAACAGCGAGATCTGCCACGGGTGCACACCCACCACGGCGGTCACCCAGCCGGTGGACGGGCAGGCGCCGGCGAGGGCGCGTACCACCTCGTAGAGTTCCCTGGGATCGGACTCATAGCCGCCGTATCGCTTCGGCTGCAGCAGCCGGAAGGCGCCGGCTTCCTTCAGTTCGGCGATGGTCTCGGCCGGGACCCGGCGCTGCCGGTCGGCCTCGACGGCGCGGTCGGCGATAGCCGGAAGCAGGGGGCGCACCCGGTCCAGTACATCGTTGCTCACGTTGTTGTTCTCCTGATCTGTCGGGCGCTCCGGACCGGAGCGAGAGCCCGTCGTCACTGCGCGGGCCGGTCGACATCGCCGCGTACTTCCGGGCACCGCCGACGACCGTAGAGCGCGGCGCCCTGTTGCGGACTACGGAATTTCAGCCAGCGGAACGGCGCGGGACGGATCCGGTTGCCGGGAGGTTCACGTCTTCGGCCGCGCCGATTTCGCGATGTGGCAGGCAGCGCGATGGGCGAACACCATCAAGGCTCCGACCGGGTTGCCGCCTCCGGGGTAGGTGGTACCGCTGACCGCGGCCATGGAGTTCCCCGCCGCGTAGAGCGCGGGGATAGGAAGACCCTCGGAGTCGAGCACTCGGCCGTCGATGTCGGTGCGCAGACCGCCCTTGGTACCGAGATCGGAGAGACCGAAGGCCGCTGCCCGGAACGGCCCTGCTTCGATGGGCACCAACGGGTTCGAGCATCCCGGCACCGAGCGATCGTAGGGCTCGCGGCCTCGTCCGAAGTCCGGATCGTCACCGGCCGCCGCGAGTTCGTTGAAACGGGTGACCGTCTCCACCAAAGCGTCGGGCGGCACCCCGATGCGGTTCGCGAGTTCCGGTAGGGTGTCGGCGGCGTGCCAGAGTCCCGCCCGCTCGTAAGCTTCGGGGTCGGCAAGCGGAATCCCGGTGAACAGCACGGGCGGCTGCGGCACCTCCCCACTGTGGATCATCCAGTAGGGCAGCGTCATTCGGCCGTCGGCCGTGCGGGCCAGCACGTCGCGCGCCACCCGGTCGTAGGGGGCCGATTCGTTGGTGAACCGCTTGCCCGCACCGTCGACAAAGATGCCGCCGGTGAACCAGAGCGAGAAGGTGGAGGAGCCGTCGGGATGAGTAAGTCCCGGCGCCCACCAGGCTTGGTCCATCAAATCGGTATCTGCGCCGATCGCCATCGCGGCCTCGATCGCGGCACCGTGGTTCGCGGGGGGCGACATCGAGTCGCGACTGCTACCCGGCACGCCGAAATGGCGCCGCATGCGATCGCTGCGCTCGAAACCCCCGGCGGTGATCAGCACGCCGCGTTCGGCGCGGATGCGGCGGAGTCCTTGCCGCGTGGCGACGACGGCCCCCGCCACCGCACCGTCGAGACGGATCAGCTCGCGGCAGGCGGTATCCCGGCGCAAATCCGCCTTCGGGAGCTTGCTCAGCGCCAGCAACATCCGTCCGATGAGCGCCTGCCCGCCGATCAGCTGCGCGGGTGGGGGCTCGTTGCCGCGGTCGGTGCCGAGCGGCGGACGCAGCGTCCCGGCGTGCGGGCCCAGAGCGTCGGCGGGCAGCGGCGCAGGAACGATGTGACGCCCGCCAGCCCGTGCGTGCGGAGCCGCACCGAAGTAGTCCGGCCACGGCAGCACCTGGAATTCGAAGGCGGGATCGTTTTCCAGATATTCGATCAGCGGAGCGCCGCCGGTCACGAACGCCTCCTGCAGTTCGGCCGGGGTACGATCGCCCACCACAGCGCGGAAGTAAGCCAGTGCCTCTTCGATCGTGTCGTCGTCCCCGGCGCGGCGCAGGACGGGATTGCACGGAAACCACATGCCGCCACCGGAATAGGCGGTCGTCCCGCCGAAGCGGTCCGTGGCTTCGATCACCGTGACGCGCAAACCTTCGCGGGCGGCGGTGTAGGCGCCGGTCAGCGCGCCGCCGCCCGAGCCGATCACCAGCACGTCGCATCGTTCGTCCCACTGCACCGCGGAATCGACCCAGCTCATCGGTCACGCCTCCCGTCGTCCCAAGTGACAGCGGCGTCACCAGGTGCGCCGATGCTAGGCAGCCGCACTACGGCCCGGACCGGCCCGTTCCGCTCATCGAGACACCAGGTGAGGGCCCGCAGAATGCTGCGGCATAGCCGACTGCGCGGACGCTGTCCACTCAGCGGGACGCGCCAGCCGATGGACCCGTGCGGCGCACCACTCTCAACGGTCGGGCCGTCCACTCCGGTCGGCACCGCCGCTCACCGAAACAGGAGAAACTCGCATGTCCCAGCTTCAGCGCTACACCGGCCGCCGTGTCCTCGTCACCGGCGGTGGTTCCGGCATCGGCCAGGCCAGTGTGCTGCGCATTCTCGCCGAGGGAGGTCGAGTGGTGGCCGCGGACATCAGTGCGGCCGGTCTGCGGGATACCGTCGCCAAGGCCGGGGACGCCGGCGAACGCCTGCACACCGTGGTCGTGGACATCAGTGAGGAGGAGTCCGTGCGCGCAGGCGTCACCGATGCGATCCGGTGGCTCGGCGGGCTGGACACGCTGGTCAACGCGGCAGGGGTATTGCGCTCGGCGCACTTCGAGCAGACCACTCTGGCCGAGTTCGAGCAAGTGTTGCGGATCAACCTGGTCGGCACTTTCCTGGTGACCAGGGAGTCGATTCCCGCGCTGCGCGCGGGCACCGGCCCGGCGGTGGTCAACTTCAGCTCCACCTCGGCGGTATTCGCGCATCCCTACATGTCCGCCTACGCCGCGTCGAAGGCCGGTATCCAGGCGATGACGCATGCGTTGGCGCTGGAGTTCAGTGCCGAGGGCATCCGGTTCAACAGCGTGCAGCCGGGGTCGATCTCCTCCGGAATGACCGACGGCACCGGCGAGGCCAAACAGAGCATCGGGCCCGGCCTGCCCGCCGACGCCGACTTCAAGCTGTTCACCAAGATCACGCCGACGCTGCCGCTTCCCGGCGGCGCCGTCTTCGCCGGACCCGACTCCGTCGCCGCGGTCGTGGCGATGCTCGGCTCCCCCGATGCCTACTTCATCACCGGAACCGAGGTGCGCATCGACGGCGGCACGCACGTGTGACCCTGGTAGCTGTTTCAACACCATTCGCTGGCTTCCGGGTCGGCTTCGCAGGCGCTGTTCAGCGAGACGCTGCGCGTGCGGAGCCGACACGAAGGCGACATTCCCATCACGCGAGTGACGTGGTCGATCATCCGTCCTCGCCCCTCAAAGGTTCACCCCCCGGCTGAGGTTACGCGGCTGAGTCATTCCTCGCGGCTGCGAAGACAGCCGGACTATGACTCAGCACTGCGGCGTGGAACTCGAACTCGGCAGTTGCGGCACCAAGAAACGCCGGATCCTCTCAACGGGACCAGCAACGCATCTCGATAGGGCTCCACGTCGCCCAGCCGAATTCTGCTGGTGCCGAAGCAGATATCGCGCGCATGATCACCGGTGACACCCACCGACCATCAGGGCCGCCCGCTGGCGCCTCCGCAACGGGTCTCCCGCCGAGCGCCGTCGTTCGGTGTGCCGAGCGACGGCGCGGGTCGTCAACGCATCTGTTCCGCCGCGTGCCGCGCAGCGATATAGCCATAGACGAGGCCTTGGCCGATTGTGGCGCCTGCGCCGGGATAGGTTGCGCCGAAAGCGTTCGCGGCGGTGTTGCCGATGGCGTACAGGCCCTCGATGACACTGCCGTCCTCGCGCAGCACCCGCGCATTCCGGTCGGCCACTACGCCACCGCAGGTACCGAGGTCGCTGAGGACCATCTTCACCGCATAGAACGGCGCGGTGTCCAGCGGCGCCAGATTCGGGTTCGGGGAAACCGTCGGGTCGCCGTAGTAGCGGTCGTAGGCGCTCTCGCCGCGCGCGAAATCCGGATCGGTGCCGCTCTCGGCGTACCGGTTGATCTCGCGGAAGGTCTCGGTGAGGGCGGCCTCGGGCACACCGATCGCTCGGGCCAGTGCGGCGGGATCGTCGGCCCGGTAGGCGATTCCGGCCTCGTACCAGGACTCCGGCAACGGCTGCTTCGGGAATGCGCGGCCGGCCATGATGTAGCTGTTGCGGTACCGCTGGTCGAACACCAGCCACATCTGCTCGACCGGGTCGCCGCGCCGCTCCCGCTCCAGCAGCGCCTGACCAAAGGACATGTAGTCGGTCGCCTCGTTTATGAATCGGCGGCCTGTCTGATCGATGACGAACGAGCCCGGCAAGGAGCGTTCGGCGAGCATGACCTGCGGAGCGGCGCCGGGCAATGCCGCGAAGGCGGGGAACCACCACGCCTGGTCCATCAGCGCGATGGCGGCGCCGAGCTCCTGCGCGGCGACGATGGCATCACCGGTGTTACCTTCGGAGCCGAGGCTGGCGTCTTCCTCGAGCTTCGGCGACTGGAACTTGTGCCGGGCCACCATGTCATGGTCGAACCCACCGGCGGCGAGAACCACGCCGCTCCGCGCGGTCACGGTGATCTCCCTACCGCCTTGACTCAGCACCGCACCAGTCACTCGATCGCCGTCCTGGATCAGGCGTACCAGGCTCGTCTCGGTCCACACCGGGATACCCGCTCGCAGCACGCCCGCGAAAAGGCCGGCCGCGAGCGCCTGCCCTCCAGCCACGTACTCACGACCGATCAGCATGCCGCCGATACCCAGCGACGCCCGACGCAGGATGCGGGAAAACGCCTTGAGCGGTTTGCGCGCGACCAGGTTCATCCATTTGTAGTCCGCGCCGGTCACCGGCATCGGGAACGACGCCTTCATCACGCCTGCCCGTAGCCGCGGCCGCTCCGCGCCCAGCACCGAGGCGTCGAACGGGCGGCACTCGCAGGTGCGGCCCTCAGCCCGGCCGCCGGGCTCCTCCGGGTGGTAATCGGAGTAGCCCCGCGCCCAGAAGAAACGCATCGGCGTCGTGCGCTCCAGCATCGCGACCGTCGACGGTCCGGACTCGAGAAACGCCTCGCCACGCTCGGCAGGGGCGGAATCCCCCACTACCGCTTGGATGTACGTCCGCGCCTCGGCCAGCGCGGCAGGCCCGTTGTCGGGCAGGATCGAGCTTCCGGGGATCCAGAAGGCACCGCCGGAGCGCGCGGTGGAGCCACCGACGTAGGCGGTCTTCTCCACGATGAGAGCGGACAGTCCGGATTCGTGCGCGGCGAGCGCGGCAGCCATGCCGGTACCAGACCCCACGACGAGAAGATCGACAGTCGTATCGCGGGCGATGGTGAGCGGGGGCATCGGCTTCTTCGCCATGATCGAGAACTCCACTCTCAGAGATCGGCTGGAACGCCTCACGGTAAGTTCCATGCCCGCAGAGACCGGCTCGACTTTCCATTCAGCGGGAGATCCCGCTCACTGGACACTGCCGCTGCCCTGCGGATCAGCAGCTGGCTAGCGTCCGGGCATGAGCAACACCTGGAGCAGAGAAGAACTGGAAAAGGCTTACCGAACGTGGCATTCGACCGTTGCCCGCGCGGCCGCGGGCGAAGGCAGCTGGCGTGATTTCGTCGACCTGTTCACCGCCGACGCCGAGTACCACGAGCAGATGGTCGGCGTGCTGAAGGGCCGCGATGCCATCTGGGCGTGGGTCGAGCCGACGCTGGCGACGTTCCCCGGCGCGGCGATGACATCGTTCCCCGACTACTGGCACCTGATCGATGAGGTCAACGGGGTGATCGTGGTGAAGCTGAACAACCTGATGCGTGATCCGGGCGACGGCTCGCGGATGGGCGCGGACAACATCAGCATCCTGACCTACGCCGGTGAGGGGAAATTCTCCAAGGAGGAGGACATCTACAACCCGGCCGAGTTCGTCGAACTGGTCCCGAAGTGGATCCAGCGCGCCATGGAACTGGGCACCTTGAGCGAGGACGAACTCGCCTGGTGCAAGCAGCAGGCCGCCGCGGCTGCCACCTCCTGACCTGTTCCTGCCACAACACAGCGAGCCACCGCGTTACGCGGTGGCTCGCCCGTCGTTCCAGCGTCAGTGCGCGCTCACCGCCGCATCGGCGCCGAGGTAAGCGCGTTCGACCCGGCCGGGGTCATCGCGGAGCTCCGCCGCGCTGCCCTGGTCGGCGATCTGTCCGTGCACCAGGACGACAGCCTTGTCGGCGACGCCGAGCGCCAAGTGCACGTGCTGTTCCACCAGCAGGACGCTGGTGCCCTCGGTGTCGGCGAGTTGCTTCAGCACATCCAGGATTTCGCTGACGATGACCGGGGCCAAGCCCATGCTCAGCTCATCGATGAGCAGCACCGCGGGCCGTTGCAGGATGGCTCGGGCGATGGCCAGCATCTGCTGCTCGCCGCCGGAGAGGCGCCCGGCGGCCACCGGCAGCCGCTTCTCCAGGGCGGGGAAGTACTCCAGCACTTGGCGCAGCCCGGTGCGTCGCCGCGACCGCTCGGTGATCGCCAGCAGAAGGTTCTGCCGGGCGCTCAGCTGGCGGAACAAGGCGCGATCGTCGGGCACCAGCACCATTCCCGCCCGTACCGCGTCGCGCGGGCGGCCGCTGTGCACATTCCGGCCCCTGACCCTGACCTCGCCGCCGGTATACGGGAGCAGCCCGGCCAGCGTCTCCAGCAGAGTTGTCTTACCGGCACCGTTCGGGCCGAGCAGGCAGGTGATCTCGCCCTGCTCGAGAGTCAGATGGACATCGCGCACACACGGGCGTTCCTTCAGGTAGCCCGCGGTCACACCGCGGCATTCCAGCGTGGTCACAGCGGGGCCTCCTGCGTGGTGAGCGGACGGGCGTGCAACGCCGGGACCGCTTCGTGGTCGAGGTCGACGGTGTCGGCCGGCACGCCGAGGTAGGCCCGCAGCACCTCGGGATGGGAGCGGATCTCCTCGGGCGTCCCGGTGGCGATGACGGCGCCCAGGTCCAGCACGATGACTCGGTCACACACCGTGAGCACCAGCTCCATGTCGTGATCGACCAGCAGGATTCCGGGGCCGTCGGCGGCGACGGCGCGCAATTTCTCGCCCAGCCACCGGCTCTCGGCGTTGTCCAGCCCGGCCGCGGGCTCGTCCAGCAGCGCGACCGCGGGTTCGGCGGCGAGAACCCGTGCCATCGACACCAGCTGACGCTGCCCCTGCGACAACAGCCCGGCCTCCCGTCCGGCGAGCTCGCCGATGCCGAGCACTGCCAGCGTGCGGGAGACCCGCTGCTCGACCGATTGTTCGGATCGCGACCGCGCCGCACCTACCCGGACGTTCTCGGCGACCGTCAGATCGTCGTACAACTCGACGTCCTGGAAAGTGCGGCCCAGTCCGGCCCGGCTGCGCGCGTGTGGTGGGCGCCCGGCCAGTGGTACGCCTGCCAGGGACACCGTCCCGGTCGCAGCGGCGAAACCGGTGACCGCGTCGATGACCGTCGTCTTGCCCGCACCGTTGGGGCCGATGAGCCCGACGATCTCACCCGAGCGCACGTCGAAAGTGACGGCGGTGGCTGCCTGCACCGCGCCGTAGGTGACGCCGACGTCGCGCACCGACAGGATCGGCTCGTCCCGATCGGGGACCGCCCGTGCCGTGGCAGGCAGGTCCGGGCCGAGTCCGCCGGTCACGGTGCGGCGGCGCAGCGCGGGCCACGGAATCGAAGGAAGCTTGCTCGCGATGCCGTCCGGATTGCTCATGACGGTCACGACGAGCAGGACGCCGCTGATCACCGCGTAGTAGTCGCCGATGTGCAGGAACCGATCGATCAGCAGGTAGAGGATCCCGCCGGGGGCCATGACGCCGGCCAGGATGCCGCCGGTGATCGAGGTGATCCCCGCGACGTAGACCACTGCGAACACGGAAATCCCGAGGAATACGGTGAACGGTTCGGGGGTGGCCAGGGTCTGCTGGTATCCGAGCAACGCGCCGCCGAGCCCGGCGACGAAGGCCCCGAGGGCGAAGGTGATCAGCTTGGTGCGGGAGACGTCGATGCCCGCCGCTGCCGCGGAGCGTTCGTTGGCGCGCACCGCGAGCATGTCGGTGCCGAGACTGCTGCGGCGCAGCCACGCCACCCCGAGTCCGACGACGGTCAGCACGACCAGACACAGCAGCCCGAAGGCCGGACGCGGGTAGGCCTCGCCCGCGCCGATGCCCAGATCGATCCCGAACAGTCGCGGGGTGTCGATAGGCGCGCCCTGCACGCCGCCGTTGAGCGAGGGGTTGCGGAACCAGAACGCCTCCACGAACACCGCGAGCGCGAGGGTCACCACGATCAGCGGCAGGCCACGCACCCGCAGTGCCGGGAGGCCGACCACGACGCCTACTGCGGTGGCCAGCAACGCGGCCACGACAGGCGCGAACGGGAACGGGATGCCGACATGCTGGTTGAGCACACTCAGCGCGTAGGCCGACACACCGGCGAGGGTGAGCTGGGCGAGCGACACTTGGCCGGCGTAGCCGGTGACGACCACCTGGGAGAGCCCGAGTACCGCGAAGATGATGCTGCTCACGATCGCGGCGCGCCAACTGCCCGAGGTCGCCAGCAGGGCGACGACTGCGACGGCCACCGCCACCAGCACCGGGAGCAGGACGTTGTCCGGCCGCGGCGCCCGGCCCAGGGTTCGCCGGATCACCGAGCCGCGGTCCGGCAGCGGCCTGCCTTTCACCACCAGGAAGCCCAGGATCAGCAGCAGCGAGATCGCCTCGGCGGTGCCCGCTCTCGGCCACCAGTCGTAGAGCCCCTGCAAGTTGGTGGCCTCTGCCTGCAGCGCGCCGATGGCGATGCCGGCCGCCACGGTCGCCCAGATCGAGCTGAAGTTGCCGACCAGGGTGGCCGCCAGCGCGGGCACGATGAACAGCGAGTACGCCACCGGGTTCAGCGCCACCAACGGGGCGATGAGGATGCCGCCCATGCCTGCGACCACCGACGACAGCGCCCAGTTGGCGAACGCGATCCGGTCGGGCGACAGCCCGGTCAGGTACGCGCCCTTCTCCGACTCCGCCGCGGCCTCGGTCGCCGCGCCGAACCTGGTGTAGCGGAAGACCGCGGTGGCCACCAGGGCAAGGCCGGCGATGGCCCCGGCCAGAAGGACCCGGTCGGTGGGCACCTTCCGGTCACCCAGCGAGAAGGTGTCGAGCGCGAAGATCGGCTTCACCGCGACCAGGTGCGTGCCCACCCGCTGGGCGATCAGCGCCTGGATCACGACCATCAGCCCGATCGAGGCGACGGCCTTGGCGATCACCGAGGCGCTGCGCATGGGCCGGAACACCAACGCGTAACACAGCACCCCGAGGACCGCAGCCGCGACCAGGGAGATCGCCATGGCGGGAACGACACCGAGCGGCCCGCCGAGATCGATCGTCTCGGGCAGTCCCGGTATCGGGACCATCAGCTCGCCCTTGCGCAACAGGGCATAGGTGTAGGCGGCATACAGCGCGACCGCGCCGGTCGCGAAGTTCACCACCCCGGAACTCTTGAACGTCATCACGAGCGCGAGCCCGAGCGCGGCGTACACCGCCCCGTTGCCGAGGCCGAGCACAAGATACGAAAGATGGTCAGTCATGGCTGATCTCCCTGGCCGTACACCGGTGCCGGGCGGGCTAGCCGGTCACCTCGAGGTTCACCGGAACGCCCTGATCGTTGAGTTCGCCGATCAGCATCTGGCGCGAACAGATGGACGGCATCATGGGCACGGCGGTGCCGTCGCAGGCAAATGTGACGCCGCCGCCGGCGGGCATCTCGACGCTCTTCGCCGACCGCAGCGCCTCCTTGATGCTCGCCGCGTTCACCTCGCCCTGAATGCCGCCGATGGCCTGGGCCACCGCCATGACGACCTGGTAGCCGGTCGACGCCGCGCCGGTCACCGTTTCCTTGGGCGCGTAGGTCTGCAGCACCGAGCGGTAGAGCACCGAATCCGGCCGATCCGACAGATAGTCCGTCGCGGTGATACCGATGCTGCCCGCCACCGCGTTCATTCCGATGATTTCGGTGACCATCGGGTCCAGGCAGACCGGGATGTAGACCTTCTGCACGCTCGCGTCGGTGGTCTGGATCGCCTTGTACACCGAAGCGCATGTGCCCGCGTCGGCGACAACGCTGACTCCGTCCGGCTTCCCGGACAACCCCGAGGTGACCAGCGGCGTCGGATCCGGGACGCCGAGCGGGATCGGCACCACCTTCAGTCCCACCTGGACGGCCTGGAAGATCGGACCGCCCATCGCCTCGATCAGGGCGGCGGTGCCGCCACCGTCGCTCACGAACAAGGTGAAGGTCTTCATCCCCTTGCTCTTGGCCGCGGTGGCCATCGCCGTCACGGTGCCGGGCAGGCCGGCGGACAGCGCCGCGGAATCGGGCGAGGTCAGCTCCTGCGGGGAGACACCGTTGAGGGTGATGTAGGGAATTCCCGCACCGGCGACGATCGGCAGGATGGTGACGCCCTGTGAGGTGCCGGGGGACAGCACGGCGGCCACCTTCTGTTCGACGAACTGGTTCGCGCATTTCGTCGCCGAAGTCGGCTCTTCCTGCTGCTTGCACACCACGAGGTCGATCGGGTGGCCCGCGATGCCGCCCGCGTTCTTGTTCAGGTAAGCCACGGCGGCCTCGGCGCCCGCACGCATCTGCGGCAGCGACACCACGGCGCCGCCCTCGGTCGATACGAAGCCGATACGCACCGGCGTGCCCGTCGCAGGCTTGTCCGGGAGTGCCGTGGTCGACGCACCGGCCACCGCGCTGTTGTTCGACTCGTCATCGCCGGCGCAGCCCGTCGCCGCGAGCGCGGTGAACAGGACTGCCGCGCCGATGCCGGCGATGGCGCGCCGGTGACGACTCAGACCACCAAGTCTCATGATCTGGTTCTCCTTCTCCGAAGGCGAGGCCGCACCGGGTCGTCCCGACGAAAAGGTCCTCGCGTGAGCCACATCACTGCCGATGTGGGCGGAGAATTATGTGCGCACTCCGCCGCCGTCCCCGAAGGGCACTTCCCGGTGACCGGGACAATCGGTGGCGGAAGCGCCGGAAAAGAGGATCCGGGTCAGCGAGTGCCGGAACCGCCGAAGCGCCGCAGGTAACCGGGGAGCCTGCGCAGCGGGACGGCGCGCGGCCAGTCGTCGGCCCGGAAGTACGCGTCGCTACCCCCGTCGACGAACACCACGCTTCCGCAGAGGAAGCGCGCGGAGCCGGACAGCATGAACACAGCCCACTCGGCGAGATCGCCTGCGTCGCCGAATCCGCCGATCGGTATCGGGAACCGGCGGATCGCCTCGGCTTCGGCGGGCGTGGCGAGTTGCTGCTCCAGTAGCGGGGTCAGCACGGCGCCCGGAGCCAGCACATTGAGCCGGATTCCCGCACCCGCCCACCCGGCTGTCACAGCGTGGCGCCGCACCCAGCGAGTCACCGCGATCTTGGAGGCCGCGTAGGCGAGGGCGGGCGCGTTCTTGCCGAAGATGCGGATCGCTCGTAATGCTGTGTCGACGTCGCCGGCCAACAGCGAGCGGATCGCCCGGCTGGGCACCGCGGGCGTCGTGGTGGTCGCGTTGCTGCCGAAAACGACCACCTTGGCCTCGGTCGCCGCAGCCAGCGCCGACCGCCAGCCCTCGAGCAACTCCACCACCCCGCGATAGTTCACCTCGTAGATGAGCCGCGGCCGTTCTGCGCCGGGAACTGGGCCGACTCCCGCCGCGAGAACGGCGCCGTCCAACCGCCCGTCCACCACGGCGAGTACACCGTCGACGGCCGCGCGCCGCCCCTGCGCCGTGGACAGGTCGGCGACGATCTCGGCGTCCCGGAGATCGACTCCGACCACGGTGTGCCCACTGCCGCGCAACTTGTCCACCACGGCTCGTCCCATCCCGGAGGCCGACCCGGTAACGACATAAACACCCACCAGAGCACCTGCTTTCCGCTGTTCCAGCATCGACGATCGACTGCGGCGCAATATTGACACACTTCGCCAAAAATGGTGGGCTGTCGCAGTGACCGATCAGATCTCCGTTTCTCGTGGACGCGGCCGACCCTCGGTACTGGACAGCTCGGCCGTCGCCGAAAGCGCGCTGCGCCTGTGGTCCGAACGCGGCTACGCTTCGACGAGCTGGAGCGATCTCGCGCGCGCCACGGGAATCAGCACACGGACCTTGTTGCGTCACTTCTCGTCGCGGTCGGAAATCGCCTGGCTCGGCGTGGAACCGGCGACGGCGCGGCTACAAGACGCCCTCGACAACGCCCCCCGCGCCGGTGAGCTCTCGCTCGTCATCCGCTCCGCCATCGTCGAGTCGGTCTCGCATGAACCTCGGGTCCGGCGCGTTGCGCCCGACTGGCTGCGCCTGATCTCCTCCGAGCCCGAACTCGCCGCCACCGCACCGCTGGCCTACCGCCCCTGGATCGAGACGCTGGCGCGCTATATCGCGAGCCGGCTCCCTGATGCCCCCGCAGCCATCTGCCGAGCGCTGGCCACCGCGTATCAGGCGGCGGCTTTCGCCGCCTTGATCGAGTGGGCCGACGCCGGCGCCCAAGGCGACTGCGCCGACGCGGTCGAGGAGATGCTGCGGTGGATGGACATCCACGCGCCCGTGACGATCCCGCACGACCGACTTGCGCCCCAGAAATCCCAACCCACACAGGGAGTTTCCCCATGACCGCCTCCTCCGCCACCCCATTCGCCCGGCCGGATCCTCTCGCACCCGCCTCGCTCGGTCCGGTGCGGTTGCGCAACCGGATCATCAAGTCCGCGACTTTCGAGGGAGTAACGACCGACGCTTTGGTCACCGACGCGCTGATCGACTTCCACGTCGCGGTCGGCGAGGGCGGGGTCGGCATGACGACGGTCGCCTACCTTGCCGTGTCACCCGAAGGGCGCACCGAAAGAGACCAGATCTATTGGCGGCCCGAGGCACTGCCAGGTCTGCGCAAGCTCACCGACGCCGTACACGCCACCGGTGCCGCGATCTCGGCACAGATCGGACACGCAGGGCCGGTTGCCAACTCGCGTTCCACCGGCCTGCCGTCCCTGGCCCCGTCGACCCGGCCCAACCCGCTGTCGATGAGCCTCGACCGGGCCGCCACCGAGGACGACATCCACCGGATCATCGACGCCCACGCCCAGGCCACCCGGCACGCGATCGAAACGGGATTCGACGCGGTGGAGGTCCACCTCGGGCACAACTACCTGGCCAGCTCGTTCCTCAGCCCGAACATCAACCGCCGCAAGGACGAATGGGGCGGCTCGCTCGCCAATAGAGCGCGGTTCGCCCGACGCATCCTGCGGGCGGTCGGCGAGGCCGCCGACGGGCGAATCGCGGTACTGGCGAAGATGAACATGGCCGACGGCGTCCCCGGCGGCCTGTGGCTCGACGAATCCCTTGCCGTCGCGCAGATGATCGAGCGCGACGGTTATGTCGACGCGCTGGAACTCACCGGCGGCTCCTCACTGCTGAATCCGATGTACCTGTTCCGGGGTGACGTGCCGGTGCGCGAGATGGCCGAGACCCAGCGCGGCCTGGTCAAGCTGGGCATGAAGCTATTCGGGAAGATGGTATTCCGGAACTATCCCTACGAACCGCTCTACTTCCACGACTACGCACGCCAGTTCCGCGACGAACTCGATATGCCACTCGTCCTACTCGGCGGCATCACCGATCTCGCGGGAATGAACGCCGCGATGGACGACGGGTTCGAGTTCGTGGCCATGGCCCGCGCCCTGCTCCGCGAGCCGGATCTGATCAACCGTATCCAGTCGGAGTCGTCGAAGAAATCGCTGTGCATCCACTGCAACCTGTGTGCGGCCAGCATCTTCACCGGCACGCGGTGCCCACTGGCAACCGACCGACGGGGAGCCGGTACCAGGGCGCCACTTGACCTTCCTTCGTGATCCGCTTCACATATCAAGGGCGGTGTGGCAGGATTTCCTAATAGAAATAGCCACGTCAGAGCACTGGTGATAGTGACAAAGGAGTCAGCGCATGACGATCGCGCAGGACATGCGGCCCAGTGAGGCGACTACCCCCAGCGCCCTTCTCGACCGGCTGTCGCTCGTCCTCGACGCGTTCGACGGACGCGACAGCCTCGGCCTGACGGAGGTCGTCTCCCGTACCGGCCTGCCGCGCTCCTCCGCCCACCGGATGCTGGACCGGTTGGTCCAGCTGCGGTGGCTTCGGCGGGAGGGTCGCAACTACAGCCTCGGTATCCGTCTCGTCGAGCTCGGGTCGCTCGCCGTCCATCAAGACCGGGTGCACGCGGCATCCGGCGAGCACCTGCAGCACCTCTATCGAGCCACCGGCATGGTCGTGCATCTTGCGGTGCTCGATGGGGACGACGTCGTGTATCTGGACAAGATCGGCGGACGCCTTGCCGCCCACGTGCCGACCCGTGTCGGAGGCAGGTTGCCTGCCTCGAAGTCGGCGCTCGGCAAGGTCCTGCTCGCCTTCGCCGGCCGAGACGAGCCCGGCAGCGCGCTCACCCGGGAACTCGGATACGCCGTCGAACGCAACGGCGCGCTGCACGGATTCGGCTGTATCGCCGCACCGATCGGGCCGGTCGGTGAGGCGACGACCGCCGTGTCGATCTGCGGACCGCTCAGCCGGATGAGCTTCGACAGCCGGATGACCGCCCCGGTCCAGCTTGCCGCACATGCCATCTGGCGCAGTATGACCGCCGGCGGCCGAGTCACCCCTACGCTGCAGCGCCGCAACATCCTGCGGTCACTGCCGACCGCCCCCAGCGTGCTCGCCGAAGGCTGAGCACCAGAGCTCAGCCACCGCGAACCGGAACTCAGCTCTTCGCGGAATCCTCCCCTACCGTGCGCCAGACCCCAGGATGACGGGGAACCGGAAGATCGTTCTCGTCGCGGACGGCCAGCTCACGATAACGCGCGGCCGCCTCGTCGATATCGGCCAGCAACTGTTCGGCCAGCGCGATCTCTGCCTCGAAATGACGCTGCGCCCACCGCAGACTCATCTCGGTGAACGCCCACCCCGGCTCCGGCTCCGACCGGTCGGCGTGCACGGCGGCCCGGTTCGCCTGCTCGCGCAAGTTGTCGATGTGCGTCCGCACGATCCGCTTCAGGTGCTCGGGGTCGTGCAGGTGACCCATCCACAGGCGCAGCATCACACCGTGTTTGAGCACCGGCATGTCCACCCCGGCGTTCCGAGACCAGTTCCGCAGCGCGCGCAACCCCGTATCGGTGATGCCGTACAACCGCCGCCCGCGCACCCCTTCGTCGGTCACCAGGCGGGACCGCACCAACTCGAGCTCCTCGAGCTTCTTCAGCTCGGCGTAGACCTGACTGACCGACGGGCTCCAATAGAAGAAGCCGATGCTCCAGTCCGCCCACTTCTTCAGATCGTTGCCGGTCAGTTCCTCACCGAAGGACAACATGCCCAGAACGGCCCAGCTGGTCGCGGGCAGGTTGGGGTAGGAATCGACGTCGGCTGGCACGATTGTGCAGCTTACAAGCCGTTGAACAGTATTCGGAGCCAGCGGCTCCCGGCCACCGGGATGACGAGCCGCCGGGTTCCGGGGCAGCGCCTACGTTCGGTTCCATGGACGACCCAGCCCTTTACATCATCGACCGAGTCGTGCTCCGACCCGGCAGCGCACGGGCGTTCATCGACGCCTATCTCGACGAGTACGCCCCCGCGGCACGAGAACGCGGATTGACGCTGGAGCGAATCCTGGTGAGCCCGCCGGCCTGGATCGAGGACGAGACGAACACGGTCACCGCGACTTGGACCGTGTCGGGCACGGCGGCCTGGTGGGCGGCCGCGGTCCGGGCGCGCCACGATCCCGCCCCGGCGCAGTGGTGGGAATCGATGGCGCCGATGATCGTCGAGCGCACCCGGTCGATGGCGAGCCGTTCCGAGGACGTGGAAGGACTTTGCGATGTATAAGGTGACCCGCTTGCTGCACCTGACCGATCCCGGCGACGACATGGTCACAGAGGTGACGATCAAACGCATCACCGCCGCGGCCGAATCGGCCGGCGCACGGCAGTCGCTGGTCATTCGCACCCTGCCGGGAGCGCGCAATGGCGGAGATGTCCTCGCCCACTTCCAGTTCCCATCGGAAACCCGGTGGAGACGCAGCCGCGCCGCGATCGACGAGGCGATGTCCGTGCCCACGATCGGGCACATCGACGGAGTGGAGTATGTGGGCGGGTCGCCTGCGGACGGGCGCGCGGGACGGCGGTGGACATCACGCCCGCCGCGGGTATACCGGACGCTGCTGCTACGCGTGGACGCCGCGGCAGACCCGGCGGAGATCCGCCGGTTCGAGCACGCCACGCTGCAGATGCCCCGCCACATCCCCGCCATACTGGCCTGGCAGCTGAGCCCGGTGCGGCGCGCCACCGGGATGTCGCAGTGGACGCACGTGTGGGAGCAGGAGTACGCCGATGTCGACGCCCTGCTCGGGCCCTATATGAATCACCCGATCCACTGGGGGCATGTGGACCGATGGTTCGATCCGGAGTGCCCCGAGCAGATCATCAAGGACCGGGTCTGCCACAGCTTCTGCGCGATCCCGGCGCCGGTCATCGACGCGGCGCCGGTGATGCCGCCGGCCGCGGGCGAAGGCTAACGACCGAGGAAGGCCAGGACGGTGGCCTCCCATGCCTGCTTCTGCTCGATCATCACCCAGTGCCCGCAGTTGGGGAAGATGTGCACCTCGCCGTTGCGCAGGGTGCGCATCGGCAGCAGGGCCATGTCGACCGGGCTCACCCGATCGTCCCGGCCCCAGGTCACCAGCACCGGGACCGTGATCCGGCCCAGCTTCGCCCACCCCGGGACGGTGTCGGCGTTGCGGCCCGCCTCGGCCATCCGGGCCAAGGCGGCCTTGCCGTACATGCGCCGCGAATTCTCCAGGGTCGCCGGATCTGTCGCCTGCTGCCAGCGCTCCTCGATCAGTTCCTCCGTCACCAGAGCCGAGTCGTACACCATCGAGTGCAGCCAAGCTGTCAGCGCTTCACGAGTGGGGTTCTCGACGAACTCGCTCAGCCGCACGATCCCCTCCCCCGGCTGGGCGCTGAAGACGGGCGTTCCGATCCCGCCGATGGTGACCAGCCGATCGACCCGGTCGGGGTTCGCGAGGGCGAAATCCGTAGCGACGAACCCGCCCATGGAGTTTCCGACGACGCGCACGCGGTCCAAGTCCAGCCCGTCCAGGAAGGCGCCGACCGCCTGTTGCGCGGACATCATGGGGTGTGGGGCGCCGAAATCGTCGCTGACCCCGAAACCGGGAAACTCCAGCACCAGTGTGCGGTAGTGCTGCGCGAAAACCGGGACATTGGCTCCGAAGTTGCGCCATCCCGTCACCCCGGGACCGGAGCCGTGCAACAGCAGCAGGGGCGGACCGTCACCGATCTCGCGGTAACGCAGGACGCCGTGCTCGGTGGGCAGTTCACGCAACTCGGGAACTACTCGGGATTCGACTGAGGTACTCATGGCCTGAGCCTGCCACCGCCGAGACAGACTGTCCGGCAGCGTTCCCGGTGAGCGGCACACCCTTTCGAGCTGGTCGCGCCCCTGCTCAGTGCAGGCGTGGAATAGCGTCGCCGGTGGGGAGCTGTATACGGGACTCGGGCAGTTCCTGCGCCCGTACCGCCCGATCGATGCTGCGGTGCAGCGCGTCGCACCCGCGCTCCTGGTGACCGACTCCCCGATGCTGGGCCGCGATCACAGGGCAACGGCCCGCGTCACCGGTCCACTGGACCGAAGTGTGTGCGGGACTGAATTTCTCGATCAGGACACGCTGGCCGCAGCGCTCGCAATCCAGCGGGCGCATCGTCATCGCGGTCTACCAGCGCTCGGGCCGACACTGCCGTAGCGGCCGCGGAAGAAGATCAGCGGAGCCGAGTCGGAGGCGTACAGGTGCCGCACCCGGGATACCACGATCGTGTGGTCGCCCGCGGCATGCTCGGCCTCCAGCTCGGCTTCGATCCAAGCCAGGCAATCCGCGAGAATCGGCGCCCCCGCCGGCGACGGCTGCCATTCGATGCCCTGGAACTTGTCGGCGCCGCGGGTGGCCAGCTGCCGGCACACCGGCTCCTGAGCCTCGGACAGGATGTTGACCGCATAGCGGCCCGCCGCCCGCACCCGGGGCCACGAAGTGCTGGTCGCGGCTACACAGAAGGCGATGAGCGGCGGATCCAGCGACACCGAGGTGAACGAGTTCGCGGCCAGGCCCGTCGGCGCCCCGTTGTGCGGATCGATGCCCGTGATCGCGACAACGCCGGTGGCGAAGTGCCCCAGGACAGTGCGCATCAGAGCCGGATCCAGCTCCGGAAGATCCGTTCCACCCGTGTCCCGGGGCGCCTCGCGGTCGATGCCGATGGATGTCATCCCCTGCTCCTCATGGGTTGATGGACACACGCCGTGACGGTATCGGCCGGCACTACATCGGGGCCGGACCTCTCCCGTTGGCCGGAACACCCGATGCCGTGCACGCGGCAGCCGGAGACGACTTTTCCACCAGCGGGTTTCACGGCCGACCGGCGCATCGGAAATCGAACTTCGGCATCATGACGCGGTCCGATGCGGAAGGAAGATCAGATCCTCGGGGTGCGGCTCGCGCAGCATCGTCCAGTAGTCGACCAGGCGCCACGGGCACGGCACGACCGCCCGGCCCGCGCTGTTGCGGTAGTAGCCGTTGACCTGCGCACCCGGATGCACCCACACGGTTTCATCGAGCGCTTCGTCGACGCGGCGGTTGTACTCGTCCAGCGCTTCCTGTTCGACGTCCATGGCGGCATGGTCGTTCTCCAACAGGTACTGCAGGCACTCGATGATGTAGTGCACCTGTTCCTCGCCGGTGATGTTGTGCCCGGCGCCGTGGTTCGGCGCGGCGTTGGGCCCGGCGGTGACGAACAGATTCGGGAAGCCCGACGCCTGCACACCCAGGTAGGCGCGCGGGTCCTCGCCGCCCTTCCACACCTCGGCCAGGGTCCGGCCGTCCCTGCCGGTGATGTCGATCGTGGTGGTGAACTGGAGTTTGAACCCGGTGGCAAGAATGATCACGTCGGCGGGGATGAACGAGCCTTCCGTGGTGACTACGCCTTCGGGCGTCACACGCTGGAACGAGGCGCGGTGCAGGGTCACATGCTCGCGGTTGAGTGCCGCGAAGAAGCCGGGGTCCTTCACGATTCGCTTGGCATACGGGCGGAAGTCCGGGGTCAGCTTCTCGACCAGGTCGGGACGGTCCGGGAAGCTCTTGTCCAAGTACTCCAGTGCGGTGCGCAGCACCATGTCGTTGGCGGGTGACGCGGACAGGTGGGTGGCCGCCCACTCTTTGTCGATCCGCGGCAGCGGGTAGAGGTTGTCCGAGGCGAACCAGTAGGTGCGCAGCCGGAACCACTTGTCGTAGAAGGGCAGGTTGGCCATCGCCCACTTCTCGCCCGCGGGCACGTCGCCTCCGACGGTCTTCTCGGGCACCAGCCAGTGCGGGCTGCGAACGACGACATCGAGGGTGTCGACCTCGTCGACGATGCTCGCCACGACTTGCACCGCCGTGCAGCCGGTGCCCAGGACCACGACCCGCTTGCCGTGCAGGTCGATGCCGGTGTCCCATTCGGCGGTGTGCGCGATCGTGCCCGCGAAGGTGTCCAAACCCTCCACGTGGGGAATATTGGGCGCGTTGAGCATGCCGAGCGCGGTGATCACGGCGCGAGCGCGGTGACAGGTGACCATGCCGTCGCGGTCCTCGGTCACCACTTCCCAGCGGTTGTCCTCTGCCAGCCAGGTCGCCGACCGCACCCGCTTGCCGAATCGGATGTGCTCGCGCAGCCGGTACTTCTCGACCACATCGAGCAGGTAGTTCTGGTACTCGGGGCCGGTCGGATAGTAGCGGGTCCAGTTCGGGTTGAGCTCGAACGAGTAGGAGTAGTAGTGGCTGGGAGTGTCCACCGCCGCGCCGGGATAGGTGTTGCGATGCCAGGTACCGCCGATATCTTCGCGTTCTTCGAAGATGGTGAAGGGGAAACCGGCCTCTCCGAGCTTGATTCCCGCGTTGATGCCGACGATGCCCGCACCGATCACGATCACTTCGAAGTCGGCAGGCGGTGTCACCGTCACCGGGACGTGGCGTCGATCCTTGGTGAATCCGGCCTGCTCCAGCAGGATCGGCACGAACTCCGCATCCACCCGCTGAGCGGTGCAGACGGTCGCCATTCGGCGGAACAACTCGTCGTCCGGCACCCCGAGCGCGGCGACGGAATCCGGGGTGAGCACCTCGCGGGCGCGGGCGCGGATGTCGGCGGCGACGTCGTCGGGATAGGTGCCGGGCGGTACCGTCGGCCGTGTGCCGGTGCGGTAGTGGTTACCCGGCTCCTCGAGCGACAGGCGCGCGCCGAACTCGTCGAGCAGTCCGAGATCACCGGTCACGTGCACCATCGACATCAGAAGCGGCGCCGGCTCGCATTCCGCGATCGCCTGTTGCAACGCGGCTTCTCGGCCTGCGGCGGAGACGCCGGCGACGATGGTCTCGGTCATGAGCTACCTTCCGGGAGTGGCACGCCCATCCGGGCGAGCATGTCTCGTGGGTTGGAGGGCGGGCTGAGCGACAGCAGTTGCTCACCGCGCCGGGTCGCCGAGGCGGTGCACATGGCATCGTCGGAGAAGACCCAGAAGTCGCCGCGGGCGATCTGTTCGACCATGTGCTCGGCGGCCTCGAGCGGGTCGAGCCCCTTCTCCACGTTGTCCCGCTGCATCGCGGCGAACACCGCGTTGGCGGTCGGGTCGGTGGTGGGCGCGTCGCGCTGGGCCGCGAGGAAGATCTCGCTGCGGATCGAATGCGGCACCACCGCGCTGACTTGGATGGGAGCGCCGACGACCGCTAGGTCCTGCCACAGGCACTCCGTCATCGCCTGCACCGCGAACTTGCTGACGATGTAGGGCGACTGCACGGCGACGGTGTTCAGACCGCCGACCGAGGACAGGTTGGCGATGCATGCCGGGGTACCCGCCTCGATCATGCGCGGCACGAAGGACTTCAAGCAGTAGAAGACCCCGTCCACGTTGATCTGCATGAGCCTGCGCCACCGGGCGGGATCTATTTCCCACAGCAGTCCCGCCGACTCGACCCCCGCGTTATTGATCAGTAGTTCGACGCTGCCGTGCCGGGCGAAGATCGTCGCGGCCATGTCCTCGACCGCGCCCGCGTCGGCGACATCGACCCCGAAGCCCTGGGCGTTGCCGCCGTGCTCGACGATCTCCGCGGCCACACCGGCGGCGCGGTCCTCGTCGATGTCGGCGACGACGACGGTCATGCCGAGGACGCCGAGGTGGCGGGCCAGGCCGCGGCCGATTCCTGCCGCCGCACCGGTGACCACGGCCGTGCCGTGGGAGAACCGTTCTCGTGCGGTCGTGGCCATCACACTCCCTCCGGGAGGATGTGGGGGTTGGCCCATGCCGGTGGTTCTCGCCGTGGCAGTTCGGTGCGCCCGTCGAGCGACATCACCGGGGTGTTCGTCGCCCATGGGAAGTGCAAGCTGAAGGCCACCAGGCCGGTACGGCCGACGGCGGGCATCGTGCACATCTCCAGCACCGTTTGGGCGAGGTATTCGACCGGCTCGGTGTCGTAGTCCTCCGGAAGGAGCGTCGCCGCTCCCGGAGTCATGATGGCGGTCGAGGGTCCCACGGCGTTGACCGCTATGCCCTCGTCGACCAACTCCGCGGCCAGCCCCTGGGTGAAGCGGTGCAGCGCGGCCTTGACCGAGGCGTACACGACGTCGCCGGAGGTTTTGTTGTACTCGCGGAACGGCCGGATGGGGCTCAGACCGGTCGATGATCCGATATTGACGATCCAGCCGCTGCCCTGCTTGCGCAGGTGCGGGATCGCGGCGCGGCAGAGCGCGAACGGCACCTCGAGGTAGTGCTGGACGGTCCGGTGGAACGTCGCGTCGCTCATCTTCTCGATCACGCTGTAGTCCGCGAAACCCGCGTTGTTGACCAGGATGTCGATGCCGCCGAGTTCCTCGACGACCTTGTCGACAAGGCCGGCACGTTGTTCGACGTCCTCCAGGTCGGCCGGGATGGCGATCGCCCGACCGCCTGCCGCTTCGATCAGCTGCACGGTTTCCCCGAGGGAGCCGGACAGCACGTGAGTGGCGCCGTCACGGATCGACGGTCGCGGGGAGTTCGACCGGGCCGTGACGACGACGGTCGCGCCTTCTGCGGCCAAACGCTGCGCGATGGCCCGGCCTATCCCCCGGCTGCTGCCGGTTACCAGGGCGATCTTCGTCGTAAGTCGCTGTGTCATGACACCTCCAGCACGTCGCGCATCAGCTGCCAGAGCACCTCTCGCGCCGGACCGGTCAGCGAGAGGCTCGGGAAGGTCAGGAATCCGTGGAATAATCCGTCGAAACGATGAGCGGTGACCGGGACACCCGCCTCCGCGAGCCGCCGGGCGTAGTCTTCCCCCGCCGAGCACGGCGGATCCAGCTCGGCGGTCGCCACCACCGCCGCGGGCAGCCCAGCCAGCGATTCGGCCCGGCTCGGCACCAGGTACGGGCTGTCGGTGCCGTGCGGCGCGTACTGCTGCCAGTACCAGCGCATGGCCTTGGTGGTGTTGTAGTAGCCCTCGCCGTAGAGCCGGTAGGACTCGGTGGTGAAGTCGTCGTCGATCACCGGATACAGCAAGATCTGGGCGGCGATCGGCGGCCCGCCGCGGTCACGCGCGGCCAGGCTGACGGTGGCAGCCAGATTGCCGCCCGCGCTGTCACCGGCCACGGCGAGCCGACCCGGGTCGCCGCCGAACTCGGCGGCATGCGCGGCCGCCCAGGTCAGCGCCGCGTACATGTCCTCCATCGCCGCGGGGCCGGGATGCTCGGGCGCGCGCCGGTAGTCCACCGAGACGACCACGACGCCGACCGCGTCGGCCATCGATCGGCAGAATTCGTCATGGCTGTCCAGATCGCAGAAGACGAATCCGCCGCCGTGCGCGAAAACCACCACCGGCAGCGGCGCTTTCGCGTCGCGCTCGGGCACGTACACGCGCACCGCCAGATCACCGCCAGGGCCTTCGATCACCCGGTCCTCGGCGATGCGCATGCGGGGCAGGCGCGTCAGCGGCGCCCGCCGGGACACGATGAGCTCGCGCAGTTCGGCGGCCTCGTGCTGCGTCACATCCGGGAACGACTCCAGTGCCGCGAGCATGGCCTCGACATCAGGGTGCAGGTCCGGCCGTCGCCGCGAGCCCGCCGCTGGGACCCTGGCGCCGCCGAGGTCGAATCCTTTGTATCCGGCGGCGGCCACCTCCGAGCAGATGCTGTTGTAGTTGCCGAACCCGCCGATGTAAGGCATGAAGACCCGCGGCTTGCCCGGGATGTTCGCGCCCATGTACCAAGAGTTGGCGGAGGGGAACAACGTGGCCGCCGCCTTCGCGTTGCACTCGGCCACCCACTCCTCGACCGACTCCTCGGTCGCCTCGATGGTGGTGTGCCCGTGTTCGTCGAGATGGTCCAGGCAGCCCGCGATCCAGTCCACGTGCTGCTCGGCCATCAGCACCATGTTGGCCAGCACGCTGGGGCTGCCCGGACCGGCCAGGATGAACATGTTCGGGTACCCGGCGACCGCCAGCCCGAGGTAGGTCCGCGGGCCCGCCGACCAGTCCTCGCGCAATTCTCGTCCGCCGCGGCCGCGGATATCGATGCGCGACAACGATCCCGTCATGGCGTCGAAACCGGTGGCGAAGATCAGCACGTCGAGGTCGTAGGACTGCGCCGTGGTCCGCACCCCCGTCTCGGTGATCTCCTCTATCGGCGTGCGCCGCAGATTCACCAGGGTGACGTTGTCGCGGTTGTAGGTCTCGAAGTAGCCGCTGTCGGTGACGATCCGCTTGGTACCGATCGGATGGTCGTTCGGGATCAGCTGATCGGCGAGCTCCTGATCGCGCACCATCTCGCGGATCTTGGCCTCGACATACTCGCGCGCGGTGTCGTTGGCGGCCAGGTTCGTCGTCTGGTCCGGAAATGCCTTGGCGAACAGGTAGCCGCCGCGCTGCCACCACTCGTCGTAGATCCGGGTCCGCTCGGCGGCATCGATCTCCAGTGCGCCCTTGGGGTACGGGCTGTTCGGGGTGCCGCCGCCGCTGATTCTCGACAGCCTGCGCCGCTCGGCGTAGTTCGCCTTGACCTCGGCCACGAACTCCGGATCCAGCGGGCGGTTGCCCGCCGGGATCGAGTAGTTCGGCGTGCGCTGGAAGACATACAGGTGCTCGGCGTGCTCGGCGATCACCGGGATGGCCTGGATGGCGGAGGAGCCGGTGCCGATGACGCCGATCCGCTTGCCGGTGAGATCCACGGACTCGTGCGGCCATTCGCCGGTGTGGTAGACCTCCCCGCCGAAGGTGTCGCGGCCCGGGATGTCGGGCATGTTGGTCGCGGACAGCACACCGGTGGCCAGGATGCAGAAGCGCGCGGTCACGGTGCGGCCGGTGTCGGTGGAGATCGTCCACCGCTGGGCCTGCTCGTCGTAGACAGCGGCGGTCACCCGGGTCAGGAAGTCGTAAGCAGAGCGCAGATCGTGCCGGTCGGCGACGTGATCGAGGTAGCGCAGGATCTCCTCCTGCGTCGCGAACCGCTCCGACCAGGTCCACTCCTGCTGCAACTGCTCGTCGAAGGAGTAGGAGTAGTCGATGCTCTCGACATCACAACGCGCACCGGGGTACCGGTTGTGGTACCAGGTGCCGCCCACGCCTTCGGCGGACTCGAAGCCGTGCACGCGCATACCGCGGCCGCGCAGCCTGTACACCGCGTACAGGCCGGATATCCCCGCCCCGACGACGACGGCGTCGAAATCGCTGTCCTGAGTTGTCACTTGATTCACTTCCCTCGATGAGGTGATCGTCGGCTGGAGCCACACCGTAAGTCGCGCAATGCCTTCCGGAACGGCGCGCTCCCATCCAGCGGTCTTCGGGTTCCCCGAGCCGGCGGCACTGCCCGCGGCGACGCCGGGGCGGGCGGCGCACTCCCGCCCCGGCACTGGTCATCCGATGCTGGTCGCGCTCACGCGCCGACCGACTCCCCCGTGTCCGCGGCCGCCGCGGCCTTCTGCGCTTCCTTCATCTCCCGCATCCACATCCACTCGTGACCCCAGTAGCTGTCCGCGGTGATCTCTTCGGCGGTGTAGTAGCTCTCGTCGACGAGCTTGCCGCCGTAGCCGTACTCGATGTCCCAGCCGCCGGGCACCCGGACGTAGAAGGAGATCATCTTGTCGTTGGTGTGCCTGCCCAGCGTGGAGGAGACCGGGAAGTCCCGGGCCAGCACCTGGTCGTAGGCGCGGCCGACCGCGTCGAGTTCGTCGACCTCGACCATCACGTGGATCAGGCCCGGATCGCGGCCTTCCAGGCTCGGCATGATCGCCAAGCTGTGGTGGCGCTGATTGACACCCATGAACCGGATCCGCAATGGCGGGGCCTCCGGCGGCGAGGGCATCCGGAACGCGCCACGAGACAGGAAGCCCAGCGTCTCGTTGTAGAAGGCGAAGGACTCGTCGAAGTTGGTCGTCGGCATCACCACATGGCCCATGCCTTGCTGTCCTGTGACGAAACGCTGACCATACTTGGTGAGCACCGGGCTGTGCTCGAGCACCGGGCCGTGGAAGAACTCGAGCGGGGTGCCGCCGGGATCCTTCATGCTGAACCCGGCCTCGACCTTGCGCCGGTCGGCCAACTCCTGTGACATCGGGGTGGTCTCGAATCCGGCGGACCGCAGATGCTCGGCCAGCCGGCGCAGCGCGAGGCCGTCGCGAACCTCCCAGCCGACGGCGGTAACCCGGTCGACGTCACCGCGTTCGACGGTGATGCGGGCCGGCCGCTCGTCCATCCGGAAGTGCAGGGCATCCTCTTCCGGACCGAAGCCCGGCGCGAATCCCAATACCTCGAAACCGAGTTCGCGCCAGCGCTCCATATCGGTGGCGAGAACCCGGACGTAGCCGAGCCCCTTGATTTCGGTCATCGTTGCTCGTGTTCCTTTCCGAACCGGTCAGATCATCACGCGCAGCGGTCCCGGCGGGACCTCCACGCCCAGCGACGCCAGGGCAGCGGCGTGGTAGGTGGTGCTCGTGACGTGAATGGCGTGGTGCAGGCCCGCGTGGGCGTCGCGCCAGAACCGTTGCAGCGGGTTGTCCATACGCAGCGCGTTGCCACCGGCCCGGTCGAAGATCTCGTCGGCGGCGCGGACCGCGCGCCACGCCGCACGCGCCTGGTCCCGGCGCACCCGGGCGCGGGTCTCGAAGTCGATCTCCTCGCCCCGGTCGACACTGTCGTAGATGCGGTCGACGTTGGCGAGCAACTGCTGACGGGCGGCGTCGATCTCCGAGGCGGACTCACCCAGCGCGTGCAGCACGTACGGATCGTCCTTGACGACCGTGCCGGTGGCGCCGACGCGGTTGCGCTGGTAGGCGATTCCGGCGGCGAGCACGCCCTCGCAGATGCCGATGGTCGCCGAGGTGATGCCCAGCGGGAACATGGTCGACCAGGGCATCTTGTACAGCGTCTCGGTGACGCCGTACTCCTTGGCCGCGGTGCCGTCCATGACCTTCGCCGAGTCCATCACCCGGTAACTCGGGATGAAGGCGTTTTTCACGACGATGTCCTTGCTGCCGGTGCCGCGCAGCCCGACCACATCCCAGGAATCCGCCACGATCTCGTAATCCGAACGGGGCAGGATGACATGCAGGCCCTGCGGCGGCATCAGCGGCTTGCCGTCCGGGCCGCCGACCATGGCGCCGAGGAAGATCCAGTCACAGTGGTCGGTGCCCGAGGAGAACTGCCAGCGCCCGTTCATCACGTAGCCGCCGTCGGCGGGCACCGCGACCCCGCCCGGCATGTAGGGCGAGGCCTGCCAGGTGTCGCCGTCCGCGCCGAGCACCTCGTCCTGCACCTTCGGGTCGGCGAAGGCAAGCTGCCAGGGGTGCACCCCGACGATGCCGCCGACCCAGCCCGCCGAGCCGTAGATGCTCGCGGTCTTCATGACGGTCTCGGCGAACTCGCGCGGATGTGCCTCGTAACCGTTGTACTTCTTGCGCTGCAGCAGCCGGATGAGGCCGGCTTCCTTGAGCTGGGCGGCCATGCCGTCGGTCAGCCTGCCCAGCGAATCGGATTCCTCCGCGGCGGCGCGGATCTCGTCGGCGATGGCGACGATGTTGTCGAGGACGGTGTAGGACATCGGAACTCCTGGTCCGTGAAGTCTGAATGGGAGGATTGGATTGTCAGGAACCGGTGGAAGCGGCCTCGCGGTTCGCCGCCAGGTTGGGGGCGATAGCGCTGCGGCCCGCGGCCAGGTTGGCGTCCACCTCGGCCTGCCAGTTCTGCAGGGCGCGTTCGGTGTCGATTTCGAACTCGAACCGGTTGACCATCTGGGGCTTGACGTCTTCGACGTCGACGTAGAACTGCTCGTACCAGCGGCGCAGCTGATAGACCGGGCCATCCTCTTCGCACAGCAGCGGATTGTCGATGCGCGCCTTGTTCTTCCAGATCTCGACATCCTGCTCGAAACCGATGGCAATACCCCGGCCGACAGCGGCGGCCATCGCGTTGGCGGCCTCGTCGTCCATCCCGGCAGGCTTCTCCACCAGCACGCCGTACTGGAGCCGAAACGACGTCGGGGTGATCGGGTAGTGGCAGTTGATCAGGTAGATGTTCGGCTCGTCGCGGTCGGCGTACTGGGCGCTCCACAACTTGTCCACCATGTAGGAAGGACCGTAATAGGTGGCGTCGGAACGGCTCTCGGTGCTCAGGTCGGTGGTGTTCGTGCTGACCCCCACCGCGTCGGCACGCGGCCGTGAGCGCATGAGTTGGGTGGCGGTGTGCCCTTCGAAAACGTTGCGGAAATAGGTCGGCATGCCGTAGTGCACGTAGAAGAAGTGCGCCATGTCCACGACGTTGTCGACGATCTCCCGGCAGTGCGAGTCCTCCACCAGGATCGAGTTCCACACCCAATCGGTCCAGCCCGGGTCACCGTAGGTGGGGATCTCCGGGATCGTCAGCTCGGCCGGGGGCTTGCGGCCTTGCGGGTCGTTCCAGACGAACAGCTGCCCGCTGATCTCCATCGTCGGCCATGCTTTGGTGCGGGCCAGCGGCGGCACCCGCCGGGCGTACGGGATTGCCGCACACTTGCCGTCACCGCGCCAGCGCCAGTCGTGGAAAGGGCATGCGATCGTGTCGCCTTTCACGGTGCCGTGCGCCAGGTTGCCGCCCATATGGGGGCAGAAGGCGTTGAGCACGTTGATCTTTCCGTCCTCCCCGGCGAATACGACGAGCTCGGTGCCGAAAGCGGAGATCTGGTGGGGCTTTCGGTCGGCGAAGTCGCGAACCAGGCCCAGGCAATGCCAGCCACGGGCGTACCGCTCGGGTGGCAAGCCGGTGTCGATGACACGGACCCGGTCTCCGGTTGCAGGGGTGGCAGTCACGATTCCTCCTGGTCAAATGGGCTGCGACCGCAGAACTCGGCGCACTACCACCAGCTTGGCAAGCGCGATTCCCGGTGTGACGTGGATCTCCTGCTGAGTGGGACGGCGATTCCATCGGGTGCCGCCAGTCCTCAGTACTCGATCGCGATCTCGTCGCTCACCGGTTCCGCCTGGCAGGCCAGAATGTAACCCTCGGCGAGGTCGTCTTCGGTCAGGATGTCGTTGCGGGCCAGATTCACCCGGCCCTCGGTGAGTGAGCAGACACAGGCGCTGCACGCGCCCTCCCGGCACGAGTACGGTGCTTCCACGCCGGCGTCGAGCAGAGCGTCGAGCAACTTGCGTCCCGCCGTCCATGGCACCTCATGCTCGGCACCGTCGATGCGCACCCGAACCTGGGCGACCACCTCACCCCCCGCGTCCGGACCGGTGTCGGCAGTTCGGGCGGTGAACGGGTCGCTCTGCAGTGAGAGGAACCGCTCCGAGTGCACCCGGGAAGCCGGGAAGCCTTCGGCCGCGCACACCTCGGTGGTGAGATCCATCAGCGGCGTCGGCCCGCAGATGTAGACCGAGCGGTCGAGGAAGGGACGCAGGAGCAGCGACAGGGTGCGCCGAGTCGGATACCCCTGTACGGACTCCAGCACGTGGATCACCGAGAACCGGTCGGCGAACCGCTGCTCCAGCTCTCGCAGTTCGCGGCCGAAGATGACCGAGTCCTGGTCCCGGTTGGCGTAGATCAGCACCACGTCGCCGCTGCCGGCGAACAGGATCGACTTGGCGATCGCGATCACCGGGGTGATGCCGCTGCCACCGGCGACCAGCACCACCGGTTGGTCCAGCGAGGCAGGGGTGAAGGTGCCCGCGGGCGGCAGCACCTCCAACTCGTCGCCGGCCGAGACGGTGTCGCACAGCCAGTTGGAGCCGTGGCCACCCTCGACCCGCTTGACGGTGAACTTCATGGCCGCGTCGCTGTCTGGTGAACTCGACAGCGAGTAGCACCGTGCCGAGCCGGTGCCGACGTCGGGCACCCGGACGGTGAGGAATTGCCCGGCCTGGTAGCCGGTGTCCGTTCCGTCGAGCGGCTCCACGACGAAGGACCGCGCGTCGGCCGTCTCCTCGACGACCTCGAGCACCCGGACCCGACGGCCGCGCGATTCCGGCGTGATCGTCACCGAGTCCGCGAGGGCCTCCAGACCGGCACTCGTATCCGTGGACATCCGCCCTCCTGGTCGTGTCGATCATGCATGCTCCAGGTCCGGCCGGATCGGAGCACCCGGAACGCTAGGCGCGGGATCGCGGGTCCGGTCCGGAACGTCTCGCTGATCGGGAAGTTTGTGCGATTGTGACGGCGCTCTCGTGTGATCCTCGGTGCACACACGCGGTGCGGGCCGTTTGAACCGCACATGTACGTGGTAGTACCGTGACTCCCGTCACAGTGATGTGACGAGGTGCTGGGAGGTCGAGTGAGAACATCAAGTCCCGCGGGCGTGCCGGTCTCGGTCGTCGAGCGGATCGCGCTGGTATTGGAGACGTTCAACGGCGCGGGCCCGTTGACCCTCGCCCAGGTGACTTCCCGAACCGGTCTGCCCCGCTCGTCCGCGCATCGCCTGCTCGAGCAGCTCGCCACCGCCGGGTGGCTCGCTCGCTCCCCGGAGCAGACCTATGAACTCGGCGTCAAGGCTTACGAGCTGGGCCAGGCCGCGCTGAATCAGAACCGGCTGCTGCAGGGAGCGCGGCCGGTCATGCAGGCATTCGCGCACCGGACCGGCCTCACGATCCAGCTCGCCGTGGTCGACCACGGCGATACGGTCTACCTCGCCAAGTTCAACGGTCGCGCCTCCGGCCCGACTCCCACTGCCGTGGGGCAGCGAGTGCCCGCGCACCTGACCGCCGTCGGCAAGGTTCAGCTGGCGATCACCGAGACGACCCGCAATCCGCACGTCGCGCATGGGCTCGTGCGCACCGACGCCGGTGAGCTGGTCCGGCGAACGACGCAGAGCATCGCCTCCGACGCCCAGCTCGAGGACGAGTTCGCCGTCATCAGGGACCGGGGGGCTGCCTTCGATCGCGGGGAGGCGTTCTCCGGCCTCGGTTGCGTCGGCGTCTCCATCGGCCCACCGGACCACCTTTACGGCAACCTCGCCGGTCTCTCCATCTGCGCGCCGGTCACCGCGCTCGACTACCGCAAACTGGTCGGACCCGTCCGCGTAGCCGCCCGCGAGATCTGGGATCGCTGCACAGCCGCGGAGCTTGCCGCCCACCCGTAGGGACCGATAGCGGGTCCGGGCAAATGGCGCGTACACAGCTGGCACGGATCAGACGAGCAATTGCCATATGGAAAGCGGGCACAGCGCCACGATCGGCACCACCGAGGCCGCCGCTTGCGGCACCGCGCTCATAGCGCCACACCCTTTCGCCCCGCTGTGCTCGGATCAGCAGCGGACACCACGTAGATAGTGCTCGACGCCCCACTTCTCACCGAGCCTCGCGACCATGGAACCGCCGATCTGCCGCAGTGCCCAGAGATGCCTGGTTTTCAGTCTCCTCGGGTCTCCGACCACGGCAGTACATGGCCGAATTTGGCACGTAGCAGAGCCCCGATCTCGGCGATCGCGAGCATCGCTCGGGCCGAGTTCTCCGCCCGCATCAGGAAGCCGTGCAGCACACCGGGATACCGCGTGAGCGTGGTCTGCACGCGGGCATCGCGCAGCCGCGCGGCGTAGCGCTCGCCCCAGTCCCGGATCGGGTCGCCCTCGGCGGTCACCACGATCGCCTGCGGCAGACCGGAGAGGTCCGTTGCGTAAGCGGGAATCCGGTAGCAGTCCGGTGGCGTGGGGGCGCCGGTCTCGGCGAGCTCGTGCAGGTACGTGATGTCCTCGCGGAGCAGCATCGGCGCGTTGGGCATCGCCACCACCGACGCCGCCCCCATGTCGCGATCCAACCCTGGATACAGCAGTACCTGGGCGAACAGTGCCGGGCCGCCACGGTCGCGGGCCAGCAGGGTCACTCCGGCGGCGAGACCGCCCCCGGCGCTGTCCCCGGCCACCGCGAGGCGGTCGGCGTCGACACGCAGGTCACGAGCGTGCTCAGCCACCCACACGGCAGCCGCGTAGGCCTCCTCCACCTGCACCGGGGCCGGCCACTCGGGTGCCAGCCGGTAGTCCACCGCGACGACCGTCGCACCGCTGGACATCGCGAGGTTCCGTGCCAGTGGTTCGAACGATCGGTTCGAGCCCATGGCGAGTCCGCCGCCGTGCAGATACACCATCGCCGGCGCGGCGGAGTCGACCGTCGGCCGATAGACCCGCAGGTCGAGCGGACCGTAGGGCCCCGAGATGGTGACGTCCTCGATCTGGGCCATCGCGGGCATCGACTCCGGCGCCGGCATGGCCTCGACGCCCGCGCGGACCGCCTCGATGCCGCGGGAACGCATCGACGGTATCAACCCGAGCGCCGCGATGCGTGCCGCGACGTCGGGATCCAACGGGGGAACGGGCACGAGACCTCCTCATCTCGGTTCACGTAAGCGGCTCCATGTGACGTGGTCGATCCGCTCGGCCTACTACCGGACCATTCGGGGTGCGGGAAGATGTGAGGTCCTGCGTTCCGCCGTACCGCGCACGAACCGGATCGGCGACCCGCAGGCCGTCTTTCGGAAACCGGGTTGAGTGTCCGCCGATCTCGATCGTGGTACCGGTGACGACGGCGATCGGGCGCATCAACTCACGTACAGCGCTGCGGTTCTCGCGGGCGGTGACGGGCGGGCCGTGGCGCGGCGTTCGCGCTGCGGCCCGCCTGCGGTCAGGAAGCGGTGGCGTCGGCGCCGCTGAACTTGCCGGCCATGTCGGATACGGCGCGGTAGGCCATGACCATGCCGGAGCCCAGCGGCACGCCCGGGCCCGGATACACCGGCCCGGCCACCGAGGCCGCGGAGTTGCCCGCGGCGTAGAGACCGGGGATCACGGTCCCGTCGGGACGCTCAACGGCGCCGACGTGGTCGATCACCGCGCCGCCCTTGGTGCCCAGATCGCCGAGGACCAGGCGCACCGCGTGGAGACGGGATCCGTTCAGCGGCTGCAGGCATTGTTCCGGCGACGCGGCACCTACGAAGAAGCGGCCGAACGGATCCTCGCCGCGGCCGAAGTCTTGGTCGCGCCCGCGTTCGGCGAAGTCGTTGAAGCGGCGCACGGTCGCGGTCAGCCGATCAGTATCGACGCCGATCGCGGAGGCCAGTTCCGCGATGTCGCCGGCGGTGTGCCACAGGCCTGCGGCCGACAATTCCTCCCGGTTCGGCGTGGGAGCGCAGATGGCGGGCAATTCGTCACCGGTCCGGTTGTCGAAGATGTACCAGAATACGTCGCCGTGGCCCTGCCGCATCCGTTCGCGCATGGCGCGGCCCATCCGGTCGTAGGGCAGCATCTCGTTGGCGAAACGCTGTCCGGTGCCGTCGACGACGATGCCGGCCCGCAGGCCGAGGGTGAAGGCGGCGTGCCCGTTCGGGAACAGGGTGGCCGGGCACCACCACGACTGGTCCAGCAGATCTGTTGCTGCACCGACGGATTCGACCAGCGAAAGAGCGTCGCCGGAGCCGGTGTCGGGGTGCGAGGAGGTCCAGTCGGCGCTGGGCATGTCTTGCCACTTCGCGCGCAGCTGCGCCGACCGCTCGAAACCGCCCGCGGCCAGCAGCACCCCGGCACGTGCCCGGATGCGGGATTCGGTGCTGTCCGGGCCGGTGACGACGACGCCGGTGACCCGGCCTTCCTCGTCCTGCACCAGTCCGGTGACGCGGGTGCGCAGCTTCAGCTCGGCGTGGCCGGAACTGTCGAGGGCGAGCAGCATCCTGGCGATCCAGGCCTGGCCGCCGTCGAGCACAGACCGGTCCATCTGGATGCCGAACTGGTCGACGGGCACCATCGGCCGGATGTCGCCGAGCCGGTCACCGACCTCCTCCGCCGAGATCGGGTGCGCGAAGATGCTGCGGCCGTTGGCGCTGCGCCCCGGCGCGTCGAAGTAGTCCGGGAAAGGGCGGTGCTCGAGCGGGATGCCGATCGTGTTCTCCAGGAAGTCGGCGACGACCGGGCCGGTCTGCAGGTAGGCGCGCTGCACCTCGGGCCGGGTGCGGTCACCGACCAGGGCCGAGAAGTAGGCCAGGCCCTTCTCGACGGAGTCCTCGACGCCTTGCCGGGCCAGCACGTGGTTGCCCGGAATCCACACGCTGCCACCGGAATACGCCGACGTGCCGCCAAAACGATCGGTCTTCTCGAATACGCAGGTGGACAGACCGCGATGGGTCGCGGCCAGCGCTCCGGCCAGGGCGGCGGCGCCCGAGCCCACCACTACAACGTCATAGGTACTGCCCCAGGTCATCGTCGACTGCACTCCATCTCTGCGTTCGGTGTGAACGGCGTCACGCTAGCCCGCGCGCGGCGCCGTCCCACCGGGCCATCCCGCTCAGCGGTCGGGCTATTCCGGCGCAGGGCTGGCGATCTCGATCAGGTGGCCGTCGGGATCACGGACCTTGCCGATGGTGCGTCCGCCGAAGCTGGCGGACGTCGTGGCGGGCATCTCCTCGGTGCCCCCGTGCGCACAGGCCGCGGCCAGCAGGCCGACCACATCCGCGGTGTTGAGCACCAGTTTCACGAACATCGTGCCGTGCTCGACCGGCGCGGGATCACCATGCGGTGCGATGAGTTCGACACCCGCCCTCCCCGCGCGCAGAATCACCGCGTCGAACGTGCCGGTGGAGAACCCGCTCTCGCGGGCGAAACCGCAGCCGGCGGTGTAGAACTCGGTGGACCTGGCGAGGTCGGTGACCCGGATCGCGGTGAGCGAGAGGGTGACCGGCGCTGTGGGCGTGCCATTCATCGGGTCTGCGATCCGCCGTTGAAATCGAGGGTCTGCCCGGTCATCCCGCCGGCCTCGTTCGACGCCAGATACGCGCAGAACGCTCCGACCTCGAAGGGGTCGCCCAGCCGGCCGATCGGGATCCCCGCGATCAGCCGCTCGAGCTGCTCCGGCGACATCTTCTCCGCCAGATTCGCCTGCAGGCCGAGGGCGACGATATTCGCGGTCACGCCGAACTGGCCGGTCTCGGCGGCGAGGTGACGGATGAAGCCCTCGATGCCGCTCTTGCCGGTCGCGTACATCGAGTAATTGATGTTCTGCCCGGTGCGTGCCGACCCCGACGAGATCTGCACGACGCGACCCCAGCCGTTGTCGCACATACCGTCGATGACCGCCTTGATGCAGTTCAGTGCGCCGTAGATGTTGAGGTTGATCGACGGCGGCCACTGTTCGGGGTCCAGTTGCCGGAAAGGCTTGATGACACGGTCCTCGGCGATGCCCGCGTTGTTCACCAGAATGTCGACGTGGTGGCCGAATTCAGCTTCGGCAGAGCGCACCGCGTCCACCGTCGCCTGGTAGTCCGTGACGTCGAAGGGCCGGGCGATGGCCTTGCGCCCTTCGGCTGTGATGGCCTTGGCCACTCGCTCCGCGCGATCAGCGAAAAGGTCGTTCACCACGACTGTCGCCCCTTGGCGCGCGAGCACCATCGCGATCCCCTCGCCCACGCTCTGGCCCGCGCCTGTGACCAGGGCAATCCGTCCGTCCAACTCGAACACGAGTTCACCTTTCGATCGATTCCGCCACCGAATCGCAGGGTGGCGTCCTGCCTCCGCCCCACTCTCCGAGGCCTAGGGCCAGATTGTCAATCATTGTTGGATTTTATTTTGGATCCAATCTGCTACGGTGCCCGTATGACGCCAGACAATCCGGCCGAAACGCCGCCCGAGCCGCCGGTTCTGACCGACTTCACCGACGGTGTCGCGCAACTCACCTTGAACAACCCTCGCCGCAAGAACGCCATCACCCTGGAGATGGCCGCGCTCATCGGCGACTTCTGCGCCCGGGTGGAGACCGATCCCGGCATAGGCGCGGTCGTGGTGCGCGCTGCAGGCTCATACTTCTGCAGCGGCGCCGACACCAGGGACCTGGCGACCTCCTCGGCCGACCCCGCCTCGCCGGAAGCGGTGAGCCGCACATCCGCGGTCTACGGGGCCTTCGTGCGAGTGGGCATGCTGCCGGTCCCGACCATCTCGCGGGTAGTCGGCGGCGCCGTCGGCGCCGGGCTCAACCTCGCGCTGGCCACCGATCTCATGGTGGTCACCCCGCAGGCGCGGCTGGAGAGCGGATTCCTCGCCCGCGGCATCCACCCGGGCGGCGGGCACCTGGCCCTGCTCGGCCGAGCCGTCGGCTGGTCGAGCACCATAGCGCTGGCCGCCTGCGGCCTCTCGCTGTCCGGCACCGAGGCCGTCGCCCGCGGGCTGGCCCACCTGGCCGTCGACGAGTCCGAATTGGACGCGCGCATCGCCGAGCTGACCGCACCGGCCGCCACCGATGCGGAGCTCACCCGCCGGATCATGAACAGCGCCCGGCTCGAGCTCGGCCCTCCTGCGGTCAGCTGGTCGTCGGCCCTGGAAATCGAGCGGGGCGTGCAGATGTGGTCGATGTCGCGCAAGGGCGAGGGCTCTTGGTCGTCACGGGGACCGGGCCGATGACCGCCGTCGTCACCGATTCGGTCATCGACGACGCCGCCCTGCGGCGGCTGCGTGACGAGGTCCGCGCCTTCTTACGCACGGAACTCGACACCGGTGCCTTCTCCCCCGCGCCGGACAACTGGATGAGCGGCTTCGACCCGGTCTTCAGTGCCCGGCTGGGCGCGCGCGGCTGGCTCGGCATGACACTGCCGCGCCGGTACGGCGGGCACGAGCGGCCGCTGCTGGAACGCTTCGTGGTCACCGAGGAACTGCTCGCCCACGGCGCGCCGGTCGCCGCGCACTGGGTGGCCGACCGACAGATGGCGCCCGGCATCCTCGCCAACGGCACCGAGGAGCAGAAGCAGCGCTACCTGCCCGGCATCGCCGCGGGCGAACTGTTCTTCGCCATCGGAATGAGCGAGCCCGACGCCGGCTCCGACCTCGCCGCCGTGCGGACCAAGGCGATCGAACACCCCGACGGCTCGTGGACGATCAGCGGCACCAAGGTCTGGACCACCGGCGCGCACGTGGCGCATGCGATGGTCTTGCTCGCCCGCACCGACGGCGGCCCGGGCGACCGCCACGCCGGCCTCTCCCAGTTCCTGGTCGACCTGGACCATCCGGACATCGAGGTGCGCCCGCTGCGCAGCATCGATGGCGGCGCGCATTTCAACGAGGTCGTCTTCCACGACGCGCACGTCACCGCGGCCGCCCTGCTGGGCAGGCGCGGCGAGGGCTGGGCACAGGTGATGAGCGAACTGGCCTTCGAGCGCTCCGGCCCGGAGCGCTACCTGTCGACCATGCCGCTGCTGCGCGCCTGGGCGGCCGAACTGCGGCGCACCGGCGCCACCGAGCAGCAGCGGGTCACCCTCGGTGCGCTCACCGCCCGCGCTTGGGGGCTGCGCCGGATGTCTCTCGCGGTCACCACCGAGCTCGCCGCCGGGCGCAAGCCCGACGTGCTCGCGGCGATGGTCAAGGATCTCGGCTCCACCTTCGAGGGCGACGTGGTCGAGGCGATCCGCGCGTGCACGGACGTCACACCGCGCCGCGAGGGCGGTGACCCGTTCGCCCGGCTGCTCGCGACCGGGATTCTGCACATCCCGGCGTTCACCCTTCGCGGCGGCACGAACGAGATCTTGCGCGGAATCGTCGCGCGCGGAATGGGTTTGCGATGACGCACTGGAACACCGAATTGATCGAGGCGGTCGCCGCGATGGCCGAGCGCGTCGGGATCGACACCACCACCCCCGCCGCGGGAACCGACGGCGCGCTGTGGGCCGCCCTCACCGAGGCGGGCTTCACCGAGATCGGCATCCGGGAGGAGCACGGCGGCAGCGGCGGCAGCACGGCCGACGCGCTGTCGGTGGTGCACGCCGTCACCGCGCGGGGCGCGCTCACGATGCTGCTCGAGCACACGATGCTGGCCGGCCGCCTAATCGCCGAGTGCACCGGCAGCCCGGCGAGCGGTCCCGCAACCCTCGCTGTCGCAGGAGACCACTGCACCGCGCGCGACACCACCGAGGGCACGGTGCTCGACGGCACCGTCACCGGCGTGGTCCACGGGTCCGACGCCGCCATACTGGTGGTGCTACTACCCGCGCCCGGTGCGGGCGAGCGGCCGTCGGTCGCGATCATCGCGGCCGACGCGCCCGGTGTCACCGTGGAGCGCGGCAGTGACCTGCTCGGCGCCTCGCTCGATGACTACCACTTCGAGGCGACCCCGGTCCAGCTGCACGAATCAACTTTTTCCATAGAAGAATTGAACGAGCGTGGCGCGCTGTCCTACGCGGTGGCGCTGACCGCTGCGGCGGGTGCGGTTCGCGATCGAACACTGCGCTATGCCGCCGAACGGGTCCAGTTCGGCCGCCCGCTCGCCAAGTTCCAGGCCATCCAGCAACGGCTTGCCGGGCTCGCCGCGCTCACCGCGTTGATGGAGGCGGCGACCGAGGCCGCCATGACCCACGACGCCGCGAGCGAGGATTCCGCGGCACGGCGCAGCGCGATCGCGGCTGCCAAAGTGGTGACCTCCGCGTCGGCCCGGGAAGTTGCCGCCGCCGGGCACCAGATCCACGGGGCCCTCGGCTTCACCTCCGAGCACATGCTCGGGCGCTCCACCACCGCGTTGTGGAGCTGGCGGGACCGCTACGGTTCGGAGCGGTATTGGGCCGAGGTGCTGGCCGGGCAGATTCTCGATGGAGGCGCCGATCCGTGGGAGCTGATCACCGGTACCGATTCGACCGGAGCCGTTGCCGCAGAGAGGACTTCACGATGAGTGTCACCACCACCGACGAGACGGGCGTCGACGGCCGCGCCGCTTGGCGCGCCGCGGACACCGCGACCGCAAACGGCGTGCTGAGCGGGCTACGCGTGCTGGATCTGAGCCGCGTGCTGGCCGGCCCGTACACCGCGCAGATGCTGGCCGACCAGGGCGCCGAGGTGATCAAGGTGGAGGGGCCCGGCGGCGACGAGACCCGCGGCTGGGGGCCGCCGTTCGTCGATGAGGGCGCCAGCAGCGCGTACTACGCCAGCCTCAACCACAGCAAGGACAACATCGGTCTCGACCTGCGCACCGACGAAGGCCGCGATATCCTCGCACACCTGCTCGCCGGCGCTGACGTTGTGATCGAGAACTTCAAGGCGGGCACCATGGCGCGTTGGGGGTTCGATTTCGAGACGGTGCTGGCACAGCGGCATCCGCGCCTGATCTACTGCCGCATCACCGGTTTCGGCGTGGACGGGCCGATGGGCGGGCTGCCCGGTTACGACGCGGTGTTGCAGTCCTTCGGCGGACTGATGAGCATCAACGGCTACCCGGACGGCAATCCGCTGCGGGTGGGGGTGCCGATCGTCGACATCGTCACCGCCAACTTCGCAGTCAACGGCATCCTGCTGGCGCTGCTCGAACGCGAGCGCAGCGGCCGGGGCCAACTGGTCGATCTGGCGCTGCTGGATTCGGTCATCTCCCTCCTGCATCCGCACGCGGCCAACTGGGTCGCCAGCGGCAACGTGCCGCAGCGGACCGGGGACTTCCATCCGACGGTGGTGCCGTACCAGGTATTCCGTGCCGCCGACGGCGACTTCTTCGTCAGCGCGGCCAACAATCGTCAGTTTCGTTCACTCGCCGAGACGCTCGGGGTGCCCGAACTCGCAGATGACCCGCGCTTCACCACCAACGGGCAGCGCTACGCCCACCGTGAGGAACTCGTCGCGATCCTGGCCGAACGGATCGCACCGTGGTCGCGGAAGGAACTGGCCCTGCGACTCGAGCAGGTCGGCGTGGCCGCCGCGCCGGTCAACACCGTGGACGAGGCGCTGCAGGCCCCGCAGACGCGCCATCGCGGCCTGTTCCTCGAGACGAAGGACTATCGAGGTGTCGGTGTACCGGTCAAGCTGAGCCGATCACCGCACCGCACCCCGCGCCCCGCTGTGCCGCGCGGCGCCGACACCGCGGGCGTGCTGAGCGCCATGGGCTACAGCGCCGAGCGGATCGCCGCGCTGCGGGCAGCTGGTATCTTCGGAGACCCGTGAGCGAGCGAGCCGAGAGCACGGCAACGGATGGAGTGCGGGACGTCGGACGGGCAACCGGCCGGGTCGTCGAGGAAATCGAGCGCCTGATCGTGTCCGGGGAATTGTTGCCCGGCCAGCCGATCCGCCAAGTCCTGATGGCCGAGCGGCTCGGCGTCAGCCGGTTGCCGATCCGGGAGGCGCTGCGCCATCTCACCGCCGAGGGTTTGGTCGAGCACGAGCCCAACGTGGGCTACACAGTGGCGCGTCTACAACAGTCGGACTTCGACCAGATCTACCTCATGCGTGCCGCGCTCGAGCCCGAGGTGCTGCGGTCGCTGCCGCCGTTTCCAGAAGCCGCCCTCGCCGAGGTCAGCCGGGCCGCCGAACTGGTGGTCTCCGCCGCCGAGCAAGGCGACGTGCTCGCCATGCGGCTGCACAACCACGCCTTCCACTTCGCGATCTTCGAGCGATCGCCACTGAACCTGGTGGTCGCCGAGATCCGGCGGCTGTGGACGCTGGCCATGCCGTACCACGCCGCCTACCTCTACGATCCGGCCGCCCGCGCCCGCGTGGTGGCCGAACACGACCAGATGATCGAAGCGCTCGCCCGCCACGACAACGAGCGGCTCGTCGAGTTGATGAACGAGCACCGCCGAGGTGGGGAGACGAGCACCGGGATCATGTTGCGCGCCACGCGCACAGCTACGGCTCACCCGGCCGATCCCACCGTTCCCGAGGAGTAGAGCAGTGACTGTTCCGACCGAGCATCCGCCGTACCGTTTCGCCTGGGATCCCGATGTCGCCGTGCTCGTCGAACGGATCGAGCGCAACGCCGCGGCCCCGGCGCGCACCGTCGGTGTCGAGGCGGTCCGACGTTCGCTCGAGTCCATCGTGCGCCCGCCCGGCCCGGAGATGGCGGCGGTACACGACACGGTGGTCGATGGTCCACACGGCACCATTCCGCTGCGCGTCTATCGCCCGTACGCGGCCCCGAAGACGGGGGCGCCCACACTCGTCTGGTTCCACGGCGGCGGCATGATCATGGGCACGCTGCGCTCCTTCGACCGGCTCGCCCGCGATGTCGCCCACGCCACCGGTGCGGTGGTGTTCAACGTCGAGTACCGGCTCGCACCCGAGCATCGCTACCCCGTCGCCAACGACGAGGCCTACGCGGCACTGGGCTGGGTGAGCGCGAACGCCGCGGCATGGGGCGTCGACGCCGCCCGCATCGGCGTCGGCGGCGACAGTGCGGGCGGCGGCCTGGCAGCGGCGACCGCGCTGCGCAGCCGGGACCTGGCCGGGCCCGCCATCGCCCAGCAGGTGCTGTTCTATCCCGGCGTCGAACGACGCACAGAGCGTCCGTCGATGCGCGAGTTCGGCGATTCCCCCTTTCTCACCGCTGCGGACATCGACTGGATGAAGGGCTTGTATCTGGGCGAGGACCCAGCCGCCGACGACGCCTATGGCGTACCCGCGCTGGCGAATTCGCTCGCGGATCTGCCGCAGGCCATCATCGCCGTCGGCTACGGCGATCCGATCCGCGACGCCGTCGAGGCCTACGGCGACCGGCTGCGCGACGCCGGCGTACCCACCGCACAGCTGCGCTACCCGGGCGTGGGCCATGGCTTCGCTATGCAGACCGCCTCGGTCGCCCGCGCTCGGGCGGCGATGGCCGAGGTCGGTGCCCTGGTGGCGGCGCGTTTTCGGCAGGCGTAACCGGCGCGACAACATGACACCGGCCCCGGAGCGGATGCTCCGGGGCCGGTGTCATGTTGTGCCCGATGCTCAGCCGCGCACCGGCGCCAGGAGCTTCTTGAGCGGAACGGTGTTGTCGGACAGAACCTCTGGACCGGGACGATGGCCCTTGCCGAGCGCTGACCGCAATGCCACGAAGTCTGCCGGAGAATTCAAGCATTCGGCGGCGATCAGCACGTCATCGGTGAAGTACAGCGCGACCCGGCGACGCGGGCGATCCGGGTCCACCCGCACCAGCATCGAAGTGTGGCCACCGATGAGACCCGTGATCTGCAACTTGTGATCGCCTTGATCGGACCAGAACCACGGGGCGGCCCGATCCGGGACCGCCCTGCCCAGCAATACCGCCGCTGCGGTGTTGGCCTGCTCGACCGCGTTGTCCACCGACTCGAGCCGGTAGCGGCTGCCGGTGCTGGACACGTGAGTGGTGCAGTCACCCACCACCAGCGTCCACCCGTCGGAGGCCAGGCACCGCTCGTCGACGACGATTCCGCCATCGCATTCCAGCCCGAACTGTTCGGCCAGCTCGGTGCGCGCTTCGGCCCCGATCCCCACCAGCACGGTCACGGCCGGTATCTCACGGCCGTCATCGAGCCGCACCGCGCGAATCCCGTTGTCCCCGTGCAGGATCTCCACCGGAGCCGCGCCCAGCACGACCTCGGTGCCCATCGCGCGATGGGCGGCGAGCAGGACACCGGCCGTGTCCGGGCCCACCGCGCGAGCGAGCAGCCGCTCACCCGCCTCGATCACGGTTACCTGCGCCCCCAGTGCCCGCGCGGTGGCGGCGACCTCCAAGCCGACGAACCCGCCGCCGACGACGACCATGGGCCCGGCCTGCACCCGGGTGGCGAGCGACCGGGCGTGGTCCAGGTCTCGCAACACCAACACGTCGGGATGGTCCGCGCCCGGCAGCGTCAACCGCCGCGCCCGCGCCCCCGTCGCCAGCACCAGCCGGTCGAACCGCCGGATGAGGCGCTCGCGGTACCGGGAGAACTCCACCTGCACTCCCGCCGGGGTCCGCTCGAGTTTCTCCACCCGCGCCCCGGTGATCAGTTCGATCTTCTGGTCCGCGTAGTGGGCGGCGCCGCGCAACAGCACCGAGTCACTGCTCGCCTCGCCCTTCAGCCATGCCTTGGACAGCGGTGGCCGCTGGTACGGAAGGTGTGGTTCGTGCGAGATCAGTGTGATCTCTCCGGTGTAGCCCTCGGCGCGGAGGCGATCGGCGAGCTGCACACCAGCGTGCGAGGCCCCGACGACCACGACGCTGTGCGGCGCCGACGCCTCCGCACCAGGAATGTCCTGCGCTGCGGTCATCGTTCAGACCTGTTCCTCGGGGATGGTCACGTGCAGGTCGATCCCCTCCGACAATTCGAGCTGGCAGGACAGGCGTGAGTTGTCCTGCCGGTCCGATGCCGTGCAGTCCAGCATGTCGTCCTCGTCCTCGGTGGGCTCCGGAAAGAACCCGAGCTCCTTTTGATCGAGGTAGACGTGGCACGTGGCACACGACAGCGTGCCACCGCACTGGCCCACGATGCCGTTCACGCCGTTCCGTACAGCGGTCGACATGACCGAGTCGCCGGCGACGCCGTCGACGACCTTCACCACGCCGTCGGGCTGGGTGTAGAACACTTTCGGCATCGCTGCTCCTACCAGCTGACCGGCAGATCGACGACCGGCTGGGTCAGATTGTCCATGTCGACGACGGCCTCCCCCTCGAGCTTCAGCCCCGGCAGGCGCTTGAACAGCTCGGCAAGGCCGACCTGCATCTCCATACGGGCCAGCGGCGCCCCGAGGCAATGGTGCAGGCCATAGCTGAGGGTCAGGTGGGGATTATTGCTGCGGCGGATATCGAAGACCTCGTCACGTTCGAGGGCCACCCCGTCGTGATTGGCGCCGGCTGGATCGACAAGCACCGCTTCACCCCGGGCGATCAGCTGACCGTCCAGTTCGATGTCCTCGGTGGCGACGAACGGAACGAGGGCACCGGAACCGATGACAGTTTCGCCGAGCGCCATTCGTCCGTGCCGGAGGATCTCCTCGACCGCGGTCGGCGCAATGCCGTCCGGGTCCTGCAGAAATAGCTCGAGCTGATCGCGGTTGCGCAGCAGCGACAACACACCGGCGCAAATGAAGTTCGCCGTGTTGTCGAAGCCGCCGATGATGAGCACCAGCGCGATCGGCAGGATCTCGGCGTCGGTGAGGCTGTCGTCCTTGTCGCGGGCGTTGGCCAGATCGCTGAGCAGATCCTCGCGCGGGTTCTTCCGTCGTTCCTCGATCAGCCCCATCATGTACACGACCAGCTCGGTCATGTTCGCGACGACCTCTTCTTCGGGCATGTTCGCCACGGCGAGGGTCGACGAGCTCCACTTCTGGAACTTGGGCCTGTCCTCCGGCGGCACACCGAGCAGGTTGGCCAACATCTGGATCGGCAGCGCCACCGCGTAATCGTGCACCAGGTTGGTCGGCGCGCCCTTCGCGACCATCTCGTCGATCAGATGATTGGCGAACTCCACCGCCGAATCGCGCATGGCCTTCACCCGCTTCGGCGAGATCGAGCGCTGCACCAGCTTGCGCAGCTTGGTGTGATGCGGCGGATCCTCGAACTGCAGAGTGGTCCGCAAGAAGTCCGGGAACTCCACGAAGTACGGGGTCACGCGCTCACCGGTGCGGAACGGCTCACGCACGAACCGGGGGTCGCTCAGCATCTGCCGCGCTGCGGCGTTGCGATGGATGATCCAGGCGTCTCCGCCGAACGGCAACGTCATCTTCGTCATCGGACGATCCGCGGCGATGGCGTGGTACCGCGCGGACGCTTCCTCCGGAGTGACCGCACCGAAGGGGTATTCGGTGGCCGCTGTCTGGGTTGTACTCATGTGATGGCTCTCCAAGGTGACGTCGGGACTCAGGAGACCGGCAGCTGGGGCGGGGCGACGACCTGCGGCACGGCCTGCGGCGTGATCGCCATGATCTGCTCGAACTGCTCGGCCACGGTCTCGACGGTGAGCGAGGGATCGTGGATGCCGACGGTGTTGACCAGGGCCAGCCGGTTCACGATGCCGCCGGCCACGTTGAACACCTCGCCGGTGACCTGACAGTCGGGATGGACCAGGTAGGCCACGACCGGGGCGATGTGCTCGGGCAGCATCGCCGTGCGCATGTAGTCCATGATCTCCGGTGTCAGCGTGTCGGCGGCGGCCTCGAGCATCCGGGTGCTCGCGCCGGGAGCGATGGCGTTGACCTTGATGCCCGCCTCCAAGCCCTCGAGCGCGAGGTTGCGGGTCAGGCCGAACAGCGCGCCCTTGGAGCCGCCGTAGTGCGACATCCCCGGGTTGCCGAGCATGGCCTGCGAGATGGTGTTGACCACGCGCGGAGCCGCGGCCTCGAGCAGGTGCGGCCAGGCCGCACGGCACAGCCGCATCGCGCCGAAGTAGTGCACGTTCAGGTGGCGCTGGTACTCCTCGTCCGGCACCTCGCGAAACGGCGCGGCGCGGACGATACCGGCGTTGTTGACGACGGCGTTGAGCGCGCCGAACGACGACACGGCGGCGTCGACCAGGGCGCGTGCGCCTTCCTCGGTGGACACGTCGGCGGTGCAGGCGACGGCCTTGCCGCCTGCGGCGGTGATCTCGTCGACCACGGCCGCGGCCGGATCGTCACCCTCTACACCGGAACCGTCGGCGCGGGCGCCCAGGTCGCCCACCACCACGGCAGCGCCGCGCGAGGCGAGCAGCAGCGCGTTCGCCCGGCCGATGCCGCGGCCCGCGCCGGTCACGATCACGACGCGATCGCTGAAATCCAGAGTTGCCATTGTGTTTTCCTCGTGTTCCTGGCTGTGGCGGTCGGATCAGGGGCGGGTGTCGCCGCCGCGGTGCGCCACATCGGCGACCCAGATGCTGCCCAGGGCCTCCCGTGCCGACTTCTCGAAGTCGAAGACCTCGAAGCCGACCGTCATGTAGAGCGTGTTCCGGTCCGGGCCGCCGAGCAGGCACGCCGAGGCGATGCCGTTGTCCAGCGGCATGGGGACCGCGTCGGTGAGGCCCTGCTCGGTGAAGCGCGCGACGTAGCCGCCGCCCGGCAACGCCGCCCACACGCCGCCTTCGGCGTCGAGACCGATGCCGTCGGGCATGAACGGGCAGGTGGCGAATTCCCGTGGGTTGGAGAGGGTGCCGTCCGCGGCGCGGTCGATCACGGTGATCTTCAAGGCCATGACCTCTGCGGTGTAGACCTTGGTGCCGTCGGCGCTGATCGCGATTCCGTTGGCGCACAGCAGCGGACCCACCTTCTCCGGGGTGCCGACAGTGCCGTCCGGCTCCACCACGACGAGCGGCGACGGCTTCGGCTCTTCGCCTTTGAAGAGGTCGAAGCCGAGCTGGGTGATGTAGGCGCGGCCGTCGGCGTCGACCACCATGTCGTTGGCGGCGGCCGAACAGTACTGCGAGATATCGGCGTACACCGACAGGTCGCCGGGGTCGCCGCCACCGTGCACCAGCACCAGCTTCTCGTGCATGGACACCACGATCAGGCGGCCGTCGGGTAGCCAGCCGAACCCACCGAGCACGATCGGGACGTCGGTGTCCGCGGCGCGGCCGGTCGCGTCGACGACGACGGTGGCGTTGCCGTCGGCGTCGAGCGTCTTGAGGGTTCCGGTGTACATGTCCGAGAACCAGAAGGTGCCCTCGTGCCACCGCGGGCACTCCGGCCACGAGTATCCGCTCGAAACCCTGCGGGCCTCGAAGGTCGTGGCGCCGGCGGCGTTGACGGCGGCAGCGACGGTGTCGACGGGATTGGTCATTGTCTGGGCCTTCCGGGGAAACGGTGACCGATGTCGCCGGCTCCGCTGACGGCGAAAACCGGTACGCGCGGGCTGGAACTCACGCGTGAACTGGGTCACAAGGACTTGGCATGTCAGGACGATAGGGCCCGCATCACTCCACGAGCGCCGCGCTCCCATTCAGCGGGAGCACCGTCGAGCCGGGTGGTTCTCCTCCCGACGAGCGGAACGGGCGGTGTGCACGCGCTGCCCGGCCTGCTGTCATGAACGAGCTGCGACGAGGGGGACGGCACCGCACGGAAAGGACCTTCCACCATGCCCGATCATTCCGACCATCAAGCCATCATCGATGTGCTGAACCGCTACAGCTACGCACTCGACACCCGTAACTGGCCGCTGCTCGACGAGGTCTTCCACCCCGACGCGTCCGGCGACTACGGCGGCTTCCAGGTCGAAGGTCGTTCGAAACTCATCCGGATCATCTCCGGCTATCTCGACCCGTGCGGCCCCTCGCAACACCTGCTGGGCAACCACCGCATCACCGTGGAAGGCGACAAGGCGCAGTCCAGTTGCTACATCCGCGTAGTGCACATCGGCGCGGGTGAGCGCGCGAATCTGCAACCGTACGAGTCCATCGGCACCTATTACGACCGGCTGCGGAGGACCCCCGAGGGCTGGCGAATCACCCACCGCCGCTTCGACGTCCGAATCGAACTCGGCGATATCACCGTACTCGGAGCGCCGCAGAACGCATGAGCACACGACCGGTGAGAGGATACGCCCACAACTATCCCGTGCCAGTTGTGCGAGCCTTCGCGCTCGCTACCGCTCATCCGAGCCAGGACCCCACCCCATTCACGCGCCCAAGCACAGTGGACGATGCGAGGTCAGTCGACCGGGATGGTCAGAGCACGCTTTTCATCTGTTTGGCGACAACGTCCGCCGCGCGCCGAGGTGCGAGCCGCACAAGCCGATCCAGCAGGCTGGCATCCCGGCCGACGAGTACGCGGAAGCTGCCCTTCTCCAGGCCCGCGACGATCGACTCCGCGGTTCGCTCAGGTGTCGTGACCGGAACCTTGCGACCACCGGTGTCGATCATCTCGACTCCGGAGTTACCGGTCAGGGCGGTGCTGATATTGCCGGGAAAAACTGTGGTGACAGCGACATTCGTGTCCAAGAGTTCCTGGTACAGACCTTCGCTGAACTGTTTGACAGCTCCCTTGGTAGCGCTGTAGAAGGTCTGACCGGCAAAGGGAACCAGCGCCGACAGGCTCGAGATGTTGACCAGCCCGGCTTGCGGCCGTTGCCGCAGTTCGGGCAAGAATGCCAGGCACATGTTGACCGTGCCCCAGAAATTGACCTGCATGACCCGTTCGATCCGGCTGCGGTCGAGGTCTGTGACCGGAGCGAACGGGTGAATGATGCCCGCGACATTGATCAGCGCATCGATCTGCCCATGTGCGGCGATGACCGCGGCGGGCAACGCGTCCACCACGGACACATCGGTGACATCGGCGGCATGCAGCGACACCCGATTGCCCCGCGGTCCGGCCAGCGAGCGAGTTTCCCGCAGCCAACCCTCCTGCACGTCGATCAGTGCGACGTGTGCTCCGCGTTCGAGTAGTCGCAGCGCTGTGTGCCGCCCGATTCCGTTGCCGGCGCCGGTGACAGCGACGACCTTTCCCTCGAGTCGCATGTGCCTCTCTTTCCATGTCGTTACGTGCCGGTCCCGCTGCGTGTCTCGGAGTGCCCTGTGCCTCAGGATCCAGCGGCCGCGCGGCCGGCCCGGCGGCCGTAGAAGCTGCCGTCGCCGAGCGAAGCGCCGCTGACGTAACCCCCTGCGGCGATACCGGAAGTGCACCGCCCCGCAGCGAAAAGACCAGGAATGGGCTCCCCGGACACATGCAGAACCCGCGAGTCGAGATCGGTCCTCAAACCGCCGAGGGTGAAGCCGCCCGTGCGATTGCGCAGGTCGTAGGCGGCCAGGGGGGTCCCGATCGGCTTGACCCACTGGGACTTCTTGCCCAACAGCGGATCGGCGCCGTCCTTGGCATGACGGTTGTAGACCTCCACGGTCGCCTGCAAAACCCCAGCGGGGAAGCCCATCTCGGACTCCAGCTCTTCCACGGACTCCGCTACCCACGTGGGCGGTTCACTGCGCATCGCCGCGGTCGTGGAAACCGTGTCCTGCGACTCCTCCAGCGCGGACTCATCGATGATCAGGAATGCCTGGTTGCTCTGGCGGATCAGCGTCGCCTGCCCGATGTGACTGGGATAGGAGTCCTCGGGGATGTATCGCTGACCGCGCCCGTTGACCAGGATTCCGCGCGCCATCATCTGCGGATCGGCGAAGATGGCAACTTCGATGGCATCCATATGGGCCAGCTGAGCACCGAGCGCTTGGGCGACCCGGATGCCGATGCCGTCGTGCTCCTCGATGGCAGCCGCGGGCCGGTTGATCAGCAGCGGTGTGTACGCCTCGACCATCTGCTGGTTGTAGGCGAAGCTACCGGTCGCCAGCACCACACCCCGGCGGGCGCGAATATGGACGAGCCTGCCGTAGCGCTTGGCGACGACGCCGACGACACAACCGCCGTCACCGACGATCAGGCGCTGCAGACGAAGGTCGTACTCGGCGCGCACACCCAGTGACTCGGCCATATCGGCGAGCGGCTTCATGAGCATGTAGCCGCCCCCATTCTCACCGGTGTGCTTGTCCGCCATCTGAGGAAGGTGGCCGCGCGGCGCCGGGGTGGCGATGGTGTTGTACGGCGCGGCGTTCTCGCCGCCGGAGAACATCAGCCCCTGGTCGGCAGGCGGCTCCCAGCCCGGTTCGCCCCAGAACTCCTCTTTGAACGGGACACCCTGCGCGACCAGCCAATCGAAGTGCTCCACACTGCCCTGGCAGTAATCGTGGATCTTCGCCTCGTCGACGCCGGGCCCGAGGGCGGCCGTCATGAATTTCTCCATGTTCTCGGGCGTGTCCTCGAAGCCGAGCGCCTTCTGCAGCGACGTGCCTCCGCCGAGATAGATGAACCCACCCGACAGCGCCGCCGCTCCGCCCCACCCGCCGGTGCGCTCGAGCACCAGGACGTCAGCACCCGCACGGGCTGCCTCGATCGCCGCACTGACCCCGGCGACTCCGTAACCGACGACGACCACATCGGCTTCGTAATCCCACTCGGCGACCGCTGCCATCTGTTCCGGGTGGACACTTCCGACGTCCGACATATATCACTCCTATTCCGTATTACCGGCGATCAATACCGCCGATCGATCGAGGGCTGCGGTGATGCACGAGAGCGGGACGAGCCGATTCGCGTCGCAGCGGTCGGCAAAGCGGCTTCATCCGGAGCCGACACACCGCACAGGAACGAGCAGGTAGGGCCGTCCAGCCATCCTCGTCAACTCGATCGCGCCCAGTATCGTCAGTGCCGGATCGGCGACGTTCGGAGATTCCCACTCAGTGAGAGGATTCCGCGCCGTTCGCCTGGGACGACGCGAATGGCCCTCAACCCGTGGCGTCGCCACGATTCACGGCCGGGCTGGTTCGGTTCGAACGGCCCCGACGATGATCTCGACCAACTCGGGTCGGCAGATCAGCAGATCGGGCAGGTACGGGTCCGCCTGGTTGTAACGCAGCGTAGTGCCGTCCAGACGGGAGACGTGCAGGCCCGCAGCGGCGGCGACCGCGACAGGGGCGCAGGAATCCCACTCGTACTGGCCTCCGGAGTGCAGGTAGGCATCGGCGACGCCTTGCACCACGGCCATCGCCTTCGCCCCGGCCGACCCCATCGGCACGGGCATCGCCGACAGCGAGGTGACGACACGTCGCACCAACTCGGACGGGCGGCTACGTGAGATGGCGATACGCAGGGGACCCGCGGACCGCGATGGTGGCGCCGGAGGTTCACCGGTGTGCAGAACGAGCCCGGTTCCCGGCAGAGCGACAGCCCCGGCCACCGGAACATGGTCGACGGCGAGCGCGACGTGCACTGCCCAATCGGTGCGCGGCGGTTCCCCGTATTCACGGGTGCCGTCGAGCGGGTCGATGATCCAGACGCGTCGTCTGTCCAGCCGGGAGTGATCGTCGGGGCTCTCCTCGGACAGGACCGCATCGTCGGGGCGTAGGCGATGGAGGAGTTCGAGCAACAGTTCGTTGCCGTGCCGGTCACCCGCGGCGCCGCCCTGCTCCCGAATGGCCAACAACCGCCGACCGACTTGCGCGGCCGCCTCGGCGGCAACAGCGTGGTCGTCCATCACCGTCTACCGCGCACTGTCCGGATCGAGTTTTCCTGCTGTTCGCAACAGATCGATGACCTGCTCGGCCAAAGCTTCCGGGGTGTGTGCTCCGCCGGAGTCCAGCCGCAGCTCCGGGGATTCCGGTACCTCATAGGGGGAATCGATGCCGGTGAAGTTGGTCAGCTCGCCGCGGCGCGCCTTGGCGTACAGCCCCTTGTGGTCACGGGACTCGACGACCTCGAGTGGAGCGTCGACGTGTACTTCGAAGAAGTCCTCTGCGCCGATGCGTTCGCGTGCGAGATCGCGCTCGGCGCGGAACGGGGCGATGAACGAGGTCAGGACGATGAGTCCGGCGTCGGCGAACAACCTGGCGACCTCGACCACCCGGCGGATGTTCTCGACCCGGTCGGCGTCGGTGAATCCCAAATCCGCGTTGAGACCGTGCCGGACGTTGTCTCCGTCGAGCAGGTAGGTGTGGAATCCCTGCTCGTGCAGGCGCTTCTCGACGAGATTCGCGATGGTCGACTTACCCGCGCCGGACAATCCGGTGAACCACACGACCGCGGGTTGCTGTCCTTTGGCCTGCGCTCGCACCTGCTTATCGATGTCGACGTGCTGCCAATGAATATTGCCGGCCCGGCGCAACGCGAACTTCAGCATCCCCGCTGCCACGGTATCGCGGGTGAGCCGGTCGATGAGAATGAATCCACCCATGTCCCGGTTCGCGGCGTACGGGTCGAAGGGGATTCGCCGATCCAGATGCAGATCGCAGACCCCGATCTCGTTGAGTCTCAGGGCGCGAGCGGCGGTGTGCTCGAGGGTATTGACGTTGATCGTGTATTTCGGCCGGGCCACCTGGGCAACGGCGCCGCTGGTGGCCAGCTTCATCTCGTAGGTGCGGCCGGGAAGCATCGGGCGCTCGCTCATCCACACCAGATGCGCTTCGAACTGATCGGCGACCTCGGGGGGCGCGCTCGCGTCTGCCAGGACGTCCCCGCGGCTGACATCGATCTCGTCGGCGAGTACGACTGTGACGGACTGGCCGGCCACGGCGAGGTCGAGGTCACCCTCCGCGGTGACCACCCGGGCGATCGTGGTGTCGCGTCCGGAAGGCAGGACCCGAATGCGGTCGCCGGGACGGACGGCGCCGCCGACGATCTGGCCGCTGTAGCCGCGGAAGTCGAGGTCGGGCCGGTTGACCCACTGCACCGGCAGCCTGAACGGCCCGCTGCTGACGCCATCGTCGACCGGAAGCGATTCGAGGTGGCCCACGAGCGTGGGCCCGGTATACCAGGGTGTATCGGCGCTGGTCTCGGTGATGTTGTCTCCCCGCAGCGCCGAGATCGGAATGCAGGTGATTTCGGTGAGGCCGATGCCGGCGGCGAACTGGCGATAGTCGGCCTCGATCTCGTCGAACCGTTGTTGCGAGTAGCCGACCAAATCGAGTTTGTTCACCGCGAGCACGATGTGGCGGATGCCGAGCAGCGAAACCAGGAAGCTGTGTCGACGGGTCTGCGTCAGGAGCCCCTTGCGGGCATCGACGAGGATCACCGCGGCGTCGGCGGTCGAGGCGCCGGTGACCATGTTGCGGGTGTACTGCTCGTGTCCGGGAGTGTCGGCGACGATGAACTTCCGCTTCTGGGTGGAGAAGAAGCGGTAGGCCACATCGATGGTGATGCCCTGTTCGCGCTCGGCGGCCAATCCGTCCACCAGTAGCGCGAAATCCAGTTCGCCGTTCTGGGTTCCGACTGTTCGGGAGTCTTGCTCCAACTGGGCGAGGTGATCGGAGAAGACGAGTTTGCTGTCGTAGAGCAGTCGGCCGATCAGCGTCGATTTGCCGTCATCGACGCTGCCACAGGTGAGAAACCGCAACAGCGACTTGCGCTCGTGGCGGCGCAGATACTCTTCGATGTCGGTCGAGACGAGGTCGTCGGTGGTGTGCGCCATCAGAAGTAACCCTCTTGCTTCTTCTTCTCCATCGACGCCGAACCGTCGTGGTCGATCATCCGGCCTTGCCGCTCTGAGCTGGTGGTCAGCAACATTTCCTGCACAATGGCGGGAAGAGTGGTCGCGGTGCTGGGAATCGCGCCGCTGAGTGGGTAGCAACCCAGGGTCCGGAAGCGCACCATGCGTTGCTGCGGTTGTTCCCCTGGCTGCAGCCGCATCCGATCGTCGTCGACCATGATCAGCGTCCCGTCACGCTCCACCACCGGCCGGGGCGCCGCGAAATACAAAGGGACGAGCGGAATTTGCTCACGGTGGATGTACTGCCAGATGTCGAGTTCGGTCCAGTCCGACAGCGGGAAGACGCGCACGCTCTCGCCTGGGCGTTTGCTCGCGTTGTAGAGCCGCCACAGCTCGGGGCGCTGCCGTTTCGGGTCCCAACGGTGCATTTCGGAGCGAATGGAGAACACACGTTCCTTGGCCCGGGACTTCTCCTCGTCGCGACGCGCTCCGCCGAAGGCGAGATCGAAGCCGTACTCGTCCAGGGCCTGTTTGAGCCCTTCGGTCTTCCACATCTGGGTGTGCAGAGCCGACCCGTGGTCGAAGGGGTTGATGCCCTGGGCGACACAGTCGGGATTGCGGTGCACGATCAGATCGAGATCGGGTTCGGCGGCAACCGCGTCGCGGAAGGCGTACATAGCCTGGAATTTCCAGGTGGTATCGACGTGCAGGAGCGGGAAGGGCAAACGCGAAGGCCGGAACGCCTTGCGCGCCAGATGCAGCAGGACCGAGCTGTCCTTGCCTATCGAGTACAGCATCACAGGACGCTCGCTCTCGGCGACTGCCTCACGGATGATCTGGATGCTGTCGGCTTCCAGCCGCTGCAGGTGGGTGAGACCCGTTGCGGGCTCGTCGTGGACCAGGGTCGTCATGGTGACTCCAGTGATTTCGATTGAATGCGACGCTCCGAGGTCGCAGGCCGGATCGTCAGACGCAGTCGGACGCGCCGTCGACGACGAAGACCGCACCGCTGGTGTACGAGCTCTGCGCTGTGCACAGGAACGCGATAGTGGGGGCGATCTCGTCGACAGCGCCGAAACGCCCGACAGGTATGTGCGCGAGTTCCGCGGCGGCGGTCTCTGGGCGCATCGGCGCCGTCATCGGGGTCCGAATCGTTCCCGGCGCGACAGCGTTGATCCGTATCCCCTCACCCGCCCAGGCAACGGCGAGGTTGCGGGTGAGGCTGATAACGCCCGCCTTGGCCGCCCCATACCCCGGCACGATCGGCACGGCGCGCAGCGCGGCCATCGAAGCCAGATTGATCACGCAGCCGCCACCCGCCGTGGTGGACGCGGCCAGCTTCTCCCGAAGCGTCAGTGTCACCCGGTACATGCCGACCAAGTTCAGTGCCACCGAGCGTTCGAAACCTTCGGGCGACCTCTCGTCGAGGCCGCCGGGGAAGTTGGCCCCGGCGTTGTTGATCAGAACATCGAGGGTCGAGATACCGGCGACCAGCTCGTCGATCGACTCCTCGTCGGTGAGAACCAATCGCCGGTAGTCCAAACCCGTCAGGTCGGCGTCGTACTGCGCCGCGTCCGACCGGGTTCCGGTCACGATGACATCCGCGCCCGCGTCGCGGAACAGCAGCGCGGTCGCGTGTCCGATACCACTGGTCCCACCGGTGACCAGAACCTTGGTTCCGGTGAAGTCGAAACGGATTTCGTTGGTCACGAGTGGATTCCGATCTGCTTGGTGAGCCAGGCCGATTCCCAGAAGTTCGTGCTGTCCTCCAGCAGCTTTCGGTGCGCCCGGACCAGCAGATCCTTGGCCGCTTGGTGCTCGGGTTGCACCTGAACGATCGCTTCGACGAGGTGGAGTGCGTGGATCGGCCGACCGGCTTCCAGGTGGGCGGCCGCCCGATCGATCAGGGCGTCGGCCCCTGCCAGCTCCACGAGGTCGGCGGCGACTTCGGCGGGTGCGACATCGTAGAGTTCGGTTGTCGAACGGTGGTGGAACCACCCCGAGTAGTTCTCCCAGATCGCGCGCACGTTCCAGGGCACCTTGCCGTAGCCCTCCCCTACCGCCAAGGCAGGTGGAAGGGTGATCTCGCGCATCAGGGTGTAGACGTCTTTGCCCGCGTTCATTCCCGCGACGACCGCGTCGTGCAGGTATTCGACAGCGTCGCGCAGTCGGGTGAGTTCCGCCCGGATCCGCTCCGCGCCGACGAGGGGCTCGAAGTGTCCCGTCAGAAGGACTTCGGCGTCGAGGTCGCGGACACGGTCGATGGAATCGATCACTGCGAGTGCGTCGCGGTAACGGTCGCCCCGCATGGTGACCAGGTTCGGAATGTGCCCGAACAGTGCGCCGAAGGTATTGCCAGACAAGCAGATCCGCTCTTCTGGCAGCCACAGGACCAGGGAGTCGGTGGTCTCGCCCCCGGGTGTGGCCAGGAGCTCGAGCGTGCGGCCGCCCACGGTCAGCGTCAGATTGTCGTTCACCTCGATGTCGACGTTCGGGGTGCTCTGATCGGGCACATGGCCGAAACGGTTCTGGGTCGCGATTCTGCCGGCCATGACCTTTTCGGTGAAGGCGAACGAGCTCCTGCTCGCCCGGTAGGCGGCGAGGCGCTGGTTGTCGTCGCGCCAGCGCCGCCAATCGGCCTGGGCCACGACGAGGGTGTCGGGATCTCGCAGTTGATCGAGGCCACCGACGTGGTCGTAGTGGCCCTGTGTCAGCACTACGTAACGAATCGGCGAGTCGTCCACCGCATCGAAATTGGCACGGTGCACAGGGGATTCGAAGCCCATGCCGGTGTTGACCACCACGCGGCCGCTGTCGGTGGTCAGTAGGTAGGCATTACTCAGTCCCGGTGAGCACCAGATCCCTGGCGCCACTTCGGTTGCCTGTTCCGCGGTGGCGGCGGCCATCTGGTCGGCGCCCGGGCGGCTGAGGTGAATCGGCGGCAATGTTTCGAGTTCGCTACTCACGCCATTGTCCTTTCAGAAATATTCGGATCACTGCTGCTATGAACTCGCGCCTTCGACGCGCACATCGAAAGCGTCGAAGTAGTAGTCGAAGCGCGTACGCAATTCCTCGGCGGTGACGCCGAAGTGCCCGGGCAGGTCGTATCGGATGCGCCCGTGCTTGCCGCGAGGGTTGTTGTCGAGGTAGCCCTGGAAACGTTCGCGGACCTCGCTGGTCAGTTCCACTCCGGCACGGTCGTACAGCTGCTCGAGCAGCGGGATCTCGTTGCCGTTCAGATGGTGGAAGCCGATATCGATGCGCCGGTCGGCGGGCACGAGATCGCGGTCGCGCACGCTGGCGCCGAGCAGCCGATGCACCCGGTCGGTCCAATACTCGAGCAACCACGCCGGTTCGATGCTGCGACGGCGCAGCCGATCCGGGTAAGCCATCATGGTGATCGTGGACTGGATCACCGCGACCGGATCCCGGTGGGTGAAGGCGACGGTGGCGTCGGGGAAGGTCTGCATCAGCGGACCGAGCTGCTCACTGTGCTGCGGTGACTTCAGCACCCATGTGCGCGGGCCTCGCAGGAACGTCAACGCCTGCAGAACTTTTCGCATGTACGCGTAGTGTCTGTGCTGGTCCAGCCCGAGATAGAAATCCCGCCAAGCCGGCACCCGGGCGTACCACTCCAAAACGTAGCTCGCGCAATCGAGGTCGAGCAGCTCCACCTCCTCCTCGATCGCTTCGGGGTAGCGATCGTGCATCGCCGCGAGCACCGGCGAACTGGCTTGCAGCGCGTCGTGCTGGTCCTTGGCCTGGCGGTAGCGCACGTCGAGGCCGTCGAGACCGGGCCCCTGACCGGGCACCGGCAACGGCTCCTGACTCTCCCAGTACGGCAGCGACCGACGCCGGGGGTCGGCGGCGATCAGGTTGACCAGATGAGTGGTGCCCGAGCGCGGCATTCCGACCACGATGATCGGCTTCTCGATCGGGATCGACTCGATCTCCGGATAGCGCCTCAGCAGATCCACCAGCGACAGTCGGTTGCGCAGCAATCGCACCACGCGCGAGCGCAGGGTGCGGCGGCCGAGCTGCGTCAACCCTTCGTCCTGCTCCACTGCGTCCACATACGCGGAGAGGCGCTGCCCGAAGCCATCACCGTCGTCCAGATCGGTGGCGCCGGCCTGTGCCGCCGCCTCCTCGACGATTCGGTCGATCTCCAGGCTCACCGGGTTGGCTTCGGCGTAGGCAAGGACTTTCCGCTGGACCTCGCTGAGGCGAGGGGTAGTCAAGTCGTCCAGGACTATCGGTCGGGCGGCATCGGCCATCGAGGGGCCCCTTCACATCTTGCGTACGTCGGATATTCGACTTAGCATTCGAAAGTACGACGCCAATATGGCAGGTACCGACCCGGGCCGTCAAGGGATCCGAGTTCGGCGTCGAACCCGACCAGGAGGTTGCAGTGAGTTCCACCATCAAGCAGGTCCGCGTCCACGGGCCGGGCGCGGTCAGCCTGGACCGTGTCGAGCTGCCGGAGTGCGGACCGCGGGACGCGGTCGTCGAACTGCGCGCCTGCGGAATCTGCGGTAGCGACCTCGGCTACATCCGCCTCGGCGGCGTCGCCGGTCCCGGGCCCGACCCGATGCCCCTCGGCCATGAGATGTCCGGTGTGATCACCATCGTCGGTTCGGAGGTGACCGACCTGCGGCCGGGGCAGTGCGTCGTCGTGCACCCCGGCCGAGATGACATCGGCCGCATCGGGAACGGCTCACCCGAAGGTGGATTGGCCGACGCCGTGCTCGTACGGGATGCCGCCGCCGGCGATCGGCTGTTCCCCGTCCCCGACGACATGCCCTTCGAGATAGCTGCACTGGCCGAGCCTGTAGCGGTGGGCATGCACGCTGTCGACCAGGCCGATCTGGCGCCCGACGACGCGGTGGCGGTATTCGGCTGCGGCCCCATCGGTCTGGCCGCCATCGCCACGCTCGCCGACCGCGGTATCGAGCGCATCGTCGGCATCGAACCGTCGGCCACGCGTCGCCGCCTCGCCGAGGCCCTCGGGGCGAGCGCGACCATCGACCCGACCACCGACGACGTGTGGAAGCAGCTGCGCCTGCTGCATGGCACCACTCCGACGATGTCCGGCGACACGGCTGCCACTACCGGTTTCATCGAAGCGTCCGGGGCCGGGAAGGTGCTGAGCGACATCATCGCCAATGCCGGGCGGGGCTCGCGTATCTCGGTGGTGGCGGTCCACTATGCCCCGGTAGAGGTCAACTTCCTCCACGTGCTGACCAGCGAGCTCACCATCCGCGGCTCCATCGAGTACCCGCCCCGCTTCCGCGACGCCATCGACCTGCTCGAGCGACGGGACCTCACCCCGCTCATCAGCCACCGCTTCCCGCTCGAAAGCATCGACGACGCGTTGAACACCCTGAAACAGAACCGTGAGTGCGGCAAGATTCTGATCGAGATCAACCAGTGACGGCCGCACTCGACGCTCACTCTGACGCGTCGAATATCCGACGTATAGTTCGCGCCATGACCACCGACGCACCGCAGCGGACCGAACGGCAATCCCCGTCGCCACCGACCGATCGCGTCGTCGCGATCATGGAACTGCTGGGCAGCACACCGCAGCGGTCCTACTCGCTGGCCGAGATCGAGCGCACTCTCGGTATCAGCCGCGCCACTGCGCACGCGATCCTGTCCGCGCTCGTCGGTCACGACTGGATCGTGCGCGACCACGACAGCGGTCACTACAGCTGGGGACCGGCGATCGCCGCCCTCGCACGCCCGGCCGGCGCCACCTCCCGCCGCATACGCGCCCGGCTCGGGGAACTCGCCGCCACAATCGGCTGCGAGGTGCTGCTGTTCCAGCCCCAGGGCGACGCGCTCGTCGTCATCGACACAGCCGGGTCGACAGCCGCATCCCCCGCGATAACCGCCGGATTCACGGTGCCGCTGGTCGCACCGTTCGGCCGGGAGTACATCGCCTTCAGCACACCCGAAGCGCAACAGGCCTGGCTCGATCGAGTGGGTCCGACCGAACCGGCCTTCGTCACTCGCATGACCAGGGTTCTCGCGCGGGTCCGAGACCGCGGATACGCCATCGAACGGCGTAGCCATGCCTTCGGCCGCGTCTATGCCGCCCTGCACGCACTGAGCGGCGAGATCGACGCCATCACCGCGCGCCTGGCCGGCGCCGTCGCCGATCTGACCGTTGTCGACTTTCTCGACGACGAGCTCATCGACGGCAACGACCACACCGTCGCGACCATCTCGGCACCCGTCCTCGCCGGCACCGGCGTCATCCCCCTGACCATCACCGCAGTCGTGGTGCAACCACTGACCGCCGAGGCGGTGACAGCCCTGGGCTCCGAGATCCTCGCAGCCACCGTCGATATCAAGGACCTGGTGAACACCTACGGCGACGCCTGACCGGCGGGCCCGGCCTTCTTCAGTCACGCATTCGGCACTACCGGGGCTGGCGTGCTGTCGGCGGTCATGAGGTCGTGCCGGTCCGGTTGGTGACGAGCACACACGCAACGGGCGGGTCGCGGTCGAGGGCTTGACTCGGAGCTGAGTGAAGCCGGCGTGGGAGAGCATGTCCTGGAGCTCTTGGGCTGCTCGGACCGTGGTGTCCCTGGTAGCGCCGGGGCAGCGAGGCTGGCTGACAACGGTGCAGTCCACCAGGCGGTGTGGAGACTACACGGCGGCACCACCTGCCGCCCCGGCGCGTTATGCGTACCTTCACCGCCCAAGCTGCGAACAGTCGTTCGCACCGCATACGCGGCAGCATTCGAAGGTCTTCGACAGTCGCGGTGACAAATTTCAGTCATGAGGGCCGACGGCAATTCGCCGGGCCACTCCCACCGAGCGGAACGCATCCCCCACACGTGGGAGCCGGTCTGCTGCCATGAGCAGGTCGAGGTGGCGAGAGCGCCGCCGGGAAAGGACTCCATGTCATCGGTCGAGCAGATCACCGCGGTGGTGCGCGAGTACGTGTCCCGCCTGTCCACCGGCACCTCGGCGGACATCGCCGCCCTTTACGCCGACGACGCCACTGTGGAAGACCCCGTAGGCGGGGAAGTCCGGCGTGGACGCGACGCCATCGCCGCCTTCTACGGGCCGCTCGACGCCGTCGACAACAGCGCGGAGCTGCTGGTAATCCGGGCTTCGGACACGTGGGCGGCATTCCACATGCGAGTCACCACGACGACGCCGGACCAGGTGATCACCGTAGAGCCCATCGATGTCATGACCTTCGACACCGACGGGCGAATCACCAGTATGCGTGCCTTCTGGAGCCCCGGCGATTTCGTCATCTCAGCCCGCTGAGGGCAGCGTCACCGCCCCGCGGCGAGCCTCGCCGCCACGCGCTCCCACACAGTCGCGTCGGTGCGCGGGCCGCCTGGGGTGGTGGCACCGTAGCGCGCGATCTCGGCCGCGATATCCAACGGAGCGGTCATAGCGGCGCCCGGCCGCAGCGCCTCCTCGACGTGTTCGTCCGGAACCAGCCAGCACACCTCGAACTCGATACCGTCGGGATCGTGACCGTACAGCGCCTTGGTCGAGCCGTGGCCGGAGGCACCGGTCTCGGCACCCGCACACACGAGACGTTCCCAGACAGCCGCGAACTCGGACAACGTCGCGCCCTCCCAGGCGACGTGATACAGCCCAACGGTGCCGGCTGCCGGGGCAGCACGATCCCTGGACTGGAACAGCCCCAGATCGTGGTCATTGACCGACCCCGCGCATATTCCTGTGACCTCCTCGACGACTGCTTCGCTCGTCCGTCCACTCGGCCCCGCAGCACGTTGTCCAGCTGTCCGACAACCATTCTGGTCGACCAGCGAGGGCCAGGCAGACGAGCCGGTCGAGCGGGTGCACGTCCTGCCCGACGAGCACCCCGGGACGCTGTACTTCGCTCTCCCCGCGATGACGAGTTCGGCCGTTCGTTCAGGGCTGGTCGCCCTGACCATTCGACAGCAGAAGCACGGAGAGTATGTCCCGACGTCGAATATCATTCACGATTGCACTATTGAGAGAGTCCGAGACTATCGAGCCAACTCGAATAGCGGGCTTCGCTGCGTGAGGGGTGGCACCAAATCGTGGCCATCGGATTTCGGTAGAAGCAGGTCGAGCAACTGCCACTGCTTGTCCGTCAGAACTTGATGCCGATTACCTGCCAGCGTCGCCACGGCGACCATCGGGCACGATCAGCATCATTGGTTCCAGGGCAGTAGCAGTCGGGTGAGGACTTGACGCAATTCGGCCGGCGGTAAGGGGGCGGCGCCGATCATGACTTGGCGTTGGATCAGTCCGTCGACGACGACGGTAACGGCCTCGGCGGTCGGAGCAGGTTCGGGCACCTCGAGCGTTTCGAGCAGCCGTTGAGTGAACTGCACGAAGGCTCGACGTTGCTGATCGAACAGGTCCCGCAGTTGTGGGTGGAACTGGGCTTCGCCCAGTAGGAGGTGTCTTGCCAGAGTCCGCCGACGTGCCGGTCCGGTGGTCATGGCTTCGATCAAGGAGGCCATGAGTTCGGCCAGTTGCGGGATCGAGGTCGGGTCGAGGGCCGACACATCGGTGAAGTGGGTGACAACGAGTTCGTAGTCGCGGGAGAACAGCTCTTTTACAGCCAGGGCGATGAGCTTGCCGCGGGTGGGCGCGTGATAGTTGACCGCGCCGGGGCTCATCCCGGCCGCGGCGTCGACTGCCCGGTGGGTGAGGCCGCGCACGCCGTGGTCGGCGAGCACCTCGATCGCCGCCGAGGCGATGCTGCGGCGCCGCCGGGCCACGTCCGGACGGGTGGGCTCGCTCATGACGGCATCGTAGAGCGCAGCTGCAGCACCGCCATCGCTGCTGGTCGTCGAAAACGGGGGAAGCCAGAGGCACGACCAGCGACCGGCGCGATCGAGACGCGGCCTTGAAGTGGCCAGTTGTGATCCGGTGCCGCGGAAATCGGGCGTACGCGACGTGTCGGTGAACGGGCCAGTCGACGCACCGGAAGGCATCGACGCCTGGTCGCGGAGAGACCGGATCGAGGCCGTCGTCAGGCTGGCGGGCGAGGTCATGTGGGGTGCTGGCCAGTGCGCGAGCTCAGGGCTCTGTGTTGTGTCACAGAGCTTGGTCGACAGCCAGCGGTGCCGACGCACCTCTTCTAATTTCAACATGTGTTGAGAAGCTGGTGGGTGTCGCGGCGCGCGATGCTGTCGATGATCACGACTGTGGGGGCGATATTGATGATCGAAGAATCGACCGGCGCCGGGCATGCCGCCCCTGGGGGAGAGACGCGTTACCGGGGGTATTGCCCCGAGGACCGGCTCCTGCCCTATGCGCGGTTCTTCACCGAGCGCACGCTGCCCGCACCCGCAGAGGTCGCCGTGGCCTATGCGGGGCGGGCTACTGATCCGCAGCTGATTCCGGAGTTCGACTGTCTGCCCGGCGATCTGAGCCCGAGCGGATACTCCCCGGTGGAGACCGGATACGGGCATACGCGCTCGGGCGTGATGTGGGTTGCCGTGCGGACGGTGATGCCGAGGGTCAGTGCGGCGATGTGGGACTGGTGGTTCGGCTGGCATATCGCCGAGCCGGCTCGCTACAAACTCTGGCATCCCGATGCCCATCTGTATGTCGGTGCCACACAGTCGCGGACCGCCGCGGGGCTCGGTGACCGTGACAAGTACATCGGCAACACGGTCTATGTCGATGAGTACATCGGCGCCAAGCTGCAGCAATTGGCCATCAGCTTTCATGACCCGGCGTTGCTGGGCCTGGAAGTGCCCGATGGTCACACGATCATTTCCGGCCGGGTGGGCAGCAGCGTGGCTCCGCTGGATGTGGGGTGGCTGGCGCATCAGGTCCGCCCCGTGCCCGGCGGGTGCGAGATGCGCAGTCGGTTCTATCTGAATCTGTACGGTCCGCGCGTTCCCGATGCGGGGCAGGCCGCGCGGGCGGTAGCGCGCGGAGCCGCCGTCGATCCCGCCGATCTGATACTCGGGCTGGATATGGCCCGCGAGCTTCTGCTGCACTGCGGACAGGAAATGAACCATCTGGCCACGTTCCTTCCCGAACTCCATCGCGAATTCGCAAGCTAGGTCTCCGCCGCCCGTGCGGCCGCCATGTCCTGCCCGGTCGCGGCGCCGGGGAATGCGCCAGGTATCGCAGCGCGGTGTCCATCGATGTCCATCGACCCGAGCTGAGACGGGTGGAATCCGGGCCGCAGATACCGCGGGAGTTCGGTGAAGAACACCGTCCAGCTCGGGATCACCCCGCGCCGGGTGGCGCGCCAGAACTGCCACAGCCAGAACCGGCCCTTATCCGGGGAGGGGTCGCTGCGATGCTCGACCTCCTCGGCGCCATGCCAGCGCACCAGATCCAGCATCGCCGGATGCATACCCCTGGCCTCGAGAACTTCGGCATCGAGCAGCCATTCCCCCAGCACCGCGGTGTAGTGCTCCATACCGGCGAACAAGCCCAGCCGCTCTTTGAGCCATTGCTGTTTCGCGCGTCCGCCCAACCAGTGATCACCCAGCACGCGATCGACCAGCCAGGCGATCTTGGCGGCGTAGGAGTCCACGCCCAGACCGATGGACTGCAGGTGGCTCCGCGCGGCTTCGTGACTATTGGCGTGCATCGTCTCCTGGCCGATGAATCCCACCACCTCCAACCGCAGCCGTTCGTCCTCGATGCAGGGCAGCGCCTCCGACAGCGCCGCGGCCATCGCCCGCTCCCTCTCGGGCAGCACCAGATGCATGACGTTGACGATGTGGGTCGCCAGCACCTCACCGGGGATGTAGTGCATCGGCACCGAATCGAAGTCGAAACGCACATCGCGTGCGTTTATCGCGTGCGCCTCGTCGCGGTAGAGACGCTTCGTCGCGTCGTCGGTGGGGGCCATGTCGCCAAACCGCATCGTGATGATGCGGGTGTCGAACCTTGCGGTGAATTACAGAGCCGACGCTCGACGGGTGGCACGCAAGTCTTCGGTAGCCGTCTCGGCCACCACGCCGATTCTCACGAGCGGTCTGCCGCATGCGGACCGCCGACCCACGCACGGACTGCTCACCGAGTCACCGAGGACGGCCGCCCCGACGGCTTGCGACCTCAACCGGCCTCAACTTCGACAGGGCTATTATCCGATCGTCATCGCGGCGGACGGACGCACCCGATCGGCCATGGCCCTCGATAACCCTTCGAGGTGACCAGCTACGGCCCGAGGAACAGCCGTTCACACGGCAGCCGCGGCGGTGGGTGCGCGGCGCTCGGATTTTGGAGCAATTCAATCGTGCACCATCGCGATTTCCTCCAATCGTGAAGGAGATTTCCCACTGCCGCCGCCGAGGCGGTGTAGTCGAAAGCGATGCCCGCCAACCACATCCGCAGATGCACATCACCCGATGTCGGCAGGCCACAATCGTGGGACTTTCGATCTCCGCCCGAGAGGGGATGCCTCGACACCGGCTTCGCGCACCGGCAGGTTGGTTGCCGACCCGGCGAATCGGCGCGCGCCCCGCGCTGGATCGACCTTCTGGGACCAGGCACCGATGGGGAGGCGGCCAGGTCCAGGGGGGTGATGGTTCGCGTCGCTGTCGCAGCCATGAGGTCTCACAGTCGGGGGTGCGGGTCGTGCCATGGAGCGGAATCCTGCCTAATGCTATACGGCAACAAATATGGTTGCAATGTTGCAGCGAGAGATCGTCTAATGTGTCGTCGACGACATCGGATCCGCATTCCGATGGCGTGAACGCACGTCGGACTCGCTGCACCGCTCACCGCAGGGCGTGAGGTCGGCAGCCCGCCTGGGCCGGGCAGCTCCACGCCCTGCTGTTTTACCTGGGCCAGCAGCGGCGGGGCCAGCTTCTTCTGATCCACCGCTGCGGTTGAACGGCAACGAAACCCCATGGCGGTACGTCACAGCAGTACGTCGGTGGCGGATGGCGCCGTGTTGGAGCGGATGTGAAATGGGCTCATCGGTCAGCGGGTGGTACGTCGAGCGCGGATCCGGGACGGCCCGGCTCGGTCCGGTCCGGGGTGTCGATGAACGCCGAACTCCACTGGCCGTCCTCACCGGAGGTGTGGTTGGCCTGTTCGCGCGCCCAGACGAAGTGGTGGCGCGCCGAAGCCAGCAGCAGCGGCCCGGTGAGCAGACCGGCCGCGACGAATTTCAGATCGGCGCGCCGTGTCTCGGTCAAGACCGCTCCCACGCCGCCGATTCCCCACAGCCACAGCACCGCGTTATAGGGAGGCAGCAGATTGTGGTCCATGCCCTCGGCCTCATCCAGCCAAGGGAAGATGCCTAGTCGGCGCGACCACGGCCAGTCCACGAAGTGGACAACTACCGATGCGATCGATACACCGGCGTTGAACGCCAGTACCGCTTCGTCGGCTCGACCGCGCGGACGAGCGCTGCGCAGCAGCAAGGCCGGTGCCACCGCCCACAGGACGTTGGTGGCCCGCCTGCCCAGCCACGGTTCCAAGAACACCCCGACCCCCGCCCAGCGTTCGAACCAGTTGTGCCCGGTCCCGCCCAGGGTCGCCAGCACACCGAATGGCCGAAGCGCGGATCGCTGCGCACGCGGTCGACGGCTACGTTGCCGTGTCATGGTCCATCCTCCTAAAATTGATGACCATCAATTAACTGAGACAACCTAGATTAGCCAGAAAAATTGATGATCGTCAATATTTTGTTCTAGACTGGCCGCATGACCACTGCCAAGCGCCGCGGGCGCCCCTCGTCGGCGGAGGACTCACCCGCCGCGACGAACGACATCCTGGCTCGGGCGCTGGCGATGTTCGCCGAGCAGGGCTTTGAGGGCACCTCCGTCGCCGCGCTCAACCGGGAGCTGGGCGTAAGTCACAATCTGATACATCAGCGCTTCGGTTCCAAGGAGGGGCTGTGGCGCGCGGCGGTGGACCGGGCCTTCAGCGCGGTCGCCGAGGAACTCGATCTGGAGTTGGAGTTGGCCGCGGTCGGCGTTCTCGACGCCGCTCGCCTGGCGATCGTGCGATTCCTCGAGGTGCACGCACGCCACCCCGAAATCCTGCGCCTGGTCTCGGTGGAGGGCGCGGCGGCCAGTGCTCGATTGGACTACCTGTTCGAGGTGCACGTGCAACCGCTCTACACGCGACTGACCGCGCCACTGAAGGTGCTCGTCGATGCCGGGGTGATGACCAGCGCCGATGTGCGCAGTCTGCATTTCCTTGTCGCGCACGGGGGGACCTCGCCGTTCAGCCAGGTGCCGTTCGCACGGATGCTCGACCCCCTCGACCCCCTGGGTCCGGATGCGGTGCGGCAGCACGCGGAGTTCGTGGCGGACATGATCGTGGCGGGACTGCGCGCCCGGGGTGCCTGGAACAACGATGGGACTATCGCGTGAAGCTCACCCTCAGTTTCGACAACGGGCCGACCGAGGCGACGGCCGAGGTGCTCGACGTTCTCTCGGAGCGCGGCATCAAGTCGAGTTTCTTTGTCATCGGTGATCGGCTCGCGGGTGAGAACGAACGTGCGCTGGCGGAACGCGCTGTCCGCGAGGGGCATTGGATCGGCAACCACACTATGAGCCACTCGGTGCAGTTCGGCGACAGCGACGATCCGGATCTGCCCGACCGCGAGATCGGTGCGGCCCAGCAGCTATTGGGTTCTTTGGCGCATCCGGGCAAACTGTTCCGCCCCTACGCCGGTGGTGGTGTGCTGAGCCGCCGGGTGTTCAGCACCGCGGCTATCGATTACCTGTGCCGAAACCGCTACACCTGCGTGCTGTGGTCGGCGATCCCGCACGACTGGGATGAGCCCGACCGGTGGGTGCGGCGCTGCCTCGACCAGATCAGCGACCAGCAGTGGAGCTTGGTCGTCATCCACGATCTGCCGACCGGCGCCATGAAGCACCTACCCGAACTGCTCGATCGTCTCGACACCCTGGGTGTCGAGGTCGTCCAGGAATTCCCGCACACCTGCATGCCGATCCGGGACGGCGTGCTGACCGGCGACCTCACCCCTTTTACCACGAACTGACCACTCACCGAGAATTTCGATCGGAAGAAGCCCCCTGACATATCAGAATTCCCCGTGGGCCGAGTTGTCGGGACACTCACGTTGCTGCGGTTCCCGTCCGCATCGACGTTGCGGGACCGGATCACGGCGGTCACCAACCGGGTGGAGGCGCTCCACAGATTCGCCGCGGGGCTGATGTCCGGGGGCAAAGCTGATCGGCCACACCGATCCGGATCATCAGGAAAGGCGGTGACGCCCAACGAGCTGGTCGCCGACTGCGCGATCTACTCCACGGCCCTGGACATCGCCGATGCCACGAACGCACTGGCCGCCGAGAGGCATCCGGTGGACCCGCAGGGCCTGGCCACCATCACCCCGTACGTCGCGGGCATGATCCGCCGCTTCGGAGACCGGGTTCTCAACCTGATCCCATCGGACAGCAGGGCGGCGACCTGTCTCGATCCGAACCCCGCGCTTCGTTCCCGACCGGCGCGAGTTGCCGCCGTATTTGCGTCCCGTGTTGCCGGTCTGTCGAGGTCTTCGCGTCGCTATGGGACTGTGCAGGGGTTGCGCAGCTCGCCGAGGCCCTCGATCGTCGAGCGCAGCATGTTGCCCGGGGCGAGGAACCGTGCCGGGGTGCGGGAATAGCCGACACCGGCCGGGGTGCCGGTGAAGATCAGATCGCCGGGGAACAACTCGCAGATGCCTGACAGGTGGGAGACCAGCGTGGCGACGTCGAAAATCATCTGCTTGGTGCGGCCCGATTGCACGGTCTCGCCGTCGAGGACGGCTTCGATGGCCAGATCGTTGGGGTCGTCGAGTTCGTCGAGAGTGGTCAGCCATGGGCCGATCGGCGCGAACCGCTCGTAACTTTTGGCGAGGCTGAATTGCGGTGGGGTGCCGGCCATTTGTGATCGGCGCTCGGAGATGTCCTGACCGATGCAGAATCCGGCGACGTGGTCGAGGGCCTGTTCGGTAGCGATGTGACGTCCGCCGACACCGATCGCGGCGACGAGTTCCACCTCCCAGTCGCAGGCGTCGGTAGGCAATGGGATCGCGTCACCGGGTCCGGTGATCGCGGAGGCGAATTTGGTGAACACCAGTGGGTTCTCGGGCAGGGCGAGCCCGGTTTCGTCACTGTGGTCGGCGTAGTTCAGCCCGACGGCGAAGATCTGGCGCGGCGCACGCACCGGCGGCCCGAGCCGTGTCAGATCGGCGAGCAACTGCGCGCCCGTCACACGGGTATCGACATGGGGCCGATTGCCGCTGAACCAAGCGCGGATCTGCCGTATGTGCGCGACGGCCTGATCGGGATCACTGGGCAGGACGCCGTCGGAGGCGTTGGCGAGGTCGATGATGCCGGTATCGGTGACGAGCGTGGCACGACCGTCGAGATTGGCGAGCTTCATGAGAGGGGCGGATGTCCTTTTCGGTCGGGTGGGCCGTGCACCGCGGCGACGGTGCGGTGCACGGTCGGCCATGGGGTCTCTGGGATCAGTCGAGGCGGACCGGCGGATCGGTCTGGCTGGCCATCTGCCACACCAGCTCGTCAGGCATGGCGATGATCTGCCGGTAGACCTCGTCGGGATAGGCCATATGGGGTTTGGTCTCGTCGTAGGCCGGTTGGGCCACCGGCTCAGCCGGCCGGGTGAATGGTGCGGGGTGCTTGTAGGTTTCGAGTTCCTCGGCGCTGATGCCGTTGATCTCGACCACTTCCGGGTCAATCCAGGCGCGGTCGTCGATAGCGTCGCCGGTGGTGAGTTCGACCAGCAGACCTTCTGGGCCCGCGAGGTAGACCGACCGGCAGAATCCGTGGTCGATCGGGCCGAGCACGACGATCCCTCGACTGCGGATGCGGTCGCGCAAACTCAGCAGTTCATCGAGATCGCGGACATGCAGTGCGACATGCTGCATGGCACCGGGCGCGACCGGTCCGGTCGGTTCGGCGGCGTGGGTGACCCCGAGCTCGCGAGTGTCGGGGTTGTCGGGGTGGTACACGAACGCGATGTAGGACGTGGGGTTGAGTTCGACGAACCCGTGCCAGGCGCCTTCGGCTCCGTGCATGCGGTACAGCGCCTTGAGCGGCAGGCCGATGACATCGGTGAAGAACGCGATCTGAGATTTGATGTCGCGGGTGGCGATGGCCAGGTGGTTCACACCGATGGGTTGGGCGGCGCTCATGATGGTCAGTCCTTTTCGGTGGCGGAGTCGAGCAGCTGCTTGTGGCACCAGGTCCGCACGACATCGGCGTAGTCGGCGGTGTGGAACAACATCAGCTGGTGCACCCCTTCGGGGTGAATGTGCAATTCGACGGGGCCGGTGGTGGCGTCGACGACGGCCTGGGCCGCGGCGGGAGGGAAGATCGGATCTTTCTCCCCGACGGCGAACAGGATCGGTTTGGTGTTGGCCGACAACGGCACGGCGGGGTCGTAGCGCAGGATCGACGCCCACGAGGCCAGGTCGTAGGTCCAAGTGTTGAGCGGATCCTGATGCTTCTGCTTGCCCGCGCCGCGGAACCCGTAGTCGGTGTCGAAATCGATGTACTGGTCGATATCGAAACGCAGCGCCGGACCGAACAGGGCGACGATCTGATCGAAAGCTCGTGTGCGGAAGGCGTTGTCGGTCGGGATCAGCGGTGAGGACGGGATGGCGAATCCCATCAAAATCGCGCCCGCGAAATCCTGCGACGCGGCGTAGGCGCCGTAGGCGGCGGACGCGCCGAGCGAGGAGCCCTTGATGAACACCGGCAGCCCGGTGGCGGCACGAATGTGATCGGTCAGCTGCAGTGCCGCTTCGATCCACTCCTCGATGGTGAACTGGCCTGCGCGCCGGTCGACGCACGAGCGGCCGTGGCCGGGAGCGTCCATGCACCAGACCTCGGCGCCCAACCGGGCATAGTGTGCGGCGAAATTGTCGTAGATGCCGCCGTGACCGCCGATTCCGTGCTGAACCAGCAGCACGTGGTCCGCGGCCGGATCAGCGAATCGATAGGCGAATGTGTTGCCGACTATCTGTTCTTCTCTGCGCATCGGCCACCTCCATGTGTCCCGCGTCATAAAAGTTGATGACAATCAATAAACCATACAAGTTGATGGTCGTCAACATGTTGACTTAAACTGGGCAGATGGCGACGCAGACGCGAAGAGGACGACCCCCGGCAGAGCTGTCACCAGCCTCGTTGACCGATATCCTGGCCGCGGCGTTGAGAGTGTTCGCCGAATACGGATTCGACGGCACCTCGGTGGCGGCGCTCAATCGTGAGTTGGGAGTGAGTCACAACCTCGTCCATCAGCGGTTCGGCTCCAAGGAGAGGCTGTGGTACGCCACGGTCGACTGGGCATTCGGCGAAATCGCCGACCACATGAGCGTGGATGCGGAGTTGGCCGAGCGCGACCTGCTCGAAGCGGTACGCGTGACGATCGTGCAATTCCTCCAACTGCACGCCACCCACCCACAGATCCTGCGGCTGGTCACTGTCGAAGGCGCCACCGAGGGGCCTCGGCTGACGTATCTGTTCGACGCGCACGTCGGACCGTTGTATCACCGGATCACCGCGCCACTGAAGGTGCTCGTCGACCGCGGCGTGCTGGCCGAGGAAGACATCCGCACCGTGCATTTCCTGGTTGCGCACGGCGCTACCGCGCCGTTCAGCCTGGTCCCTCTGGCGGAGAGGCTGAACCCACTCGATCCGCTCGACCCCGCGGCGGTTCGCCGGCACGCTGAATTCGTCGCCGGCATGGTCGTGGCCGGGCTCCGCGCCCGCGGCGCCTGACCGGCGAGGGCAGACCCAGCTCGGCCACCGACACCGTGCTCGATACACTCGCCGACCACGGCATCCGCACGACCTTCTTCGTCGTCGGTGCCGAGCTCGCACGATCGGGCGCGCGGCGAGCAACCGAACGCGCTGCGGCCGAGGGACATTGGATCGGCAATCACACCATCACTCACTCGATCCAGTTCGGCGACGACGCGGGCGCCCCCGATCTGCCGATCCGGGAGATCGAGGGCGCGCAGGAGGTCATCGGGAGGCTTGCCCACCTCGACAAGCTGTTTCGGCCCTTCGGCGGTGGAGGTGTCCTCGATCGGAGGCTTTTCTCGCCGAACGCGGTGGACTACCTGTGCCGACACGGCTACACGTGCGTGCTGTGGAACTGCATTCCCGACGACTGGGACCGCCCCGACGACTGGGTCGAGCGATGCCTGGCCGACATCATGTCGCGGCCATGGAGTTTCGTCGTCCTGCACGACCTGCCCACCGGCGCCATGCGGCACCTGCCCCGTTTTCTGCAACGGCTCGATGCTCTCGATGTCGAGGTCGTGCAGGAATTCCCAGAATCCTGCGTCCCTATCCGGCGCGGCCGCCTGCAGGGCTCGCTCGATCACCTGATCACAGCGCCCGACAACTGAGCAACCGGACAGGATTCACGACCGGCCAACCTGGGCCGGCGCACTCATCGATGACTTCGTCCACCCGATCCGGGTGTGGTCGCGCGCTGCTCGCTCACGCTGCCATGCCCCGCGATGGGCACCCGATGCGTGGCGCCCATCAGATGTTGACGGCCATCAATAAAGCGCACTATATTGATGGCCATCAATATTTCGAGCTGGTGTTGGGACATGTCAACGAAGACGCGTCGTCGATCTCGGCACGAACGCCTACGACACCTCTGAGAGGAAAGGAGCGATCGATGACGATCGCATCAATTGTCCTGGCCGCATTGCTGGCGCTCGAGATGATCGCCGTGGGAGCACCGAAGGTGCTCGCAGTCCAGGCCATGCGCGAACGCGCAGCCCACGCCGGGATCCCCGTGTCCGGCTACCGAGTCATCGGAGCCTTGGAAATCGTCGGTGCAGCAGGGCTTTTGATCGGTATCGGCTGGCATCCGATCGGCCGGCTCGCTGGGGTCGCAATCGTGCTGCTGATGGTCGGGGCGCTCATCACCCACGTCCGGACCAAGGACAAGCTCGCCGACATGATCCCGGCCATCGTCACCGCCCTGTTGGCGGTGACCTACCTCGTCGTCGCATCACTCGCCCGCTGAGCGCCGGTCACCGAAGGCGCTCGGGCGTCCTCGCCGACCTCTGAGATGCCACACCAGGCAGGATGCCCTGCGTTCCGGCGCGCCCCAACGCAGCCGTCGTGGCGGGAGGCGGTGCTGCTGTTCGGCGACTCATCTCTTCGCCACAATTCCGGGAACGCGCCGGCCCGGACGATGACCCGGCTTACTAGCAGCGCACAGCGCGTGCGGGAAGATCCGTGGCCGAGGTGAGTGGCAACTCGAGAGCGATGAGCAGGTCTCGATACCGCTGCGCGAGTTGCGTCGGCGTGCTGCGGCTGTAGGCGACGATCTCCCGGTAGACCCCGGGACCGATTCTTCTGGCGTGCTGTATCCAGCCGCCGGGTACGGCGTTGTTGGGCACCAGCGCGACTCCCAAGCCCTCCATGGCGAACAGCAGAGCGGCCGCCACCTGTCCGGTGCGCGCGACGGCGCGTGGAGTGAATCCAAGGGCGGTGGCCGTCCGGCCCACTATCTCGCTCATGCCTTGCTCGGGCTCGTAGAGAATCCAGTCGGCTGCGACCAGTTCGTCGAGTTCCACCGTGGAACCTGTGTCCCGTCCCGCCGGGCCGACCAGCACCATCTCCTCATAACCGAGTGAAACGACAGGGCCCTCCCACAGTTCGGGCCGCGGTCCGACCGCGATGTCGCCCTGTCCGCTGCGGACCGCCTCCTCGAGAGCGCGGCGGTGCGAGAAGTCGTGCACCCGAAGGACGGCCGTAGGGAAAAGAGAGTGCCACCGGACAGCGCTCGGGGGCAGGATGCCGGAGGCGATCGACCGGACGGTCAGCACGTGCACGTCGCCGCTTCGCCCCTCCACCACTTGGTGCACCGCATCCGCGGCTTCGCCGACAGCCCGCAATACCCGCTCGGCGTGCGGCAGGAAGGCCCGTCCCGCGGGCGTGAGGGCCAGGCCATGGCGGCCGCGTTCGAGCAGTTGCGCGCCGAGTTCCTTCTCCAATAGACGCATCTGCTGCGACAGCGACGGCTGCGAGACATACAGCCGTGCCGCGGCGGCGCTGAACGATCCGCTTTCCCAGACGGCGAGAAAGTACTCCAGCTGGCGCAGTCGCATCGGAGGAGGTTACCGCCGTCGCCGTTGGCGGCAGACGTAGAACGAGCGCGTCATGCGACCGGCTTCGCCCGACTGTCCCGGCGAGCGAGGCGGGCGAGCAGATGGTCGACTTCCGACCGCGCTCGGCTCGAGAGCACGCTGCGGGGCGCGCGCTGGTTGTCGGACGTGAGCAGGCCGCGCCGTTGCATGACGTATTTGCGCACCGCCAGGCCCACACCCGGCTGCTGTTCGTATCGCAGCAGCGGCAGATGCGCATCGAAGATGTCATGGCTTTCCTCGGAACGACCCGCTGCGTTATGACCGACCACATCGACCAGCATCTCGGGGAAGCAGTATCCGGTCATGGCGCCGTCAGCGCCCCGCGCGGTCTCGAAATCGAGGAAGAGTCCCCCGTTGCCGCACAGGATCGATAGTCGTGGCATGTCGCCCTCGGCTTCGAGGTGCCGTAGTGCGCTGATCTTCTCCAGTCCGGGCCAGTCTTCGTGCTTGAGCATGACGCAGTTCGGTACGGCGCGGGAGATACGCGCGATGACCGGGGCGCTCATGACAACCGAGAACGACAAGGGATAGTCCTGCACGACGAGGGGAACCGCGTCGCCGAGCGCGGCAGCGACGCCCTCGTAATAGCCGACGATCTGGTCATCGGTGCGCAAGGTGTTGGGCGGTGCGACCATGACGCCTGCCGCTCCCGCCGACATGACCTCACCGGTCAGTGCGCGCATCGCGGCGTAGCCGGGAGCGGAGACCCCTACGACGACCGGGAGTCGAGTCCTCCGCAGCACGTGCCGCACGATTCGGGTCGCCTCGTGATGAGCCAGTTTGGGCGCCTCGCCCATCTGGCCGAGCAAGGTGATCCCGGTGACGCCGACCGATTCGTAGAAATCGACCAACCGGTGCAGCGAGTGGAAGTCCACCGCTCCTTCCTCGTCGAAGGGGGTGGGCGCGATGGCGAAGACGCCCTTCGCCTCACGGGTGAGCACGGCCATGGTGGAATCCTTTGTCGCTTGGTATCAGAGGCCGGGAATGAGACCGCCGTCGACGCGCACCACCGTGCCGGTGATGTACGACGCCGGAACGCTCGCCAGGAACGCCACCGTCGCCGCGTATTCGCCCGGGTCGCCGTAGCGGCCGACGGGGATGGTGGCGATGCTGTCCGCCACGACCTGTTCGACGGTTCGGCCCTCGGCTTCGGCTTTGATCCGGTCGAGACGCTCGACGCGACGGGTGCCGATCCGGCCCGGCACGACGATGTTGCATGTGACACCGTCCGCACCGACTTCCCGCGCCAGCGTCTTCGACCAGCCGAGCAGTGCGGCACGAAGACTGTTCGACAGGCCGAGGCCGGGAATCGGTGCGACGACCCCCGAGCTGGTGCTGGTGATGACGCGGCCCCATCCGCGCGCCCGCATACCCGGGACGATTTCGTCGCTGATGGCGATCACGGAAAGCACCATGGAGCGGAAATGATCGAGCCATATCGCGGATGGCCGGCCCAGGATCGGCGCGGGCGGCGGCCCGCCGGTGTTGTTGACCAGGATGTCGACCGGGCCGAGGGTTCGCTCGATCAGGGCGACGTTGCCTTCGATGGCATCGAGGTCGGCGATGTCCCATGCCACCGGTATGGCCCGGCCGCCAGCCGCGACGATCGCGTCGCTGCGGGATTCGGCGGCTTCGCGATGGATATCGGCCACGGCCACCTCGGCGCCCTCGGCCGCCAATTTTTCCGCGATGGCGCCACCGAGGCCACCACCCGCGCCCAGAACCAGCGCGGTTCGACCGGCAATCTCGAGATCCAAAGTCCACTCCTCGACTGAACGCCGATAATTCCGGCAATTTCCAGATGCTTCGCACCGTAACCCCACGCCGACGAGCGCGCCCAATACGAATATTCGCCGTGACCGATAGGCAGGACTTATACGTGCAGGACAGGGAACGATTGGCGAGAGTTCTCCGCCATCGGCCACCCGCCGACCGTTGGACAGAAAAGAATTCGCTCACATAGCCTCCTGTGGACCATAAAAGGCCCTTGAAAGGCAATGTGATGTCCTTTCCGGAAACAATGCTCGCGGCAGTAATCGGTGAGCCGGGAATAATCAGGACCAAAACCATGCCGGTGCCCCGCCCCGGCCCGGACGACGTGCTTGTGCGAGTTCACCGGGCGTCGCTGTGCGGCACCGACCTCAAGGTTCGCAGCCGTCGCTTCTTCCATGGAGGCGGCCCGGCGCCGGACACCTTCATCCCCGGCCACGAGTACGCGGGCGTCGTGGTCGCGGTCGGCAGCGCCGTCGACGAGTTCACTGTCGGCGATCGCGTCGTCACCGAGGCGCATCGGGGCTGCATGCGATGCGTCAACTGCCTGTCCGGCTCCTACACGGACTGTTTGAACTACGGCAACCAGGCCAAAGGCCATCGGGTACAAGGGATGACGGTCAACGGCGGCTTCGCCGAGTATGTCGTCAACCACGTCTCCACGCTGTACCGGCTTCCCGATGACATCGACTTCGACTCGGCCGTCGTGCTGACCACCGTCGGCACCGTGATGCACGCTTTCGACGTGCTGGACTCGCTGCTGGTGGGCGCCGGGGTCGCGGTAATCGGTCCCGGCCCCATCGGATTGATGGCCGTCCAGGTCGCCCGCGAACTCGGAGCCGACCCGGTGATGCTCGTCGGCACCCGCAACAGCCGACTGGAGATCGGGAAGCAATTCGACGCGGACTATCTGATCAACTCCCGCGAGGAGGACGCCGTCGTGGCGGTTCGGGAGATCACCGGCGGACTCGGCCCCGACATCGTCGTGGAGTGCTCCGGGGCTGCGGGGGCCGTCGACGACGCGATCCACATGGTCAAGCGCGGCGGCAGAATCGTTTTGGCGGGATTCTTCGGACAACCGGTGACGGCTGACCTCAATCATGCTGTCATGAACGGCATCTCGATCAATACCGTCCGCGGCGAGGGCGCACGTTCGGTGGCGAGGGCACTGTCGCTGGCATCGCGGGGACGACTGCACACCAGCGCCCTGGTGACCCATCATTTCCCGCTCGAAGACATCGCCGAAGCGTTCGACACCTACGCCGAACGGCGAGACAACGCGATCAAGGTCATGCTCGATGTCACCGGATGAGGACATGCTTGCCCCGGTCCGCGAGCTGGTCGGCGCCTACATGGCTGCCTGCGCGGCAGCATGGCTGGAATCGCTCGCCTCGGATCAACTGCCGCAGGCGCAGTTCGACTCGCCTTTGGCTCCTGACGCGGAGGCCGAGCGGCTTCGTTGGTTCTACACCCCGACCGACCACGGTGGACTCGCGCTGCGCGACCAGACCGCACGTCAGCAGGGCTTGGCGATGCGACTGGTCGCCTCGGGACTGTCCGAGGCCGGATACGCGACTGTCGCCACCGTGATGGGTCTGGAGAACGTCCTCGATCAGGTCGAAGGATGGCAAGTCCGCTGGGGTCGGCAACGCGGCCGAGACCCCGGCCTGTACTGGCTGAGATTGTTCGGCAGACCAGGTGACCGGGTTTGGGCATGGCGCTTCGGCGGCCACCACATCTCCCTGAACAACCTGATCATCGACGGGCGCATCGTCTCGACGACACCGTGCTTCATCGGAGCCGATCCAGCCGGCGCCGCGTTGCTCGGCGGCACGCTGCGGCCGCTGGGCGGGCCGGAAGAAACGGCGCGGCGCCTGGCCCGGTCGTTGGACTCCGACCGTTACCACAAGGCATTACTGCACACCAGCGCCATATCCGACATCGTCTCCGGCAACCGGCCGACCATCGCTCACGGCGACGCGATGATGCACATGCAGGATCTCTGGCGCGGCAGGTTCACCGATCCGGCGCTGCGAAAGCTGATCGACGACATCGACATGCGCGCCGAAAGCGGTAGCGGATACACCGCAGCCGACCATGCGGCCATGGCGATTTCCTTTCCCCCGAAAGGTCTGGCCGCACGTGACCTCGCCCCAGAGCACCGGCACCTACTACGGCAGCTGATCAGCCTGTACACCGGTCGCGCGCCGAGCGCACTCGCCGAAGTCCACGCCGCGCACTATGCCGTCGACGACGTGCTCGACGAGGTCCACTTCGGATGGGCAGGCAGCCTCGAGGCCGGGCAACCGCACTACTACCGGCTCCAGGGACCCGACCTGCTCATCGAATACGACAACACCCAGCGCCAGGCCAATCACGCCCACTCGGTCTGGCGCAATCCGCGCGCCGATTTCGGGCTCGACAGTCTGGCCGAACACCGCCGCCGCTCCGCGCATTGAGAAGAGCAGCGGGGAATGCGGGCAGGAACGGCGGCGGAGACCCGATCGATGGGCTCCGCCTGATTCGTTCAGCGTGACGCCGGCTCGCTGCGTCGCGTCAACGGTGGCCCAGCGAGTTGAGCGACTGCTGGGCGAGGGTGTCCATCCATGCCGCTGTCAAGGCGGCCGGTTCGCGCTGCGACGTTCGCAGCATCGCCAGGACGACGCCGCCGAGCAGATCGAGAGCGGCGCTCAGGTCGTGGATGTGGAAGCGCTCCGCCGACATGCCCGCACGGATGCCTGCGACCAGACGTGATCTGATGTTCGGGTCTTCGAGGATCCGGTATCTCATCGAGAGGACGATCGCGGCGATATCAGGATGATCGCTGCCGACCTTGCCGAGCGCATGTAAGTGCGCGAGGACAATGCCCGCAGGATCATCGATACCCGCGGCAGCGCTGTCGAGGATCCGCGCCACCTCCTCGATCACCTCGGCGATGACTGCATCGAAAAGTTCTTCTTTGCTACTGAAGTGGTTGTAGAAGGATCCGGTCGCGACACCGGCCTCCCGTGCCAGACCGGCGATGCCGATCCTCCCGGCCAGATCGCTGGCCAATGCCCACCGCCCGGAGCGAATCAGTGCCGCACGTGTACGAAGAGCGCTGCGCGCCCGCGCGTCCAACCGACCGGCGATCTGCTGCGGCGATGGCGCGGTGTTACCCCCGTCGAGGGGCCGGCCCCGAAGGATTGAGTCCGGGCCGATCTGCTCACCGACAGCAACGCGTCCACCCATAATGGTTACAGTGTCGCCGTTATAGTTGCGGCCGTCAATGGGCGGCCGCCGCAACGCTGCCGCCCGGCTCGGCGAGCGCGCGAGATTCGATCGCCGCTCCACCGACGAGGCCGCAGGCACGGCCGGGACGGGGCGACCCGCTGCTGCGATATGCGTCGACAGACCTTCAGCGACTTGGCAACGCCCTCTAATTCGGATACGGTGTAGCCGAATCGGTTGGACCGTCGAGCGAGGGAACGCTCCCGCCGCGAGTGTCCCAGCACAGGAGAAGGCACCCGGCGGGATTCCGCAAGATCGCTCCCCCGCAACCGAGCAATCTTCATCCCCAAAGGGGGGTGACGTATCAGGCAAGACAGTGAGGCGTGTTCGTGCTGAAGTTCCATTCGGCGATCAAGTTCGGGCCGGTCAAAGCTCTCGCGATCAGCGCAACGGCGATTACGATGGGCAGCTGCTCGCTACTGCCGAACGCGGCCGACGACGCGTGGCGGGATACCACGCACATCACCGCTGATTTCGACAATATCGCTGGCATCTACGAAGGAAACCCTGTCACCGTCCTCGGACTCGAGGTCGGCAAGGTCGAGAAAATCACACCGAAAGGCACGCTCATCGAGGTGCACTTGTCGGTCGAACCTCAGGTGAGGATCCCGAAAGACGCGGTGGCGGTGATTATCTCGCCATCCATCGTCACCGATCGCCACATCGAGCTCACCCCCGTCTACACCCAGGGCGAGACTCTCTCCGACGGCGCGCACCTGCCGAAGTCGCAGACCAAGACCCCCGTCGAGTTGGACACCATGATCAAGACCATCGATCAGTTCGCGGCGGCACTGAAGCCGCAGCAAGGAGCCGAGGGCCTCGGCCCGATGTCGGGTCGGGTGCTCTACCCCATGCTCGACGGCAACGGCACAAAGATCCGGGATACCCTCGAAGCGCTGTCGGCCGCACTGAAAGTCGGCGTCGACAACAAGGACGCGGTCTCGAACATCGTCCTCAGGCTCAACGAGCTCACCACGATACTCGCCGAGAACGATCAGATGATCCGCGATTTCAGCGACCGGATGACCCAGATGTCCGGTCTGCTCGCCGGGCAATCCCCCGGTTTGCAGGCGACACTCGACCAGCTGACCGCCTTCCTGGCCAACACCTCCGGCGCGCTCGGGCAGTACCAGGACCAACTCGCGGGCACCTTGACCGGACTTACGAACGTAACCCGCCAGCTTCGCGACAACGCCTCCGGTCTTACCGAAGTCGCCGACCTCGCACCCATGGTGCTGCAGAACTTCGACAATCTGATCGACCGCGAGAACCGTCGTGCGCGAGTTCACTTCATTATTCCCACCGCGCTCAACGGTGAAATCATCAGCTTGTTCTGCGAGCGTATACAGATGAAGGCCGACGGCTGCCGTACCGGGAACATGCAGGACTTCGGCCCCGACTACGGTCTGACCGCCGCGCTGCTCGGACTGACGAAGTAGCGTCGCGATCGTCGTCCCGGCCGACGCCTGTGCGGTTCGGAACGGACCAGCAGGTCAACCGCGCAGCGCATCGGCCATGGCCCGCGACTTGGGACCGGTTCGCGTATTCCATAAGCCACGACAGTCGATCCGGCATCGCCGAGATTCCAGCGGGGCGGTTTCATGACTGTTCTCGGAGGGCGGCTACCGGGCAGGAGTCGACGGCGGCTCGGGCAACCGTGACGTACTCCTCGGGGACGTCGGCGCCTTCGAATCGGTAGTTCAGTTGGGCATCGTCGTCGAGGGCGAACACGGCGGGGGCCTGTTCGGTACACAGGCCATGGCCTTCGCAGCGGGGGTAGTCGACGGAGATCTTCATCGCGAGTGCCTTTCAGGCGGGAATCAATCGGAGGGGGAGGTGTTCGAAGCGGTGGATGATGTTGTTCATCGCCCATTCGCCTGGACCGGCGATCTCGATACGTTCGACGCGGTCGACCAGCGCTCGGAGCACGGCTTGGGTTTCCAGCCGAGCCAGGCCCTGTCCGGCGCACCCGTGGGTGCCGTGTCCGAAACCGAGTTGACGGGAGGCGTCGCGGCGTATGTCGAACGTGTCCGCGTCTTTCCACTCGAGTGGGTCTCGGTTGGCCGAGGCATAGATGACCACCACCCGCGCGCCTCCGGGGATCGTGGTGCCGGACACCGTCGTATCGCGAATCGCTCTGCGCGAGAAGGCTCGCAGTGGTGACTCGTACCGCACCACCTCGTTCACAGCGTTCGGAATCTTGCCCGGGTCCGCCCGCAGCGTCTGCCACTGGTAGGGGTGGGTGGCGAAGAGATACAAGGCGCTGGAGATGGCGCCGATCGTGGTGTCCAGCGATGGAGCGAGGTAATCGATCAGCAGGGCCGGGCATTCGGCGCGCGGGATATTACCTTTGTCGGCAGCTTGGAGGACCTCCTCCCCCGCACTGCCGGGGAGAAAGTTTCGGTCGCGGGCGAGCCGGCGGGTGAAGCGCATCATTTCCGCGCTCGCCGGGGCGGTCCGGATCGATCGGCCGTTGATCGGGCCCAACGAGTCGAAGGTCGCTCCAGCCCAGCGCAGCAGGTGCTCGCGGTCGTGTTGTGGCCAGCCGATCAGGTCCGGTACGACCGACATCGGGAGGGCCGTGGCGAGTTCGACACCGTCGATCACCCCGCGCGAGACCGCGGCCTCGACCGCTGCCACTGCCTGCTGGTCGATTGTTGCTCGCATCGCGCGCAGCGCCCTGGGTGTGAGTCGGTGCGCCAGTAGGGCACGCCGACGGCGGTGGTCCTCGCCGTCACTGTTGAGGGTGGTGCCGCGGGAGAGCCGGTTGGCCACCGGATTCAACGCGACGCCCGCGCCGGAGATGAAGGTCTCGTCATCCAGCAGCACGGCTTTACATTCCGCGTAACGCGGCAAGGCGTAGGCACGCTGCTTGGCGAGCCACACCACCGGACCGAGCTCTCGCAGCCGCGCATAGTGCGGATACGGGTCGTGTATCGCCGCCCGGGAGTAGAGGTCGGGCTCATAAGCCGGGGCCGCACTGCGATTACGCATCGAAACTCCTCCAACACAGGACAGTCAGCAGCCGGTGACGACCGAGCCCGGCTCCGCGCGACGTCGGAGCCCGCTGGCCGCTGTGCTCGGCGCCGGGAATGCGGCGAGTCACCTGGGGTGCCGATATACAGGCTAGGGTCGACATTGATCCTGTGTCAATGACTTAGAATCAATTTGTGGTTGCGCTAGGCGACCCGCCACTATCGGATTGGTTACCGTCGATGGAAGGGAAACCGATGACCTCGGCAGCACCGAAAGGACGCACGACGCGCGCGGCGCAAGCCGCCGAGACCAGGCAGCGCCTCATCGACGCCGCGGTCGAGATGTTCTCCGCGCAGAGCTACGAGGAGGTGGCCGTAGCCGATATCGCCAAGACGGCCGGTGTCGCCCACGGCTTGCTCTTCCACTACTTCGGCAACAAACGCGGCATCTACTTGGAGGCCATGCGCGACGCCTCCGACCGGATCGTGCGAGTAGAGCGGTCGGAGCCCGACCTTCCGGCCGCCGAGCAGATCCGCGCCGGTCTGGCCGCTCACTTCCGTTATCTCGCCGCACACCGCGGATTGGCGCTGCGTCTGGTGCTGAGCGGCCGCGCCACCGACCCTGAGACCTGGGAGGCATTCGAAGCCGGGCGTTGGCGCGCCATCGAGAGGTGGACCGCCCTGCTCGGACTCGATCCCGAGAATCTCGCCTTGCGGATGATGATGCGGTCGAGCATCGGCGCACTCGATGAGGCCACCGTCCACTGGTTGCAGAACGACGAACCGTTCGATGTGGAGGATATGGTCGACTGCATCCTTCAGATGACCGTGGCCGGATTGCGTGCCGCCGCCATGCTGGACCCCCAGCTGGATGTCACCGCCGCAGTGACCACGATGCTCGACGCCGTTCAGGATCGGTGAACTCGCCCGACCGCCGGTGGCCCGTCAACCGCTGAATTCCGCGCGGGATCTGGGCGGCGAACCTGTCGGGCTGCCCGCACAGCCCACGGTTCCGTATGCCATCTCGCACAGGTGTCAGAGACGATGGCTGCTGCGTGTGCGATCCGCCGCGCTCTGTACTGGGTACAGTCTCTGGCACGGCATCGCTGGATAGCTTTCGTCCACCTGCTGGTCGACCGCGGCCGACCGCGCCCAACCGCCTTCGGTGGACTCGCGAGCGAATGCGATGGCCGCCTCGCGCGGGGCGACGAAATGTAGGGGTGCACCCAGTCCGAAGTCCACCGCTAGATGCCACAGCATCGAGGCCCCAACGTTCGACGAATCGGCCCTGGCCGAAATGATCGCCGTATCGCTGTCCTCGCACTCCCAGCTGGCGAGCGGGTGATTCCAGCGAATGTCGTTGCGGGTCATGCCTGCGTCTCCGGGGTATGCAGCGCAGAGGTAGCCGCCAACTCCGGGGTCATCGCGCTGAGGGCCTTCAGCGTCCGTGACGTCCGGTCGGTGGTGGCGATGGCGCCGATGTAGCCGTCGGGGCGGATCAACAGCAGCGTGGAGTCACTCACGCCATAGATCCGCGCGAAGGAATCGGTGATGTCGACAAGGACCGCATCGAACGCCGCCTGCTTCCCGCTGTCGACGGCGACTCGTCTCAGTTCCGCGCCGGCCGCGGGCCAGGGTAGTGCTGCCAGGTCCGCGGCCGCCGCGGGACCGTAGGCGAGCGCCGTGAAGTGCGGACCGGAGAAAAGGTCGAACAGCCGCTGCGCTCCCCCTGTCGCATGCAGCAGTCTCGCGTCCGGGGCACGGTCACCGACCTGCAGGGTCGCGGTCCGTTCGGCCTCGGCCGTTGTCAACGGTCCACCACGGTAATGCAGGCCGAGTTGGCGTTCGTCATTGCCGCGTTTGATGGACGACGGGTCGAGTTTGGACAGCCCCTCGTATTTCTTGGTCGACAAGCCCAATACACCGGCCGCGATCGGCTGCCGTTCGGCCTCGTAGCTGTCCAGGAGGCTGCCGGGCGCTCCCGCGAGCACCTGAGCGAGTTTCCAGCCGAGGTTGTAGGCGTCCTGCAGGCCGGTGTTGAGTCCCTGCGCACCCGCCGGGGTGTGTACATGAGCGGCGTCACCGACGAGAAGTATCCGTCCCGACCGGTACTGCTGGGCCAGACGGATATTGGGGCGGAACACCGTTTTCCAACTGATCTGCGACAGGCGGATACGTGTGTTCCCGGTGTGGGCGCGGATTCGCGTGTTCAGGTCGTCGTCGTCGAGGGATGGCTGTTCGTCGGGCGCCAGCCGGATCATCCACTGGAACTGCTCGGAATGCGGCAGCGGGCACGCGCCGACGAATCGACCACCAGGCCGGGGCCACACATGCCAGCGGTCCCGGGAAAGACCTTCCACCACGGCATCGACGATGATCATTCGATCGGACTCGTCTGTCGAGCCCTCGAAGGCGATACCCGAGTTCTTGCGGACTGCGCTGGCCCCGCCGTCGGCGCCGACGAGATAGCGAGCGGCGATCTCGCGCACGCCGTCGGGTCCGGCTACGGTCGCCACCACCGCGTCCGGACGCTGCTCGAATCCGAGCAATTCGCACTCTGTCTCGACCGTTCCGCCGAGCCGCCGCAGCCCGGCGCGCAGCGCGGCGTCGGTGCGGAACTGGGGGATCAACCACGTGTTGGGATGTGGCACATCGGATGTCACCTCGTTACGCGACTGCATGTGCCAAGGGATGGTCACTGGACCGGCATGGATGCCCAACGGCGGGTAGGTGGCTCCTCCCGCGAGGATGTCATCGAGGACGCCCAGGTCCTCGAGCACTTCCAGGCTGCGCGGCTGGATGCCCTTGGCCCGCGAACCCTCGAACGCCTGCGCGGCCTTGTCGATGATCCGTATCGCCAGCCCGCGACGAGTCAGATCGATCGCCAAGGCGGTACCGGCGGGCCCAGCGCCGACGACGAGAACGTCGATGAGTTCTGTATCAGGCGGTGTCGTCATCGCCGTACCCCATCCTTGACTCCGTGGACGAAAGCGGTGAACCGCTTGCCCATTTCGGCCGGTTCCTCATAGGGGACCATGTGCCCGCACGGCGAGAGAATGTGTGACTCGGTGGGCGCCAGCAGCGTGCTCACCTCGTCATAGCTGGTGATAGGTGTGACTCGATCTTCGTCGCCCCACAGCAACATGCGCGGCACCGGTAGGTGTCCGGTACTCCGGTAGAGGTCGTGGCGGCCCGAGAGCGGGAAATCGGCGAGCGTGGCCGCCAAGGCATAGATCGAGCCTTCGAACTGGTAGCACTCCCGCACCATCGCCGTCAGTGCCGCAGATCGTTCCGGGTCGCGAACATTGTGCGAGAGGTGCCGGTCGAGCATTCTGCTGCCCAGAACTCTGGCCAGGACGGTCCCCCACCACTCGTGGCGCAGCAGCCGTGCCGCGGCAGGTTCGGGCTGTAACCCAGCCGGGCCCGCCAAGGTCAATGTCGCCAGTCGGTCGGTGTGCTGTGCGGCGAAGGCCATGGCGACCAGCGCCCCCATCGAGGTTCCGACGAGGTGGTAGGGCTCGTGAAGTCCCAGTCGTTCGGTCAGATCGGTCAGTTGCCGCACGAACAGTGATTCGTCGTAGGCGGCTCGCACACGCTCGGAGTAACCGCGGCCGTAGGCGCTGTAGGTGAGGGTGCGAAACCCGCGCCGCAAGAGTTCGGCGGCGAGGTCGTCCCAGTAGAACAGGGGGACGGTCAGCCCACCCACAAAGACGACAGTCTCAGCTCCGATGGGTCCGGTCAGCTCGTAGTGGGTGACTCCGTCGCGGCATCGGAGGAAGTCACCGCGCAGTCCGGCGCGGCTGTTCTGGTCCAAGCGGCGGGTTTCGCCGCGGGCCACGAAGTACTTCATCGCAGGCCTTTCGTCCGCGTGGTCGGCTCGGTGGTCAAGAAGTCGAGGACCGCGCCTGCCACCCACCCCGGGTCTTCGTCGGGAAGCAGGTGCCCGCCGCCGGGGTGCACCTGTTCGCAGGAGCCGGGGATGTCGCGGGTGAAATGCTGACCGTCGATCGACGCGCTGCGCAGTACCAATGTGGGCGCGGTGATGGCCGGGATCTCGGCGGTGCGGTCGATCTGGTCGGTATTGGCGAAGTCGATGAATGCCTGCTGGTTACCCGGCCGGGTCAGCATGGCGTGCACCCGGTCGACCATCGCGTCGTCCACCACCGACGACCGTGATCCCACGGCCGAGCGCAGATTGCGCGCGGTGGCCGCGCGGGATGACAAGCGCCGCAGCAGCACCCGGCCGACAGGGTTCCTCGCCAGACGCAGCGCCAGCGGAAGCGATTTACCCGGATAGCCCGTGGCATTGATCAATACCAGACGATCCACCCGGCCGGGGTAATCCAGAGCGAAGTTCCAGGCGATGTTGCCACCCAGCGAATTGCCCACCACCGAAGCCTTCGGTACCCCCAGCGCGTCCAAGAACGCGGCGACAGTTCTGGCGAACGTTTGCACCGTGTAGTCGCGGTCCGCGCGCGGCCCCGTGAGGCCGAACCCGGGCAGGTCCAGCCGGATCACGTCGAAGGACGACGACAACGTCGAAGCCACCTGGTCGAAGCAGTGCAGCGATGAACCGCTGCCATGGAGCAGCAGCACGGAGGGCCCCGCACCAGCCCGCTTGTAGTGCAGTTTGCGGCCCTCGACGAGCGCGAAGCGCGAATCAGGGTCGATGTAGTCATCGACGGCTACTCGTCTACTCATAATGGCAACAGTGTTGCCGATAATTTCCCTCGAGTCAACCCATAACGGCAACGACGTGTCCGATATTACGGCGGTCGGATGCCCCGGTCCGCCGGTACGAGAGAATGAGGTGGTGACCGCCTCCGATTCGGATACCGCAGAGACTCCGGCACGCCGCTCCCCCGGCCGCCCACGGGTGCCGTTCGACCGCATCGTGGCCACCGCGACGCGCATCGTCGACGAGGAAGGGCCCGACGCCTTGTCGATGCGCACCCTGGCCCAACGTCTCGACACGGGCACGGCGGTGCTGTATCGGGCCGTAGCCAATCGCGCCGAACTCATCGGCCACGTGGTCGACCGGGTGCTCGGCGAGGTGGAGATCGAGGACAACGCACCGGAGGGCGACTGGCAGCGCGCGTGCGCGGCCGCCGCCGAAGCCATGTTCTCGACCCTGCACCGCCATCGCGGTGTCGCACCCCTGCTCATCGAGCAGGTACCGACCGGCCCCAATGCGCTCATGCTGCGTGAGCGGATCTTGGCGATGTTGCTCGCCAACGAATTCTCGCCGGAACGCGCGGCTTTGGTGTACACCACCGTGGCCCGCTATGTCATCGGGTTCGCCGCCCAGCTACAGGGCCACAACACCGAGGCCAACATCGAGCCCGCCGGTCTCACCGCTCTGTATCGCCGGCTCGACCCGGCGCAGTTTCCCGCCACGGTCGCCGTCGCCGACTGCCTACCCACACAGACTTTGGAAGACGAGTTCCGCTTCGGTCTGCGATTGCTCGTCGCGGGCCTCGTGGACCTGCACGCCACGGGGAGGGACTCGACCGGCTCGACCTGACGCGGGGCGCGTTTCCGGTGTGTCCACGCTCCCCACCTCGAGATCTCGCGACGGCGGCGCCCCTGTGCCAGATCGGCGAGGCCGATGCGCGGGTGGCGACCGCTGCCCCGGACGCATCAGCGCTGCGCGTGGATGCGCATGCCGAGCGCCCGGCCGTTCACCCGCTGGTCGTGCGAGGACGACCTATCGCTGTCGGCAACCGGTCAGGAGCACATCTGCTGTTCCGGAGCGCCGTACGATACCGGCCGCCGATCGGTGCAGGTGCTCGAGCACGTCCTCTACATCCACACCGACCAGTCGGCCGCCCCGTTTGACCGCCCACCCGTCGACGATGACCGTGTCGACGTTGCTTGTGTCCATCAATTGGACGATGGCGCCGGGCGCGTGATTGACCGGGCCCGCGTTGAGCGTGCGTGCGTTCAAGACGATGACGTCGGCCCGTTTGCCCGGAGTGAGCGAGCCGACGAGATGGTCGAGATGAGCAGCCTGGGCTCCGCCGAGCGTCGCCATCCGAAGGATGTCGCGGGTCGATACCGGCGACACCCTTTCCGGCGCTTCACCCATCAGTGGCGGGATTCCGCTTCGTTGCAGCAGATACGCCGTGCGCATCTGCGAGAAGAAGTCCACGGGTGCGATGCTGACGGCATCCGTGCCGAAGCTCACCGGGATCCGGTGATCGAGTGCGGCTTGCAGCGCAGGCTGCCCCATCGCGAGGGACTGTTCGGCGACGGCCGAGACCGAAACCTTGCCACCGGTACGCTCGATCACCCGCCACGCCGAATCCTCCAGGCCGAGGCAATGGATGTAGGTGATCCATGGCCCGAGGAGTTCTCGCGTCTCGAACTCTTCGAGTGCACGCCCCCAGTTGACATCGTTGACATGCGCGAAGACGGGCAGCCGCAGTTCTTTGGCGAGTTGGAACAGGTCTTCATCGACGTGATAGCCCAACGCCATGCGGACAAGATCGCCGTCCCTCGTCGCGGCGGTCTGTTGCAGGCGATGGATGTCTTGCGGATGGGCGTACGACGGCGAGGGTTCATGGTCACCGAAACACGGCGAGAAACTGAAAACGCAACGGATGCCGGAGCGGCGGATGCCATCCAGCGCCGCGTCGGTGTGTTCAGGAGTGTAGGAGCATTGCGAGGTATCGACGACGGTCGTGGTGCCCGCTGCCAAATTCTCCAGCGCTCCGCCGAACTCACCCCAGTACACGTCCTCGGGCGTGTACTGATGGAACAGTGCGTCGGCACCGAAGCGCGACTGCAGGAAATAGTCGGAGTCCAGCGCATCGGACCAGTACGACCGTAAGGCGGTCTGAAACATGTGATGGTGTGAGTTCACGAACCCGGGAAGGACGATCTTCCCTTCGCACTCGACCACCGTGCCGCCGTCGGCGCCCAGATCCGCTCCGACACTTGCGATCCTGCCGTCTTCGATGAGCACGTCGGCGCGTTCGTAATCGCCGAGATCGGCATCCATGGTGAGAACGATCCCGCCACGCAACAGCAGTCGACTCCCGGTTGTCATCGCTCGTCCACCACCATCGCTTGATCCCAGCCGCTACCGGTAGCACCCGAAGCCCGACGCCGACAACGAGTCGTGCCGTACGGCAAGCGGTGTAGCGAGAGCGTTCGGCCGTCCAAAGTTCTCCTCCAGTTCGGATACAGCAGGGCAGTTGCGTGATGCTCCACGGCCCCTCGGCCGAACCGTGCGTGTCGACCGAAGGAAGGGTGAGGGCGAGCCGAGGGGGCAACGGAGGTCATCCATGCCGGTCAGCACCGGCGAGTTGCCCGGACCGGACAGCCGATGCGGTGACTCGCCGACCCCTTGGCCTCCGGTCGTCCTCGCGAGCGCAGCCCAACTATATCGGCAACAGTGTTACCGATACAAGTATCGGCGACGAAAACAGTTCGCCGCGAACGAGGAGTCGGCTACGACCGTCGCTCGGCGGCCACATCTGCACTGCCTACAGAAGCGCCTCGGCCTTCTTCAGGGACTTGTCGAGCGCGCCGACCAGCGATCGCTTGAACATGCCCCCCATCGGCCCGTCGATCATTCCCCCCTCGATTTTCGCCGTCATGGCGACAGTGGTGCCCCCCGACTCGGCCCGAAGATTGACGGCCAAGGCCAGCTTGACGCCGGCCCTGGTGATTCCGTCCAGCACGAGGGAGTGCGGCTCCGCCACATCCTCGACCGTCCAATCGATGGAGATCGGCATATTCATGACCGTCGCAGCCGCCGTCACCGCATCACCTCTGGTGACCTGATTCGGGACGTCACTCTTCCACGTCTTGTGAATCATCAACCATTCGCTCCAGCGGTGCAGATCGCAGAGGATCGCCCAGACCTCCTCCGGTCGGGCCCCGTACCTGGCGTTCACTTCGACGGTACGCATGCTGATCACCCTCTCCTCGAACTTGGATTATCGGCAACACTGTTGCCAATATGACTGTGGGTTGAGAGGGTAACGGACGCACCGTCGTAGGCGCGATGCGGGGCGTCTGGCCTCCACCTTGCCCGTCGGCAGGACCGATGACCGACCGCGCCGAGCCGGCATGTCGACGAGGCTCCTCCCTGCTGCTTGCGGTCGGCTATATAGGTCACTAGTTTCATAGTCAGATAGTTGAATAACAATGGATGCGTGTCCGGCCGTCCCGGAGTCGCCTATGCGCCACGAAAGGTCCCCTATGGGTCACTACAAGAGCAACGTCCGCGACCTCGAGTTCAACATGTTCGAGGTCCTGGATCTCGATGCAATCCTTCGACCCGGCAGCTTTGCGGGATTGGATTCGGACACGGTCCGCTCCATGCTCGTCGAGGCCATGCGACAAGCCGAGGGTCCGGTCGCCGCTTCTTTCGCCGATGCCGACCGCGATCCGCCGATCTTCGATCCGGACACGCATTCTGTCGCGCTACCGGACGACTTCAAGAAGTCGGTGCGGACCTGGCAGGACGCGGAGTGGTTCCTCCTGGGGCTCCCCGACGAACTCGGGGGGACTCCGGCGCCGTGGATGGTGACCTGGGCGATCAACGAGCTGCTGCTCGGCGCCAATCCCGCCGTCTTCTTCTACATGCTGGGGCCGGTGATGGCCGACGTGCTGTTCCGGGTCGGTAATGACGAGCAGCGACGGTGGGCGAAGATCGCGATCGATCGACGGTGGGGCGGGACGATGGTGCTCACCGAGCCGGACGCCGGATCCGACGTCGGGGCCGGCCGCACGAAGGCGGTGAAGCAAGACGACGGCAGCTGGCACATCGAAGGCGTGAAGCGGTTCATCACCGGAGCCGAATCGGACGACCTGGCGGAGAACATCTTCCACCTCGTTCTCGCACGGCCGGAGGGAGCTGGACCGGGCACGAAGGGTTTGAGCTTGTTCTTCGTGCCGAAATTCCATTTCGATTCGCACACAGGCGAACTGGGCGCCCGCAACGGCGTGTTCGTCACCAACGTCGAGCACAAGATGGGTTTGAAGGCGTCCGCCACGTGCGAACTCACCTTCGGCGGCCACGGCGTTCCGGCCAAGGGCTGGCTGGTCGGTGACGTACACGACGGGATAGCCCAGATGTTCAAAGTGATCGAGAACGCGCGAATGTCGGTGGGTACCAAAGCGATCGCTACACTGTCCACCGGCTATCTCAACGCGCTCGAGTACGCGAAGACCCGAGTGCAAGGCCCCGACTTGACCCAGATGGCCGATAAGACCGCCCCGCGGGTGGTGATTCTCCGCCATCCCGACGTACGCCGCAGCTTGATGATGCAGAAGGCGTACGCCGAGGGGCTACGCGCTGTTTACATGTATGCCGCCGCGCACCAAGACCCCGCCAGCGCCGAGCAGGTGTCCGGTGCCGGCGCCGACCTAGCTCGCCGGGTCAACGACCTGCTGCTACCGGTCGTCAAGGGCGTCGGCTCCGAACGTGCGTACCAGCTTCTGACCGACTCGCTGCAGACTTTCGGCGGTTCCGGTTTCCTGCACGACTACCCGATCGAACAGTACATCCGCGACTCCAAGATCGACTCGCTGTACGAGGGCACCACCGCTATCCAGTCCCTGGACTTCTTCTTCCGCAAGATTGCCCGCGACCAGGGCGTCGCCATGACCCATCTACTGGGCCGGATCTCCGACTTCCTCGAACGCGACAACGGTGACGCAAGCCTGAGCGATCTGCGCATCGTCCTGGCAACGGCACTCGGCGATGTACAGGCCATGACCCAAACCCTGTTCGGCTACCTGATGGCCGCCCAGGAACGGCCGAGTGAGCTGTACAAAATCGGACTGGCGTCGGTGCGGTTCTTGACGGCGTTCGGTGACCTCATGATCGGATGGCGACTGCTGGAGCAAGCCGAAGTCGCGCTCGCCGCCCTCTCCGGCGAACCATCCTCCAACGATCGCGACTTCTACGAGGGCAAAGTGGCGGTTGCCGATTTCTTCGCCCGGACCGTCCTGCCGGATCTGACCTCCGCGAGGCGATTCGTGGCATCTGTGACAGCAACGCTGATGGACGTGTCTGACGGCGCCTTCTGAGACCGGGCGGAGACGAGTTCCCTTCGGTCTCCTCCGATCTCCTGCTTGCCGCGGCCATTCCATTATCGTGTGCCCAGACCTTGGTGCGAGGCAGTCTCGTGATCAGCGTTGCCGACCCGGCAGCGCCTGGGAATGTGGAGAACGTTCACGAGCGCGTCTCGACAGCGCCGCGGTCGTTTCGATGATGGTGCGGATTCCGGGTTCGGACAGTGCGGAGTCGGCGATCGAGGACCGAGAGCGCGAACTCGGCCCAGCGAGTATTCTCCTGCTCGAAGCAGATACCCCGCATGAGTGTGAGGTAGGGCCCGACTCGTTCGGCCTCGGCAAGGTAGTCCTGCTCGCTCCGCCCGTCGAGCAGGCGGGTCCGTAGGCGCTCGTACCGCGCGAGCTTGGCCGCCGACCACTCGAGCCGCTCGGTGAGGGCGGCCCGCACAGCGGGGGCGTCCTCGGTCTCCATGCCCTGCACTTTGACCATCATCTCGTCACGGATCGCTGTCGGCTTCGACGGCGCCTCGATGAATTCTCGCAATGCGGCATGTCCGGCCTCGGTGATGACATGGACACGCTTGTTCGGCCGGCGTTCCTGCCGCACGACCCGAGTCTCGATGAGCCCGTCGGCCGCCATCCGCTCCAGCTCCTTGTACAGCTGCTGCGGCGTGGTCATCCAGAAGTTGGCGACCGAGGCGTCGAAGCCCTTGGCGAGGTCGTATCCGGAGGCCTCTCCGTCCAGCAGGGCGGCCAGTACCGCGTTGCGTAATGCCATTATCACAGGTTATCACCCATGACTATTCAACTTATTGTCCATATCTGGCCGACGACGTCGACTTCCCCGATGGGCAAGGGGTTCGAGCAGATCAAGACCGAGGCCACCGCCGAACCACAGCGTCAAGCGGTGGCGCGTGAGCGACTACGACGCGATCGTCGTGGGTGCGGGCAATGCCGGGATGACCGCCGCGGCGATCCTGAACGGGCCAGGGGTCCGAACCTTGCTAATGGAACGACACAACGGGTCGGCCTACCGGTCCCACGCCTGGCGCGAGGCCTGCGACGAACTGCGCATCACCCACATGCGGACCCGCCCCTACCGGCCCCAGACCAACGGCAAGATCGAACGCTTCCACCGCACCCTCGCCGACGGCTGGGCCTACGCCCACTTCTACCAATCGGCCGAACACCGCAACCAAGCCCTACTCGGCTGACTCCACTTCTACAATCACCACCGAGCCCACTCCGCCATCGGCGGTCAGCCACCGGGCACCCGACGGACCAACCTCCCCGGACACCCCGACTAGTCCAGGTAACGTTGGGCCGACGCCCTGTGCTCGACACCCGACCTGACTCCGGACAGATGTTGATCTTGATCGGGGTTCGCGGCCGTGTGAGCTGCGGCTTGTTGCGGGGTGGTCGAAATTTGCGCACCAACTCGATCTTCGTAGTGGTACACGTGGACATCCAACATCCACACCCCGTGGCTAACGCAGGTGGGCGAGCAGAGTCTTCATCTGATGCTCGCATTGTTGTTTTACCTCGTCGCTGGTGAGGTGACCGGCGCGATCGCGCACGGTGAAGGTAACAGTCGCGAAGAGGTTTCCGTCGGCGACGTCGATCTCGGTGCTGAATTCGTGAGGCTTCGAGTTCAAACCTCGCTCCCGCAACACGGCAAAGGCTTGCACCCCCGAACCCACATCGCCGATGCTTTCGGTCCTGACTGCGGCACCGACCGCGGCGCGGGTGATTCTGTCGAACTCGGCATGCCCACCGGCCGGGTCGAGCGTGTAATCGACCCGCATCTGCAACGTAGCTGTGGCATCGACCCCGGCGAAATCGGCCCGGCATTCCAGGTGGCTGTCGGTCACATCGCCGGCGACGAGCTCTGCGCCCGCCGGGGGCTCCGTCTGCCGCATGCTCTGCTGGTCGATCGCGGACAGGTCCAATGCCGCACAGGCGTGTGGAACCTTGCCCGGCCGATATTTCACAGCTGCCGTCGGCTGCACCGGTACGACGAGGTTCGGCTGATAGGGGCTGCCGGGGTGGTAGCCGGTAAGGACGAGTACGGCGGTCGCCACAGATAGGACGAAAACCGTGGCGGCGGCGCCGACCATGTACCAGGGCCGTGCGCTGCGTGTGGAAATCGGCATGTCACGCGAATCATCTGTAGTCATCGCAACCTACCAGCGGCGGTTCGAAGCTGCTGCTCGCACAGGTCGGCCAGGTCGTGGGCACTGACCTCCGCCGATATGAACAAGTGGAATCGGATCTCAACCGAAACGTTGCGCTGGATCAGCCCCGCCTCGCATCCGCGCCTCGTGATGCCCAAGCCTTCGACCGAAGCCGACAGGTACGCGTCCTCGCCGATACCGGGTACCGTTCGTGTGACGATATCGGTCCCGGAGCGCCCCAACGCCAGTGTGCGTGCTCTGTCGTACTCCGGGCGCAGATGGGTCGTCTTGGTGGGCCGGTCGGACACCTGCACCTTCAGATCCACGCTAGCGTGGTCCAGCTCGACACTGTCACAGGAGAGCCTTACCGGGGGTGCGATGTCGATCTTTCCGGGTACGGGCGGCTGTTTCGCAGGGCCCGCGACCCGCTCGAAAAGCGGCAGATCCATCATGGCGCAAGGGTTTCCGAGACCACCGATGGTATACAGTGCGGGCTGGTCGGCTGTCCGCACCCAGGCCGTTATACCCATGGCGACGAATATGACAACGCTGGCGATCCCGAACGCCGCCGTGATCACCCTGGGCAGCCGGTTGCCCAGATCGGTACGCCGCACTGGCGATTGCGGTGTTATTGGGCCGGGATCGGACGAGCCGTCCGATTCGGCGGACTCACCGGATCCAGAGGGCATCCCCACCTCCTGATGATCGCCGCGTCGCGTTCCAGATCGTCATGTTCCTCCTGTCTCGGTTGCCTGCCTCGCACAGCAGCACTTCGGGCACCGAGCGGTCGCCCCAACGACGAGGTTCGGCGGTCCACATCCCGTGGTCGCCCAAACCGCCGCTGTCGCTTCAGCTTTGCCGCATCCGATTGTTCGCCGACGGACTTAACGGGCACTTGTAATCCCCATAAAGCTCCCCGATCATCGGCTCCGATCGGAAATGTCACCGGCCACGACCTCCGCACCGCTCACACAGATCAGGAATCACCGAGCCGTGAGGTGGGTTCAGCAGCCACAGCCGCCTCCAGCACCGGCGACACTGTCACGGTCGCTCCCTTCGCTGAAAAGCAGCGGGCAGCATGGGTTTTCACTGCACGCGATCAGGTCGTCGCACCCCGCCTCCAGGGCCGTACGCGAGGTGTAGCGCACCGCGGTCAGCTCGACGAGCTTCGCGTCGACCTGCGCCAGCTTCGCCGCCGCGCGGGACCGCAGCCCCGCCTCGGCGCGGCCGCGCCCGACATGGGTGACCGCGAGCAGGTCGGCGACCTCGTCGAGGGTGAACCCGAGCCGCTGGGCGGCCTTCACCACCCGCAGCACCGTCAACGCCTGCTCCGGATACAGCCGATGCCCACCCAGTGACCGGTCCGGTTCGGCGAGCAGCCCGCGGCGTTCGTAATAGCGCATCGTCTGCGTGTTCACCCCCGCGGCCGCGGCCAGCCGGCTGGGGCGCAACCCGGTCAGCGTCGGTCCCCGCCGATCGCGGTATCGACCCGGGTCGCGAGCGTGTCGAGGACTTCGACCTGGTTGAGCGTTGGCGAACACGAAGCCGACGAGCGTAACTGGGTCTGCGGTACGTGAGCCAAGTGATTCCAGCACCGCTGCGCCGTACACTGCAGCAACAGGCGAGATTGCGGTGATTGCTGCGGGAGCCGAGACCACGCAGTGGACACAGCGCGAGACAAGTTCGACCTGCCGGATCTGTCCACGAACAACTGATCGAAGTGCGTCGGCACCGACCACATCGGTGCCGACGCATTCACCGCCTGGACCCCAGGGTGTCGCAAACGATGGACTACCTGCGAGGTCGGCGGTGTTGTACCTCGTCGTGTGGGGCCGGACGATTCCCCCAAGCCGGTCGACCCGGCTACCGGTGATCCACCGGAAACCACCCTGCCCTCGTGACCAGGGCGATCGATGGACATCAGCCGGGTACGGGGCAGGCTCCGACTCTGCCCATTGACGTGTAATCCGTTGACCAACAAGAAATCCACGAGCTTTTGTCACCGGAACTGGCTACTGCGATCCGAATGCACAATGGTGCCGGCCGGTACACGCAGCGCAACCGCGCTCCGCAGTACCGACACCGCGAGTGCGGCGGTCATGCGGTCGTTGATGGAGTAGCCGACGATCCGGTTGGAATAGCAGTCCTCGAGGACCAGGGGATAGCTCAGTTGGGGGCAATTCACGGGCGAAGAACGCTGCTGCCCGACGCGGAATCTCGTCTCCTGCTCCACGGTGGGCTCACTCGGTGCTCGCTCGAGCGAGCGCTTCATCGGCGAGCGCTACCGCCGCCTCGGCCGGCGCGTACGCGGCCAGCGCGGCGACGAGGTCACGGATATCGCTGCGAATCGAGGGTGCCAGCCGGGCGTGGCGGGCGACGTCGAGCTCGTTCGCGATGGTCAGGACGGCGAAATCACGGAGTTCCGTTCCTCCGATCGTCTTCGAGCCGCCGTTGAACCTGTCGGTCACGGGCAAGGGCCGTCGGCCGAGCTCGCGGTAGGTGCGCGAGCGATCGCATGCGCCGTAGAGGTACACCAGCGCCGCCGCGTCGGGGCCGATGACGTGATCCAGCCGCCGGCGATCCGTGCTCGGCAGCAGGGCATGCGGCAACCCATCGGTGCCGAATGACGCGTGGCAGATCGACGCCAGCCGGGTTCGTGGCGCCGAGTTCCATTCGACCGTGAGGGCGTGCACCCGGCGAAGGTGCTCGAACAGGGTCCCCCCTGGATGATCGATCTGTTCGGCGCCGAGCGCGCGCTGTAGCTCGAACGCGCGGCGGACGACGTCGTCGGTTCCGAGCCACTTGGTGGCGTGCGCCGAAACGATGCGCGCGAGTTCCGCCGGGGCGTCGCGAGCGATCAGGTGCCCGGCGTCCGGTACGCGGGTAACGGTGACACGCCGGTTGGCCATGCGTAGCCGGTCCACGTCGGCGTCGCCGAGCGGAGACCGCGGTCCTCCCCGCACGAGCAGGATGGGCAGGTCCGATGCCGCGATGATCGCATGGAGTTCGGAGCGGGACGCGAGAATGTCGTCGGTGAGCTCGGTCTCGCGGGCGAGGAGTCCGTGGTCGTCGAGCCAGCGCCGGGCGCGATCCGCATCGATATCGGGGACGACGTCCACGAGCACGAGGCCGGCGACACGCTGCGCGACGGACGGCTCCGCGAGGGCGGCGACGGCGGCGAGCCCTCCGAGGGAGGCGCCCACCACGACGATAGGCGCCGGTTCGCGAACCACCATCTCGACCACGTCGTCGGCGATCGCCCGCAATGTAGTCGCCCGCCCGGAGCTCTCGCCGTGCCCGCGCAGATCGTAGGCCACCGTCCGCAGTCCGCACACGGTCATCCCCGCCGTGACCGGTGCCCAGACGTCGCGACGCTCTCGGCCCGCGTGAAGCAGCAGAACCGTGGGGCCCGCGCCGGTCACCGTGGCTCGAAGTGTGACGTCGGGGAGGGTGAGGGTCATGTCTGTCATCGCTGATTCACCTCCGTGCCGAATCCCCTTCTCAGCACCATGATTTCGACCATCAACGTACCCTCTCCGATCTACCTTGAGTCATCAAGGTAACGATACTCAGCGACACCTTGGCTAGTCAAGGTAAGATTCCGAGGTGACCAATTCGAGAACGCGCAGACCACCGGACGAAGCCCGTCGGTTGATCCTCGATGCCGCGGCTTCGCTGCTGGCCGAGGGAGGCGTCCCCGCTGTACAGGTGCGCGCAGTGGCAGCGCGGGTCGGCATGACCGACGCCGGCGTCTCGCATCACTTCGGCAATCGCGAGAAGCTGCTCGCCGAACTCCTTCGCCATGGTGGACGCCGGCTTCGAGCCGCGCTCCACGACGTCATCGCCGCATGGCTGGAGCACGGCACCGATGTCCTCGAGCTCGTCGAATCGCTCGAGTCCGTGTATCGGGGCGGCTATGGCGAACTCGCGGTGGCGCTGCGCGCGGCGGGTTGGCGCGACCCCGGTGGCGGCATGCTCGACCCGGTCGTCGACGCCCTGCATCGGAGTCGGCCTCCCGGAAGTTCCCTCGACGAGACACGACTCGCGGTCGCCGCCCTCCACCAGGCGATGGCAACCGAGCCCCTCTACGGCAGCGATTTCCGCCGGAGCGCCGGCCTCACCGGCGCGGCAGCGCAAGACTCGACCGCTCACCTGCGCTGGTGGGCAAGCCAGCTTCAACGCGCGCTCGACATCGAACCGGCGCGCCATTGACCCGAGCGGCAGTCAACACCCCCCCGGAATCAAGAGTGGCCACCACCAGCGCCTTGTCCGAGTTCCGGACGAGAGGCGAGCTTGCTGGAAGCCTTGTCGAGGAAGATCGGCTCGCACTCGGCGACGGCAAGGGCGTCATGCGGGGCCTCGGGAGCTGATCGCGGGTGCAGATTTCGAACACGAACCTGCCGACCCAGCCCCGGCCGGAAGCGAGAAACCTCACCCGATGAGTACGAACCGCCCATCACAGGCTATTGTTGATCAAGTGCGTGACATGTCACGCCAAGCGTCGTAGATCGCATTCGCTTCGCAACCAGCGCTTGCCGCATCCGCTCTTCTTACGGCGATCGATTTTGCCCATCGGCAATCTCGCCACTTCGTGCCCCCGGCGCGGACCCGGAAGGTCCACAGACGGCTCGGGCACCACCTGATGTCCGAAAGGCACCGCAACACCTATGAGTTCTGCTGACATCTCTTTCACCGCGCTCGGCGTGAGCGCACCGCTGGTGAAGGCGTTGACTCGCGCCAAGATCACCGAACCTTTTCCGATCCAGACCGACACCCTGCCCGATTCGCTGGCCGGACGCGACGTGCTGGGCCGTGGCCGGACCGGCAGCGGCAAGACGCTCGCCTTCGCCATCCCCATGGTCGACCGACTCGGCCGCGGTCTCGCCGGTAGGCGCGCACCGAGCCGCCCGACCGGCCTGGTGCTGGCGCCGACTCGGGAATTGGCCACCCAGATCACGTCCGCGCTCGAACCCCTCGCCGCGGCCTATCGCATGACCGTCACCACGATTTTCGGTGGGGTCCCGCAGAACCGCCAGGTCCGGGCGCTGCGCGCCGGGGTCGACATTGTCGTCGCCTGCCCCGGCCGGCTCGAGGATCTGATGAACCAACGTCTGATCTCCCTGGATGCCGTCGAGGTCACCGTGATCGATGAGGCCGACCACATGGCCGACCTCGGGTTCCTGCCAGGCGTGACCCGCATTCTCGCGGCCACCCCGAATGACGGTCAGCGCCTGCTGTTCTCGGCCACCCTGGATAATGGCGTCAACAAGCTGGTCAGCCGCTTCCTGCCGGATGCCAAGCTGCATTCCGTGGATGAGGCGAACTCCCCGGTCGCCGCCATGACCCATCACGTCTTCGAAACTGCGAGCGTCGAAGCCAAGCGCGAGGTCGTACACCGGCTCGCCTCGGGTTCGGGTCGGCGAATCCTCTTCATGCGCACAAAACATCAGGCTCGCAAACTGGCCAAGCAACTGACCCTCGCCGGAATTCCGGCCGTCGATCTGCACGGCAATCTCTCGCAGAGCGCCCGCGACCGCAACCTCGCGGTCTTCGCCGCCGGTGATGCCCTGGTGCTGGTGGCGACCGATGTGGCCGCCCGCGGCGTGCATGTCGACGGTGTCGAGCTGGTCGTGCACGTTGATCCGCCCGCCGAACACAAGGCGTACCTGCACCGCTCGGGCCGCACCGCGCGGGCAGGCAACTCCGGTGAAGTGATCACCCTGGTGCTGCCCGGCGAACGACGCGACCTGGCCGACCTCATGCGCAAGGCCAAGATCACTGTGACCCCGCAACGAGTCACCGCCGATTCGCCCGTGGTGGCCGAGCTCGTCGGCGCGATCGCCCCATTCGTCGCGCCCTCCTACAGTGAGCGGGCGGCACGTGAAGACGACCGTCGTAGCAGCGGCGGACCGTACCGTAGCAGCGGCGGATCGCGCCAAAGCAATGGCGGAACGCGCAGGGGCAGTGGCGGAACGCGCCAAGGCAGCAGCCGTCGCAACGGCAGCGCGGCGCAAGGACAGGCGCGCGCCAAGACGCGCGCTCACTCCACGCGCGGAACGGCCGCATAGCGCCGGTTTTCGGTCGCTCCCCCCGGGGCCAGCCTATGCCGAGATCGCCGAGGCGCTGAGCCTCGCCGGCGAACTGCCGGGCAGCGAATGCTGTTGAACGTGGTCGATGACACCGGTACTGGCGGGCAAACCCGCCGGTACCGGTTCGTCCAACTGTTCTGATCATGCTCCGACCACCACCACGACAACAACATGGCCGAACACTGTGTGGTTGACCGGGCCCGGTGGCTGGCGAACCCGGTCAGGTCTGCACGTCCGACAACTGCTTGGCCGGGGGGTGGCCGGGATTACAGGAAGTCATCGATGTGCGGCTGATCAGCCGAGCAGCATGCGAGTGGACGACTCGATTCCGGACTTCACGCCACAGCTGCGTATACGAATTGCCTTTTTACCGTTGTGCGTAGGAAGCGTCGGCAGTACGGGAGTTCGCGGATCCGCCCGGCCGCCCCTTACCGCCGGAGTTGGTCCATCGCGCGGCGGGTCTGCTGTTCGGTGATGCGCTGGATGTCGTCGAGGTCTGCGGGAGTTTCGGGTGCGGCGCCCTTGTCGTCGTCGAATCGGGCGCGGATGGTCACCTCGATTGCGAGGTTGTCATCGAGGACGCCGACCTCATAGTTGATCCAGGTAGTCCCGCCGTGCCTGATGACCTCGCGCCCGAAGTACGCCTCTTGCCCGAAATTCGGCAGGTCACCGTGAGAAGTGGTCTCGGTGATGTCGGTCTTCCGTGTCCAGAAGTCTCTCGCGGCCTCATAGGCGATGCGGGCTTTCCATTGGGCGGGCTCGACCGAGGCGTCGACGGAGATCGATGCCGATCGAGCCGAGCCGGGCGGAGCGCTCGATTCGGTGCACGATGTGTCGACCAGAGAGTTATCTCGTGCGGTCCTACTGTCGCCGGTCCATTGTTGTAGCACCGAGCCGTCGATGAGAGAGCACGGATCCGTGGCTTTTTCGGCGGCGTAGGTCCACCTCGTCCAGGGGAGTTTGCCGGTTTTGGCCGAGTGCAGTGCGATAAAGGCGCCCGCTGCGGCAGTGGTGAATGCCAGTCCCAGGATCAGCAGGATGATCCATAGTCGGCGGCGCGATGCACCGGGCGCCGCCATCTGCGGCGTGACAGCATGCCCCGGCTGTGGGCTGTAGGGGTGTTCGGTGTGTGACATCGGGGATCCATTCGTCTGCTGCGTTCCTACGCTGTCACGATCGTCGGTCGAACTTATGACGCTCTTAAGGCTGGGTTGTCACATCGGCCTGTGTGCTGCCCGGCCTGCGGCGCACAACACTGCGGATCCCCACCCTCTCCGAAGCCACCGTCATCGAAGCCTCGGCCTTCTTCCGCGCCACCGCCTCGAGTGTCGTCATCACGGCACCTTCGCGGCGCTTATGGACCGAGTCGCTGTCCAGGATCAGGTAGAACTTCTCACCCGGCCATCTGGCCCGCAGGGACTCGAGGAACGCCAGGAACTCCGTCCACCGTTTCCGGTCGCGGATGCGGTAGTACAGCTGCGCAGGGGGCAGGTCCAGCGCACCGAACATGTGCCGCACGCCCTGGGTGCGGTGGTAGGTCGCCCGCAACCGGGCTGGCCGTCCTGTCCTCGACACCGACGTAACGTGCTCCTGGCCAACGTATTTCAGGAGCGGCGCAGTAGTGTCACGCTATAAAATTCCCGTCATGTCGAAGTATCTGATCAGTGGGGCAATGATCGCGGTCTTCTCCTTCGGCGCGGCTGGTACGGCGGTGGCTGATGAAACCGTTGGCTACTACCCCACTCACGGAGCTTGTGTCGCGAATGGGGTGGCTAAATTCGGTCAAGAAGGGCTGGGTAAGACCTGGTTCTGCCGTCAAACTGGTAATCAGTTCGAACTGTTTCGCCGCTGAGGGGATACCGGATCGGGGGTGGTTCCGCACCCCCGACGAGATCGATGCCGCCGCGCCCGACCGGAGACCGATGGGATCTCTAGGGAACCGACTACCAGTCGGCAGCTGTTTCAGACGCTGCAACGTGCTGACGGGGCCGCTATCTCGCCGAGTCGACAACCCATCCGCGTGGGCTCGCGCATCGAGTGTCGGCGCAGTTCCGACATGGCCGACCCGGCGCTGCCGCACCCTCCCTCACCGGGAGGGCTTGCCACCCGATCTGCTCAGGAAACTCCCGCGGCCCGCGCCAACTCCTCGTCCGCGAACACCCGCGTCGCCACGAAACCCCCGATCTCCAGCCCACCGACCGACATCATCAGCAGCCAAGCAGAGCAGTTACAGCTTTCGCATCCAACCACTGCCGACTGTGCTGACTCATAAGGTTCGTTCCACGGTGGTGCTCTCGAACGTCAACTGCCCGAAAGCCGCACCGCTCACGTGCCCAGCCGCCCCTGATCCGTGCGAATCCACTCCGAGGTTCCGTCCGGGTGACGATGGAACTCCCAGGCGGTGTAGTCGCCGTCCTTCTCCACCACCTTGACGTGATCGGCGAAGCCGTCGTGATCGACGTCGGTCCACACCTGCATGGCATCGTCGCCGGTGATGGTCATGCTGTCGAGCAGACCGTCTTGGTCGATGTCCTGGGTGGGATGGTGCAGTTCAACGGCGCCGAGACCGCCTAATTCGGAGTGCGCGTCGATATGCGGGAGGTCCAGGCCCGGCAGATCACCCGACGTGACCATGGCCCCTGCTTTCGGACACCATGCCTTCGAAGAACTCGGCCAGCATCGGCCCAGACTATCGAGGTCTTGGCCGCCATTCAATAGCAATGGCTGTGCCAGCACTGCGGCCTGGCTCCTGACTCCGCCGCCGCGATCGTGTTCGTCGACGACAGCGGCTACTGCCTCACCCCTGCACCGCTACACCCGCACTGCGCGGAGGCGTCGGCCATCATCGACGTTCGACCCACCAGTGGGTTGACGGTTGACGTGCCCGGCAACGGCACCCGACCTTCGAGGAGGTCGGGCAGTCGGAAATGTCCCAGTCACACCCGATCCACTCGCTGCTGCCCCTACTCGCACGGGATCGTCGGTGAAATGCCGCAGAGACCGCCAAACCATGATTTGCCCCCGAAATATGGGGCAGCACAGATTAATTGGCGGCTTCGCGGCGGAGGTTACGATGGGCCGCACGCGATGCGACCTCCAAATGAGCGTGTGTCGGCCAAAACTGTCGGTCAACTCAGCGTTGGCCGACCACGTCGGCGCCGGGAGATCAGCGGAAAACCGATGCGGTCGCGCATCGCCCAGCGTGAGACGAAGGGAAGAGACCTGATGCGCGTCATGGTCGGAATCTTGGCGGCGGCAAGCCTCCTGTTGGCGGGCTGCGGTGATTCCGAGGAGGGGCCGCGCTCGCAGGGCGTATCGGGGAACGGCCAGTCGCTGGCGTCTGTGAGCGACGAAGAGTTGTGCGCGATGGTGAGTTTCGCGACGATCGAGAAGGCATTCGGGCAGCCGTTCCCACTGCGCGCGCCGAGCGTGAATACGCTCGACCTGCCCGACGCCATCACCTGCTCATACCACCCGGAAGCATTCGCGAACGCCACCGGGTCGGCGCTCCTCGAGCTGCCGAGTGTCGAAGTCGCGGCGGGTGCCCCAAGGCTGATACGGCCGCTGCGGCATTGGCGTCCTACATGATCGATGCGCGGAAAGCGCCGGTGGGCTATCAGCCGGTGAACGGCTTGGGGACAATCGCCGGATATGCCGGTTCCGAACTCGGTGTCGGCCTGTACGGGGGAAGCCACCTCGCGGTCGTTCTCGAAATCAATGGCACGTTGATCCAGGCGGTTGTACAGGGACATCCGAATGCCCGTGTGGAGCAGCTCCGCCCGATCGCCGATGAACTCATCAAGGGACTCGAGGCGGCCCTGCGATGACAAGTAGTGAACCAGCCCTGGGCGCCGCTTCAGGCTCCGAGATCGGCGGTGGCGCGGAAGTCGCTGGGGCGGATACCCCGATGCCGCTTGAACGCCGCGCTGAACCCGAAGGCGTCCGCATAGCCGACGGCCTTCGCCACCTGCGCCACGGTGAGACTCCGGTCGGCCAGTAGTTCCTCCGCCTCATCCATCCGGCATTCGGTGAGATATGCCAGGGGCGACTGCCCCATGACCTCGGAGAACCGCCGCGCGAACAGTGCCCGTGAGACCCCCGCCGTGGCGGCCAGCGAGGCGACCGTCCAACCGGCGGCCGGCTTTCCGTGCATGGCCTCGAGTGCCGGCCCGACCACCGGGTCGGCCGGCCCGCGATACCAACCGGGCGCGTCGGCGTCCAGTCCGTCGAACCAGTCGCGCAGCGTGCACACCAGCGCCCAGTCGAGCAGCCGGTCCATCATCGCCTGCGCTCCGGCCGGACGCCGAGCCGCATCCGCGGCGATCGATTCCATCCACGCGCACACCTCCACATCGTCGGACACGACCAGGGCGGGGGGTAACGCGCGCAACAGTCGTTCGTGGCGTCGGCCGGACGCCCGATAGGCGCCGACGATCAGAGCGGTCTCACCGGCGGGGTCGCTCCCCCAGCGCCCGCCGTCCAGCACGGGATGGCATTTCGCGTCCGGCGCGAAGCAAGCGACCTCGTATTCCTCGTGCGGCAGGCCGACAGTCTCCGCGCGGTCGACAAGGACGAACGCCTCCGGGCCCCGCACTACCGCGGTGTCCCCCACCGCGATCCGACGCTCGAGACCACCCGGCAGCAGCAGTGTTCCCCCACCGCGCAACACGGTGACCATGGTCAGCGGCGCCTCGTCGGCGAACCGGATGCTCCACGGCGCTTCCAGGACCGCGGTGGTGAGCACAGCTCCCTCGGCACGGATACCGCCCAGCAGTTTGCTCAATGGATCCACATCAGCAAGCGTAGACGAACTCCTATCCAATGTAGATTTTCACCCATAGATCGTCCATCGCCCGGGGTGTGGAATGAAACCAGACCACACAACCGATCGTCCGAAACTTCGGACGCGCAAGGGAGGCCCCGTGCAACACAATCCGACCGCAGACACCGCGACCACCCGCACCGCGCTGGTCGTCGTCGCACACCCCCGGCCCGATTCGCTGACCGCCCATATCGCCGGACTGGCCACCCGGCGGCTCGCCGGGGCCGGCTACCGGATCGACCTGCTGGACCTGCACGCGGAGAATTTCGATCCCCGGATGACCGCCGCCGACCTCCCGGATTGGGGCAACCGTGAGAAGACATACTCCCCCGAGGTCGAGGACCATATGCGGCGCGTCCTCGCAGCCGACGTGATCGTCGCGGTGTTCCCGGTGTACTGGATGCAGGTCCCCGCGATTCTGAAGGGCTGGATCGACCGCGTGTGGAACTACGGATTCGCCTACGGCCGCAGCAAACCTCGGCTCGCGGGCAAGCGGATACTGTGGCTGGGTCTGGCCGGCGCGGCAGATGACGACGCGGTCGTCGAACTCATGCAGGATGCGCTCGGCGCGCAACTCAACGACGGTATCGCCTACTACTGCGGCTTCACACAGTCGTCGGTGGGACTGTTGCCCGGCGCGGAAGAAAAGCGGCAGCGCCTGGATGCCGCGGGCAATCTCATGCTCGACGAAGCCCTCACCGGCGCGGTTCGCGAAGCACACTATGCGGGCTTCGAAGACCGGGCGCTGGGCTTCGTCGAAAATTTCCTCGCCGCCGACCGGGTTCCGGCCTGACCCCGGATGGTCGGCGCCCAGCACTGGGCGCCGACCATCCGGAGCACGGCGCCAGCCGCGATCGCCGCCTCTGTTTCGGCACTCATACCGGCCCCGGTGGCAAGGACCGCGACTTCTGGGGCGCGATCTCACCGAAAGCACAACGGCCGATGGAAGCGGAAGCCGCACAACTGGCCACGACGCGTGGATTACTCAGCCGCACAACCTCATCAGCGGTAGTCAGAGACATCGATGACCATCAGATGTTCATCACCGACGGCGTAGACCCAGTGTGCGTCCGGCGACATAGCGAGCATTCTCACCCGACTACCGGTGCTGAGGCTGCCGACCCGAGAACGAGTGACAAGATCGATGACGTCGATACCGGCAGGGGTTGTGTCACGCGATTTGAGCGGACCGCCGAGAAAGGCGTACCGCCCATTGGGCGTCACCACCATGTCCTCAGCGAAGCGGTACACATGGTACGCGCCGAGCGGAGCACGACTTCTCGTGTCGTAGAACTCGATGTCGCCGCCCAGCATCGAGAGCAGCGTTCCGCCATCCGGGCTCACTGCGAGCGAGTCGGCCGGGGATGACTGCGGGATCAGACCGAGATAGGAGTTGGAAGCTGTGTCGATGATCGACAAGCCTCGTGGTCCGCTGGCGTACAACCTCGATCCATCGGGTGCGGGGACCAAGTCGGTGAGGTAATCGGTCCCATCCTCTTCGATGGTGATGGTGGTGATCACCGCCAACGCTCGAGGGTCGATGACCGCGAGACGGACATCTGCGGCCGTGACGTACACCGTGACGTACACCCGGGTACCGTCACGAGACACAGCAACGTCTCCCACTGACGACCGCCGGACCGGCACCGTCCCGACGATGCGGTGCGTCGCGGTGTCGACGACCACCACCGAACTGAGTGTTGCGACATAGACCTGCGTACCATCAGGGCTGACCACGAGTTGCCACGGCTCGTCCGGGAGTGACACGGTGGCCGCGACGGACAGGTCCGCGACCTTCAAGATCGTCAGAGACTTGCTTCTGTGGCCGGCCAGGAAGATCTTGCTTCCGTCCGGGGCCACCGCGATGTCATTGGCTCGGGGTATGCCCACCTCCCCGGGCCGAGCCACGCCAGACGGCTCCGAGGCTCCGGCCGCATTTCCAGGCGCTCGCCCCGTGGACGAATCGTGACTCGAGCCAACGAGCAACGCCCCCACCACGACCACTACTGTCAGCACGGCACCTGCGGTGAAGGCCGCGACGAGCAATCCGCTGTGCCTCGAGACTTCGGCGCCACGGTCGGAATCCGGCGGCGCGGCAACCGGCGGCGGGAAGCCGGTCGACCCGGCATCGGCCGCCGCGGCGGTCCGATGTGCTGCCTGCACGACAGTGCCGCAGAGTTTGTCTGCGAAAGTCTGACCTCGCGCGTCCCACAGCGGCCACAAATACCCCAGACAGAACGGCAGAGCGTCGGTGACGTGGGCGACCTGACGCACGAACGCACGACCGACCCCGACTGGCGCACCTGAACGCGCATCTACCAGGCGCAACCCCACCGCCTGCTTGCCCAGACTCTGCCCGGTCCGTCCGGGCCGGAATGCCAGGTTCCAGAAACCAGCGGCCGCAATCGACAGCAGCGTTACCGGAACCAAGACCACGGTAATGCCGCGAGTCCGCCGCAACGCCTCGGCATACCCGAGCGAGCCTCCGTTGCCCGCAAGGTCTTCAGGTGAAGGAGCCAGCGCCCCATGGGTGAAACGCATCATGGCCACCGCCACGACAGACACTACGCACAGGAAGATGCCATCGATAACAGCAGCGACGAACCTCGCAGGCCAGGAGGCATAGCGGTGCGACACCGGGTACGCGGGCTCGGCCGATCCGAGAGGCGGTTCGGCAATCATCACTCATGGTTCCTTATCGCTTCATGGCTGTCGAAGATCGGCATACCCCGCGACCGGCGACTCGTCGTCGTAGGACATCGGTGGGCCAGTCGGTTGCGAGCAGGCTGCGGACCAGGTCTTCGGCGCGTGCAGCCGGCCCCTCGGCACCGAATTCCGCCACCGTGGTGTACACACCCTCCATGATCAGCGGTCTACACCCGTCGCCCTGATTCCTTGCCCATAGAGAAGGTTTCGGCCGACCTGGAGGACATGCTCCCGCGTCTCCGTGCCAGTACGGCGTTTCGTCACCATGCGAACAGACTACTGTGATGTTAGGGATCTTTCCCTAGCGTTCAGCAGTCCGGCCCTCGGGTGCCGGAGCGCCGGTCTCCACAAGCCGACGACCGCCTTGCCGGACCCGCTCGGCCCACGCCGGGCGCGACCCCGGCCGAGCCTGCTCTCCACCGAACTCGAGCTACGCCGATTGGTCCAAGATATCTTGTGCCACTTGAGATCTATGGGACGATTCTCGGCAACCTGGTGATCTGCGAGGGGGTCGGATGCGTGTCACCACAGTGTTGTCAGCGATCGGCGCGGTAGGTGTCGGTGTCCTTTGCGCCTGCGGCGCAACCGATCCGGAGTCGCCGAATATTCCGCCCACGAATACCGTGCGGGCGAGCACATCGACCGCGTCCGTGACTCCAGGAGACCCGGCCCCTGAAGCCACCTCATCTGCCTATGCGACACGGAGAATTGTTCCTCTTACCGCGGCGCCTCCGGCGGCGCAGCAGAACGAGGGGGAGGGAGCGGTCGGTCCGACTGTGCCACCGGCGAACACGCCTCCCCTGCCGAGCACTACGGTCTCCAGTGTCATCCCGACGACGCCGCGGGTAGACCCCGGGCCTAGCCGATCAGGTGTGGGCATCGAAAGCGGGACACCTACCGCGACGCCGACCAAGACCGCGCCTCCCCCGACTTCCGCACCGGAGCCGCGTCGGTGATCACGACCGATCTCGGGCAGACCTCCCGCGCCGACGAGCAGCAATCGGATCTTCCGCACGGGCTCCGCCTCGTGTTGTCGGCCGCGGGTGCGATCACCTCGCAAGCGCTGGTCGTGACAGCGATGCTGTACTACTTCGGACAGGTGTACACGCGAACCTGGTTCGCGCACTTCGGGATCGACGTGGGCATGCTCGGCTATTCGATTCCTGATTACGTCGTGCGCAGTATCAACGGCGCTTACTGGCCCGCCTTGCTGGCTCTGCTGGCCGCGGTGGCGCTCGCCGGGCTTCGGCCGATCCCGATACTCGTCGCGGTCCGAACGCGGCGACCACGACGCACGTTGCGCCGCTGGTTCCTGTTCGTCGTCATACTCGGAGTGGGCTTGCAGGCTGGAGTTGCCATCGGAATCCTGCTTCGTGAGCGGTTGCCGGCGGCGATGAGTCACTATCTGCCGCTCATGCTGATCTCCGGCGCGGCATTGCTCGGCTACGCGATTGCGCTTCGGATGTGGCATCCCGTCCAACTCGGCCCCCGCCGACGCCGACGCGATCGCACAACGGACTTGCCGTGGGTGACCGTGCTGGCTCTACTGGCCATCGGCTTGCTCGGAGTCATGTGGTCGGTCGGCGGCTATGCCGCGGCACAGGCGAGCCAGGATGCTCGCACCGCTGAGACCACCCACTTCGCCGACCGCCCGCTGGTGTTGTTGTTCAGCGTCGACCGGCTCGCCATCGAAGGCGGCGCCTCCCGCGTCGACCCGATCACCGTGCCCGACGAGAAATTCCGATACGTCTACAGCGGCCTGACGCTGCTGGTTCGGACGCCCGATCGCTATTTCTTGATCCCTTATGACTGGAAAGCCAAGCGCGATCGCGTATTCATCATCAATACCAGCGACAACATTCGAATCGACATCGCCCGTCATCCTTGATCAGTTGTCATACGACGCCACCCGCTGGACCGGACCGAAGGGCGCGAATGAACGACACCTGGTACGAGATCTACCTTCCTTCCAGTGATCTCGACACGACGGACGGTCCTCTCACGGGGACGCGACCCCTGTCGAACGACAACACGCCGCTGAGCATTGCGGTGGCCCCGGCCGATCCGGAGCCCGTGCCCTTCGGCAGTCGGAGCGCCCTCGCTCTCGATCTGTTCCTCCACGGCAGCGCGGGGTCCGTCGACGAGGACCTGCAGCACTACCTCGACGACCTCCGAGAACGACGGCAACACCCGATCGAGTTCGACAGCCGGGGATTCGCGCGGATCGGCTCGATACGCCTGATCGTCTCGCCCCGGGCCGAGCGCGATCCCGACTACGCCTGCCTGTCCTTCTCCGCCACGAACTGGTCGATGGCGCTCATGTTCTACCGTTCGGACAATCTGCGGGACATGTTCGTCGGCCTCACCGAGGCGTTCGGCGGGGTGTGCTGTGCGTGGAGCATCGCGGGTATCGACGCCATCCAGGTCTGCTGGCTGGCCGGACAACTTCTCGATCCCCCGATCGCGGTCCCCGAGGGCGGCCCACCGGTGGTGCGAACCCTCCTCGCCTCCGTCAGGCGGGACGAGCCCAGGTGAGGTCGGATGGGGCCCCTCGAGCCGGTGCCGCCCTGCTGGGCACGCCCGGGCACCGGGTTACCGAAGAAGCGGAACCGCCACGGTCCGAGGATGGTTCGCCCCATCATCAGCTCGCGCTACAGAAGCTCGATCCGACCGGGCTCGGGCAGCGCGTCAGGGGGTTGGTCCGTATACCAGGCGTACTCGATTCCGCTGAGCCAGCCGTTCTCGACCCACAGAATGACCTCGCCGATCGGTGCTCCGTTGCGGTCGGTGACCGCTCCGTCGGCGAAGATGCCGTCCGGCGAACCGGATGCTTGCACGGCACCGGGGCGCACCGCCAGATCGACACTAGGTGAACCGACACCCCACGTTGCGACGACCTGTGAGTACGGCACCTGCGTCAGATATTCGGAGGCGCCGGGGGCGTTCGACGACAGCAGCCTGGTGACGACGCTGATTTCCAGGTCGGTCAACGCTCGGGGCGGATCCGGTGTGCTACTCATCAACCTCCTCGTTCTCGAGCTACATCATGTGCCGGACGGTGCGGGCGGTGTGACCGGAGTGGTTGGCGCTATCGACCGGCGACCGACGTAGGTAAGTCCGATCGGGTGCTGGGCCGGGCGACGAAAACCCGTTCCAGCAGTGCGTACAGGCGATCCCGGTCCTGGTCGCCGAGTCTGTCCAGGCCGTCTCGGGTGGCGCGCATTCTCGCCCGAATCGTATCGACTACCTGCTCACCCTCGGACGTGATCACGAGATTGGTCACGCGCCGATCGGATTCGTTGACCTCCCGTCGCACGAGGCCACGCTTCTCCAGCCGGTTGATGATCCCGGTGACGTTGGAGGCGTCGCAGGCCAAGGTCTCGGCTAGGGCGCGCATCGCGACGGGCCCCCGGCGCAGCACGGTCAGCGCCTTGCCCTGGCTCGCCGTGAGGTTCTCACTCGCCGCCGCGACGGTGAAGTCGCCGTAGTAGACGCCGAGCGACACCGAGAGCAGCTCCATGAGCTGGGCCGTGTCGACGCGGGGAGCTTCTGCCATGGCAGCCAGCCTATCCGGAGAAACTTGACTATCTCAAATATTTACCCCTAGCGTGTGGCCATTGCTTGAAGTTCTCAACCATCGAACCAGGAGTACCCAGTGATCGTTACCGCGTCCGACGCCTCTCGTACGGCCGAGATCCTGTCCCGGCCCGTCACGCTGAACGGCCTGACCGTCCCGAACCGCATCGTGATGGCGCCGATGACGCGCATGTTCTCCCCTGGTGGCATTCCCGGTGACGACGTGCGGTCGTACTACGCCCGCCGCGCCGCCGCCGGCGTGGGATTGATCGTCACCGAGGGCACCTACGTCGGGCACGCGTCCGCCGGACAGAGCGATCGTGTGCCACGGTTCCACGGGGAAGAGCAGTTGGCGGGCTGGGCGAAGGTCGCCGAGGACGTACACGCGGCGGGCGGCACGATCGTGCCGCAGCTGTGGCACATCGGCATGGTCCGCAACCAGGGCGACGCGCCCTACCCGGACGCGCCTGCCATCGGCCCCTCCGGTATTCGCGTCGACGGCACCGAAGGTCTCGGCAACACGATGACGCGCAGTGATCTGGACGACGTCATCGGCGCCTTCGCCGAGGCCGCGGCGGCCGCCGAGCGCATCGGCTTCGACGGCGTCGAACTGCACGGTGCGCACGGCTATCTCCTCGACCAGTTCCTGTGGGCGCGGACGAACCGCCGTGACGATGTCTACGGTGGTGATCCCGTGGCCCGTACGAGGTTCGCGGCCGAGGTCGTGGCCGCGGTTCGTGCGGCCGTCTCGCCTGACTTCCCGGTGATCTTCCGTTACTCGCAGTGGAAGCAGGAGGCCTACGGTGCGCGGCTCGCCGAGACGCCGCAGGAGCTGGAGGCGATCCTGGCTCCGCTCACCGCGGCCGGCGTAGACGCCTTCCACGCCTCCACCCGTCGCTACTGGCGCCCGGAGTTCGACGGCTCGGACCTGAACCTGGCAGGCTGGACCAAGAAGCTCACCGGCAAGCCCACCATCACCGTCGGCTCGGTCGGCCTCGACGGCGACTTTCTCCGTGCCTTCACAGGCGAGGGCGCCCAGCTCGGCAGCCTCGACAACCTCCTGGATCGCCTGGAGCGCGACGAGTTCGACTTGGTCGCCGTCGGTCGCGCCTTGCTCCAGGACCCCGAGTGGGCGTCCAAGGTCCTGGCGGGGCGAATCGATGAGCTGAAGCCGTACGACGCGGCGGCCCTGAAGACGCTGAGCTAGGTGTACTGACCATGGACGTTGGTGACGGCGTGGCGAGCTGACATGGCGAAGACCTCCGCGTCGGAGTGACAGCCTAGGGTGGTGCAGACGTGACAGTCCGGTATACCTGCCGCAACTCTCGCGGTGGTGCGCGCCTGGCTCCGGTGCTCATGTGTTTACCTACTGAGGGAGAATGCGGAGGTGACCGACGCAATCAGCAATGAGCTCGAACATCGACTCGGCGTACCAGCGGTCATGGCGTCGACGGCTGCGGTGCCATTTGTCGGCTCCTAGCTCGATGTCGGAGCGGGAAGCTGCCGGGACGGAGTCCTTGCCAGGGCCCGGCGGAAGAAGTTCGACGAGCTGGAACGGTTGCGCAAGACGCTGGAAGAAGGAATGAAGGCTGTGGAGATTCCCGGAGCAGGAGACGACACGTCAAAAGTCACCCGACTACCGCGGCGCCCGCGGCGCGTGGCGGAAGAAGCCGGCGAGCGTCTCCACAAGACTTGGCGCTCGGAAGGTCGGTCCCTCTATGACCCCGCACCGACCAAGCCCGTACTCCGATCGGAACTGCAGCGGGAGACAGGGTGGTGGCCGGTCGACCCGGGCGCGGCGCGGCACCCCGCTTCCAAGGAAGATCTGGGCAGTGCCGAGCCTGATGGGAGTGTCATCGATCTCGAGGCGTTGCGGCGGAAACGAGCTGGTGACGACGCTCCGGCCGGCGGCCGCCGGCGCATGGTCAAACCGCGGCGAATCGGAAAAAGTGCAGGCGAAGGCACCGAAGACAAGCCCGACAGCGGTTGTAACGGTGATCCCGATTCACCACGGTAGACGGACCCGCTGGGACACTGACTCTCCGCGAGGCCGGCGCCGCGTCTGTCGTTTCGCCGCCGCCCTCTTCCCGCTCGTCGGCTACCGGGTCGTTCCAACCATGCGGCGGGCAGCCGCAGCGCGCACCCGACGAGTTCTTCCCTTGTCCGCGAGCAGGGCGAGGACAGCGGGTGACGTGGTGAGGTCGACGGCTTTGCGCTGAAACCAGTCGGAGGCCCCGCAGACCTGGTCGGCAGTCCACTCCTCGCCCGTGCGGATCGATCTGAGCAGAGCCCATTCGCGAAGCCTGCGGACGACAAACTCGCGCTCGCCGATCACTTGGCCGATAGTGTGCGCCCACTCGGGGAATGCGGGGGCGGTGAGCAGTTCCGTGGCCCGCCGGTCGAGGTGGCCGACCACGGCGGCCTCGGCCATCGCCGTATCCGGATCACCGAGGACGACACGAACCATGTCGCTTTCGGACTCCGGGAGAACACGTGACAGTTCCTGGCGGTAGCGGGCGTAGCGCTGATGCTCGTCGTCATCGAACGCCGGGTCGAGGTCGCTCACTTGTCGACTCCTCAGTTCGGGCCGGGGTCCTGGAACGGGTCGGAGCAGAGACGGATTTCTATCGCCGGGCCAAGACGGCGCGCGAGCCGAACCTGGGCATGCCGCCGTCTGGAGTCCACTTCGGCATCCGGCCCATCCGCATGGTGCGGTCACATCATGCCGGAGCGTATCCGGTGAATTCCTGCGCGGTCACCGTGACCATACGGCCACCCAGTGCCTTGACCGCCGAGCGGAAGTTGGGCCTACCGCTGGGCGGTAACGGCATCGACCAGGAAGTCGAACCATCCGCGGCGTCGATCGCGTGCACGGTGGTTCCGTCGGTCAGGATGAGGTGGCTTGCGTCGGTTATGCCGTCGTAGCGTGCGGGGTTCGGGAACGGCGTCGGCTGTTGCCAGATGCGGTGCCCGTCGGTGAGGTCGAGGCCGGCCAGCTCTGATCCGTCGAGCGATCGGACGATCACGGTGTTGTCCACTACCCCTGCTATCGCGCTCTTGCGCCCGATGGGTTCGTCGATGCCGATCTGCGCATTGGTCCACAGGACGCGGCCTGTCGTTCGCTCGTAGGCGCTCTCGCCGGTGAGAATCGGCGGCGGCGTCGCCGTCGCGGCCGGATACCAGTCGAACACGGAGCTGGCGTTGCCGACCTCGGTAATCGGATGGCCACTGCGACCGACGAGCGTGACCCTTCCCGCGCTCCAGCCGCGTTCGATCACCTGGGACGCGACGATGCCGCCCTCGAAGGTGTGGACAACGGGTCCGGTGAACAGCAACTCGCCGGTACGCAGATCGTGGACGCGCACGCCGTGGTCGTGCCCGTCGAGGAAGTAGTCCCGCGCGAGCACGTCGATCCTGGGCGTGACCGGGTCGCCGGGAACAGGCGTCGGGTACGTTCGCTGCCACGTCGCGCCGAGATCGGAAACGGTTCCTCGCATGAGGACAGCGGTCATCCAATCGGCGGTTCGGCCGGCCACCGAAACTACGCCGTCTCGCACCGCCACGTCTGTGACCTCGAAGTCCGTCGTGTGGTCTCCGAGTACCGCCCCCGTCGCAGCCTCGATGATCAACACTCGATGCGCGCCGCGGCAGGCGAGCTGCCCGTCGAAAACCTGCTCACGGCAACCGAGGAGTTCACCGGCCTCGGTCGTCCATCGCACGTGGCCGGTATCCGGATCAATGCCGTGCATCCGCACCGGTCCGACGGTGAGTCCAGCGTTTTCACCCGGCCCAGGGGCGCCGGGCACCGCGGTCGCCGCCACGATCATCGTCCCGGCGTCCACCGGGGAGCCGTAGCCGTAGTAGCGGTGCAGGTTCTGCGGCGCTGCCAGCAAGACCGCGCCGGGCTCGCCGGACAGGTCGGCGGCGCGCAAAGTCCACTGCGGCACCGGAGCGGAGTCGAGCCGCTGCGAAATCAGGAACCGGCCGTGGGCGCCCGATACCTGCGGTGGGTGCACGGGCGATCGGTTCACCCACACGACCGCGCCGATACTCGCCACCACAACCACGATCAACACGGGAATCCAGAACTTGCGCTTGCCCTGATCAGTGAGCCATTCAGCGGCCTTGTTCATACGGGTCTCCTCGTGCATCTACCAGGACCAGGCACTGGACGGCGTGGATAGGCAAAGTATGAGCCGTCCTCGAGGGTGACGATCGCGAGCACGACCCGGGGCACGGATGGTTCCGTAGTTCTTGCCAGCCGGTGCGATTCGTCCTTGTCCAGGTGGATGTCCACCAGTGCCGGTCCGATCGCGGGCGGGGCTCGGCACTCGATTCAGCCACCGAGGTCATCTTCGTGGCCGAAACCAACTGAAGGATAACGGGTTTGAGTTGGTCCGGGTGGATCGCCACATCGTCGCCGGCACTCTGTTGGCCGGTGCGGCGCTGATGTCCGCCGCTCCCGCGCAAACTCAGGCCCACTCTCACCATATAACGCACCCGGGGCCTTGCGGCAAGGCCCCGGGTGTGCTGCAGAATCTCCAGCCGAAGTCAGAACCTGCGGAAATCAAGCTCTCGCGACGCGCGGGCGTTTCGGCGGCGGGCGCGTCTCGCGGGATGACGAACCGCCCGTGAGACGCGCGGTGTGGCAGGTACTCGGCGGGCAAGTTCGGGTGCGCGCCGCCGAACCGCGCCGTCTGCCGGCGAAGAGGCAAAGGAGATTTTGTGATCGACGTGATCGTTGTCGGCGGCGGGCCGACCGGCTTGATGCTGGCCGGCGAATTGCGGCTGCACGATGTGCACACCCTCGTGCTGGAGAAAGAGGCGGAGCCGAGCGGGCAGTCCCGCGGCCAGGGCTTGCACGTCCGCAGCGTCGAGATCATGGACCAGCGCGGGCTGCTGGACCGGTTCCTCGCGGTGAGCGAGAAGTTCCAGGTCGGTGGTCTCTTCGGCGGCATCATCAAGCCGTGGCCGGAGCGGTTGGACACCGCTCACGCGTACGGGCTCGCCACTCCGCAGCCGGTCACCGAGCGGCTGCTCGACGAGCGCGCCCGAGAACTCGGTGCCGAGATCCGGCGCGGCTGCGAAGTGGTGGGGTTGAGCCAGGACGAGGACGGGGTGACCGTCGAACTGGCCGACGGCGCGCATCTGCGCTCGCGCTACCTCGTCGGCTGCGACGGTGGTCGCAGCACGGTGCGCAGGCTGCTCGGCGTCGATTTCCCCGGCGAGCCTTCCAAGGTCGAGACGCTGCTGGGCGTCATGGAGATGACCGAGGACCCGGCCGTGGCCGCCGCCATCGTCGCGGAGATCAACAAGACGCAGAAGCGGTTCGGCGCCGTGCGCGTCGACGACGGTGAGGGGTTGTACCGCGTCATCGTGCCGGCCGCCGGAGTGGCGGAAGAGCGCGCGAGCGCTCCGACCCTCGAGGAGTTCAAGCGGCAGCTGCGGGCGACCGCGGGCACTGATTTCGGGGTGCACTCACCGCGCTGGTTGACCCGTTTCGGCGACGCCACCCGGCAGGCCGAGCGTTACCGCGTCGGCCGGGTGCTGCTGGCCGGCGACGCCGCCCACATCCACCCGCCGACCGGCGGGCAGGGACTCAACATCGGCGTTCAGGACGCGTTCAATCTCGGCTGGAAATTGGCCGCCGAGGTCGACGGCTGGGCGCCGGAGGGACTGCTGGACAGCTATCACGCCGAACGGCACCCGGTGGGCGCCCGCGTGTTGGAGAACACCCGCGCGCAGATGACGCTGATGGGCACCGATCCGGGCGCGACCGCACTGCGCGAACTGTTCTCGACGCTGATGGACTTCGAAGAGGTGAACCGGTACATCACCGAGATCATCACCGCCGTCGGGGTCCGCTACGACTTCGGCGAGGGACACGACCTGCTCGGACGGCGGATGCGGGACGTGAGCTTGAAGCGAGGGCGCCTCTACGAGCTGATGCACGGCGGTCGCGGGCTGCTGCTCGACCGGACCGGCCTGCTGTCGGTGGCGGGTTGGGCCGATCGGGTGGACCACGTCGTCGACGTCAGCGAGGAGTTCGACGTGCCCGCTGTGCTGCTGCGACCGGACGGCCACGTGGCGTGGGTCGGCGACGACCAGCAGGATCTGCGCAATCATCTGCCGAAGTGGTTCGGGGCCGCCGCATCGTCATGAGCCGGTACCGCGCCTTCACCTCGCCGAAGCGGTAGACGCCCATCGGTGGGCCTGCGCTGCCACCTGACTCGGCGGCCAACTCGTTCGCGGTCATCCGTGCTTCCAGGAGCAACCCGGATCGTTGGCACGGCCAACTACTATGTGTATAGTTGGCGAGGCCAATGTTGGAGTCTCCAATGAATAGGGGTTTCATGTCCACGAGTACCGTGATCGCCGACCGCATCGAGATCGCCGATCTGTTCAGCCGCTTCGCCCGTCTGCTCGACGAGCAGCGGTGGGAGGATGCCGGCACCGTCTTCACCGATGATGTGGAGGTCGATTCGCCGCGCATTCAAGTCCGCGGCATCGACAAAGTCGTCGACTATATGCGCCGGGCCGAGGTCGAAGGGCAACATACTCAGCACACGACCACCGACCTGCTGGTGAACCTCGACGGCGACCGGGCCGATGTCTCGTCGAATTCGATCGTGTACTACTACCGCGACGGTCAGCCGCCCCATCAGACTGGAGGCCTCCGGCAGGCCTGCACTGCGGTGCGGACGCCGGCAGGCTGGCGAATCAGCGCGACACGGATCATGCCCGCCTGGATCCGCAAGGATTGACCGCTCCCCCGGACGCTTGGCATGCCTCTCGGAGCCGTTCTACGACGACATCGCAGAGCCGGGGATAACGAGGCGGAGTCGCACCCAGCGCGGTCCGGGTCCGTCGGCCGGACGCACTGCACGAGCCGCGAACGAACTCACGGATTCCGCTTGACCCTCACGTGGCGTGAGGCTGAAGGGTGGGGTCTATGAGCGATTACTACAACGCCTTCGAGATGAGTCCCGTACCCACACCCGGCCCGGATGCCGTTGCGCCGGAGCCGTTCCGAGGAATCTATGGAATGCCGGCGTTCGTGACGATCCCCACGAGCGATTTGGCGGCGTCGGTGGACTTCTGGGTCCGTGGGCTCGGGTTCTTCGAACTGTTCGGCATCCCCGGCAGGCTCGTGCATCTGCGCCGGTGGGCCTTCCAGGACGTACTTCTCGTCGCGGCGGAGAGCGTTCCGGAGCAGGCGCCTGCGATCAGCTTCAGCTTCGCGTGCGTGCTCGGCCAGGTCGATTCCCTTGTCGAGGCCTGTCGCGCGTTGCGCCCGAACTCGGTCGACGGCCCACGGGATACTCCTTGGAACACCCGCGACGTCGTGGTGATCACCCCGGAGAACGCGCGGATCGTTCTCACTGCGGCGAAGCCCTTCGACCCGGCAAGTCAGGAGGCGCGGAATCTCGCGGCCATCGGGATCACCGCGCCGGGCGTCGATGGCGGCGACAATGGTGAGCATGCCTGATGCCACCGACGCCGATGGTGTGACCGTCGGTCAGGTCTCGACGCGTCTGGGCGTGACAGTCCGCGCGCTGCACCACTGGGATGAGATCGGTCTGGCGCGCCCGTCGCTGCGCACGGCCGCCGGATACCGGCTGTACACCGCTGATGATCTGGAACGCCTACACCGTATCGTCGTCTACCGTGAGATCGGTCTCGGCCTGGACGATATCCAGGCCATCTTGGACGATCCGACCGCAGACGTGCCCGGCGCGTTGCGCGCCCAGCGCACCCAGATCGACGAACGGATCGACCGCCTCCAGCAACTCGGCGCCGGAGTGGATCGGATGATCGACGCCCACGAGCGCGGCCTGCTGCTGAGCGCTCAGCAGCAGGCCGCGATCTTCGGCCCCCGGTGGAACCCGGACTGGCCCGCCCAAGCGCGTGAGCGCTACGGAGACACGACGCAGTGGTTGCAGTACGCCGAACGCTCAGCCTCGCGCGGTCCGGAGGAATGGCAGGCCATCGCCGACGAGATCGCCTGCCTCGATCGCGACCTCGGGGAGGCGATGGACGCCGGCGTCACCCCTGGTAGCCCGGAAGCGAATCGACTCGTCGAGCGGCACCGCGAGGTTTTCGCTTCGTACTTTCCCCTCACCAGGCAGATGCAGGTCTGTCTCGGCCGCAGGTTCGAGGCCGATCCGGCATTCGCTGCCCACTACGACGGCATCCGCGCCGGCCTCGCCACGTGGTTTCGTCGCATCATCGACGCCGGCGCGCGCGCCCACGGCATCGACCCCGACACCGCGACCTGGGACTAGAGCGCGGGTCCGGAATCCCGTACCCGTGGGATGCCTCCCCCCGCGCACCGCGTCGCGTGGGACCCGCCTTCTGCCGAGCCACCCGCGCGTGCGGGCGCATCAGTATCGATCGACCGACGGTGGCGTCAGAGTCGAGTCGCGGAGCGGGCCGATCGTGTTCTCGAACGCCTTCTGCCACGAACCGTCGGCGATCATCTGCTCGATCGCGTCATTGATCTTGGCGCGGGTCTGCTGATCGCCCTTTCTCAGGCCGATGCCGTATTTCTCGGTGGTGAACGTGTCGCCGACCAGCTTCAGTTCGCCCGATACCTGGCCCGCGAAGCCCGCGAGGATGATGTCGTCAGTGGTCACCACGTCGACCGCGCCGCTGCGCAGAGCTTGGATGCACTGCGAGTAGTTGTCCAGTTCGACCAGCTGAACGTCTTTGGCGTAGTGGTCCTTGACGTATTGCGCGGGAGTGGAGCCTTTGACCGAGCAGAGCTTCTTGTTACCGGTTAGCGACTCGACACCGGTGATATCGGTGGTCTCGTTCTTGACCAGCAGGGCCTGCCCGGACACGAAGTACGGTCCGGCGAAATCGACTTTCTTCTTGCGTTCGTCGGTGATCGAGTAGGTGGCCACGATGAAGTCCACGTCGCCGTTCATGATCATCGTCTCGCGTTGCGCCGTCGGCGTTTCCTTGAAGGTGATGCCGGCAGGTGGGACGCCGAGCTTGCCTGCCACATACTTGGCGATCTCCACGTCGTAGCCTTGGAACGAGCCGTCCGCCTCGCGGAAGCCCAGACCGGGCTGGTCGAACTTGATGCCGATGGTCAGCTTGCCTTCGCGCACATGATCTTCGGTGGTCGCGGCGTCGCTGCCGCCACCGCAAGCGGTCGCGACGAGGGCGACGGCGATCGCCCCGATGGCGAGGCGAAGTGTTCGGTTCATCCTCATCGAATTCGGTTCCCTCTCACGCTGAGCTGCCAGGCCGGGCCGGCCTCCGGGTGCTGACGACACGTCATCTTTCCCGGAAACTCCCAGCGCCCCGACCGAGAGCCTCCCCGCCAGTGGAAAGCTTTTCCGCGCCGCCGCAGGTGGCGATTTCTCGGGTTGCGGCGTGGTCGCCGCTGTGCTTGTAATGGGCGCGGTCACGCCCGAGACCAAGATCGGACCAGGCGGACGGTGTGGCGGTCCGCCAACTGCTAGGAGATCTCCATGACAACTGGATACGTGTGGAACACCCTCTACGGGTGGGCCGACACGGGTAGCGGAAGCCTGTTCCCGTCCGACGCCACGGCCGGCCTCCAGCCGATCGGCCATCACCTCGCGCATCCCGATACCAAGCGGCGGTTCCACGAATTGGTGGCGGTATCCGGCCTGCTGGAGAAGTTGCATCAGATCGAAGCGGTACCCGCTACCGAGACCGACATACTGCGGGTGCACACGGCGCAACATCTGGAGCGGATCAAGGCCGAGAGTCTGCAACCGAAAGGCGGGGACGCCGGCGACGGCGTCTCGTCCTTCGGCAGGGGCGGCTACGAGATCGCGGCGCTTTCGGCAGGCGGAGCGATCGCGCTCGTCCAGCGGGTGCTCGACGGTACGGTCGACAATGGTTACGCGCTGGTGAATCCGCCGGGGCACCACGCGACCCGTGCTACCGGCATGGGCTTCTGCATCTTCAACAATGTCTCCATCGCCGCCGCCTACGCGAAAGAAGTCCTCGGCGTGCGGCGCATCGCCGTGGTCGACTGGGACGTCCACCATGGCAACGGCACTCAGGACATCTGGTACGAGGACCCCTCGGTGCTGACCATTTCGATCCACCAGCACCTGTGTTTCCCGCCCGAATCCGGTTACCGGGAGGAGCGTGGCGCGGGCGACGGATACGGCTACGCGATCAATGTGCCGCTTCCCCCGGGCAGCGGTGACGCCGCGTATCTGCATGCGATCGACCGAGTGGTCGAGCCGGCGTTGCGCACCTTCACGCCTGAATTGATCCTCGTGGCATCGGGCTTCGACGCGAGCATCCTCGATCCGCTGGCGCGGCAGATGGTCACCAGCGGCGGCTTCCGGCACCTGACCAGGCGGATGCTGGAGATCGCGGACGAAACGTGCTCGGGCCGTGTCGCCTTCGTGCAAGAAGGTGGCTACAGCCCGCACTACGTTCCGTTCTGCGGGCTCGCGGTGCTGCGCGAGTTGCTCGGCGAGGAATTCGTGGACGACCCGTACACGCCGATCGTCACGACGCAGGGCGGCGACGTCCTACTCGATCACGAGGCCGCCGCGATCGAAGCCGCAGCGGGCCTGGTCGCCGAGCTCTGATCCGATAGGGCACCTGCGGCCGCGACTGTGCCACGCCGGAAGGCAGGGAATCTGCGGTACGTCGACGGCTGCGCCGGTCGGCTCGACTGCGCCGAGTCCTTCATGTCGTCAGCCGCCGGCCGGAAGCGCATTACTCTCGCGAACGCTCTCGACATGGGGAGCGGCGGCCGTCCGCGTGGAAGTGGCTCGTGATTTCATGCTTTCGCCGGATTGCCCAGACGTGTTGCGGCACAGCCGTGCAACCGACCACACAGTCGCGCCGAGCAGCAGGCTGTTGCGCACTGTCAGGACCAGTACTCCCGGCCAGCTTCCGGTGGCCACCCGGTCATAGACGAACGGGAATTCCACTTGGCTCACCAGCGCAGTCGCCAGCACCATCAGCAGCACAGGCCGTTGCGTGGTACGCGGGTCGAGCGCGCAGACCGCGGCCACCGCCACCGCCCAGACCAGGTATTGCGGGCTGAGCACCCGGCTGGTCAGCAAGGCGATCAACACCGCGGCCAACGCCAGATCCGCTGCCGGAGGCCGCATACGCCACCAGATGACCAGCAACACCGTGCCGCCGAGGATCGTGGCGGCCACGCACCCCCGAGCCACGGCCGACACCGCGGGCCCGGTCAACTCGTCAGCCCCGTATCGATGCACGATGGCCCAACCGCTGTGCGTCAACCGGGCAATCAAAAGTGGTGTGACAGCGACAGACTCGATCTGCAGTCCGCGCTTCGACTGGAACTCCAGAAATGACCACGCACCGGGGGCCCATGCTGTCAGTGCCACGGCCGCCGCCGCACCGACACCGATCGTCGCCGCACTTACGTGCGTGAGCGCCCGCCGACGCAATCCCAGCACGACCACCACCGGCCACATTTTCAGCAGCACGCCCGCGGCAGCGGCCGCGCCTGCCGCGGCGGGGCGGCGCGTCGACCACAGCAGTGCCGCCACCGCGGCCGCCGCCACGATCAGATCGAATCGGCCGTAACAGACCCGTCCCAGCAACGCCACGCCGACGGTCCATATCCACGGCCCGGCCTGCGCCGTGGCCGAGTCGTCACCCCGCGCGGCCCGGATCAGCAAGCCGAGGACGCTCGCGTCCGCCGCGCCGACCAGCGCGAAGAACAACCAGTTGTAACCGAATCCGCCGCCGAGCAGCCAAGGCACCGCCAGCAACGCGCCCGCTCCGGGCGGGTACTGCCACCGCTCGTCGTCCAGGGGGAAGACGTTCTGTTCCACGATGAGCTCGGCCCATTCCCGGTAGAGCGTCAAGTCCGCGGCCGAAGCGTCCCAAATGCTGTGCGGCAGTGCGGTCACTCCCGTGAACACCACCATCAGTATTCGGGTGACCGCCCACACCGACCACAATCTCGATACCGACGACAGTCCGCGCACAAGGCAGCCTAACCGTCGCCACATCCGTCCGGCCTGCGGCCCTGCCGACCAAACCTGTGATCCGGCAATCGGATTCGCCTTCTTCCACTGGGAAGTGTGCGACCGGACCCCGGACCCCGCTGCCGCCCCCTGGGACCGCACCGCCGTCGGTCGTCCCCGTCATTCGGGCGAATGGCTGTGACACCACGGTGCCCGTCGAAAATCACTTCGGAGAACGCGACAGCGCGCAGATGGTCAGCGCCACGCATGCGCGCCGACTTCATCGACGGCTGCGGAGCGGCGTACAAGGCGGCCGAACACCCCGGGTGTCAGGGGGCGATCGGCTGGAACGGGCGCGTTTCGTCGTGGCCGAGGCGGACGACACCGGCCGACGACTCCTCGACCTCGTTCCACGCCCCCGGCAGGTCGCGCAGCGGCTCGGAAACCACGAAGCGAGCCTCCTCACCCAGCTCGCGCAGCGCTTCAACCTCCGGATGCAGCGCACGCACCTTCGCGACGTCGTTGGAGTAGAACAGCGAGCGCGACCGCCGTTCGGTGGAGTACCGGAAGAACCACATCGAGTCGCCGTCGGTGGTCGCGACCGTCATCTGTACCGGGGCATCGACCTGGTACGCGCGACCGACGTCTTCGACGAAGCCGACCGCGCGGGCGACCGCGGTGAACGGGTCCTCGACCAGCCCGAAGGTGAGCGCCAGGAAGAAGAGCACTTCGGAATCCGTCGAACCCTCGATGTCGGCGAACAAAGCCGGCTCGACCGCCGTCATCAGATCGCGCTTGAACTGGTGGAAACCGAGCACGGATCCGTTGTGCATCCACAACCAGTGTCCGTGCCGGAACGGGTGACAGTTACTGCGTTGCACAGCGGTTCCGGTCGACGCGCGCACGTGCGCGAAGAACAGCGGCGTGCGCACCTGCGCCGCGACCTCCCGCAGGTTGCGGTCGTTCCACGCCGGTTCGATGTCCTTGAACACCGCGGGCCGCGGACCTTCGCCATACCATCCGATGCCGAAGCCGTCACCGTTCGTGGTCGTCGCACCCAGCTGGGAGTGCAGGCTCTGATCGATCAACGAGTGCACCGGCCGGAACAAAAGGTCCTCGGCCAGGATCGGCTCCCCGGAATAAGCCATCCACCTGCACATATATCGATTCAAGCAGAGTGGCCGTGGTTCGGCTGGAAAATCTCGGCACTCGGCGACCGGTCGCCTGCCGTCCTCGCGGACTCGACACCGCGTCGACCCGCTGACATGTCATGCCGGATACGCGCGGGTTTCGGTGGCCTTCACCGCGGCCCACAGCCGCTGCCCAGGATGCAGGTGCAATTCGGCCACCGTGGCCGGTGTGATGTCGGCGAGGACGGGTGGCGCCCCGTCGAGACGAATGCGCATGATGTGCGCGTGCTGCTCGATCCCGGTGATGATGACCGGCCAGCTGTTGCGGGGGCTGCCGGCAGGTTGTCGCGGGTGCAGGCTCACCGCGGTGGGGCCGAACGCCACGTGGACACGCCCCTGCGTGGGTTCGGCGAGGGTGATGCTGCCGCCACCGTCCAGATCGACGCTCATGCCACGGGCGGTGCCGCGGTAGAGATTGAGGCCCATCAGGGTGGCCACGTAGTCCGAGCGTGGCCGCGCCGCCACCTGCGCGGGCGGACCTTGCTGGACGATCGCGCCGTCCTCCAGGATGACCAGCCGGTCGGCGAGGACCATGGCGTCGAGCGGGTCATGGGTGACGAGAACGGTGTGGCCGGGATAATCGCGCAGGTGGTGAGCGAGGTCCGAGCGCACTTGGACTCTGGTGCCCGCGTCCAGCGCGGCGAGCGGTTCGTCGAGCAGCAACAGTTGTGGTTCGATGGCCAGCGCACGAGCCAGCGCCACCCGCTGCGCCTGCCCGCCCGACAGCGCCCGGGGCTTGCGGTGCGCGTAATCAGCCAGTCCGACACGCGCGAGCCATCGGGTGGCACGCTCCCGTGCGGCGGCGCGGCGATATCCGCGGGCGCGCAGGCCGAAGGCGACGTTCTCCAACGCCGACAGATGCCCGAACAGGAGATAGTCCTGGAACACGACGCCGACCTGCCTGCGTTCGGCGGGCACGAACGTCGACGGTGGCGCGTCCCAGGTGACGCCATCCAACCGGATGTGCCCGCCGGTGAGTGCGATCAGCCCCGCCAGGGCACGCAACGCCGTGGTCTTCCCCGCCCCGTTGGGCCCGAGCAAGGCCACCACTTCGCCAGGAGCGGCATCCAGCGGCAACTCGAGCGCGAAACGTCCGCGCTGGATGCGCAGATCGGCCGCCAAACTCATATCGCCCCCCGGATCCAGCGTTCGCGCAACGCGACCAGCACGGCGACCGAGACGGCCAGCAGCACCAGGCTCAGCACGATCGCGGCATCCGGGTCGGTCTCCAGCGCGAGGTAGACCGCCAGCGGCATGGTGGTGGTGCGGCCGGGGAAGTTGCCCGCGAACGTGATCGTGGCGCCGAACTCGCCGAGCGCACGCGCCCAGCACAGCACCGCGCCCGCCACCACGCCGGGCAGGACCGAAGGCAGCGTCACCCGGCGAAACGCGTACCAGCGGGTGGCGCCGAGCGTGGCGGCCGCTTCCTCGAAGCGGGGATCGGCTGCCCGCAGCGCTCCTTCGACGGAGATCACCAGGAAGGGCATGGCCACGAACGCTTCGGCCACGATCACCCCGGCCGTGGTGAACGGCAGGGAGACACCCGCCCATTCGTAGAGCCACTGTCCGATCAGCCCACGCCGGCCGAGCACGAGCAGCAGCGCGACACCGCCGACCACCGGCGGCAACACCAGCGGCACGGTGACCAAAGCGCGGATCAGCCCGCGCCCCGGCAGTGCGGCGCGCGCGAGCACCCAGGCCAAGGGAATGCCCAGAACCAGGCAGATCGCCGTGGCCGCGGTCGCGCACACCAAGGAGAGCCGCAGCGCTCGGCCGATCTCGGCACTGAACAGCCGATCCGGCATGGTCGCCCACGGCGCTCGCCACAGCAGTCCGATCAAAGGCACGAGGAGGAACGCCAGCCCGCAGACGGCGGGCAGCATCAGCGCGACCGGTCGCCGTCCGAGTACCGCACGCCGCCGCGAGGGCGCGATCACGGGGTGTCGAATCCCGCCGCGACGAAGACCGGCTTGGCCTTCTCCGAGGTCACGAAGTCGACGAAGGCCGCGGCAGCCGTCGCGTTCGGCGCGTGCGCCAGTGGCGCGACCGGGTAGTCGTTGATCGCCGCGGCCGATTCCGGGAAGGCCATGCCCTCGACCTTGTCGCCCGCGGCCTCGACGTCGGTGCGGTACACCAGCGCGGCGTCGACTTCCCCGAGCGTGACCTTGGTCAGCACCGCCTTGACGTCCTGCTCGCGGGTGTCGGGTTGCGGGGTGATGCCCGCGGTCTCGAAGACCTTCGCGGCAGCGGCGCCGCAGGGTACCTGCTCCGCGCACAACGCGAATTTGGGCTCCGTCTTGCCGAAATCGGTCAGCCCCGTGATGCGTCCCGGATTGCCCTTCGGCACCGCGATCTGGAGCCGGTTGCGCACGAAAGTCACCGGCGCGGTGGCGACCTCGCCCTTGTCGCGGACCTGCTGCATGTTCTTCGGAGCGGCCGAGGCGAACACGTCGGCCGGTGCGCCTTGGATGATCTGTTGCGCAAGGGCGGAACTCGCCCCGAAGCTGTAGACCACCTCGACGCCCGGGTGCGCGGCCTCGAACTGCTTGCCGAGCTCCCCGAACGTCTCGGTGAGCGAGGCCGCGGCGAACACGGTCACCGTGCCCGACACCTGACGTCCGTCGGCGTGCTCGGTCGCGTCGTCCGAACCGCAGGCCGCCGCGGTCACGACAACCAGCACGGTCGCGACCGCGACACACCACTTACGAATTGCCATCCTCGTCAACTTTCCGGTATCTCCACGACGACGTGCGTGGACTTCACCGACGCGACAGCGACGCTGCCGACTTCCAGACCGAGTTCGTCGACCGATTCCCGGCTCAGCAGCGACACCAGCCGGAATGGTCCGGCCTGCATCTCCACCTGCGCCATCACGGTGTCCTTCACGACCCGGGTCACGATTCCGCGCATCCGGTTGCGCGCTGACGCGGCGACCGTCGTACCGGGTGCGGGCGCCTCGGCATTGGCCCGCAGAAATTGGGCGAGCTCGCGGCCGCTGACTCCTTTGCGGCCGTTGTCGAGTTGCGTCGCGGTGAGACGGCCCTGATCGATCCATCGACGTACCGTGTCGTCGCTGACTCCCAGCAACTCGGCCGCTTCACTGATCCGTAGATTCGACACAAGATAGAGCATATTGCCGCATCCACGGATGTAGAAGCGGGACTCGAACCGCGTATTGCCCATCCGTCACCGAACGCTCACCGGGCGGAGGTCTCCGCAGTGCGCCGGCCGCCCATGAGCGGGGAAGGCACATCGGCGCGATAGTGCGGTGGCCGTCGACCCGGGCCCGGAAGGACGCTGAGCATTCCGCTATGAGCAGGTAGTTCCCACGGATACCGCCGTGGATGCCGCCTCCCGCCGGCGATACGGTCGTGACTATGCCGCCGCCCCGCAGTCGTGGGTACGGCCGACGAGAAGGGCCCCGAGCGACATGTCGACATCGAAGAAGGCGATCCCGGAGACGTGCACGCAGGAGTTGGTCGCCGCCTGCCGTGCGGAGATTCCGGCTCTGACCGACCGGCTGATAGCGGAGATCTTCACCGACAACCCGGAGTGGACCGACTACTCGACGGTCGCCCGTGCCGACCTGGTCGACGGCTGCCGCCGATACGTGACCCGCATCCTCGACCTGCTGGGTACTCCGACGACCGCGTTCGACGACGAAGTCGCCGCGTCCATCGGCCGCCGCCGCGCCGAACAGGGCGTGCCGCTCGAAGCCATGCTGCGCACCTTCCGGCTGGGCGGCCGAATCGTGTGGGAGGTCCTGCTGGACAAGGCGGACGAACTCGCTCCCGGCGAGATTCGTGCGGTCGGCACCGCGTTGTGGGCGGCGATCGATGGCCTGTCCTCGTCGCTGGTCACCTCCTACCGCAATACCGAACTCGAACAGCTGCGCAGCGACGAACGCCGCCGCCACGCTCTGCTCGAGGATCTGCTCGCCGGCCGCGCCCACGACACGACCTTCGCCACGCGTGCCGCCCGTGAGCTGAACCTTCCGGTCGCCAGCGCCTACCTCGTCGTCGTTGTCGACGGTGGCGGAGAGGCGGTACACACCGGCACGGAAGCCGCGTTGGCCGCAGTCGGTATCCGGTCCGTGTGGCACGATCGCGTCGACTCGACGGTGGGGCTGATAGCAGTCGAGCGCCACGACGTGGCCGCGGTGTTACGACGTATCGAACCCCGCATCCGCGGACGAGCGGGCGCCTCCCCCACGGTGAGCGGGCTCGCGCAGGTCGGCACCGCGCACGGCTGGGCACTGCTCACACTGCAGACCTTGCCCCGGGACGCGACCGGACTCGTGCCGCTGCACCAGCGCTTCCAGCACGCGCTGCTCCTGCGCTCGACCGATCTCACCGACATGCTGGTCGCGCATACCCTCGGGCCGGTCCTGGCCCTGCCCGCCACCGAACGCACGACTCTGCTGGACACCCTGGCGGCCTGGCTGGCGCACGACTGCTCCGCGGCCCATGCCGCGGCGCGACTGCACTGCCACCGCAACACCGTCATCAATCGGCTCCACCGCGTCTCGACCCTGCTCGACCGCCCGCTCGAAGGCCAGCGCAACTATGTGGAACTGTCCCTGGCGCTGGCCGCGCTCGACCTCGCCGAGGAACCGGACAGAGCCTGATCCCGTCGCGGCTACGTTGCCCGATTGGGCGCAGCGCCCAATTCGGAAACCGCACTGCTGGGCTTCGTGGCGATTGTTTGTGCACTCCGCTGCGGCAACACTCGATAGCGATGATCCACCCCACAACCGGCGGAGGATCCAATCATCGAGGACGAGGAGCACCACGAGTGCCGGATTTCGATCTACTGGTGGTCGGCGGCGGGCCGGGCGGATATGTCGCGGCCATCCGCGCGGCCCAACGCGGCCTGCGCGTCGGCTTGGTGGAGAAGGAGCGTCCGGGCGGAGTCTGCCTGAACTGGGGCTGCATCCCGACCAAAGCGATGCTGCGCTCGGCGGAGATCTTCCAGACCCTCACCAGCGCAGCGGATTTCGGCGTCTACGCCGACAACGTGCGCTATGACTTCGCCGCGGTGCGCCAGCGCAAAGACGGCATCGTCAAGCAACTCACCGACGGTGTGGCGAGCCTGCTCGCCGCGAACGGTGTCACGGTGATCGAGGGGCACGCCCGCTTCACCGGCCCGACCGGTGTCGAAGTGTTCGAGACGGGTCGATCACCGATCTTCCCCGGCGGCCCCCGCTATGCCGCCGCACCGACCGCGACCGCCACCCGCACGATCAGCGCGAAGGATGTGATCATCGCGACGGGATCGGTGCCGGCGCGGTTGCCGATTCCGGGCGCGGACCTGCCGGGCGTCATCACCTCCGACGGCGCCTTCGGGCTGACCGAGGTGCCCGCACGACTGGTCGTCATCGGCGGCAGCGCGGTCGGCGCGGAATGGGCCAGCCTGTTCGCCGGTTTCGGCTCCCAGGTCACCATCGTCGAGATGCAGGACACCCTGGTCCCGCTGGAGGACGCCGAGGTGGGCGCCGCCCTGGGGCGGTCGTTCACCAAGCGGGGCATCACCGTGCTCACCGGTTCCACGGTCGAGTCGATCGCGCAGACCGACGCGTTGCGGGTGACCGTGGCAGGCGAGCACGCTCGGGAACTCGACGCGGACGTGGTGCTGGTCGGCGTCGGACGCCGTCCCAACACCGCCGACCTCGGCTTGGACATCGCCGGAATCAGCACCGACACTCGCGGTTTCATCCCCGTCGACGAGCAACTGCGTACCGGAGTCGAGCACGTCTACGCCATCGGAGACGTCACCGGACGCGCCCTGCTCGCGCACGTCGCCTCGCATCAGGGGCTCACAGCCGCCGATGCGATCGCCGGTCAGCCGGCGCGCATCGACTACACCGCGATCCCCGCCGCCACCTTCACCCACCCCGAGATCGCCGGCGTCGGGCTCACCGAGGCGAAGGCCCGCGCCGCCGGGCACGACGTCGTCACCGCGCGTTTCCCCTTCGCGGCACTCGGCCGGGCCCAGACCTTCGGCGACACCGAGGGCTTCGTCAAGATCGTTGCCGGACGGCGGCATCGCGAAGTGCTCGGCGTGCACATCATCGGCCCGTCGGCCAGTGACCTGATCGCCGAAGGCGCACTGGCCATCTCGCTGGAGGCGACCCTCGACGAACTCGCCGACACCATCCACGCCCACCCGACCCTCGGCGAGATCGGCATGGAGGCGGCCCTGGCCGGACTCGGACTGCCCGTGCACATCGCGCCCAGGAAGCGTTGAGGAGACCCGCCGTGACCACCAGCACCACCTCTCGCAAAACGAGCCGCAAGACGACGCGGCCCGAGGCCATACAGTCCCCCGCACCGAGCCGGACGAACGGCGGCCCCGCGCAAACCTCGATGGATCAGGCCGACGCACGCCTCGCTGCCGAGGATCCCGATACGCTACGCGGGCTCTACCGCGACATGCTGTTCGTGCGCCGCTTCGAGGAGCGCACCGCGCAGAGCTACCAGCAAGCCAAGATCGGCGGATACTGCCATCTCAACCTGGGTGAAGAGGCCACCGTGGTCGGGCTCGGCGCGGCCATGCGCCCCACCGACTATCTGTTCACCAACTACCGCGAGCACGGCTACGCGCTGGCCAAAGGCATCGAGCCCGGCCGGGTCATGGCGGAACTGTACGGCCGTTCCACCGGCACCTCGAAGGGCTGGGGCGGTTCCATGCACATGTACGACACCGCGACCCGCATGCTCGGCGGTTATGCCATCGTGGGCGGCCAGGTTCCGCTGGCCGTCGGCGCGGCGCTGGCCATCGACTACCGCGGCGGCGACGACGTGGTGGTGTGCCAGATGGGCGAGGGCACGACGAACATCGGTGCCTTCCACGAGTCGCTGAACATCGCGGCCCTGTGGAACCTGCCGGTGGTGTTCCTGGTGATCAACAACCAGACCGGGATGGGCACCACGGTCGAACGCTCCTCCGCGGAACCGGATCTGTGGAAGCGCGCCGCCTCCTACCGCATGCGTGGCGAGCGCGTGGACGGCACCGATGTCCTCGCCGTCCGCGAGATGGCCGGTGAGCTGATCGAAACCGCGCGGCGGGAGCGCAAACCCGCGCTGCTCGAGGCGGTCAGTCACCGTCTCAAGGGTCATTCCGTGGTCGACCCGGCGAAATATCGCACCGAGGAAGCGGTGGCGACCGCCCGGAGCAACGATCCCGTCGACCGCTGGCGTGACGCACTGCTGGCCGCCGGTGTGCTGGACGATCAGTCCGTGGCCGCGCTCGACGCCGAGGTGGCCGCCGGGGTCGCCGCGGCGGTGGAATTCGCCGACGCCAGCCCGCATCCCGAGCCGTCGAGCCTGTTCGACTTCACCTACGCGACGCCCGTGGCCGGCGACTCGCGCCGCCTGCCCGCCGACCCGCTCTTCACCGCTTAAGGACCTCACCGTGGCTGTCATGACCTATCGTGAAGCGCTGCGCGAAACCCTCCGCGAGGAGATGCGGCGCGACGACGATGTCTTCCTCATCGGGGAGGAGATCGGCGTCTTCGAAGGCTCCTACAAGATCACCGCCGGACTGCTGGCCGAATTCGGCGAGAAGCGGGTACGCGACACTCCCATCGCCGAAGAGGGCTTCGTCGGCGCCGCCATCGGTGCCGCCATGCTCGGCCTGCGTCCGGTCGTCGAGATCATGACGATCAACTTCTCGCTGCTGGCGCTGGATCAGATCGTCAACCACGCCGCGAAGATCTACGGCATGTTCGGCGGCCAGACCAGCGTGCCGATGGTCATCCGCACCCCGGGCGGCGGCGGCCAACAGCTCGGCGCGACGCATTCGCAGAACGTGGAGCTGTACTACGCGTTCGTGCCAGGCTTGAAAGTGGTCGCGCCGAGCACCCCGGCCGACGCGCGAGCGCTGCTCAAGGCCGCCATCGAAGACGACGATCCGGTGCTGTTCCTGGAAAACCTCTCGCTCTACAACACCAAAGGCGAAGTGCCGGAGGATCTTCCGGCCGCGCAGATCGGCAAGGCCGCGGTTACGCGGACCGGCTCCGACATCACGCTGATCGGCTACTCCCGTATGGCCACGGTGTGCTCGGAGGTCGCCGAACGCCTCGCCGCCGACGGTTTCTCGGCCGAGGTCGTCGACCTGCGCAGCCTTCGTCCGCTGGACCGCGCCACCCTCGTCGAGTCCGTCCGCAAGACCGGCTGCGCCGTGATCGGCGAGGACGACTGGCTCACCTACGGTATCGGCGCAGAGGTCGCCGCCTCCATCTCCGACGGCGCCTTCGACTATCTGGACGCCCCGGTGCGCCGGGTGGCCATGGCCGAAGTGCCGCTCCCCTACGCCAAGCCGCTCGAACGGCTCGCCCTGCCGTCGGCCGATTCGCTGTACACCGCCGCCGTGGAAACCCTCACGGCCGTCGGCAAGCGGCGCTGAGACACCAGAGGACGCATACATGCCCGAAATCACCATGCCCCGCCTCTCCGACACCATGGAGGAAGGCGTCATCGTCTCCTGGCTCAAGCAGGTGGGCGAGCCGGTCGAGCGAGGCGAAGTCCTCGCGGAGATCGAAACCGACAAGGCCCTCATGGAACTGGAGGCCTACGACGACGGCGTGCTCGAGCAGATCCTCGCCGCAGAGGGTGCGCGGGTGCCGATCGGGACGCCCATCGGGCTCATCGGCGACGGCAGTGGAGCCGCCGCGAACGGCTCGAGCGTTAGCGCACCCGCCCCGGCCGTCATCGCGCAGGCTGCCCGCGATAACGGGGCCGTGCCGGATACTCGTGCGGTTGCGGCTGCCCCCGTCCGCGAATCCGTCGCCGACTCCCGCGGAACGGCGGACCGGAAGAAGTCGTCGCCGCTGGCGCGCAAGATCGCCGACGAACTCGGTGTCGACATCTCGCGCGTGGTGGGCACCGGTCCGGGCGGACGTGTCATTCGCCAGGACGTCGAGTCCGCCCACCGCGCAGCCCAAGTCGACCTACCGACCCCAGCCGCCCCCGCTCCCACGGCGAAATTCTCGGCTTCGGCCCAGGGCGACTACGAGGAAGTTCCGCTGACCGGCATCCAACGGGTGTCGGCCACGCGACTCACCGAGAGCAAACAGCAGGCTCCGCACATCTATCTAACCGCCGCGATCGATGTGACCGAGCTGTTCGGGTTCCGTGCCCAGGTGAACGACACCCTGGCACCGACCGGCACGAAGGTCAGCGTGAACGATCTGCTGATCAAAGCCGTCGCCGTGACGCTGCGGAGCAATCCTTCGGTCAATGTCTCGTTCGCGGGTGAGAAGCTCTTGCGGCACCATGGCGTTCACCTCGGCATGGCGGTCGCGACGCCCGCAGGGCTCCTCGTCCCGGTGTTGCGCGACGCGGATCGAAAGAGCGTGTCGCAGATCGCCGCCGAAAGTCGTGAGAAAGCCGAACGCGCCCGCGAGCGCAAGTTGCGCGCCGACGAAATGAGCGGCGGCACCTTCACCATCTCCAACCTGGGAATGTTCGGTATCGAGCACTTCACCGCCGTGATCAACCCGCCGGAGGCCGCCATCCTGGCCGTCGGGGCCGCCACCGACGAACTGCGCCTGGACGACGGCCATGTGGTGACCCGGAAGATCCTGCGCGTCACCATGTCCGCCGACCACCGCGTCATCGACGGTGCCGTGGCCGCGCAGTTCCTGCAGCAGCTGAAAGAGCTGCTCGAACATCCCCTCCGCATCGTGACCTGACGTCGGCCGACCGTTCGCCCGCCGCGGTTCCAGCGAACGCCGCACCGCAGCGATCGCCCTCTTCCATAGCTACTCAGTAGGACGCGCGGCACGCAAGTTCGGTTCCATCCAGGCGTGAGAGTGTGGAACCGAACAGCGCTGCGGCAGTGGCGGGCGCGGTGGTCAGCTCACCGCCTTCTTCACCAGATCGCCGATCCTCGCCTCGTCGGCCGCGGTCAGCTTCGTCAGGGCGAAAGTCGTCGGCCACATGGTGCCGTCGTCGAGGTTGGCGATGTCGTTGAAACCGAAGGTGGCGTAGCGCGATTTGAACTTCGCCGCACTCTGGAAGAAGCAGACGACCTTGCCGTCCTTGGCGTACGCGGGCATGCCGTACCAGAGTTTCGGGGACAGGTCCGGAGCGCTGGCTTTGACGACGGCGTGCAGCCGCTCCGCCATGACACGGTCGGATTCCGACATCCCGGCGATCTTCGCGAGCACGTCGTTCTCCCCGTCCGCCTTCGCCGCCCGCGAGCCCCGGCGCGCGGCCGTCTTCAGCTCTGCGGCGTGCTCTTTCATCGCGGCTCGTTCCTCGTCGGTGAATCCGACGGAGGCCTTGGTCTTGGCGCTGGTGCGTACGGTGGTCTTCTGCGCGGTCATGAGCTGGTTTCCTTCGTGGCGTTCGGATGAGGGGGTGGAGTTCGGCGCTCAGCGGTCCTGGATGAGCCCGAGGACGTTGCCGTCGGTGTCGGTGACAGTGGCCACCAGGCGGCCGCCGCCGACGTCGTGCGCGGGCTCGGTCACGGTGGCGCCCGCCGCGGTCACCTCCGCGAGCTTCGCCTCGATGTCCGGCACGTGCCAGTAGGCCACCGGCGCCGTCATCCCTTGCGGCCCGCCGTCCGGTACCAGCCCGATGTGCTGGCCTTCGGCGTCGAAGCCGACGTAGTAGGACGTGTCGGTCTGCGGCGCCACGCCGAGCAGGGCGGTGAACAGCGTCTTGGCCGCCGCCAGGTCCGACACGGGATGCAGCACGGTCTTGATTCCCTGCGTGGGAGAGTTGGGCACGATCACTCCTTCGAGTCGTCGGTCAGGTGGTCCCCGTCCTCGTCTGCCGAGGTGAACCGGACGTGCTCACAGCATCTCCTCCGGCGCCACCGATCCACATCCGTGGCGACCACGGAACCGGCCACGGATCGACGCACGGATCGTCCACGGCAATATCCCCAGGGCAGAACCGACCGCACAGTCTGAGCGCGACGGGAATACGGCAGAATCGGTGCCATGGCGGCGACGGTGGAGATCTCGGCTCGGGAAGCCGAGGTGCTGACGCTGGTGGGGGAACATCTCAGCAACGCGGAGATCGGTGCGCGTCTGTTCATCTCCGTGCGCACCGTCGAAAGTCATGTCTCCTCGCTGCTGCGCAAGCTGGAGGTTCCGGATCGGCGGGCGCTGGCCCAGCGCGCGGCCGCTCCGGCTCGCCCCGACCGGTCACAGCCGGCGCCGGTGCTGCCGACCCCGCTGACCACGTTCGTCGGCCGCGGCCGGGAGCGAGCCGAGCTCACCGAAATGATCAGGAAACACCGGCAGGTGACCGCGGTGGGTCCCGGCGGAGTCGGCAAGACCCGGCTCGCGCTGACGGTCGCCGCGGAGCTGGCCGGCGAGTATTCCGACGGCGTGTGGTTCGTCGACCTGGTCCCCGTCACCAGCCCCGACACCTGCGCGGTCGCAGGCACGGTCGCCCTCGCCCTCGGACTCGGGGAGCAGCCCGGCCGCGCGATGGACGAATCGGTGCCTGCCGCGCTGGCCGACCGGCAGGTCTTGCTCGTGCTGGACAACTGCGAGCATGTGCGAGACGGAGTGGCGCCGTTCCTCGAACGGTTGCTCGCGACGTGCCCCGGCGTGACGGTGCTCGCGACCAGCCGGGCGCGGCTGATGGTGCCGTTCGAACGGGCGTACACGGTCCCACCGATGTCGCTGGCCGGCGAGGGTGCGTCGGATGCGGTCGAGTTGTTCATGCAGCGCGCGGAGGCGGGCGGCTGGCCGCCGAACAACGCGCTGCGCGACCAGGTGGCCGCGTTCTGCGCGCGGCTGGACGGCGTCGCGCTGGCGATCGAACTGGCCGCCGCCCGCTGGACCACACTCGGGCTGGACGGCCTCGAAGCCGGGCTCTCCGATCAACTTCGGATGCTGGCCGGGGGCTCGCGCACCGAGGAGCGGCACCGCTCGGTGCGAGCGGCCTTGGACTGGAGCCACGCTCTGCTGGAGCCGGACGATCGCGCGCTGCTGCGGCGGGTGTCGGTGTTCAAGACGTCGTTCACCGTCGCGGCCGCCGCGCAGGTGGCCGCGACCGGGAAAGGCGTTGTCGCCGACGGACTGGCCCGGCTCGCCGAGCAGAGCCTGCTGGCGGTGACGGCGGGCCCGGACGGTACCGAATACCGGGCGCTGGAAACCATTCGTCAGTACGGAACGGAGCAGCTCACCGAAGCCGGTGAGCTCGCCGATATCCGGTCCCGTCACCTGAGCTGGTGCCTGGCCGTGGCCGCTGATCTGACGGTGGTACGCGCGGAGTGGCGGCCGCGATTCGACGCGGTGGCCGACGATTTCCGCGCCGCGATGGCGTGGGCGGCCGACCGGCCGGAGCGGCGCGCGGATGCGTCCCGCCTGGCCCAGCACATGGCGCAACTGTGCTTCACCCGGAATCTGATCGGCGAGTCCCAGATGCGCTACGAGCAGGCGGCCGCGCTCGCGGAGGACCCGGCCATCGCCGCCGTGCTGTTCCGGCACGCCGCGGCCGCGGCCGGATGCCAGATGCGGGGCGACGACATGCATCGCCTCCACCGCGCGGCCGCGGAGGCCGCCCTCCGGTCCGGTGATTCCGCCGGCGCGGCCCGCGACCTGGCGACCGCCGCCGCCAACGCATACCGGTTCGCCGGCAAGTTCGTCCGTCCCCTGCCACCGGAGGAAGCGGTCGCACTCATCACCGAGGCGCGGCAACTCGCCGGTGACCACCCGGCGGCTATAGCCGCTGTGGCCCTGGCCGATGCCGGGCGGGCGCTCACCGATGCGCTCACCGACCAGCACTCGTCCGGCGACCGCGTGCCGGCGACCGTGGCATGTGCCGAGCGTGCGGTCGAACTCGCGCACCGCACACGCGATCCGCTTGCCGAGTCCGCCGCACTCGACACACTCGCGGGCGCCCACAGCCTGGCCGGCGACACCTTCACCGCCGCGGCCATCGCACGGCGGCGAATGGCGCTGCTGGAGTCCACCCCGAATACTCCGGTCGGCACCCCTGAGCTGATCGACGCGCTCGGCGAGGCCGCCGAGGCCGAACTCGGCGCCGGGGACCTGCGGGGCGCCCGCCGATGGGCACAACAGCTCGCGGATCATCCCTTGCTGGCCGAGGTCGGACATCGTGCGACGAGCTGGCTGCTGGTGACCGACGCGCTGGCGGGCAACGTCGATGACGTTCGCACCCAGAGCGTCCGTTTCCTCGAGGCGTGGCAACGGATCGGCGACCCCGCCAAGTCCGGCCTCGGTCCGGCGGTGGCAGGTGTGGCGATGATTCACGACCTCCGTGGCGACCACGAAGCTCGCGGCGAATGGGACGCGCTCGTTCGTGGGCTCGGTACGTCACCAGCGCGCACGCACGGGTACGGCGCCGTCTTCGACGCGCTCGCCCTGCTCCACCGTGGGCAGGTGCACGAGGCGCTCGAACGGATGGCGACCGAGCCGCGGGAGGTGTGGCGATGGGTCACCTGGATCTGGCTGCACTGGTATGTGGCGCTGCGGGCCGAAGCCGGTGTGCTCGCGGGGGCCTCCGATGCCGTCGAGCGCTTGGCCGAGGCCCGGACCGTCGTCGCCGGAAACCCCATCGCAGGCGCCATCGTGGAGCGAGCCGAAGCACTGCTCTCCGCGGACCACGAACGGCTGCTCGCCACGGCGGATGCGTTCGAGGCAGCCGGTTGCCCCTACCAGGCGGCGCGGACCAGGGTGCTGGCCGGCGGCGACCATGCCGACCGCGGCGCGGCCGCGCTCGCCGATCTCGGCTTCGCCCCGATGGCTCGCATCGCCTTGTAGGGCCTCGACGCAGCGGCGCAGCTACTTCCGCTGCCGTGCCCGGCGACGGAACAAGCGGCCGACCAGCCCACGGACAGCGAACGCGCCCCGCGGTTGCGCAGCGGCGGATTCGACGGTCTCCGGAGTCACCTGGGCGAACCGCGCGTGCAGTTGTTCGCGCACTTGGTCCGGGGTGTAGGCACGGCGGCGGCGCTCCGCGCGCACCACCACGACACCGGTGGCAACCACACCGGCCACACCCGCCAATCCCACTGCCTTCCACCACCTCATACCGCATAGGCTACGACCATGACGGGGACGGGCATCAGTCTCGACCGTGCGGTCGAGGTCACCAGAACGGGCGACATCTGGCTGTTCCGTGGACATTCCACGGCCGACCGGGTGATCCGCATGACGACCAACAGTCCGGTGAACCATGTGGGGATGTCCGTCGTGATCGACGATCTGCCCGCGCTGATCTGGCACGCGGAACTCGGACGATCCTTACCCGACATGTGGTCGGGAACCGCGCACCGCGGCGCCCAGTTGCACAACCTGCGCGACGCCGTGCTGGTGTGGGCCCACCGCTACGGTCAGCAGGCATGGTTGCGGCAGCTGAACCCTCCTGCCGGGCGAGAGATGGAGGACAGCGTGCTGCGCGCCATCGCCCGGTTCGACGGCACCCCGTTCCCCTCCACCGCGGGCATGGCGGGACGCTGGCTACGCGGCCGCGCACGTCTCCCCCGCCGCACGAGGGACCGATCGGCCGCACGGGAACTGGAGAACGCGTACTGCGCCGAAATCGTCGCCGCCACCTATCAAGCCATGGGACTGCTGCCCCAGCACCGCAGCCCGGATTGGTACGACCCAGGCCGATTCTGGAGCGGAGACGGGCTGCGGCTGTCCGGCGACTACACACTGAGTGGCGAAATCGCCGTCCGGACGCCGCCTCGGACGGATTCCTGATACCGGGGTTCGCACGGCGAGGAAAGGGACCGGAGAACAGCTCTCCCGAGCTGTTCCGGCGGTCTCCGGTTGGAATCACGCCGATTTTCACAATGTGGCAGCGATAAGGATATCCGTACAGTTGCGGACCATGTGGTCCCATCATCCTATCTCTGAAGGTTGTGAAGCTTTGACGCCCAATACTTTCGGGTCTCGATGAGTCCTCGGCATGACCCGAAATGCGGCACAGTTCTGGCCGCGAATATCCGAGTTCGCATATGACCGCATCGCGGCAGGATGAGACTTCGGTCGAAATTGCTTCGCTTCGACCATTGTTGTTCACCGTCTACGTACCCGCGGCGGCGTACGGGATCGGCATGGGAGCCGCGGCGCCGGTCATGGCGCTCACCGCCCTCGACCTGGGCGCGTCGTCGGCCGTCGCAGGCCTGACCGTCGCGCTGGTCGGCCTCGGCCAGATCCTGGGCGATATTCCCGCCGGACAGATCGTTGCCCGGCTCGGCGAGCGGATATCGATCATCGCCGCCAGCGCCGCGGGTGCGATCGGGGTGCTGTTGTGCTTGTTCGCGCCGACCGTGCCGGTCTTGTGCATCGGTCTGGCAATTGCCGGATTGTCCAACGCGGTGTGGGGACTCGCCCGGATGAGTTATTTGTCCGAGGTCGTTCCCTTCGAGCGAAGAGCGCGCGCGATGTCGCTGTTCGGCGGAGCCATGCGCCTGGGCTTCTTCGCTGGACCGTTTCTCGGGGCGGCCGCGATCATCGGCTTCGGCACACGCGGCGGCTTCGTGGTCCAGGTGATCGCGATCGTGGTCGCCGGATGGCTGATGGCCCGGCTGCCGGACCCGGAGAGTTCGGCAGCCGGAGTGAATCCGCTCCCTCCGCTGTCTCTTGCCGGAATCGTCCGCTCCCATCATCGACTGTTGCTGACATTGGGCAGCGGTTCGTTGTTGATGGGTGCGGCGCGTTCGTCGCGGGAGGCGGTGCTGCCCCTGTGGGCCGATCACCTCGGAATCGACGCCGCCACCGCGAGTCTGATCTTCGGTATCGGGGCGGGGCTCGATGTGGTGTGCGCCTATCCGGCCGGCCATTTGATGGACCGCTTCGGCAGGCGATTCGTCGCGGTGCCTTCGCTGGTTATTCTGGCACTCGGGTATATCGCTGTGCCGCTGACGCATTCGGCGCTGACGCTCAGCATCGCGGCCATTGTCATGGGGATCGGCAACGGAATAGGCAACGGGGTCATCATGACCATCGGCGCCGACATCGCGCCGGCCGTCGGCCGTGCCGAGTTCCTCGCGGCGTGGCGGCTCACCCATGACGGCGGCTATTTCGTCGGGCCGTTGGCGATCAGTGGACTGACAGCGATCAGTCCACTGGCCGTAGCGGTCCTGACCATCGGCGGCGTATCTGCGCTCGGGGCCGGGGTTATGGCTCGATACATCCCGATATATATCCCATGGCCTGGACACAGATCAGGCTCTCGCGGCAGCGGAGCCTGATCTGTCTCACGCACTACTTCGCGTAGGGGTTGTACTTGTTCGTGTAGAACTTCGACGGCTCGAACGCGCCGTTGATCGCACCGGTATCCCGCAGCCAGTCCTCCCAGCGCAGGAAGTCGGCATCGACGATCACGCCGTTGGTGGCGGGGACGCCGACCGACAGCCAGTACTTCACCGACGAAGCGTCCTCGCCCGAACGCTTGCGCTTCTCGATGATCTCGGTGAACTTCGCGATGACCTGGTCACGGGGAGTCGTCTTCTGCCATTCGATGGCCTTGGCGACCCCGTCGACGAACGCCCGGACGCTGTCGGGATTCTTGGCGATGAAGTCGTTGCGGAAAACGTACTGCCCGCCGTTGAACGGGCCGAACTCCTCGTAATCGGTGAACACCGGGCGCAGTCCGCCATTAGCGATCGCACGCTGCTGGAACTGCCCGCTCAACGCCGCGACGTCGACCTGCCCGCGCCGGACGGCGTCCTCGGTATTCGGCGGGGGCAACACCACCAGCTGAACCGATTTGATCTGCTGGTCGGTGAAACCGACCTTCTTCAGCGCGGTGTGGATATCCGCCTCGGACTGACCACCCAGTGTGTTCACCCCGATCTTCTTGTCCAGCAGATCCTTCGGAGTTCTGATCGGGCTGTTCTCGGGAACGTAGAACCCGGTGAAGGTCTTCTCGTCGGATCCGTAGTAGTTCACCACCGCCGTGATCGGCGCACCACCCTGTGCCAGCTTGGCCACCGCTCCCCCGAACGCGCCGCCGAAGTCGACCTGCCCGGTGGCCGCCGACTGGATGTCCTGCGGGCCGCTGATGGTGTTGCCCTGCCATTCCAGCTTGATTTTGCCGTCGAAGAAGCCGAGCTCCTCCGCGAGTTCCGGAATGACGACTTGCGAGGCCCAGCCCTGATATCGCAGAACCGGCACGCCGCCGGACTTCCGGACCTCCCCTCCGCCGCATGCGCTCAGGAGCATCGCCACGGTGGTCGCGACTATCGCGCCTACTAGAAATCTGCTGCGCGCTTTCACGCTCACTCTCCCTCATAGATCAGCAACGCACCGGCGCGTCGCAGTCCAGCGATCGTTGAGCATGCGCAATTTCGTGTCGAGGGTTGTCCTCGGCACGATCCGAAAGGCTCGCCGGCACCTTTCTGCCCTATAGGCAGCAACCGTTCGACTCGGTGCGAATCGAAGAGGTCCTATGAAGTGACTGCCCGCCTACCGGCGGTTGGTCCGGCTCCGCGACAGAATCCGCCGGGCGGTCCGTTGCCGGCACCGTCCGCATGGGCCACAGGTGGGCCGGGCGGCTATGCGGAGTCACAGGAGAGAGGCGACTTTCTTCGCGGTCTTTTTGGCTGATCCGGGGTTCTGCCCGGTCACGAGATTCGCGTCGACCACGGCGTAGGGGACGAACGGCAGCTTGGCCTTCTCGTAGAGCGCGCCGCGCTTCTGCACCTCGTCCTCGACGTTGTAGGGCACCAGCTTGTCCACTCGCGCGAGGACTTCCTCCTGCCAGGCGAACCCGGTGAGCTTGCGTCCGGCGACGAGGTAGGTGCCGTCGGAGAGCTTCGTATTGAGCAAGCCGCAGTAGCCGTGGCAGACCGAGGCGACGATGCCGCCGCGTTCGTAGATCTCTCGGGTGATGCGCTGCAGGCCCTCGCTGTCGGGGAAGTCGTACATCACCGCATGCCCGCCGGTGAAGTAGATGGCGTCGTAGTCGGCGGAGTCGATCCGGTCGGGGCTCGCGGTGTTCTCCAGCAGCGCCATCCGCGCCGGATCGGCCCGCCACGCCTTCGCGGTCTTGTCGTAGCTGGGGAACTTCAGCGACCGTGGTTCCAAGGGACAGCGGCCGCCCGCCGGACTGACGATGGTCTGCTCGAATCCGTGCTCTTCGAAGACATGCCAGGCATGGGTGAGCTCGGACAACCACAGTCCGGTCGGGTGGGACGGGTCGTCGTAATGGCCGACGTTGGTGACGACGTTCAAGATGCGCTTGGTCATGCGTGATCTTCCTTCGTGCGTCGTTGGTTCTACTTCTTCACGTGGTCTCATCGCCGGTGCGCACTCGGTCGATTCAGTGTGCGCCCACTCGTCGCAGGGTCTGGAGTGCGACGGTGCGGATCCGGGACCACCGGTCATGAGTGACACCGCGCGGTGGGCTGAAACCTTGCAGGCGCTGCTGCGCGACGCTCCGGGGCTCGGTGTACTTCAGCAGCCTGTCGGCGCCGTGCCTGCGACCGCGTCCGGAGTCGCCCATGCCGCCCATGGGAGCGTCGATGCGAGCGCGGTCGCATCCTTGGCGACAGTGTCGGCCACGTGCGCGGTGACCGTCTCGCGCTGCGCGGAGGTGGTCAGCGAACCCCATGCCGAACAGGTGGCGCGCGGCAACAGCTTCGCCGCCTCGGCGCCGGCCCGGCGCACGCGCTACGCCGCTACCGCTCCTGGCTCGACAACCGTGCCGCCGTGAACCGATCGGCCGAGCTGAGACGGTTACCATCCGGTCATGGCGGAGATCAGGAGTGAGCGGCGGGACAAGGTCGCGGTCATCACCGTGCACGATCCGGATCGGCGCAACGCGTTGACACCGGCGCTGTCCCGGCAACTCGCCGCCGCGGTGGCCGAGGCCGAGCGCGATACCGGCGTGCACGCCGTAGTCGTCACCGGAACCCCGCCCGCGTTCTGCGCGGGCGCCGATCTGAGCGCGCTCGGCGCGGCCCGCGAGGAGGGTCTGCGGGTGATCTACGACGGATTCCTGGCGGTCGCGCGCTGTGCACTGCCCACCATCGCCGCGGTCGGCGGTGCCGCGGTCGGCGCGGGACTCAATCTGGCGCTGGCCGCCGACGTCCGGATCGCCGGGCCCCGCGCCCGGTTCGACGCGCGGTTCCTGCGGCTCGGCCTCCATCCCGGCGGCGGAATGACGTGGATGCTGCAACGCGCCGTAGGGCCGCAACGGGCCGCCGCGATGACGCTGTTCGGGGAGATCCTCGACGCCGAGGCCGCGCTCGACGCCGGATTGGCGCACCGGGTGATCGACGGCGATCACGATGCGCTGCTCGCCGGAGCGCTCGATTTCGCCGCGGGCGCCGCCGAGGCGCCGCGCGACCTGCTCATCACCACCAAGCGCACCATGCGTCACACCGCGAACCTGGACGCCCACGCCGCCGCCGTCGACGCCGAGATCGTGCCACAGGTCGCGTCCCTCGAATCTCCCGAGTTCACCGCGCGGCTGGCGGCGAAGAAGGCCCAAATCGGCCGTCCTCGGTGATCGGCAACCGAATCGTCTGATCGCGCGCACACCCGCGATCGGCGCCCCGAACGCAACGGTGCGAAGCACCCATACGGCGACCGGCGCTTGCCCCTGCACGCCGCGCAGCCCGCGAGGTCGGCCGACGCCCGGAGTGGTGCCACGATCAGGCTCCTGACGTGTTCGCCGGAGCGGCAGGTCCTGCCGCTATCGGTCGGCTCGAAGCCTCATCGGTCTCGACGCGGTGTAGTGGCGTCGCATGCTCCCGGATTCGACGCTTGCCGCGAATGCGGTTTGGCGTCGGCAGCCGGGGGTAGCCGCTCCGAGACCGCATAGGACTTGCGCAGCGGCGTTTCCTCTGCGACCGATACTCCGTGTCCGCGCAAGCGCAGGGCACGGCGCTTTTCGAGCGCGCGAGGCCCTGCGACGACGGAGAGCGAGAGGAGGGCTCATGCACTACATCGATGACACCAAACACCTGCTGAGCGATCTGGTGGGACGGGTGATCGAGTCGGCGAGCAGCTACTCGAGCAGTCAAACGGTGACCATCGCCCGTCCGCGGGCCGAAGTCGAGCAATTCTGGCGCGACCCGGCGAAGCTGTCCGAGGTGCTGGGCGACGTCGCCGAGGTGCGGGCGACGGAACCCTCGACCTACGAGTGGACGTTGCAGTCGGGCACCGACGGCCGCACAACCTGGAAGACCACGCTGCGCGAGGAGGAGGGGCACCTCCGGTTCGTCGGCTCGGCCGGGGAAGACGCACCGTCCGCCGAAGGCCTCGAGATCGAGCTGTGCTTCCGGGACGCGCCGCAGGACCTCGGGACGGAGGTGACGATGCGGGCGCGCACCCCGCTGCCCGATCTGCTGACCGGTGCGGCGATGTTCACCGCTCTCTACCGGGCCCGAGCCCGCCTGCAGACCGGCGAGATCCCCACCCTGGCCCACAATCCGAGCGCGCGTTCTTCCGCTCGGTGAACAGGAGGCGACATGCATGCGCTCTGCTGGAACGGCGTCAACGACCTCGCCGTGGAAACCGTCCCCGACCCGGGTCTGGTCAATCCGCACGATGTCATCGTGCAGGTCCGTCTGACCACCACCTGCGGTTCCGACCTGCATTTCATCGACGGCTATCTGCCGGGAATGCGGGAAGGTGATGTCTTCGGACACGAGTTCATGGGCGAGGTCGTCGAAATCGGCGCCGAAGTCACTTCGACAAAGGTGGGCGACCGCGTCGTCGTCCCGTCGTTCATCGGATGCGCCTCGTGCTGGTACTGCGACCACGAACTGTATTCGCTCTGCGACACGACCAATCCCAACAGCGCCCTGCAACAACCGCTCTTCGGTTACCCGACCGGCGGCATCTACGGTTACACCCACCCCTTCGGCGGCTATCAGGGGTCCCACGCGCAATATGTCCGTGTCCCGTTCGGTGACGTGAACTGTTTCCAGATTCCGGAAGGCGTTACCGACGAACAGGCATTGTTCTTGTCCGATGCGGTGCCGACGGGCTTGATGGGCGCCGAATTCTGTGACATCCACCCGGGTGACACCGTCGCGGTCTGGGGCAGCGGCGGCGTCGGCCTGATGGCCGGACACACCGCCCGCCTGCTCGGCGCCGACCGCGTTTTCGTCATCGACCGTTTCCCCGAGCGGCTGAGCATGGCGAGTGAGCAGTTCGGTGCGGAAACGATCAACTACACCGCGGTCGACAGCGTCCAGGAGACCCTGCGCGAGAGCACCGGCGGCCGCGGTCCTGACGCCTGCATCGATGCCGTCGGGATGGAAGGACACGGCACCGGAATCCAGCAGCTCTACGATCGAGCCAAACAGCTGCTCCGGCTCGAATCCGACCGCGCGACCCCACTGCGCGAAGCGATTCTCGCGTGCCGGAAAGGCGGCGTCGTATCGGTGCTCGGCATCTACGGTTTGACCGACAAATTCCCCATGGGCGTGGTGACCAACAAAGGCCTTACCATTCGCACCGCGCAGCAATCCGGCCAGCGGTTCGTGCCCCGGATGTTCGATTACATTCAGCAGGGCGACCTCGACCCCTCCTATCTGATCACCCACGACATGCCGCTCACCGATGCGGTATATGGCTACGACATCTTCAAGCACAAAAAAGAAGGGTGCATCCGTTCGGTGTTCCGGCCCTGATGCCGGGTTCCGGGCGGGAAGAGCGGGGCACCAACCGTACATGGCGGGACGGATTGTGCGGTGTGCCCCTTTCCCGGGCTCGGCTGGCCCGCTTCCCGCACGTCCCGTGGAGCGAGGCGCTGTGGTTGGCCGACACGTCCGGCCACGTGATCGTGACCTGTCGCCGCTGTGCCGCTGCCGGGGGGCGGGAAAGCCGGCGGTGGACCCGCAGCGACCCCCGTCCTTGACCGACGCCGCACCGCAGCGCTCCTCCCGGGGAGCAGTTCTTGGCGCCCGTCCGGTCCGGCAACTACGTGCAGCGGCGGCAAGATCGAATCTCCGCAAACGCGCCCGGGCGTAAGGCGTCCCTGGGTACGCTGCGCGGCAGTCGCCCGGCGCCGCACAACGGGTATCGCGACTTCGAAACAAACTCTTGACTCGTTCCAGAAAACGGACGAGACTTCCGTGCATGCCAACGGCCTCGGACTTCCAGCAGATGCTGCGAGGAGTTGCCCTGCGAGTGACCCGCCCCCGGGTCGCGGTGCTGAGCGCGGTGCACGATCATCCGCACGCCGACACGGAGTCGATCATCCGCGCCGTGCGCTCCGAGCTGCCCGAGGTGTCCCATCAAACGGTGTACGACTCGTTGAACGCGCTCACCGCCACCGGCCTCGTCCGGCGTATCCAGCCGTCCGGATCGGTCGCCCGCTACGAATCGCGGGTCGGCGACAATCACCACCACGTCGTATGCCGGGCGTGCGGGGTGATCGCCGATGTCGACTGCGCCATCGGCGACGCCCCCTGTTTGACCGCGTCCGACGACAGCGGGTTCTCGATCGACGAGGCCGAGGTCATCTATTGGGGCCTGTGCCCCGACTGTGTGGAAAGACAAGCTTCCCGATCACATCCGTGATCGCAGCCCACATCACTCATTTCAGGAAGGAATGCTGTGTCATCCGATAGCCGCCCACCCAATCCTGACACCCAGACGCACAGCGCGAGCGAGAGCGAGAACCCGGCGATCCCGTCCCCCACCGCGAAGACGGACCATCGCCCCCGCAGCAACAAGGACTGGTGGCCGGAGCAGATCGATGTCTCGGTGCTGCACGCCCATTCGTCCAAGTCCAACCCGCTGGGTGAGGATTTCAACTACCCCGAAGAGTTCAAGAAGCTCGACGTCGACGCCCTCAAGGCGGACGTCGCGGCAATCATGACCAACTCGCAGGACTGGTGGCCCGCCGACTACGGCCACTACGGCGGCCTGTTCATCCGGATGAGCTGGCACGCCGCGGGCACCTACCGCATCGCCGACGGCCGCGGCGGCGGCGGTCAGGGTGCGCAACGTTTCGCGCCGCTGAACAGCTGGCCGGACAACGCCAACCTGGACAAGGCGCGCCGCCTGCTGTGGCCGGTCAAGCAGAAGTACGGCAACAAGATCTCGTGGGCCGACCTGCTGGTGTTCGCCGGCAACGTGGCCTTGGAGTCGATGGGCTTCCAAACCTTCGGCTTCGGCTTCGGCCGCCCGGACATCTGGGAGCCGGAAGAGGTCTTCTGGGGTCCGGAGGACACCTGGCTCGGCGACGAGCGCTACAGCGGTGACCGCGAACTGGCGGGCCCCCTCGGCGCCGTCCAGATGGGCCTGATCTATGTGAACCCGGAAGGGCCCAATGGCCGCCCGGATCCGGTGGCCGCGGCGCGCGACATCCGTGAGACGTTCGGCCGCATGGCGATGAACGACGAAGAGACCGCCGCGCTGATCGTCGGCGGCCACAGTTTCGGAAAAACCCACGGTGCCGGCGATGCCGGCCTGGTCGGCCCCGAGCCCGAAGGCGCACCCATCGAGCAGCAGGGCCTCGGCTGGAAGAGCGCCTACGGCTCGGGCAAGGGGAAGGACGCCATCACCAGCGGTCTCGAGGTCGTCTGGACGTCCACCCCGACCAAATGGGGCAACGGCTTCCTGCAGAACCTCTACGGCTACGAGTGGGAGCTGACCAAGAGCCCCGCCGGGGCATGGCAGTGGAAGCCGAAGGACGGCGCGGGCGCGGGCACCATTCCCGACCCGTTCGATGGGCCCGCACGGACGCCCACGATGCTCACCACCGACTTGGCGCTGCGCGAGGACCCGATCTACGGCGAGATCACCCGCCGCTGGCTGGAGCACCCCGAGGAACTGGCCGAGGCGTTCGCCAAGGCGTGGTACAAGCTGCTGCACCGCGACATGGGCCCGATCACCCGTTACCTGGGTCCGTGGGTCCCCGAGCCGCAGCTGTGGCAGGATCCCGTTCCCGAGGTCGATCACGAATTGATCGACGAGTCCGACGTCGCGGCGCTCAAGAGCAGGGTGCTGGAGTCCGGCCTGTCGGTGGCGCAGCTGGTCAAGACCGCGTGGGCCGCGGCGGCGAGCTACCGCAGCACCGACAAGCGCGGCGGCGCCAACGGCGCTCGGATCCGCCTCGAGCCGCAGAAGAACTGGGAAGTCAACGAGCCGGACGAGCTGGCGAAGGTGCTGCCCGTGCTGGAGCAGATCCAGCAGGACTTCAACGGTTCGGCCTCCGGCGGCAAGAAGGTCTCGCTGGCCGACCTGATCATCCTGGCCGGTTCCGCGGCGGTCGAGAAGGCGGCCAAGGACGCCGGTCACCAGATCACGGTGCCGTTCTCGCCCGGGCGGACGGACGCGACTCAGGAGAACACCGACGTCGAGTCCTTCGCGGTTCTCGAACCGCGGGCCGACGGGTTCCGTAACTACGTGCGGACCGGCGAGAAGGCTCCGCTGGAGCGCCTGCTGCTCGACCGGGCGTACATGCTGGACGTGACCGCTCCGGAGCTGACGGTGCTCATCGGCGGCCTGCGCGCCTTGGGCGCCAACTACGGCGGCACCGACCACGGTGTGTTCACCGACCGGCCGGGCGTGCTGACGAACGACTTCTTCGTCAACCTGCTCGACCAGAACACCGAGTGGAAGCCGTCGGAGTCGGCGGAGAACGTCTACGAAGGGTTCGACCGGGCCTCCGGCGCCGCCAAGTGGACCGCCACCGCCAACGACCTCATCTTCGGGTCGCACTCGGTGCTGCGCGCGGTGGCCGAGGTCTACGCGCAGGACGACGCCGGGGCGAAGTTCGTGAACGACTTCGTCGCCGCGTGGGTCAAGGTGGTCGAGAACGATCGGTTCGATCTCGCCTGATCGGCATCGATGGGAGTCCAGGCCGGCCCTGAAGGGCCGGCCTGGACTTCTTTATGCGCAGCCGATCGGCGGGTGGCTGTGGGCAGGCACATCGGGTCCGGCGTGTGATCTGCCCCGTAGCGGGTGATCAGCGTGTACCGGGCCGCGGGCTTGCGGGGCGGGCGGTCACGGTTGCCGAGAGAGCTGGGACCCGACCTAACCGGAGTGCGCGGGTGTGTCGCCGGGGCGGTGACCGGTGGTCATATAGAGAGTGCGGCGGCCGACCTCTACGGCATGGTCGGCGAAACGTTCGTAGTAGCGACCCAGCAGGGTGACGTCCACGGCCGCGGCGGTGCCGTTGTCCCATTCGTCGGCGAGGATCGCCGCGAGCAGGTCGCGGTGCAGGTCGTCCATGGTGTCGTCGCGCGCGTCGAGATCCGCGGCGTCGCCGGGGTCGGCGGTGGTCAGCACGCCGACCGCGGCATCCGCCAGGTCGACCGCGGTCTCCCCCATGTGGGTCACCAGATCTCGGACCGGTTCGGGGACCGCGTCGGCGGGATGCCTGCGCCGCGCGGCGCGGGCGATGTGCTCGGTCAGTGCGCTCATGCGGGTGAGATCGTCGACCATTTGCAGCGCGGTCACCACCCGCCGGAGTTCTCCCGCGACAGGGGCTTCGAGCGCCAGGAGCGTCATCGCGGCATGCTCGGTGTCCTCGCGCATCGCGACGGTTTCGGCGCAGTAGTCGATGGTGCGCTCGGCCAGTTCCAGGTCCGCGCCGAGAAGAGCGTCGGTGGCCATCGCGATGGCTTCGCGATTGCGTGCGCACATCACCCGCAGTTGATCGGCCAGCTGCTCGAGGTGATCGTGATAGCGGGTGCGCACCCTTCCATCATCGCGCGCATCGGGGCAGCGCGCTGCAGGCTCGCGGGGGCCGACAGCAGCGCGGCCGGCCGCCGCGCCGTCGATAGCACGTTGCCTCAGTAAGCTGTTCGTCGACCGTGTCGCTGTCGGGCCGGAAGGGGCGAATGTGGGATTGCCATCTGCCGGACCATTGACGGCGCGGACCGGGGCCGCCGAGACATGGTGGTCGTGTTGCGCTGCCGGGGTGTCGATGCCGTGGCGTACGTTGCGCCCACGCCGCCACGACACACAGTTGCTCGATTCGATCACAGACGCGGACCTGCCCCCGGCGCGGGCCAGGGTCCGGTTGACCGCGCTGGTCCACGGCGTGCGCCCGGTCCCGGCCTACGGAGTGATCGAAGGAGCGCTGCGGCCGTCCACGGTGGCGATCGCGATGACCAGTTTCCTGGTCGAACATCCACAGGCTCGCTTCGTGGTCGATCCATCGATGTGCACCGACGTGCACGCCCGGGTCCTGCCGCAGCTGCGCCGCCCGTATCGCGGGCTCGTCGCTCCTCCGGACGCGCTTGTCGGCCTGGCGGATTCCCTGGCGATGTCGGCCGTCGCCGTCGAGGGCATCGACTTCGCGATCGCGACGCACATCCACTGGGACCACGTGGCCGGCCTGCTCGATCTACCGGAATCACTCGCGCTGCGGGTCGCCACGGCCGAACTGGAATGGGCAACGAACCCCGCGACGGCCCCCATGGGAGTCGCCGAGTCGATCGGCGCACGGCCGATGCCCTGCTTCGACCTCGACGGTCCCCCCGTGCTGAGTTTCGCCCGGAGCCACGATCTGTTCGGTGACGGCTCGGTCCTGGCGGTGGACCTCGCCGGACACACCCCGGGCAGCATCGGGCTCGTGCTCGCCGTGCAGGACGGCGGCTACGTGCTGCTGGCAGGCGACGCGGTCTGGCGCCGGGAGCAGATCGCGCTGCTCCGTCAGAAGCCGCCGCTGCCAGGGCTTCTCGTCGATCACGATCGATCCGCCGCCTTCGCCGCCATCCACCGCCTGCACCGTCTGCCCCCGGGGATCGAGGTCGTTCCCACACACGACCACGCTGCGGCGAAGAGATGGGCGCCACGCTGAAATCCGGCGGGGCCCGCGAATTCGGCGAAGGTTTCAGAGGTACCGCACCTGGTGCTCGAGGTATGGCGAAACGCCCGACGGCCCGGCCTACGGCAGCGTTTCGAACATCCGCGCGCACCGCAAGTGCCGGTGCGGCGACTGATCCGAGGGCGAGAGCGTTCTCGGAGTAGGTCAGCTGCCGAAAGATCGCGCCCGGGTGACGGTGGCCTCAGCGCTCGACCGCAGCCCGGCGGCGACGGCTTCCACGACCTGGATGTGCTGCACGCGCCGCGATTCTCCGTCCGATGCCCGGGAAGCTCCCGTGCATGCCTGGCTGCTCCAGCGGCGCGACCAGAAACGGACCAGCCGGAAGAGCGCCGGGCCACCGTCGACCACATCGCCGGAGCCCGCCACTGCGGAACCGGCCGTGGCCCGGGGGATACAAGTGGCCCTTCCCGGCGCGCTACACAGGAGGCGGCGATGTCCATCGTTCTCAATCACACGATCGTCCCGGCGACCGACAAGCACTCCTCGGCAACTCTTTCGCCGAGCTGATGGGGCTGGCGGTATCCGCTCCGAGCGGACCGTTCGTGCCCGTGCGAGTCAACGACGATCTCACGTTCGACTTCGACGACCGTGGACAGGTCGAGCCCGGTCATTACGCCTTCCTCGTCGACGACGACACCTTCGACGCCGTGCTGGGGCGGCTGACGAAGTGGCCCGCCGTCGAGTACGGCTCCGGCCCGGAACGCGGATGGGACCGTCGAATCAACCACCTGGCAGGCGGGCGCGGGATCTACGTTCGCGACCCCGACGGCCACAGCTACGAGCTGTTCACCGCCGTTCCCTGAAGGCGAGGCACTGCCTAGTGCGATCGCCGATCTTCGGAAGAGACGGCCTCGGCGACGCGGTCCGCCAGGGCGCGCAGGTGGTCGATGAGTTCGGGTGGTTCGTGGACTCGGAATCCGAAGCCGAAAAGACCTATATAAACGGCCAATTCGTCGAGCGAGTTCGAGCCGGTGTGCAGCAGACAGTGCCCGTCGTCGATCGCCTCGACGAGGCCGACGGTGGGTGCGATGCGCGCGGCCGCCACGGTTGCGGGTACGTCGAGGGTGACGCGTGCCCGGTACCGGTAGGGAGCGGTGCTGACGCCGTGGGAGACGAAATCGGACAGGCCCGGCTCCGGCGCCTCGCGCGGAGCGAACCGCGGGCCGTTCGGGATGCGCGGACGCAGGCGGTCCACCCGGTAAGTGCGCCAATCGGCCCGGTCGACATCCCAGCCGACCAGGTACCAGTGCCGTCCGGTGTGCACGAGCCGATGCGGTTCCGCCGCCCGGCGGATCTCGGTGCCGCTGTGCGTGCGGTAGTCGAAGCGGAGCTGTTCGTGGTCGCGGATCGCGGCGGCGATAGCGGTCAGCACGTCCGGGTCCACCGCCGGGGTTCCGGCCGGCATGCTGACCGTGGCCGCCTGCAGCGCCGAGACGCGGTGGCGCAGCCTCGTCGGAAGGATCCGCTCCAGTTTGGCCAGCGCCCGCAGCGAACTCTCCTCTATGCCCGCGATGGTCCCGCCCGCCGCGGTCCGCAGCCCGAGGACGACTGCGACGGCCTCGTCATCGGTCAACAGCAGTGGCGGCAGCTGCGCTCCCGCGCCCAACCGATATCCGGCTGCGCCCGCGACCGCGTGCACGGGATAGCCGAGGGTGCGCAGCTTCCCGATGTCGCGGCGGACCGTCCGCACATCGACCCGCAGGCGTTCGGCGAGTTCCGCGCCGGTCCAGTCGCGGGGTGTCTGCAATAGGGACAGCAGTTCGAGCAGTCGGGCCGAGGTTTCCAACACACTGAAATTCTGCCCGAAAGCTAGGGCGGAAGTTGTCCTAACTGGATTCTAGGGTGATTTCCATGAGCACAGAGATCACTCCCTTCCGGATCGACGTCCCCCAAGAGCAGCTCGACGATTTGAATCGACGGCTCGATGCCACCCGCTGGCCCGATTCGGCTCCCGGAGTGGGCTGGGCCCAGGGCATCCCGCTCGACTACACCAGGGAGCTGGCCGACTATTGGCGCAACACCTACGACTGGCGCGCCCAAGAGGCCCGGCTGAATTCCTTCCCGCAGTTCCGTACCGAGATCGACGGTCACGACGTGCATTTCATCCACGTCCGTTCGGCTGAACCCGACGCGTTGCCGCTGGTGCTCACGCACGGATGGCCCGGTTCGATCGTGGAGTTCCTCGACGTGATCGGGCCGTTGACCGACCCGGTGGCGCACGGCGGCAACGCCGAGGACGCCTTTCACGTCGTGGTGCCGACCATCCCCGGGTACGGGTTGTCCGGCCCCGCGGTGGGCTGGTCGACCACGCGGGCCGCCCGGGCCTGGGCGGTGCTGATGGATCGCCTCGGCTACGACCGATACGCCGCGCACGGTGAAGACACCGGCGCAGCCATTTCCCGTGAACTGGCGGTGATCGACGCCGAGCACGTCGTCGCCGTACACCTGACGGATATGGCCTCGGCCACCGTCGAGACCGCCGACCCCGACGATCCGGCCGAACAGCGTGCCGTCGAGCTGGCCCGCCGCTACGAGTACGAACTCGGCGCGTACGCGATGCTGCAAGCCACCCGCCCGCAGACGCTGTCCTACGCGCTCACCGATTCACCGGTCGCGCAATTGGCCTGGATCGTCGAACGATTCAAGGACTGGACCGACTCCACGAACGCGCCCGAGGACGCCGTCGACCGCGACGCGATGCTGACCAACGTCATGATCTACTGGCTCAACGGCACCGCGGGCTCCTCGGCACGCTACTACTACGAGGGCGCCGCCACCTGGGGCATGCCCGAGCCCTACACCGACGTTCCGGTCGCCGTAGCAGTTCTGCCGCACAACATCGGCGCACCCGTGCGCCGCATCGCCGAACAGAACAACAACATCGTGCGCTGGACCGAATTCGACCGGGGCGGCCACTTCGCCGCCATGGAAGAACCCGACCTCATCATCGGCGATCTGCGCGCCACGTTCAGCGCATACCGCAAGTAGGAAGCCGGGCGGCGCGCTCTTCCCGAGGATGGCGGCAGTAGCTCCGATATTCTCCGAGCTACTGCCGTCATCCAGGAGATACATGCCCACGGGAATTCGCTCCACGACACGCACGCTCGCACGGTTCGCGGCGGGAGGACTGCTCGTCAACACCGTCCCGCACGCCGTCAAGGGCCTGGCCGGAGAACGGTTTCCCACCCCGTTCGCGAATCCGCCCGGGGTCGGCCTGTCCTCCCCGACCGCTAACGTCGCGTGGGGTGCGATCAATCTCGTGATCGGCAGCGCACTGTTGCGCGGCGGACTGCGGACGACGGGTGAGAAGGTCGCGACAGGGGCCGGTGGCGCGCTGATGGCGTTCGGGCTCTCCTACTATTTCGGTCGTCTCGACCACACGAATCGGGGACCAACGACTCCTTTCCTCGCGGCGCCGGACACCTAACGTCGGCCATATGAACGAGCTACCCACCGGAGACACCATCGAGAAGGCCGTCCTCCTCGCCGGCCGGGCGCCGTCGCTGCACAACAGCCAGCCCTGGCACTGGACCTTCGACGGCCACGCGCTACGGCTGTTCGCCGTGCCCGAACGCAGGCTCCCGGCGACCGACACCGCCGGGCGCCAGATGCTGATCAGCTGCGGCATCGCACTGGGCCATCTCCGCGCGGCCATGGCCGCCGCAGGCTGGCGGATCGTCGTCGCCCGCTTCCCGGATCCGAACCGTCGCACTCATCTGGCCACCATCACGTTCCAACCGGCCGGCTTCGTGACCGAGGGGGACCGTGCCCGCGCCGATGCCATCCTGCGCAGGCACACCGACCGGTTGCCGTTCGCGGCGCCCACCGGATGGTCTGATTTCGAAACCGTGTTGCGCAGCACCTTCGACCCCGCCGACGCCACCTTGACCGTGCTGCACGACGACAGCCGCCCCACGCTGGCCCGGGCATCCGAGATGAGCGCGTCCCTGCGCCGCTACGACCCTGGCTACCACGCCGAACTGCAATGGTGGACAGGGCACGTCATCGCCGACGCAGGGATCCCCGAGGAAGCTCTGATCTCCGAGCAGGAACGGCAGCGCGTGAGCGTGGGCCGCAAGTTCCCCACCGTCACCGGCGACCGGCGTGCGGAGGTCGCCGACGACCATTCGGTCGTCCTCGTCCTGTCCACCGGCGACGACACCGCCGACGACCTGGTGCGCTGCGGCGAGGTGCTCTCCACGGTGCTCTTGGAATGCACCCTCGCGGGATACGCGACCTGCCCGCTCACCCACCTCACCGAAGTCCCGCAGAGCCGCGCCGCCGTCCGCACGCTGCTCGCGGGCTCCGAGGTCCCCCAAGTATTGGTTCGTGTCGGCTCGACACCCGCGACCGCGGAACACGCTCCTCAGACGCCGCGCCGCGCGCTCGATGAGATCCTGGACATGCCCGAGTCCGCGGAGCGCGCGGACTGAGGTCCCACCGGCATCGGGACGTTCGGCACACGCTTTCCGGGCAGCAGTACCCTCCCGTCGGCCACGCTGCTCGAGCAAGCTGTGCTCTATGCCACCGCGTCTCATTCCCCGATGGCCGCCGGACGGAGCAACGGACCCGGAGGCCGTGCCCCTGGCGGTTCCCGCGGTGGTGCTCGCTTCGATCATGTTGCTCGGGATGCTCGTGGCGCTGGTCGTGATGCTTCCCGACTGGGCCCGCGACTACGGCGCGGGCCTGGTGTACTTCGCTGTCGTGATCTACTCCGCTCTCGCGGTCCGGCTGTTGTGGTGGGGGTTGGCGATGCTGCGTGCCCGTGTGCCGGAGACCGACGAGGAGGGCGCCATGAAGAACACCACGGCGGCGACCGCACCGGCCCGGCCCGGCGAAGCCATGACGGACGCGAGAGGGACCAAGGACCTCGTATCCCGGGCGGAACGCCCGTATTCTCGCGGCGCCGGCCCGCGAAGGCTGGGAGCATGACCGCGAACGATGAAGCACCCGCTGTCTCGGTCCCCGGGCACCGAGACCTCCTGGCTGCGCTGCGTCTCGCCTGCCGGGCGCCTTCGGTCCACAACACCCAGCCGTGGCGCTGGGTGTTCGACGGCAGGCGCCTGCATCTCTACACCGACGCGGATCGCCTGCTGCCCTCCACCGACCCGCACGGCCGCCAATTGGTGATCAGCTGCGGAGCCGTGCTGCATCACGCGCGCACCGCCTTCGCGGACCAGGGTTGGCACACCGACACGACGCGCGTACCCGACCGGCAGCGACCCGATCATCTCGCGGTGATCGAATTCCGGCACTGGCCCGACCCACCCGAGGCCATCCACACCCGGGCACTCGTCATCAACCGGCGCCGCACCGATCGGCTGCCGATGACCGAACCGGAAGGCTTCGCCGACCTTCTCCCCCGGCTGCGGATGCTGACCTCCCCGCACGAGGTGGAACTCAGCGTGCTGGACGACAGCGCCCGGCCCCGGCTCGCCGCCGCCTCCCAGCAAGTCGGCGCACTACGCCGTCACGACCTGCTCTATCAAACCGAATTGGAATGGTGGGCAGGGCATTCGGAGGCACCCGACGGCGTCCCCGCCTCCGCGCTGGTGTCGGACGCGGAACTCGCCCGAGTCGGAGTCGCACGCGCGTTTCCCCCGGCCCCGCATGCGATGCGACGCGCCCGACTCGACGATCACGCGCGGCTGGTGGTGCTCGCCACCGAAGCGGACTCTGTGACGCAGTGGCTGCGCACCGGCGAAGCATTGTCGGCCGTGCTGCTGGAATGCACCGCCGCGGGGCTGGCGACCTGCGCGCTGACCCACGTCACCGAACTGCCCACCACCCGTGGGTTGCTCAGCAGCCTCGTTCCCCGGCCGGCGATCTCGCAGGTACTCCTCCGGGTCGGCTCCGCACCCGACGACACGGACACGATCCCGCCGACCCCCCGCCGACCGGTGACGGAAATCTTCACGGTCACGGGCTCCCACTGAACCCGCTGCCACTGCGGCGGTACCCGGCAAGGCCCGCGCCGACGTGATCGGCCTCGGTGTGACCATGGTCCCGTCGGTGCGGGTACGACGCCTCTCACCGGTCCGGGGCCGGACGAGAAGTCTCGTCGATATCAACCGCGATCCATCCGTGAAAGGCACACGTCATGAGCTACCACCGCGACCCTCTCGCACCCGCGGTGCACACCGCGCACGAGTGGCTGCGCACTTTGAGCGACGGACTCGCCACCGAAGACCGGGCGTTCGCGCACCGTGCCCTACGGGCGTGGCTGCACACCGTGCGTGACCGCATCGGCGTCAACGCGGCCGCGCACCTGAGCGCCCAGCTGCCCGAACTGCTGCGCGGGATCTTCTACGAGGGCTGGGTGCCCGCGCACGTGCCCGTCGCGCACGACGTGCCCTCGTTCCTCGATCAGTTCGCGCGGGAAGCGGGCGTGTCCCGGGACGAGGCCTACGCCCTGGCCGGCGCGGTGACCGATGCGCTGGCCGATCTGTTCTCGCCCGGGCAACTCGATCACGTGTTCGCGCTGCTGCCGGAGGATCTGCGCGCGGTGCTGCGCGGAAGCGACCTCGCGGGGACGTTGCAGGACGCGGCGCCGGTCACGCAACCGGAATCTTCTCGTCTCGACGAGGTCGACGCCCGGCTCCAGGCACTCACCGACGCGGTGGCGGTCCTGGCGCACAGCCTCGAAGGACTTTCCGGTGGCGCGCCACCCGACTCCGCGCAGGTATCGGCCGCCCAGCAAGTCCACCGGATCCTCATCGGAGAAGGACTCACCCGCTCCGACGCGACGACGCCCTGACCGATCGCTGCCGGTCTCGGTCCGACGGCGTCCCCGGCGCGCCGCACGTCCAGCTCTCCGCGGCTTCGCGCCGGTAAGGTGACCACGCCCGCGCGAACCCGCGGCGGGCGCGGGAAAGGACTTTGGTCCGTACCGGGCGACCCGCCCGGTACGTAGTGTCGACTCCACACCTGCTCCCGGATTGGACACTCGATGATCACGGTGTTTCTGGTCGACGATCACGAGATCGTCCGCCGCGGCCTCGCCGACCTGCTCTCCGGCGACCCGGAACTCTCCGTGGTCGGCGAAGCCGGGAATGTCGCCCAAGCCCTCGCCCGCATCCCCGCGCTCCGACCGGACGTCGCCGTTCTCGACGTGCGCCTGCCCGACGGCAACGGCATCGAATTGTGCCGGGAACTGCTGTCCAGGCTCGATGATCTGCGCTGCCTGATTCTCACCTCGTTCACCGACGAACAGGCGATGCTGGACGCGATCCTCGCCGGAGCCAGCGGCTATGTGGTCAAGGACATCAAGGGCATGGAGCTGGCCGAAGCCATCAAGGAGGTCGGCGCAGGGCGTTCGCTGCTGGACAACCGCGCAGCCGCCGCCTTGATGCAGCGGTTGCGTGCCAACACCCACCACGACGGGCCGCTGGCCGCGCTCACCGACCAGGAACGCAAACTTCTCGACCTGCTCGGCGAAGGACTGACCAACCGCCAGATCGCTCAGCGCATGTTCCTCGCCGAGAAGACGGTGAAGAACTACGTATCCCGCCTGCTGGCCAAGCTCGGCCTGGAGCGGCGCACACAGGCTGCGGTCTACGCGTCCAAACTGCGGTCCCGGCCGTCCGGCTCCACCCTCGACTTCTGACCGTCGGCCACGGTCGGGACGATTTCGCGCGGGGCCGGACCGGTCCGTGTTTTGTTCCGGGCCACTTCGATGCCGAGAAACGCCGCGTATTCTTCCGCTTCCCGCCGGCGTTCATTTCCGGAACCAGGTGAAATATTCTGGACCCATGGCGAGCAGTCGCGCTGACGACGTTCCGGTAGCAGCGGAGACGACTGATTACGCGTCGGCCGATGCCTATTCCGTGCGCGATACGCTCTCGCAATTGCGGCTGCGCGAACTGCTCGGCGAGGTCAAGGATCGCATCGAGCAGATCATCGACGCCCGCGACCGGATGGACGGCCTGATCGAGGCCATGCTCACCGTCACCTCCGGCCTCGACCTGGACCGCACCCTGCGCACCATCGTGCACACCGCGATCTCCCTGGTCGACGCCCGCTACGGCGCCCTCGGCGTGCGGGGCCACGACCAGCAGCTCACCCAATTCATCTACGAGGGCATCGACGAACCCACCCGCGAGCAGATCGGGGACCTGCCCCAAGGCCACGGCGTGCTCGGGTTGTTGTTCAGCCAGCCCAAACCGATCCGGCTCGACAACCTCGCCGATCACCCCTCCTCGGTCGGATTCCCCGCTCATCACCCACCGATGCGAACCTTCCTCGGCGTGCCCGTCCGTATCCGCGACGAGGTCTTCGGCAACCTGTATCTCACCGAGAAAGCAGGCGGGCAGCCGTTCACCGAGGACGACGAAGTCATCGTGCGCGCCCTGGCCGCCGCTGCCGGCATCGCCATCGACAACGCCCACCTCTACGAATCCGCCCGCACCCGCCAGGCCTGGATCGAAGCCACTCGCGACATCACCACCGAATTCCTCGCAGGCACCGCCTCCGGCCGCGTCCTGACCCACCTGGTCGAGGCCACTCAGCGGCTCACCGGGTCCGAGCGGACCTTGCTCGCGGTCGTCCCGGATCCCGAGAGCCCGCCCGAAGAGATCACCGAACTGCTGGTCACGCACGCCGCGGGCGCTCCGCATGACCAAGGGCTGCTCCAGCTCCCGTTGGGCGATACCACGATCGGCCAGGCTTTCCGGCAGCGTTCGCCCCAGCGGGTGGACGACGCGCGCCGCGCCGATCTCGGCAAGATCTTCCCCGATGCCGGGCCCGCCCTTGTGCTGCCGATGCGGACCTCCGACTCGACCGTGGGCGTGCTGGTGGCGTTGCGCGCGACCGAGTCGGCTCCCTACGACGACGAGATCCTCGCGTTGACCGCCGCCTTCACCGACCAGGCGGCGCTGGCGATGCAGCTGGCCGACGCGCAACGGCGCATGCGGGAACTGGACATCCTCTCCGACCGCGACCGCATCGCCCGCGACCTGCACGACCACGTCATCCAGCGCCTGTTCGCCGTCGGGCTGAGCCTGCAGGGCGCCGTCCCCCGCACCCGCGTCCCCGAAGTGCGCGAACGCGTCACCGAAGCGATCAACGACCTGCAAGATGTCGTCCAGGAGATCCGGACCTCGATCTTCGACCTGCACGGCGGCGACGGCCACAGCACGGGAGTACGCCGACGCATCGAGGAAGCCATCCGTCAGCAAACCGCTCCCAGCGACATCCGCACCTCCGTGCGCATCAGCGGACCGCTCTCGGTGATCGAACCGGAACTGGCCGACCACGCCGAAGCCGTCGTCCGCGAAGCGGTCAGCAACGCCGTGCGCCACTCCGGCGCCGAGGCCGTCTCGATCGACGTCACGGTGGCCGATGATCTCACCGTCGTCGTGGAAGACGACGGATGCGGTGTGCCCACCGACATCACCCCGAGCGGTCTGACGAATCTGGCCCGGCGTGCCGAACAGGCGGCGGGAACCTTCACCGTCGCTGCCGCTACCGGGCCGGACGGGAGCCCCGCGGGCACCAGGCTGTGCTGGCAAGTGCCGTTGCGCTGACCGCGAAGCCCAGTCAGGACCAGCTGTCGTCGAGCGAGGAGACGCCATGGCGGAGGAGTCGGTCGAATGGGGTGGGGCGCTGTGGGCTGCAGCCGACCTCGTGACCCCGATGGCGATCCGGGTGGCGGCGACGTTGCGGCTCGCCGACCACATCGCCGCGGGGAGACAGACCACGGGTGCGCTGGCCGCGGCGGTGGATGCGGACCGGGACGCGCTGGGCCGCCTCCTCGACCATCTGGTGACCGCCGGAGTGCTGTTTCGTGCGAGCACCGGCAAGTACGGCTTGACGGCGTTGGGTGAGCGCCTGCGCGACGATGATCCGGAAGGAGTGCGACGCTGGATCGATCTCGACGGCGCCATCGGCCGCGCCGATCTATGCTTCGTCCAGCTGTTGCACACCGTTCGCACCGGTGAGCCCGCTTTCCCGCGCCAGTTCGGCCGGACGTTCTGGGACGATCTGTCGGCGGACTCCGTGCGGGGCGCGTCGTTCGACGCGCTGATGGGGGCCCGCCTGGTGGAGGACGCGCCCGTGGTGGCCGCGGCCTACCCATGGGGCGCGCTCGGTCACCTCGTCGACGTGGGTGGCGGCGCCGCCGACTTGCTGATCGCCATCCTGCGCGCCCATGGCGAACTGCGTGGGACAGTCCTCGATCTGCCCGGCCCGGTGGCACGCGCCGAACAGGCCATCGCCTCCGCCGGGCTGGCCCATCGAGCCCGCGCGCAGGTCGGCAGCTTTTTCGATCCCCTTCCCGCGGGAGCGGGTGGCTATCTGCTCTCGGGCATCCTGCACGACTGGGACGACGACGCTGCCGCCCGGATCTTGCGATGCTGCGCCGAGGCGGCCGCGGAGACCGGAAGGGTACTGGTCCTCGACCACATCGGCGCTGTCGACGGAAACGCACTCGACACCGAGGGAGACCTGCGAATGCTCTGCTACGTCCGTGGCCGGGAACGCACCCTCGACCAGCTGCGCGAACTGGCCGAGTCGGCCTCCTTGCAGATCAGCTCCGTCGTACCGGCTCGCTCGCGCTCGCTCATCGAGTTACGCCCCTGGCGCCGATCCGATCACCCATAGAACCGACACCACCTCCGAGCGCCGTATTGTTCCGGCCGCTGTCATTCCGTCCAGCAGATTTCGGCACGGATTGCGCTGCGCCGCAGCGGATCCCGCAGAACCCTCAGGACTCGAACAGCAGGTAGAACACCTTTCCGTAGCGAACTCGCAACCCGCCAGGCGCTCTACCACCGTTCTGACACCTCACGCCAGGGGCTGCTGCCCGGCCGCACGGCGGCCACCAAAGCGCCGGTTCCCCAGGACAAGGGACGACGATCGCGCTACACCCAGCGTCCGTACCGGAATCGTATTCTCACCCGGGACCGTCGATTCCTGGTTCCGCTAGGCTGCCTGTGTGTCGGCAGGACGAACTTCTGTCAGCGGATTGCCGCCGGCGGCGGCCAACGATTTCGTGGGCCGCGATCGGGAGCTGGAGAGAATCGGGCTGGCGTTGCTGGGCGGTACTCGCCTGGTGACGTTGATCGGTGCGGGTGGCATCGGAAAGACCCGATTGGCGACCGAGGCTGTGCAGCGCTTCCAACGGGCGCGGCGCGTCCCGGTGCACTGGGTACGGCTGGCAGTACTGCCTCGGGGCGCGGAGGCGACAGCAGTGGAGGAACAGATCGCGGGCTCGGTGATCGAGGCCGATTTCTCCGGAAGGTCGGCATGGGACGCCGTACTGGACACGCTGCGCCGCCGCGACGCAGCCGGGCGGAATGTGCAGACGATCCTGGTCATGGACAACTGCGAACATGTGCTCGACGGCGCGGGCGCTGTGATAGCCGGCCTACTCGACGCGGTACCCGGGCTCACCGTGCTGGCCACCAGCCGCGAGGCGATCGGGTGGGTCGACGAGCAACTGGTGCCGGTGCCCGCGCTATCGCATGAACAGGCGCTTGCTTTATTCCGCTCCCGCGCCGACCTTGTCGGGCATACCCTCGCCGACGAGGAAAAGGACCTGGCCTCAGCGATCTGCCGGCATGTACACAATCACCCGCTCTATATCCGGCTGGCGGCCGCCCGACTGTCCCGTCAGCCGCTGCCCCTGATTCTGCGTGACCTCAGCGGTGCGGCGGGCGACCGGCGCTTGCAGTGGCAGAACGGACCCAGAGTCGGAGCGGACGTCCGGCATCGTGGCATCCGCGATGTCATCGCTTGGTCCTATGACCTCTGCCGGGACAAGGAACGGCTGCTGTTCGACCGCCTGTCGGTGTTCGCGGCCGGGTACGACATCGGCAGCGACAGCCCCGACGCGGCCGGACAGGATGTCGGCGCCGAGTTGGAAGCCATCGAAGCGGTCTGCGCCGACGACGAACCCGGCCGTGCGGACGGATTGGCCCGGGCCGAGATCGAAGGCCTGCTGGTCCGGTTGGTGGATCAGTCCTTGGTCTCGATCCACTTGACCGAGACCACGGTGCGTTATTCGATGGCCGAAACCATTCGCCTCTTCGCCCAGCAACGCCTCCGGGACCACGGTGCGGAAGCCGAGCGGCTGGCGCGCAGGCACCGCCGCTACTACCGCGACAAGGTGGCTGCGGCCCGTGCCGGTTGGTTCGGGCCCGACGAGCAGGCGCTGCTCGATTGGGCGCGGGCCGCTTGGGACAACCTGCTGTCGGCCATGGAGAGCAGTATCGCCACGCCGGGCGAGGCGGCGGTCGGACTCGAGATCGCCGCCGGGCTGATCGCCTTGCGCATACCGTTCTTTACCGGCTCACTGCGGGAACCGCGCCGGTGGGCTGAGCGCGCGCTCGCGGCAACCCGGGACCTCGATCCCGAGCCGGTACCGCTGCAGGTCGTGGCGATGTCACTGATTGCCTGGATCAGTATGTGCCAGGGGGTGCACCATGATGCCGAACACCTGCTCGACGAATGCGTCGCCCGCTGCGTGCCCGGCGGCGCAGACCGATTGCGCTGGCGCGAGGAACCCGACGTGGACCTCGGGCTCCCCGCTGCGGTCGAATTCGCCCGAGGTGCGGAATTGATGCTGATTCGCTGCGATACGCGGGCGATCGACGTCCTGGCCCGGGCGCGGGCGCGTTTCGCCGCCGAGAGTGACGGGGGCGGTGCCGCGATGAGCGAATTGTTCGAAGCGCTGGCCGCCGCGTTCTTCGGCACAGCCGAACAAGCGTTGGAAACTTGCCGCGTCCACCTCGGCAATGCCGAGCGTTCGGGGGCCCAATGGGCGATCTGCTGGGCGAAGCTGGCATGGGTGATCGCGGCGAGTAAGCACGGCGACATGGACGAGGCGCTTGCCCTGGGACGCGCGACATTATCGGAACAGCTCGCGATGCGCGACCGGTGGGGCGCGGTATGGGCCGTGCACATGCTGGCATGGACCCTGGCTCGCATGGTCGGCGCCGTCGGCGATGAACCGTCCGCAGCCGTGACGGCACAGGCGCGTGATATCGCACGCCTGCTCGGCGGCGGGGCCACGCTTCGTGCAGGGCTAGGCGTGGATATCGCCCACCTCGGCCCGTTCGCCACCGAGACCGAACTCGCCGCAGACACCGCCCGGAAGATATTGGGGGACGACGCCTTCGCGGAGGCCGAACGAGAGGGTGCCCTGTTGCGGCCGGAGTTGGACGAAGTGGCGCAACTGGCACTGGGGAGCCTGTCCATGGACAAGCTGCCCGTCGAGCATCCGGTCCGGCGTAGCCGCCCCTCACCGTGGCCCCAGCTGTCGGAGGCCGAGCAGGAGGTCGCCGTACTCGCCGCGGCGGGGTGGACCAACACGGCCATCGCTGCCCGACGCGGCAGTTCCTACAAGACTGTCGACGCGCAAATGGCCGCTGTACTTCACAAATTGATGATCAGCTCCCGAGCAGCTATCCGCTCTTTCGTACCGGCCGATCGACAAGCCCACGTGAGCGCCGAAGCCGCGCGCAGGCCACAGCGCGGCCGTTCGAATCCTCGTCTCTGATCCCCGGCGAAAGTCCGCGTCACGCTCGGTGGCGAAGCCATCTGGCCACCGCCGGATCCGGCCATCGCTTGAACGCCTACCCGCAGTTCACCACTGAGATCGATGGCGAGAACATCTACTTTCTGCACATCCGGTCAGCTCGCGCGGACGCGCTGCCGCATGGACGCCCTGCACGAATCGCCTCGCGTCATACCTGCCACCACCAGTTGATCGATGACATTCCTGGGGCTTCGGCTGATGAATCGGTAGGTGAATCGTTGATGGTGAAACGGTCCGCCACGGTTCGACCGTCTACTTTGTACCGTTCCACGTCGAGCGCCCAATCGAGGTTTCCGCGGATCACGTGCCGTAGACCGTGGAGATAGTGACGGGTGTCTCTGCTCAGCCCGCGGGTCTGTGCTCCGGCGAGGAGGAACCGGCACATGATCCGGTCGCGCAACCGCACGGCTCGGGCGATGGTCTCGTCCGGCCCGCAGGCATGGCGCGCTGCGATCACCGTCAGCAGGTTGTATTGGTTGCTTTCGTTCAAAGCCACTGTCTTGGGGTGGGAGTGTAGGTCGTTGTCCAGTGCCGCGAGCACACGTGTCATCTCGGTCAGTGCCCGGACCCGAGGCAGCTCCAACTCTGCCGCGGGAGGTTCGTACTCGTTCACCAGTTCTGTGATGACGGTGACGACCTCGCCTGCCGCGTTGTTGATCCGGATGGCGAGATACTCGTCGACGCTCGGCGTCGTGGTCGTACTCATCTCGGCGCAGACTCCGAACAGCCAGGCACGGTGGGCCTGGATCCATCGACGATGCTGAACCGGTGTCACACGGCCGGCGAACCGTGTCGAGATATCGATGAGCCCTCGCACGAGCGGGTCTGCCTGCGCCAATTCCGAGCCGGGCGCCTCCAGCACGCGCACGAGCTTGTTGGCATAGGACACGAACCCACCGAGATCCTTCGACAGCGGACCACGGTCGAAGCGATCGTCGAACGCGAACCCCCAGTAGGCCCAGTCCGAAGCGATCTGCAGTCGATCGACGCAGCCGTGGGGTGCCATCCTCGCCATGAACTCGGCCGATCTGGTCGCGACCAGTGCGCGTCCCTGGTGGGGATCATCGAGGAACCCGCCGGCCCTCAACCAACCGATCGACCGGTTTTCCATCGTGCCGACTGCGGGATGGATGTTCGATTCGATCGGGCAGAAGATCCCGGGCAGAGCAGGCTGTTCGGGAACTTTCATCGGTCACCTTCTGCTGACGGCCGAGCAACGCCCCGACTGGCTGACTGGATACGTATCCGCAGTTCGCGAGGATGCAGGGCCATCGCCACCGCAGGACGGACCCGTTTGCCGACGCGATGGCGTATCCGCCACCGACTGGCGATCGTGGCCAGTGCCAGGGACAGTTCGGTGAGAGCGAAGGCCTCGCCGACGCATCGCCGCGGTCCGGCGCCGAATGCCATGAACGCCTTCCGCGGGACCGGCGGCTGCGTGGTGTCCCATCGGTCGGGATCGAAGCGATTCGGGTGCTGATAGAGATCGTTGCGCCGGTGCAGGAGGTAAGGGCTGTACACCAGAGAGGTTCCGGCGGGAAGGTCGTAGCTGCCCAGTCGCGTATCGGCCGTGACTGTTCTGGTGAACAACCAGCCGGGGGGATAGAGCCGTAATGCTTCGGCGATGATGTGCCCCGTCAGCGGCAGGTCGGGCAGGTCCCGGTAGCGAGCCGGAGCCCCGTGGAGCACCCGGTCCGTTTCCTTGTGCAGACGTTCCTCGATGTCGGGATGAGCCACGAGCAGATGTAATGCCCAGGCCAGCGCGCTGGCGGTGGTCTCTGATCCGGCGATGAAGAAGGACATGAGCTGATCGCAGATCTGGCTGTCGGTCATGCCGACGCTGATGCGGGTGGTTGTGGTCGTCTCGGTGGGGACTCGGGCCGCGAGCATGGCCGAAATCAGGTCCCCGTGGTCGGTGTCATCGATCCGCCGTTCGGCGACGATTGCCGTCATCAACTCGCGGAGACTTGCGTGCGCTCGCCCATACCGGCGATTCCCGGGAGTCGGTAGCCGATTCAGCAGTGGCGGCGACAGCATCTGTCGGTACAGCCCGTTGACGATAACCGCGACATCGTCCAATGCCCGATCGCGGACGTGCGGCGCGAGCGCACCGGAGAACATAGTCGCCATCACCGTTTGAGTAGCCAGGCGCAATGCCTCGGCCAACATATCCACGACCTGACCGTCGCTCCAAGCAGCGGTCATGGCATCGGCCTCGGCCGTCATCGCTCGGCCGTAGTTTTCGAGCCGGGAGCGACTGAACGTCGGCTGGATCAAATGTCGCTGCCGACGATGCATACTGTGCGGGCAGGTTATCACGTTGTCACCCACCACTTTTCGCGCTATGTCGAATAATGGGCCACCCTTGTCGAAAGTACGATCGTCACGAAGGACTCGATCGGCAATGTCCGGGTCACAGACCACGACCGCGGCCCCAGGACCGATTCGTATCTTCACGAGTTCATCGCCGGCATCGGCCAGAGACGACAAAAACGCCAGCGGATCTCGCAGCAACGCCACAGCATGACCGACCGGCCAGACCGAACCCGACGCCGGTGGGATCCCTGACTCAGCCATTGCGGGCGCCCAACCGGCGACGAGTGGCGCCAATAGCACTCCAGCTGAATACGCGGACGTCCCTCGCTTCCTCTACTCGCATATCTGCGACTCGCTCACCTTCGTATTTCGATCTTCAATACCGTCGAGCGGTGATACGGAAGCACGCGGAACCGGTCACTCCGCCCCCATCCAACCCTCGAGCGGAGTGCGGCCCGGATCGAGCCAACCGGCCACCGCTCTCCAATCGGCGGGAGTCAGGCACCGACCCGGGTCCGGACCGGAATCCGACGATGTGAATTCGGGGTATGAGCGCAGCGTGGCTTTCGAACCTGCGGCGGGGGTGGGCTTCGCCGCTGCGGGCGCGGCGGGCGACGGGCAGGTGGACCCCGCCGAAGCGGGGCGGCAGATCCTGTCGGGTCCGTTCGACATCAGGAGCCGACCTCGTGTACGACCAACTCGCCACGCGCTGTCAGGGCCGACTGCAAGACGGTTCGGAATACTGTCTCCGACAGATGGCCCTGCGGTGTGATCACCGCCTCCGCGGCTGCCCGCCGACATTCGGCGAGCAGATCGACGAACGCCGGCGGCAGCCCCTCGCTCCCGCACCGTGGCTCGTGGAACACCGTTCCCAGCTCGTAGCCGAGCGCGTTCGCGGCAGCGCGTAATGTGTCTTCTGCCGCGTCGCGTTCGCCGAGCAAATCGTCGCGCAGGTACCCGTAGGCAAGGGGCAGTACGTCGGTCATCGCAGACACCGTTTCTGTTCATGTCGGCCGGCTCAGACAAGCGTCTGCCTCGACCGACGGCAACCCTTTCCACCGGTCTCCCTCGAGCGCGAAGGCCGGCCTTCGAACGTCCGAACCCGGCGATGGAGTGCCGACCGGGTCTTTTCGCCGGCATCACCGCGCGTTCCGCGGCGCAGTTGGCGATCACACCCGGCGAGAACCCCTCGATCCCGCTGGGCGTAGCCGCCGACCACCGACAAACCGAGGATTCCGGGATAGGTAGAAAAGACACATCGGTAGCCGGAGTGCCTGCACTACGTATGGCCGCAACTACGGTTCTCCACCTGTCCCGAGGAGACGCTCGGCGACGATCGCCTTCGGACTCGTCGCAGTAGCCGACCTCGACGTTGCGCTCGTCGAACTCCATCGATTGCCCGCGGATCGAAGCACGGGGGCACCGTGCGGATGTGGCCGGATAAGCACCTCGGCGTTTTCGCGCGAAGCGCCAGCGGTGGTGACTACAGGCAAATGGTTGATCGCGAACTCGGCGAGCATTCCGCGTTGGTTCCTACACACGGCGGCGCCGATCACCAACATTCTCAACGATTTCGGCGTCCCGTCCTTCTCGCTGCTGGACGTCGTCTGCTGGATGGTGGCGATCCCGGCGACCCTTGTCCAGCCGACGGAGACTCGCTACCGCCACCCCAGGGCAACGCTGACGCCATTACGCCGAACCCGCCACCTCCGTCGAAACTGGACCCCGGTTCGATCACCGCCCTCATGCAGGCTCTGAACAACAACGGCGTGGTGCCGATATCGGCTGCGCGGCCGCCCCGCCGGAGTCACCGAGATAACCCATCGCCATCTTGGAAGAGATCACAAGTCGATCCGAATTCGAAGCCGAGTTGGCGCAGCAAGCTCAACCAGCAGGTCAGTCCCCGTCCGGATAACCCCATTCGAGATCGATGTCCGCTTCAGGCGCAATATCGCGAATGACATTTGTGACGTCGCGTTCGAAGATCTTGCTCCACTCGCCGAACCCGCGGACGATGATCGGGCCGTTCTCGCTGGTTGCCTTCACCCAGGGCGGGTTGTGAAAGACGCTGACCACCGTCCACGGGTCGATCCCGTGCTCCTTCAACACCTTTTCCACCGCCACCTCGATGGCGTCGGCCTCCGCTGGAGAGGAGAGCTTTTCGACGTACAGCGAGAGATGAATGTTCACGGACATCAGCGGTACCCTCCTGCGATCCCTATCGATCTGGACTGTATCCGCCGCCGATCCGCAGAGCCGAGCGGCGGCATCCACTGTGCCCGCAATCTGCACAGCGCGAACGCGGCGTTGGCGCTTGCTCGACGTCATCGAGGCACTGGTCGCCTTGACTGGCCAGGCCCCTCAGGACTCGAACAGCAGGTAGAGGCCGGTGAAGGTGAAACCGACCATGGTCAGCATCAAAGCCAGTTGGCCGGTGACCCGATGTGCCGGCGGCAGCAGTCGCAGGCAGCGGTCGTGCGCGGCGGCGACGCCGAGGATGTGCCCGATCACCACGGCCAGCACCTTGATCGTCCCCAGTGCCGCGGGGTGGGTGGACAGAATGTAGGCGACATCGCGGTCGGCGAGACCGGCGAGATTCCATCCCCGCCCGAGCGGATCGGCGAGCAGGAGCGCCGTGGCCTGGCCTTTCTCGACCAAGAACGTGAGGTAGTGGGCGATCAGATAACCAGCGACGATCGGAGTCAGGCTGTGCGCGAGGCGAGCCGGAAGACGTCTGCGCTCGGCTTCGGGCAGGCCGCCGGTCGCCCGGGCGGCGGTGCGGAAGACGCCCCCGACGACGACGATGAAGCCCAGCAATCCCACCGTGTTCAGCAGGGCGGGAAGGACGTCGGATCCGCTGCTCCCGGCGTCGGCCAGCAGCCCGCGCCATGAAGGAAACGTGGTGAAGCTGTCGAACGCGGTCGAGCCGAGCAGAGTGGCGGCCACGGCCACCCCGCCGATCCGGGCGGGAGTGCCCGCCAGGTTGTTCAACGGCGATCGCAGCACGAGTTCGCCGGTATCGCGACGTCCGAACGGGCTCAGCCTGCCCAGCAGACTGCTGTACACCTCGAGCGGGTCGGCGCGCTCGGCCCATATGCTGCCGCACACGAGCAGTCCGGTCGTGTTCACGACGAGGTATGCCACGAACCAGGTGGTCACCGCGGCGACCGAACCCGGTTCCGGATAGGCGAGTTCGAGCCATACGAACGAGAACAGGCCCAGCACCGCGGGCCACTGCCCCCAAGAACTGCGATAACGGATCCAACCGTGGCTGGGCTGACGCCGCCACACCAGACAGACGGCGCGATGCACCGCCCGCACCGGGGACAACACCCGCCAGACGGGTCCGGCGACCAGTGAGGCGACCATGACTCCGACCCACAGGAAGATGTAGACGACGCCGGGAACGGGATTGCGCGCCGGGTCGGAAGGACCGAAGAGGCCGATCACGACGACGGCGATGGTGACGGCCACGCTGATCGCCGAAATCGCGGCCCGGACCACCCTGGCGTCCACGACGGCCCGCACCGGCGCCGGGAGCGCGTATCCCGGTGATCGTGGCTCCAGCCGCGGTTCACGCCAGGCCAGCACCAGCACCGCGAACGAGAACGTCAAGGCCCAGGCTGCGCCGACGAGCGCGAACGACAGAGGAATCGGCAGGTCGGTGGCGCCGCCGATGCCGTGGGCGAGAACCGTCATCCGCGCACGAGCAGCGTCGCCACCGTGCGCCGGGCGTGGTGCAGTTCGATCTCCACCCGCCCTGGCACGTCCACGGCGAAACGGAACCGCTGGCCGGCGCCCGGGGTGATCGCGAAGGTGTGCTCGGGCGCGGCATGGACATGCAGTTCGTCATCGGTGTCGCTGTCGACAACGACCTCGATCGGTCGTCCCACCCGTGTCTCCAGACGGGCGTCGGCCGGGGTCACCGAGCCTGCGGCGATCCGCACGGTGACGACGAGCGCGTCCGAGTCTCCGGCCGTCACGCTCGTCGACGGGGCGGTAGCGGGATCGGAGGCAGCGCAGCCGGTCACGAGCAGACCACTCAACAGCACGAGCGCGCCCCAGCGGCGCACGGACGCCATCATTCCTCCTTCTCCGCGCCGTGCTCGGACGGCGAACCGGGTGCCCGATCGCGCTCCTCGGCGCGACGATCACGCAGAGCGACGACAACGACGACAGCGACCACGACCAGGGCGGGCAGGAATGCCGGTATAGCGAGCAGGATCGAATGATCGGCCAGCACGTCCACGCCGTCGGCGCCTCGGGTCATCGCGAAACCGCCGGTTCCGCCTCGGTCCTACGGCTCACACGTGGATACCGATCGTCGATCCGCGCCGCGCCCCAGGACAGCGCCCCGACGAGGACGAGGCTGCACACCAGTACGACCAGCGATGCCGCGCCGAACAGCCAGGACGGGTAATCGAACGAGCGTTCCCGCTGCAGCACGGAGATCTCGCCGATGAACGGGCGGGTGAACGAGGCGAGTGCGGGGACCTCTTCCACACCGATGCCGGGGTCGGCGGCCATGAAGATCGGCGCTGCGGTCAGGACGCGCCCGTCCTGCATACGCAGGACGGTCTTCCACGAGCCATGAGCCGGGACGGGTTCGGTGGAGACGTAGTGCCCGGGACCCACTCGCTGCAAGTGGTCGACGACCAGACCCCGGCCCGGACTGTCGGAGCCGATTCCGCCCTGCCAGGACAAGATCTGCATCCATTCGGGGTCGGAGCCGACGAGATCGGCGGGCGTGACGCGGACGTCCGCCAGCACCATCCGGCCGTCCGGCCCCGGCTCGGCGTCGCGCAGCGTGACCGTCGCGGTGGCCTGCTCCGGAACATCGATCAGCAGCCCGTTGGCGGTCGTGGCCGCCACGACGAGGACCGCGGCGACCATCAAGCCGCGCCGCACCGGCGGACGCGGCAGCGGTTCGCCGCGCAGCGTCATGGCCAGCAGCGCGCCGACGACACCGCCCGCGATACCGGTGGGGACGGCCATCGCGAGCAGTTCAGGCCACATCGCCGCAGGCCACGGATTGACGAACATCGCACGAACCCAGAGGGATTCGAGCCACAGCCCGACCGTCGCGATCGCGAGTCCGCACACCGCGCCCCACCAGATGGGTCGACGGGTGAGCGGCAGCAGCGCGAGCAGTTCCACCACGATCGCGCAGCCCAGGTAGAGCGGGAAGACATTGCGTGGCGCGTCGATGATCGGGCCGCCGACCAGCACCGCCACCACCGCACGGACCGCGGCGGCGAAGCCCACCACCACCAGGGTGCTCAACGGCCCCAGGCTGGCGCGAGCGGCGACCAGGGAGACGGAGGCCGCGGCGGCGATCAGCATCGGCTGCAGGACGAGCCGGAACTGCTGCACTCCGAAGTCGTATTCCACCTGGAAGACCGACAGTCCGATGAGCAGGCCGCCGAAGGCGAAGGACCGCAACAGCCACATCAGTCTGCCGTCGGCTCGGTCCGGGTCGGGTCGGCTGTGCCTGCCCTCGAACTCGAGCAGCAGCACACCGACCAGCGACAGGCCGGCGCCGCCGATGAGCATCAGATGCGTCGGCCCCCAGAGCGTGACGTCCTGACCGAACAGCCGATGCCAGACGTCATCGAGCGGGAAGCCGATCAGAGCGTAGAGGCCGGATCCCGCGATGAGGATGCCGCCGACGGGTGCGTACCAGCCGCGGGTGATGCGCACCGCCGCGGCGCCGGGCTTTTCGTCCAGTGGCAGCACGATGGCCGACATCCCCGCGGTGAACAAGAAGAACAAGCCCGCCAGGATGAAGTAGTGCGCCGGATTGGCCAGCGGCCCGTTGTCCCGGCCGTTGCCCACGTGCAGGCTGACGTCCCAGATGAAGCCCAACAGGGCGGTCAGGATTGTCGCGAGGAACATCGCGAGCGGCAGGGCCACCCAGCCGGGGCGGTTGAACAGCCGCCCGAGGCGGTCGGCGAGCCGCTGCAGCCAGGTGATCCGCCGGGTGCGATGCAAATAGCCGACCCACAGCAACACGAGGGCGACGAGCCCGGCGGCGCCGGTCATGATCGCCACTTGGTCCAGCGCCGCTCCGCCGCCCTCTGCGCCCGGCGCGGCGAACCATGCGACCGTTTCATGCGCCGCATCGCGCATGGGAGACCTCCATCACACGAAAGGGATATATGTTACGAACGGTACCATGAAAATCCGGAGTAGCGGCCGGAATTGCCCCGCCACCCGTGGTCACCCGACGATCGGCAGGTCGCGTTCCTCGTCCAGCCTGCTCAGCGCGCCCTGCATTATTCCGGTGACGTGCTCGTAGGCCGCCTCGACATCGAGTTCGGCATCGAATTCGGCCCGCAGATCGATCGGGTCCAGGAACTCGACGATGATCTTGCTGGGCAGGGGCAGATGTCCCGCGAGGTCACCGATGTCCAGTCCCCAGGGAAGGGCGATCGAGATCGGGAACACCTTCAGGCGCAGCATCCGGTCCAGCCGCAGCAGGCGGGCGATCCGGTCCCCACGGGTGAGTACCAGCTGGGTCTGCTGCGCACCGATGTTCACCACCGGCACGATCGGCACCCGCTCCTTCCAGGCCAGGCGGAGGAAACCGGTGCGCCCGGCGAAATCGACGCGATCCTCCTCCCAGGTCGGGCGGTGCACCTCCCAGTCACCGCCGGGATAGACCAGCACCGCAGCGCCGGCGCGCAACGCTTGCGTGGCGTTGCCCGGATCGGCGCTCACCGTGCCGAAGCGGCGCAGCAACGAGCCGATCACCGGGTAGGCCATCACCATGTCGTGGGCGAGCTGGAAGAACGGCCGGTCCGGGCCGAAACGGCGGACGAATGCCAGGGTGGTCACCATGACCTCCGGCGACACGTTTCCCCCGGAGTGGTTGCTGACCAGCAACACCGGCCCCTCCGGGGGTATTCGTTCCAGGCCGCGGACCTCCGCCCGGAAATAGAGGCGGACCAGAAGCCAGCCGATGTCCATGGTGTCGGCGATGAACCCGGGGTCGCGATCGGCGGGGTCGGCGGTGGGAACCCGCGCCTTCACCTGCCGCGCGACCCAGTTCGCCGCTTGATCGACCGTTCCGGCGGCCGTTCGAAAGACGCTCATGGACGACAACTTCCGCGGCTAGCCGCCGATCGAGAGCAGCTGGTCGAAGAACGACCGGTACCCGCGCAGCGCCTGCCGGAGACCTTCGGTGTCGGACGTGTCGCCGCGCCGCTCGTCGAGTTCGCGTTTGCGCTGCTCGTAGGTGGTGGTCAGCTGGTGGATGATGTCGTCGAGCAGTTCGTCCGCCCGGTGGACGGCGTCGCGCGGGCTGTCGACGAAGGTGACCTGAACCTCCCGCCACTGCGTGCGCAGGCGATCGCGATCGGTTTCGGCGAACAGCGGCACAGGCTGCTCTTCCGCCGCGGCGGCGGACGGGGTGACACCGGAGCCGGTCGCCGGGCCGGCGGGAACCGCTTGCTCCGACGTCGCGACGCCGCTGTGCCCGGAGTCGCCGACGTGGTCGGGGCGTTCGGCGCCTGTCGCGCGCGGCCCTGCCGAAGCGTGCTCGCCGAGGGGTTCGGATTCGCCGACCTCGTGAACGGGCGTCTCCTCAGTGGCCGGTGCGCGCCCGGCCGGATCGACCGACTCCGGGTTCGCCGTACGCTCGGCGTCGTGCCGGGCCGCGCCGGGCTCGACTTCGGGACCACGGCCGGTTTCGGCGGCCCGGTCGTATCCGGACTCGGCGCGGGTCTCGCCCGCCTTCGCCGAATCACGTTGTGCGTCAGTGGTGTAGGTCCGCCGCTCGGACTCGGTGCTCATTACTTCACGTCCTTGTTCTCTTGGCCGGACACGCCGACCAAGTCCTGAAACAGTTCCCGGTAGTGCACGATCGCCGAGCGACGGTCCTCGGTGGACACCGCGCTGCCCGCCGGGCGGGTGGCGATGTCGTGCGCCGCGCGATAGTGGCCCAACGGCTCGGCATGCTCGACGGAAAGATCCGCCAGTTGCTGCTCGTAGTTCTCCGTGGGATAGCCGCGCTCGGCCATGATCGTGGTGACGAGGCGGTCGGCTTCGGTCAATGCCCCGGCGGGGTCATCGATGAATCGTTCCTGCACCTCTACCCAACGGGTGGAATAGACCCGCTTCTCGTCCTCCGACAGTTCGCGTAAGCGCAACTGCGCATGCCTGCGTTCGCGTTCGGCGAGTTCCCGCTCGGCGGTCTTGCGGTCATCACGTTCCTGGACCGTCCGGTCGTACTCGGGTCCGAACCTGCGGCGTAGTCGCTGCCTGCGCAGCATCGGTACCACCAGGAACGCGACAAGGGCCGCGAGGACGACTATGGCGATGACGACGATGATCACCCATGCTCCAGTCGACATCTGAACCTCCTTGTCGAGCTTCTTCGCTCGGGTAATGCCTCCCCACGGTGATTCCAAACACATGTCCAGCAAGGGGTTCGACGAACGCCGACGGGCCGGCCGGCACGCTGCGAAGCGAATCCAGCCGGCCTGTCGGATGGGTCGAGCGAGGTCAGCGCACCAGCGCCGGGCGTTTGCTGTCGAAGCGCCAGCCCGGCACCAGGTACTGCATGGTGGCCGCGTCGTCGCGATCGCCCAAGCCCTCCCGGTGATAGAGCTCGTTCGCGGCGGCCACCTGCTCCTCGTCGAGGTCGACGCCGAGACCGGGTCGCGACGGCAAGGTGAGCAGGCCGTCGGCGATGCGGTAGGGCTCGCGGGTGATCCGCTGGCCGTCCTGCCAGATCCAGTGGGTGTCGATCGCGGTGATGGTTCCTGGGGCGGCCGCGGCGACGTGAGTGAACATCGCCAAGGAGACGTCGAAGTGGTTGTTCGAATGCGACCCCCAGGTCAACCCCCACGCATCGCAGAGCTGGGCCACCCGGACCGAGCCTGCCATCGTCCAGAAGTGGGGATCGGCGAGAGGGATGTCGACCGCGCCCGCGCGGACGGTGTGGCCGAGTTCGCGCCAGTCGGTGGCGATCATGTTGGTGGCGGTGGGCAGACCGGTGGCCCGTTTGAACTCGGCCATCACCTCGCGACCGGAGTAGGCCCCCTCCGGGCCGACCGGGTCTTCGGCATAGGCGAGCACGCCGGTCAGTTCGCGGCACAGTTCCACGGCCTCGCTCAGCAGCCATCCGCCGTTGGGGTCCAAGGTGATGCGGGCGTCCGGGAACTCCTCGGCGAGCGCGCGGACCGCGGCGGCCTCCTCCCGCCCGGCGAGCACGCCTCCCTTGAGCTTGAAGTCCCGGAAGCCGTAGCGCTCCCGCGCGGCACGGGCCAGCGCGACCACCGCGTCCGGGGTCAGCGCCGCCTCGTGCCGCAACCGCTGCCAGGTGTCCGCGTCGGCGGGCTCGTCGGCGCCGGAGCGATACGGCAGGTCCGTGCGCGTGCGGTCGCCGACGAAGAACAGGTAACCGAGCACCGGCACCTCCGTGCGCTGCACGCCTTCGCCGAGCAGCGCGGCCACCGGCACCTCCAGGTGCTGCCCGAGCAGGTCCAGCAGTGCGGATTCCACCGCGGTGACGGCGTGCACCGTGACTCGCAGATCGAACGTCTGGTTGCCGCGCCCGCCCGCATCGCGGGCGGCGAAGGTGCGGCGGATGTCGCCGAGCACAGCGTGGTACTCGCCGACGGACCGGCCGAGCACCAGTTCCCTGGCGTCGGTGAGCGTGGCGCGGATGCGTTCGCCGCCGGGCACCTCCCCCACCCCGGTCCGGCCTTCGGAATCGGTGAGGATCACCAAGTTGCGGGTGAAGTACGGAGCGTGCGCGCCGCTGAGGTTGAGCAGCATGCTGTCGTGGCCCGCGATCGGCACGACGCGCATGTCGATGACGCGAGGAGTGCGAGGCGAGGATGTCATGACCGAGTCTCCAGAGGGGTAGCGAGGGCGTTCGGGGAGGCGACCGGCGCGGAATCGTCGGCGACCTCGGAAACGATGCGGGAACCGGTGCCCTCGGCGGTGCGCGTACGGCGCACCAGCAGCACCGAGGCGGCGGCGAGCACCGAGGCGGCGGCCAGCGCGTACAGACCCCAGGTCACCTCGCCGGTGGCCGACTTGACCAGCCCGAAGCCGTACGGTGCGACGAAGCCGCCGAGGTTGCCGATGGAGTTGATGATGGCGATGGCGGGCGCGAGGACCAACGGGTGCAGACCCGACTGCGGGATGGACCAGAACAGCGGGCTGGCGCTCTTGAAGCCCATGGCGGCGATGCACAGGAACACCAACGCGAGCCACGGCGAGGCGATCGCGGCCAGATAGGTGCCGACCGCCGCGGTCAGCAGCGCGATGATCAGCAGCGGCTTCCGGTTTCCGGTGCGGTCACCGATCCGGGCCGACAGATACATGGCGACCACGGCACAGATCCACGGCAAGGAGGCGAGCAGGCCGACGGTGATGTCGTTCACGCCGTCGATGCGGCGGATGATCGAGGGCAGCCAGAAGGTGTTGGCGTAGATCGACAGCTGGATCGCGAAATAGATCCAGCAGAACAAGAGGAGCTTCGGATCGGCCAGCATCCGCCAGCGCGACACTTTGTGCGCCACACCCGAATTGACTGCCTTGTCGATCTCCTCGTCGGCAATGGTTTCGCTCAATGCTTTCCGCTCCCCCGCCGTCAGCCATTTCGCGTCCTCGATCCGGGAATCCAGGAAGAGAAAGGCGATACAGCCGACGATTACCGACACCATCCCCTCGATGCCGAACATCCACTGCCAGCCGTGCAGGCCGGCGCCACCGTCGAGCGAAAGCAACGGTCCGGACAGCGGCCCGGAGATCGCCGCCGCGATCGACGACCCGGCGACGAAAAGCGCGGTGGCGCGGCCGCGGTGGCTGTTGGGCAGCCACTTGGCCAGATAGAAGATCACGGCGGGGAAGAAGCCCGCCTCGGCGGCGCCGAGCAGGAAGCGCAGGACGTAGAACATCGTCGCGTTCTGCACGAACATCATCGCCGCGGAGATCAGACCCCAGCTCACCATGATCCGGGTCAGCCAGATGCGGGCGCCGAATTTCTCCATCATCACGTTGCTCGGCAATTCGAACAGCGCGTAGGCGATGAAGAACACCCCCGCGCCGAACCCGTACGCGGCAGCGCCGATGCCGACGTCCGCCTCGAGATATTCGCGGGCGTAACCGATATTCGCTCGGTTGATTTGGTTGCAGATCAACATGACGATGAACAGCGGAACGACGCGTCGAAAGAATTTCGATACGGCCGCATCCAGTTCTGCCGTCGGCTGCCGAGTGAACGACATCGTCCACTCCTTTCGGTCGAACCACCACCGCGCGCCGCGGTGCCGTGGGAAAAGATCGTCGTGGCGAGTGACTCGCCTCACAGCACCGAACTTAGAGAACAGTGACGATTCCCGTCCAACACCAATTACGGATGAATCGATACAGGAAAGGTATCGGACGCTGTGCCCGTCCGTTGGCCCAGCCCCGAGAACAAGCGGGCCAGCGCGGGGTTCTCGTTGTCCTGCCGCCAGACGAGATCGAGCTCCACTACCTTGTCGACTTCGGCCAGCGGCCGGTACCGGACGTTGTCGAACCGCATGCCCGCCGCCGATTCGGGCACCAGCGCCGCGCCCCAGCCCAGGTTGACCAGAGCCAGGATGCTGTGCACCTGGGTCATGTACTGGGCGACCACCGGCACCACCGAAGCGGCGTGCAGCACGCTGGTCACCAATTCGTGGAAGTAGCGGGCCTCGACCGGGGCGTGCATCACCATATCCGCGCCGTGCAGCGCCGTGACCGGAAGCGGCTCGGCCGAAGCGGCGAGCGGATGACCGCCGGGCAACGCGGCGATCAATCCTTCCCGCACGAAGGTCCGCGTGGTCAGATCGGGGCGGGTGATCGGTGGGCGCACCATGCCCAGATCCAGTGATCCGTCCGAGAGCGCCTCCACCTGGTCCATCGTCACCAGTTCGCGCAGCTCCACGTCGACGTCCGGCAGCAGTGAGCGCGCGGTCGCCAGCACCAGGGGCAGGCCGGAGTGCACGCTGGCGCCGGTGAAGCCCACCCGCAGCACCCCGCCGGTGCCCGCCGACACCCGGCGCACCGCCAGCGTCGCGCGCTCGGCCTGCTGGAGCAGGCGGCGAGCGTCCACCAGGAAGGCCTGACCCGCCCGGGTGAGCCGGACGGTGCGGTTGGCGCGATCGAACAGCTCCGCGCCCACTTCTTTCTCCAGCAGCTGGATCTGCCTGCTCAGCGGCGGTTGCGTCATCCGCAGACGCTCCGCCGCACGCCCGAAATGCAGTTCCTCGGCGACGGCCACGAAGTGGGTGAGCTGCACGAAGGTGAACATTCGATACCGACCTTGTATTGATGGATATGCAAACAGTGTTGGACGTGAATCATAAGTCGTTCCTAGGGTGGGCTCAGCCGGCCCATCGAACAGGAGAAGCCCCCATGACCACTGCCGCACCGCAGGAGATCGCCCGGAAGCTCGGCTCCGGACTGTTGTCCTTCCCGGTCACCCATCTGCGCGCCGACGGGTCGTTCGACGAGGCCGCCTACCGGGAGAACATCGCCTGGCTCGGCGGCTACGACGCGTCCGGTCTGTTCGCCGCGGGCGGCACCGGCGAGTTCTTCTCGCTCACCCCCGCCGAGGTGGAGCAGGTCGTCACCGCCGCGGTCGCGGAAGCGCCCGAAGGACTGCCGGTGATCGCGCCCGCCGGTTACGGCACCGCCACCGCGGTCGAGATGGCGCGGGCAGCGGAACGGGCGGGCGCGCACGGGATCCTCTTGTTGCCGCCGTATCTGACCGAGGCGAGCCAAGAGGGGCTGGTCGCGCATGTCCGGCAGGTGTGCGCCGCCACCGATCTCGGCGTGATCATCTACTCGCGGGCCAATGCCGCCTACACCGAGGCCGCCGTCGCCGAACTCGCCGACCGGTGCCCGAACCTCATCGGATTCAAGGACGGCATCGGGAACATCGAGCAGATGACCCGCATCTACGCCGCCCTCGGCGACCGGCTCACCTACGTGGGCGGCCTGCCGACCGCGGAGATGTTCGCGCTGCCGTATCTGGCGCTCGGCGTCACCACCTACTCCTCGGCGATCTACAACTTCGTCCCGGAGTTCGCGCTCGCCTTCTACCGGGCGCTGCGCCGCGGCGACACCGAATTCGTACGCACCGCGCTGAACGAGTTCGTGATCCCCTACTGCGACCTGCGCAACCGGAAGCCGGGCTACGCGGTGAGCATCATCAAAGCGGGCATGAAAGTGATCGGACGCCCGGCAGGGCCGGTCCGCAGCCCGTTGACCGATCTCGACGAGGTGGAACTCGCCGAGCTGGCCGACCTCGTGAAGAAGGTGAGCTGATGACCACCGCACGCATCGACACCGCGCGACTGACCGGCGACAACTTGGTGGGCGCGGTCGACGTCCGCGGCGCGGCGGGGTCGTTCCACGCGACGAACCCGGCGAACGGCGATGCCCTCGACCCCGTGTATGGCGAGGCCGACGCCGCGACCGTCGCCCGCGCCGCCGAGCTCGCCGCGGCCGCCTTCGAGGCGTACCGGCACACCGGTTTCGGTCCGCGCGCGGCCTTCTTGGAGAGCATCGCCCGGGAGATCGAGGGCCTGGGCGATGTTCTGGTCGACCGCGTGATCGCCGAGACCGGTCTGCCCGAGGCGCGGGGGCGCTCGGAGATCGCTCGCACCACCGGACAGCTGCGGCTGTTCGCCGAGGTGGTGCGCGAGGGCAGCTGGACCGGTGCCCGAGTGGATCGGCCGGACCCGATGCGCAGCCCGCTGCCAAAACCCGACCTGCGGCAACGCCGGATCCCGCTCGGGCCGGTCGCGGTGTTCGCGGCGAGCAACTTCCCCCTCGCCTTCTCGGTAGCCGGCGGCGACACCGCCTCGGCCCTCGCGGCGGGCGCACCCGTCGTGGTCAAGGCCCACCCCGCTCACCCGGGTACCTCCGAGCTGGTGGGCCGGGCGGTGCGCGCGGCCGTACGCGAGCACGACCTGCCCGAAGGCACGTTCTCGCTGATCCACGGCGGCGTGGACACCGGCTCGGCGCTGGTACGCGACCCGCGGATCCGGGCGGTCGGCTTCACCGGCTCCCGGCGCGGCGGACTCGCGCTCGTCGCGGCAGCCGCGGCCCGGCCGGTGCCCATCCCGGTCTTCGCCGAGATGTCGAGTGTCAACCCGGTCTTCGTCCTGCCGGGCGCCCTCGCTGAGCGCGGCGCACAACTCGGCGCCGACTTCGTCGCCTCGCTGACCACCGGTGTCGGCCAGCTGTGCACGAGCCCGGGCTTGGTCTTCCTGGCCGACGGCCCCGGCGCCGACGACTTCGTCGACGCGGCGAGCGCGGCGGTCGCAGCGGCGTCCGGTGCACCGATGCTCAACCCCGGCATCGCCGCAGCGTTCGCCGCCGGGGTGCGCCGCTTGGCCGCCACCGAGGCCGTGCGGACAGTCGCGACGGGCGGCGACGCCGGGGCCGCCTGCACCGGCGTTCCGCAGTTGTTCGTCACCACCGGCGAGCGGTTCCTGGCCGACCGGCAGCTTCAGGAAGAAGTCTTCGGACCCGCCTCGGTCATCGTGCGGGTGAGCGCTGCGGAGCAGTTCGCCACTCTCGTCGACGAACTCGAGGGCCAGCTCACCGCCACGGTGCACACCACGCCGGCGGACCGCGAGCTGGCCCGGACATTGCTCGGCAAGCTCGAACTGATCGCGGGCCGGGTGCTCTTCGACGGCTGGCCGACCGGCGTCGAGGTGGGCCACGCGGTGGTCCACGGAGGCCCGTTCCCCGCGACCAGCGCACCCTCGACCACCTCCGTGGGCAGCCGCGCCATCGAGCGCTTCCTGCGTCCGGTCGCCTACCAGAACGTCCCCGACGACCTTCTCGCCGACGAGATCCGCGCGGACAACCCGCTCGGCATCTGGCGGCGCGTGGACGGGGCGGTCACGCGGGACTGAGATCCAGTCCGCGCGGGTACGAAGCCGCGCGCCCGGCTCTGCGGCCGGGCGCGCAGTCGTCTGGGTCGCCGGCCGAGTCCAACACGACGCCTATCGCGCGGAGCGGGGTTCGGTCGAGTTCACGCCCATGCGGGCTGCCCGCACAGGGGCGGGATGAGTTTCGCCCAGAATTCGCGGCGCACCGCGTCCCACAGCCTCGTCAATTCCGGAAGTAGTTCGCGCGCCTGCGCGAGATCCGGGTAGTTCCCCGGGCCGAAGGAGGCGACCGGCGAGGCATCGCACGTTTTGTCCACGGCGACGATCGCGATCAGGTGGTGCTGGACGAAACGCCACGTCACGCGCACGCCGTCGACTTCCGTGTGGTGCGTATCAGGCATGTTCGACACCCCGGGCCGACGACTCGCGACGGTCGCGGAGACGCCGTCGTGGATGTTCGCTATGACTGCTCTGGCTCTCACACATGGAGAAATCCTGCTTCGATCGTGACATCAACGCGTCCGGGTGCCCTGGTGGGCAGCTCACGACCTATAACATAAGACATTAGATGTCATAGCTCAATGGGCGGCGGGCAACGATTTCGTCGCGTTCGCCGCCTCGGCGGCCGCCGATCGCGGCATCACCGCTGGTGTACCTCTAATTTCAGAGTTCATATTTCAAGTGTTCGGGACTAGGCTCGGGAGGTAAACCCATCGAGGAGTCGCGTTGTCCAAGCAGGAGAGCGCCGGTCTGACCGCTCTCGGCGCCGTGCTGTCACCGCTCGAGGGCGGCGGCCCGAAAACCGAGGCCGTGGTGCAGCGTCTGTGCGCTGCCATCAGCCTGGGCCTGATGGCAGACGGCCAGCAGTTGCCGAGCGAGACCGATCTGGCCAACCAGCTCGGCGTGTCGACCATGACCCTGCGCGAGGCGCTGGCCGTGCTCCGGCAGCGCGGCATCGTGCACACCAAGCGCGGACGCGGCGGCGGGAGTTTCATCCGTGGTGCGGCGGACGTCCTGGAGGGCGCCTCGGTGGCGCGGTTGCAGCAGATGAGCATCCAGGAGCTGCGCGACCTGGGCGACGAACACTTCGCCGTCACCGGAGCGGCTGCCGTGTTCGCCGCGCGCCGCGGGGTGCGGGCCGATATCGCTCGCCTCCGGTCCCTGGCCGATCGGCTGAAAGACAGCAGTGAACCCATTTCGGCGCGCCGGGCCGACAGCCGCTTTCATATCGAGATGGCGGTGTGCGCGCAATCCACCCGGCTGACGCGCGCGCAGGTCGCTCTGCAGGCCGAACTCTCCGCCCTGCTCTGGCTGCCCCGGCTGAATCTGGATCCGGCGGCCGAAGCCGTCGCCCATCGCGATCTGGTAGACGCCATCGAACAAGAAGACGACATCCGGGCGAGAGAACTGGCAGAATCACAAACCGAATCACGAATCCGCCGCCTCGTCGCCCTACGCTTGGAACTCAGTTGATCGATGCGGGATACCGATAGCTTTTCCACCCCGGTGACCGTCGAGTCGCTCGCCGAGGCCGTCACCGAACTCGCCGACGAGGTCTATCAATCGCTCGGGACGATCGGGGCCGGGCTGGCGGCGCTGTGGGAAGGCTTGGCCGAGAGGCCGCGGCACACGCCCCGATCGACCGATCTGGCACCGCTGCGCGACACTATCGTCGCGGAACTCGAGCGGCGCGGAAAACTGTTCGCAGGCGCGGGCTTGGTGATGGCCGACGCCGTTCTCGCCGATCGCCCCCGATATCTGGAGTGGTGGTCGATCGACGCGGAACGCGGACCGCAACGCCTCGTCCTGGAATTGAATCCGCAGAACGAGTACTTCTACGACTACACGGTTATGGAATGGTTCGAGATCCCGCGCGACCAGGCACGGCGCTGGGTGCACGGGCCGTGCCTCGATTACGCCTGCACCGATCAGTACGTCTGCACCTTCGCTCTACCGGTGACGGTCGGATCGGGCGCCTTTCTCGGAATCGCCGGGGCCGACGTTCCGGTCGCGTCGATCGAGGAGTGCCTCCTTCCACGATTCCGGGCATTCGAGGACCGGGTGCTGCTGGTCAACAACGAGGGCCGCGTCATCATGGGAACCGATCCCGAATTCACCACGGGATCCAGGACGAGCCGGATGAACCCGCCTGCCGCCGCGGTGCCCATCGAAGCGATGCCGTGGTCGTTGCAACCGCTGTGATCCCCCATGCGCACACACGTCGGTGCTCTCGCCGCTCGGACACACCGCGACGGATTCAGGGGCATAGGCTCCGTCCACAACGGCCGTGACCTGCCGGAGAACTGGGTGCGTCAGTCCGGGCCATCGGTGAGCAACGACCCGCAGGGCGGCGTCGTGCCGGTGCGCCCCGATGAATGGGGTCGTGCGGCGCGGTGGCATTCGCCGAATACTCATGCCCATGAAGGCGATCACCGCGAGCCTCCTCGTGACGGCCACACTCCTCGCACCGCTATCGACCGCGTCCGCCGCGCCGTTCGAGCAGCAGGCGACCATCGCGGATACCGGGTCGGCCTCGACCGGACCGGCCACCCAAGCGCTGTGCCTGCTGCTGCGCATGTTGCGCGCCGGATACGTCGACAGCTCCGGAGGCGGTCCCGTCTGCACCTTCCCCTGATGCCGCGGGCGGCGACCGGTCCGGGCGCAGCCTGGAGGTTCGCGGTGGCCGAGACACGAGCACGAACCTTCTGATACGGCCGGGATGCCGCCGCGATCGTTTCGTGCGGCGGACATCTCGTACACACGCCGCACCTCGTCCCCCGCCCCGGAGCGGAGGGGTCGCGTACGCCGGACGAGCAGGCCGATCGAGGCGCATCATGGGGTTTGCGCTGCATTTCAGCACTTGGTCGGCGAAAGGTGTGAAACACAGCATAATTCGCCAGGCGCTGCAGTATGCCGTGGCGTGGGCAGGTGACCGGCTGTGTACTGTCCCCCGACGGGGGCAGAGGGTCTGGTGCTTCTCGTGCGAGGAGCACCGGTCTGTCTGCGACACCATTGCGAGCAAGTAGCGAGGTTGTGGGTTGGATCGATGGTGTTCGGCCAGAGGAGCCGGCGCCACCTGAGTGAGAAAGCACGGGAAATGAAGATGGACCGCCGTTCCGCGCGTGGAAACCGCCGTCGCCGTTCCGGCGGTCTGCTCTTCGGGCAGCTGCTCACCGCCGCGGTCGAATCCGCCGCAGACACGGTCGCGATCCGATTCAGCCCGACGGGTGATTCCGCCGATACCGTCGAGCTGACCTACCGGCAGCTCGACGAATCGTCGTCACGGTTGGCGCGCGAGCTGATCGACCGGGGAATCGGCCCCGGCGACGTGGTGGCCATCGGCATTCGGCGCTCCCTCGAGTCGGTGCTGTCGGTGTGGGCCGTGGCCAAGACGGGCGCCGCCTACGTGCCGATCGATCCCACCTACCCGCCCGAGCGGATCAGCTACATGGTGTCCGATTCGGGAGCCGCGTTGGGTCTGACCACGTCCGTATACCGTGCGGCACTGGGTACTTCCATCCCGTGGATCGAACTCGACGATCCGCGAGACAAGGAGCGGATCGCGGGGCGGACCGCACACCCGGTGTCGTACACCGATCGGGTGCGGCTGCTCACCGAACATCATCCCGCTTACGTGATCTTCACCTCCGGCTCCACCGGCCGGCCCAAGGGCGTCGTGGTCACCCACTCCGGATTGGGCGCGATGGTGGCCTCCGAACGGGAGCGCTACGACGTCACGGAGGGCTCGCGGGTGATGCACATCTGCTCGCCGAACTTCGACGTATCGGTGCTGGAACTGCTGCTCGCTTTCGCCACCGGATCGACGCTGGTGATCGCGCCGCCGACGGTGTTCGGCGGGTTCGAACTCACCGAACTCCTTCAGCGCGAACGCGTCACCCACATGCTGATCACGCCCGGCGCACTCGAATCGGTCGATCCCGCGGGCCTTACGGACCTGCGCGTCGTCATGGTCATCGGCGACCGGTTCGGACCCCACCTGGTGAACCGGTGGAGCAGTGACGGCCGCGCAATGATCAACGGCTACGGTCCCACCGAGGCGACGGTCATCGCGACCAGCAGCGCGCCGCTCGTCCCGGGTGAGACGATCACGATCGGCAACGCGATACCCGGATTCGGCCTGTTCGTACTCGATTCCCGCCTGCGCCCGGCCCCGGCCGGCGTGGTCGGCGAACTGTATCTGTCCGGCCCCGCGCTGGCGCAGGGCTACCTCAACCGGCCGGGCCTGACCGCCGAGCGATTCGTGGCCAATCCCTTCGGCGGCGAGGCCGGCAATCCCGGCTCGCGCATGTACCGCACCGGCGACTTGGCGCGCCGCCTGAACACGGGCGGCATCGAGGTCCTGGGTCGCTCGGACTTCCAGGTGAAGGTCCGCGGTTTCCGCGTGGAACTGGGCGAGATCGATGACGCGCTGAGCCGCCATCCGGATGTCGAGTTCGCGGCGACGCTGGGCAAGCGGCAACCGAACGGTTTGACCATGTTGGTCTCCTACGTGCTGCCGAAGGACGACATGGCAGGCATCGACACCGCCGCGTTGGTCGACTTCATCGCCGAGTCGTTGCCCGCGTACATGATTCCCGCGTCGATCATCGTGCTGGACGAGATTCCGTTGACGCCGGTGGGGAAGTTGGATCGGGCGGCGTTGCCGGAGCCGGTGTTCGCGGCGCGGGCGTTCCGGGCGCCGTCGACGCCGGTGGAGGAGATCGTCGCGGAGGTGTTCGCGGCGTTGCTGGTGCCGGAGGAGGACGGCCGCGTCGGCGCGGATGACGACTTCTTCGAATTGGGCGGGAACTCGCTGCTGGCGGCGCAGGCGGCGGCGCGGATCGGTGCGGCGTTGGATGTGCGGGTGCCGGTGCAGTTGCTGTTCGAGGCGACGACGGTCGCTGGGTTGGCGGCGCGGGTGGAGCAACATGCGGGGTCCGCGGCGGGGCAGGCGTTGCGGGCGTGGCCGCGCCCGGAGCGGGTGCCGTTGTCGTATGCCCAGCAGCGGATGTGGTTTTTGAACCGGTTCGATCCCGCGAGTGGGGTGAACAATATTCCGGTCGCGGTGCGGTTGAGCGGCGCGTTGGATATGGCGGCGTTGCGGGCTGCGGTAGCGGATGTGGTGGCGCGGCACGAGGCGTTGCGCACGGTGTATCCGGATGTGGACGGCGAGGGCTACCAGGTGGTGCTACCCACGTCCGATCCGCGTGCCGTGCCGGAACTCGTGGTCGAGCAGGCCGAGGAGCCCGAGGTGCCCGAGCTCGTGGCAGCCGCGGTAACCGAGGGTTTCGATGTCACGGTTGCGCCGCCGGTGCGGGTGCGGTTGATCGTGTTGAGCGAGTCCGAGCACGTGCTGGTGTGCGTGGTGCATCACATCGCGGGTGACGGGTTTTCCATGGGGCCGTTGACTCGCGATCTGATGAGCGCTTATGTGGACCGGATGCGCGGCGGGGCGCCGCAGTGGCCGGCGTTGGAGGTGCAGTACGCGGATTACGCGTTGTGGCAGCGGGAGATCCTGGGTGCGGAGCAGGACCCGGATTCGGTTCTGGCGCAGCAGGTGGGGTTCTGGCGGCAGGCGTTGGCGGGGTTGCCCGAGCAGGTGGAGTTGCCCGCGGATCGGGCGCGGCCTGCGGTGGCGTCGTATCGGGGTGCCACCCTCGGGTTCGATATCGATGCCCAGGTGCATGCGGGGTTGAGCCGGGTCGCGCACGAACACAACGCGACGGTGTTCATGGTGGTGCATGCGGCGTTGGCGGTGTTGCTGGCGCGGTTGTCGAATTCGCGGGACATCGCGGTCGGCACGCCGGTGGCCGGGCGCGGGGAAGCGGCGCTGGATGATCTGATCGGCATGTTCGTCAACACGCTGGTGTTGCGCACCGACATCGATCCCGGGGTGTCGTTCGCGGGGTTGCTGGCGGGGGTGCGGTCGGTGGATGTGGCGGCGTTCGGGCATGCGGATGTGCCGTTCGAGCGGTTGGTGGAGGTGCTGGACCCGCCGCGCTCCCCGGCGCGGCATCCGTTGTTCCAGGTGATGTTGACCTTCCAGAATCTGACGGTGCCGGAGTTGGCGTTGCCGGGTTTGTCGGTGTCGGGGCTGGATCTGGCGGTGGGGCTGGCGAAGTTCGATCTGCAGTTGGCGGTCGCGGAGAACCTCGACCGGCACGGCCGCCCGGGCGGGTTGTCGGCGGCGTTCACCTATGCCACCGATCTGTTCGACACCGCGACGGTGCGTGATTTCGCCGACCGGTTCACCCGGATCCTGGCCGCGGTCGCCGCGGACGCGTCGGTGGTGGTGGGTGATATCGATGTGCTGGCCCCCGGGGAGCGGGAGTTGGTGCTGCACGAATGGTCCACTCCCGGGGCGATCGTGCCGGAGGTGACGTTGGTCGATGTCATCACCACCCAAGCCCGCAACCGGCCCGAGGCGGTCGCGGTCCGCTACGGCGAGACCGCACTCACCTTCGAGCAACTGCATCGCCGCGCCAACCAGGTCGCGCGCGCGTTGATCGCCCACGGCGCGGGCCCGGAAACGGTGGTCGCGGTCGCCGTGCCGCGTACCGAGGAGCTACCGGTCGCGCTGCTCGGTGTGCTCATCTCCGGCGCGGCCTACCTGCCGATCGACACCAGCTACCCGGTACAGCGGCTGGAATTCATGCTCGAAGACGCCGCGCCGGTGTGCGTCCTGACCACCACCGGGCAGGAGGCGGTGCCGTCGGGTGCGTTGCCGGTGGTGTCGTTGTCCGACGCGGCACGTTACTCGGATGCGCCGGTCGAAGATGGCGAGCGGGTACGGCCGCTGCGCCCGGACAATTTGGCCTACGTCATCTACACCTCCGGCTCCACCGGCGTGCCCAAGGGCGTCGGCGTCGCGCACCGCAATGTGCTGGAGTTGCTGGCCAATACCCAGCCGTTGTTCGAGTTCGACGAAACCGATGTGTGGACGTTGTTCCACTCCTTCGCCTTCGACTTCTCGGTGTGGGAGTTGTGGGCCGGGTTGGCGCACGGCGGCAGCGTGATCGTGGTCGACTATCTGACCTCCCGCTCCCCCGAGCAGTTCCGTGAATTGCTGATCCGGGAAGGGGTGACCGTGCTCAACCAGACGCCCTCGGCGTTCTACCAGTTGGTGGAGGCCGATCGGGCGGCGAGCGCGGGTGAGCTGGCGTTGCGGTACGTCATCTTCGGTGGGGAGGCGCTGGATCTGCGGAAGCTGGGCCGCTGGTATGACCGCCACGGTGAACGCACCCGGTTGGTGAACATGTACGGCATCACCGAGACCACGGTGCATGTGTCGTTCCTGCCCTTGGCCGCAGAGGATGCGCGGGAGTCGGCCAGTGTGATCGGCCGCGCCCTGCCCGGTTTGGCGGCGTACGTGCTGGACTGGCGGCTGCACCCGGCGCCGGTGGCGGTGGCCGGTGAGATCCATGTCGTGGGTGCGCAGCTCTCCCGCGGGTATCTGGGCCGTCCCGGACTGACCGCGACCCGGTTCGTGGCCGATCCGTTCGGTGCGCCGGGGTCGCGAATGTATCGCTCGGGTGATGTCGGCCGCTGGCGTACACGCGGCGACGACGCCGTCCTCGAGTACGCCGGGCGTGGCGACCAGCAGGTCCAATTGCGTGGTTTTCGTATCGAACTCGGCGAGATCGAAGCGGCGCTGCTGCGCTGCCCGGGAGTGAGTCAGGCGGTCGCGCTGGTCCGCGACGACGAGCACACCGGTCAACGCCTCATCGGCTATGTAGTGGCCGACACCGGCGCCACCATCGATCCGGCCGCGATCCGCGCGCAACTCGCGCAGTTCCTCACCGGCTACATGGTCCCCGACGCGGTCGTCACACTGGAAACGCTGCCGCTGACCCCCAACGGCAAACTCGACCGCCGCGCGCTACCCGCACCGGAGATCAGCAGCGCGGTCGCCTACCGCGCGCCGAGTTCGCCGGTGGAGCAGGCGGTGGCGGAAGTGTTCGCCGCGTTGCTGGGTGCGCCAGAGGTCGGCTTGGACGACGACTTCTTCGCGTTGGGCGGTAACTCGTTGGTCGCCACGCGGGCGGTGGCGCGGATCAACGAGGCGCTGGACGCGAATGTGGCGGTGCGCGAGCTGTTCGAAGCGCCGACGGTGGCAGCGCTGGCCGCGCGGGTGGTGCCCGGCGCCGGGGGCGGCGCCCGCCCCCACCTTTCGCGCGCCGAGCGGGTGGAACCGATCCCGTTGTCGCTGGCGCAGCAACGGATGTGGGTGCTCAACCAGTTCGACCCAGCCTCCCCTGCTTACAACATTCCGATGGCGATCCGGTTGACCGGGGAATTGGATGTCGCCGCATTGCGGTCCGCCATGGCGGACGTGCTCGAACGCCACGAATCGCTGCGCACCCGGTATCCGGCCGGGCCGGGCGGATTGCCGTACCAACAGATCCTCCCCGTGGAGCAAGCCCTGCCCGGCGGGCTGGAGATCACCGCCACCGACGACCCGCTCACCCAGGTGACGGAGTTGATGCTGACCGGGTTCGATGTCACCGAGCAGGTGCCGGTGCGGGCACTGCTCGCGCGGGCCGGCGCCGATGAGCATCTGCTGGCGGTGGTCGCCCACCACATCGCCGCCGACGGCGCGTCCATGGCGCCGCTGGCGCGCGATCTGGTGACCGCCTACCTGGCCCGCAGCAGCGGCGAATCCCCCCGCTGGTCGCCGCTGGAACTGCAGTACGCCGACTATGCCATCTGGCAACGCAGTGTGATCGGCACCGACGACGACCCCACCTCCGTCGCCGCCCACCAACTGGCCTACTGGCGCAGTCAACTCGACGGACTGACCGGGGAATCCGACCTGCCGCTGGACCGGCCCCGCCCGGCGGTGGCTTCGATGCGCGGCGCCCATACCGGCTTCGCCCTGTCTCCGGAAATCCATCAGGCCCTCACGGCCCTGGCGCGCGAGCACAATTGCACCTTGTTCATGGTCGTGCACGCCGCCTTGGCGGTGCTGCTGGCGCGGTTGTCCGGCGACCCGGACGTCGCCATCGGCACACCCATCGCCGGACGCGGCGAACGCGTGCTCGACGACCTGGTCGGCATGTTCGTCAACACCCTCGCCCTGCGCACCCGCGTCGAGGCGGGCATGAGCTTCACCGAACTGGTCGACCAAGCCCGCGAAACCGACCTGGCCGCCTTCGCCAACGCCGACATCCCCTTCGAACGCGTCGTGGAAGTCGTCGCCCCCGGCCGCGCGACCACCCACAACCCCCTGTTCGGCGTCGTGCTGTCGTTCCAGAACAACGAACAACCCACCCTGCGGCTGCCCGGCCTGACCGTCGCCGCGCTCGACACCGGCAGCGTCGCAGCGAAATTCGACCTGCAGGTCAACGTCAACCCCCACCACCGCGACGACGGCACCCCCGGCGAACTCGACACCGTGTTCACCTACGCCACCGACCTGTTCGACGAAACCACCGTCCAAACCCTCGGCCGCCGACTCGAACGCATCCTCACCACCATCGCCACCGACCCGCACACCCTCATCGGCGACATCGACATCCTCGACGACGCCGAACGGGAATTCGGCACGGCCAAGAGGGATGCCGCTCCACCGCAGAGTTCGGCCACGACCGCGGGCACCACGCTCACCCAAGCACTCGTGGCCGCGGTGGAGGACGACCCCGACGCCCCCGCCGTCGCGTCCGGCGACGAGGAGCTGTCCTACCACGGTTTGGAGACGCGTTCGTCGCGGTTGGCGCGGGTTCTCATCGCGCGCGGCTGCGGACCGGGCGCGGGCGTCGCGCTGCGGCTGGACCGCGGCATCGAGGCGGTCATCGCCACCTGGGCCGTCCTCAAGACCGGCGCCGCGGTCGTCCCGGTCGACGCACTCGACGCACCGCTGCCGCACGAACCGGAGATCAAGATCGGTCTCACGACCGGCGGCTCCGGCTCGACCGGCGCGCTGGACTGGCTCGCCCTCGACGACCCCACCCTCGTCGCCGAGATCGCCGCCGAATCCCCCCGCCCGGTCACCTACGCCCACCGCACCCGCGCCCTGCGCGGCAGCGACGCGGCTTTCGTCGGGGAGCAGACCCTGAGCTATGACGATTTGGCGGCCGCGGCCGCGCAATTGCGCGACGGTGCCGAACTCACCTACGAGTCCGAAATAGTGCAGCGCGAGGAACCGGGATCGTCCGCCGCTCTGATCGAACTGGTCGCCGCCGGCAGCGTCGGCGCATCGGTCGTCCTGGATGACGACAGTGAGGTGCCGACCGACGAATGCGCGTAACCGGTTGATCGGCCCGGCTCGCCGGAGCCGGGCCGTAGACCTCCGTCCAGGCGACCTCAGCCGAAGTGGACGAGTGAGACAGCCCCGGCGGCGATGCAATACACCGCGAACGGCAGGAGGGTGCGGGTCTGGAAGTACCGCTCCAGGAACCGTACTGCCAGCCAGGACGACACTCCGGAGACGATGGCGCCGACCAGCACCGGCCCGCGGATGCCCTCGGTCCTCGGACCCACCAGTTCGGGAATCTCGAGCAGACCCGCGCCCAGAATCGCCGGGGTGGCCAGCAGGAAGGCGAACTTGGCCGCGTGCTCGTGCGCGAGACCACGCCACAAGCCGCCGACCATGGTCAGGCCAGCACGGCTGAAACCGGTCAGCAGCGCGCCGACTTGGGCGAAACCGATCCCCAGGGCATCCCGTGCCCCGAGGGCGGCCAGCGGCCGGTCGGATTGGCGACGGGTCTCCGCCTCGGCGGTGAGCGTGCCGCGCCGGGCTTCCTGCCGGGCGAACCGTCGGCCGTATTCGGCCAGGGACGGCTCGTTCCGACGGCGCAATCCCTCGCCGATGATCAGCACGACACCGTTGAGCGCCAGGAAGAAGGCGGCGTAGACGGGCGTCCCGAACAAGGCGTGCAGCGGATGCTCCAGCAGAAAGCCGAGGACGCCGACGGGAACGGTGGCGATGACGATCAGCCACGCCAGCCGCTGCGGAATGGTGTCGAGCCGCCCGGTGCGCAGCGTGGTGAACAGACCCGCGACGATCGCGCACCAGTCGCGCCAGTAGTAGCCGAGCAGCGCCACCGCGGTCGCCACGTGCAGCGCCACCACGAACGCCAGATACGGTGTGCCGGATTCGCCCTCGCCGGTCAGCTTCTCCCAATCGCCGCCCAGCCACGCCGCGACCAGCACGGAGTGGCCGAGGCTGGAGATCGGGAACAGTTCGGTGACACCCTGCACCGCACCGATGACAGTCGCTTGAAAGTAGGTGAGCATCGTCCCCGAGTCTCGCACGCGTGCAACGCAATCATGGGAGGGCCTCGGCTCGGTGACGACGACCACCACCATCGGAGAGGTCGACGCGGTCAGTCCGCGGAGCTGCTGGACGCGGCGACCAAATCCAGGGCGATGTCCACGATGAGGTCCTCTTGCCCGCCGACCAGTCCGCGGCGTCCCACCTCGAGCAGGATCGTGCGCACGTCGATTCCGTAGCGCCGCGAGGCGGTTTCGGCATGCCGCAGGAAGGACGAGTAGACCCCGGCGTACCCGAGAGTCAGGGTTTCCCGGTCCACGCGCACCGGGCGATCCTGCAATGGCCGCACCAGGTCGTCGGCGGCGTCTTGCAGAGCGAACAGATCGCAGTTGTGCTTCCAGCCGTACAGGTCGGCGACGGCGACGAACGGTTCGATCGGGCAGTTGCCCGCCCCGGCCCCGTGCCCGGCGAGCGAGGCGTCCACCCGGGTGACACCTTCCTCCACGGCCACAACGGAATTGGCCACCGACAACGACAAGTTCTCGTGCGCGTGGATGCCGATCTCGGTGCCCGGATCGAGCACCTGACGGTAGGCACGGACCCGGTCACGGACACCGTTCATGGTCAACCGGCCGCCCGAGTCGGTGACGTAGACGCACTGCGCCCCATAGGATTCCATCAGTTTCGCTTGCTCGGCCAGGCGAGCTGGTTCGGCCATGTGCGACATCATCAGGAACCCGGAGACGTCCATGCCGAGTTCCCGCGCGGTGGCGATGTGCTGGGCGGACACATCGGCTTCGGTGCAGTGCGTGGCCACCCGCACCGACCGGACGCCCAGTCGGTAGGCGTGCTTCAGTTCTTCGATGGTGCCGATGCCTGGCAACAGCAGGGAGGTCAACCTGGCGTGCGTGAGATTCGCGGCGGCGGCTTCGATCCACTCCCAATCGGTGTTGCTCCCCGGGCCGTAGTTCAAGCTACCTCCGGCGAGGCCGTCGCCGTGGGCGACCTCGATGCCGTCGACCCCCGCCGCGTCGAGCGCGGCCACGATCCGCCCGACGTCGTCGGGAGTGATGCGGTGGCGCACCGCGTGCATGCCGTCGCGGAGTGTGACGTCTTGGATGAACAGCTGGGTGGTCATCGGAGCGCTCCCTGTTCTGCCGGTGCGGCGATCGTGTCGGCGATGGATTCGGCGTAGCGCACGGCCGCCGAGGTCATGATGTCGAGATTGCCCGCGTAGGCCGGTAGGTAGTGGGCGGCTCCTTCGACTTCGAGGAAGACCGTCACCTGGTGGGTGGGCGAGGCCGCCGCGTCCGGGCCGAGCAGCGTGTGCACCGGCTGGTCTTCTGGGACGGCGGTGATCTGGACCTGCTGCTTGAGGCGATAGCCGGGCACATAGGTCGCCACATGCGCGATCATCTGCTCCACCGATTCGCGAATCGCCTGGTGGGTACCGGAATCCGGCGCGGTGACCAGGCACAGCACCGTATCGCGCATGATCAGCGGCGGGTCGGCCGGATTGAGAATGATGATGGCTTTGCCGCGCCGGGCGCCGCCGACCGATTCGATCGCGTGCGCGGTGGTCTCGGTGAACTCGTCGATATTGGCGCGCGTACCCGGTCCGGCGGATTTCGAGGCGATGGACGCGACGATCTCGGCGTAAGCGACCGGTGTGACGCGGGAGATGGCGGCGACGATCGGAATGGTGGCCTGGCCACCACAGGTCACCATGTTGACGTTGGGCGCATGACGATGTTCGTCGAGGTTCACCGCCGGTACGACGAACGGGCCGAGCGCGGCGGGCGTCAGATCGATCAGGCGTTTGCCGAGCGGTTCGAGCACCGCGGCGTGCGCGGCGTGGGCTTTGGCGGAAGTCGCGTCGAAGATCACCTCGATGTCGTCGAAGTTCGGCAGCTTCAGCAGTCCCTCGACGCCGTCGGCCGTGGTCGGGACCCCGAGCCTGCGCGCGCGGGCGAGGCCGTCGGATCCGGGGTCGATACCGACCATGGCGCCCATCTTCAGCACCTCCGAGTGCCGGATCACCTTGATCATCAGATCGGTGCCGATGTTGCCCGATCCGATCACCGCGACTTCGAGCTTGGCGGGGCTGTCGTTCATGGGTTCACTCCTGGATGAAGGTCGCGGTCACCGAACCGAGCCCGGTGATGTCCGCGGTGACGGTTGCGGGGCCTTCGATGGCGGCCATCGGTCCGAGCGCTCCCGAGAGAACGACCTGACCAGCCCGCAGGGGACGGCCGAACTCCCGCGTGGTGCGGGCCAGCCAGGCCAGCGCGTGCAGCGGATCGCCGAGGCAGGCGGCGCCGGTTCCGGTCGACACCTCGGCACCGTCGATCGCCATCCGCATCTGTGCCGCGACGGGCTCGAAGGAATCGAGGGTGCGGCGATCGGTGCCGAGAACGAAAAGGCCGCTCGAGGCGTTGTCGGCGACGGTGTCGCCGAACGTGATGTCCCAGCCGGCGATGCGGCTGTCGACGATCTCCAGTGCGGCAACCGCATAGTCGACCGCGCTGCGCACCTGCTCCGCGTCGAGTGGGCCGTCGACCAGGTCCGCCGCGAGCGCGAACGCGATCTCCGCTTCGACCTTCGGTTGCAGCAACCGGCTCAGCGGCACGGGCGTGGCCTGCCGGTAGCGCATGTCATCGAACAGCACGCCGAAGTCGGGTTGGTCGACGCCGAGCTGTCGCTGTACCGCCGGGGAGGTCAAGCCGATCTTGCGTCCGACGACTTCGGCGCCCGCCGCGATGCGCTCGGCGGTGAGCAGCTCTTGCACCGCGTACGCGGCGGCTATGTCGTCGGCGCCGATCAAGTCGCGTACCGGTGCGCACGGGGTGCCGGAGCGGGCAGCGGCGCTGAGCCGGCCGGCCGCGAGCGTGGCCGTGTCCGCGGTCGCGGAGCGTCGGTCGAGGTCTGGAGGTGTTGGCATCGGCAGTCCCGGATTCTGGTGAGGAGGGCGAAACAGTGGTCTCACTGTCGCCGCGGCCGCGACCGCGCCGCCAGCAATGCGTTCCACTGAGCCGAACGCCGCACCGGTAGAGTGACCCGGGGTGCCGAAAAGGTTCGGAGGTCTACGGTGTCATCCGCGTTCGCAGGCCGTGCGGTCGACGGTACGACCGTGCTGGGCAAGATCATGGCGGTGCTCGAGGCGTTCGCCATCGACGACACGGCCTTGAGTCTCGCCGAACTCGCGCGACGGACCCGCATTCCGAAGGGCACCTTGCACCGCGTGCTCGCCGATATGGTGACGGTGCGGCTGCTGGACCGCACCGATGCCGGGTATCGGCTCGGCGGCTATCTGTTCGAGCTGGGTATGCGCGCGTCGGTCGAGCGGAGTCTGCTGGAGGTGGCCATTCCGTTCCTCGAGGAGCTGAACGCCCGCATGCACGAGACCACGCATCTGGGCGTTCTCGACGGCATGGAGGTCGTATATCTGACCAAGATCGGCGGGCGCAGGCAGGCCAGCGCTCCGTCGCGGATCGGGGGGCGCATGCCGGTGCACTGCACGGCCATCGGCAAGGTGCTGCTGGCCAACGCCGATCCGGCACTTCGCGAAAAAGTGCTGGCCGGACCGCTTCGTCGCTACACCCCGCGGACTATGGTCCTGCCGGGCACGCTGCGCCAGCAGCTCGATCGCATCGCGGCCGACGGCGTGGCCTTCGAATTCGAGGAATCGACTCCCGGCCTCGTGTGCGTGGCCGCCCCGGTTCGTGAGGGCGACCGAGTGGTGGCCGCGATCAGCGTGGCAGGCCCGTCCCACCGGTTCCATCCCGATGCCCACGCGGCCTCCGTCCGCGCGGCCGCCGAGGGCATCGGGCTAACCCTCACCCGGCGGGCTCGGTTGCTGCGCACGCCGCCCGCCTGAGCGGAGCGCACAACGCACCGAACAAGCCGACGATCGTCGCCGGACCAAGTGTGGAGACCATACCGTTGCGATGCGTCGCTGGTGATTTACCCACCGCGCTCCCATGCTCTCGAAACCGGGCACAGGCAGGCGCGTAACTCGTCGTATAGAAGTTCGCTGACGGGTTCCCCGCAGGTATATCCATCTGTTACATTACCGATGCGGAGCCTATATAAACACGTGCTGCGCGTCGTCCGTACGACAAAGTCGTCGCAGGACATCCGACCCGACAATGACGTCGGAGGCCGACAATGCCGTCGGCCGCCCAACGGATCGCCACCCCGCCAGGTGCCAGCCCGCCTCGCACCACCCGGCGTTCAGGCGAGTCGCGCTGCGTGGTGCGGAAAAGACCGCGACAATCGTGGGCGACTCGCCGCCCGATCGGACATTGAGCCGGAGGAAACCATCGACATGCCGATCAACTTCTTGAGTGGGCTCGATTTGATCGCCGCGCTCGACGCGCGCAATGTCGAAGCCCACCTCGCCGATGCCGTCGAGGGCTGTACGGCATGCGCGACAACCTCCCGGCCGGGGCCCGGCTGCCCCGCCGGCCTCGCCGCCCAGATCCGCGTCGCCGACTCCGTACCGTCGACGCTGACGGCGATCGAGCTGGTCGACAGGCTACTCGCGCTGCGCCGGTCACCGGCGCCCGAAGGCTCCGGCATGTAGCACGGCCGCACGACGAACCATCTGCCGACGGGACGGTGCGGTTGCCGTGGGCATCTACCGCGGCGACATCTCGCGGGAACGCCGCGCGGTCTCCGCCGTGGCTGGCCCCACGAGACGTCGCCAGCGCGTCTCTTCGGTGGTCATCGGCATGATTCGAACGGCCGCTACCGGAAGAGATGCGGCGTAGCGCTCGGATCCGGGATCCGGTCGACACCTCGCGACCGACGAACGGCAGCCGCGACGGGACGCCGGCCGCCGGGATGGGGTCAACTCGGCGTCGTGGTCTCCGCGCGGGGGAATCGGTGGCCCATGACATCCGCCCACCATGCGCTCAAAGCGCTGGACTCGGGCCAGATGATCCGCTCTCGGTCGTCGTCGATGCTGGGCACGTTCGCGTCCTCGATCACGATGCAATCCTTTGCGCCGTCAATCCCTCGGAAGAGGCGCCTCCCGCTCCGGTCATCGAGCGGTGGGCCCTGGTTGCGTACCGGCACGACCGCGCTGTCGGGCCGATACGTGCACCGGGTACCACGGGCGACCGTAAACAAACCGTTCTTCCGGTACTCGCATGGGATTCCCGTCACACGGTTCACCGCCGGCAAGGGTGCTACGCCTTCTCCGGAGATCGGACCTGAGCGGGCTCGTCGCGGACCCACGCGTCGGTCTGGGTGAGCCAGAACAGATAGGTCAGCGCGGGAAGCACCGTGACGGCGGCGACCGCGACCACGGCGAGCAATCCGACCAGAGTCGCTCGGGCACCCGCGGCATCCGCGATGAGCATCTCGTCGACCAGGATCCACGGCGTCTGCGCGACCGCCCACCCGATGACGATCGCGGCGACCGCGACCGTCGCGGGCACGCGGGCCCACGCGAATCGGCGACGGTACACCAGCACCAGGGTGAGCACACCGGCGGCGGCGGAGAGCGCGATCAGCGGCAAGGCGCGCCCGAGCAGTCCGGAGCCCAGGGTCGGTGCGTCGTGCCGGATCGGGGCGATCGCGGCGATCGCGACCGCCCCGGTCACGCCACCGACGATCAGGGTGCGGGAGCGCAGGTAACCGGCGAGTGTGTCGTCGCCCGAACGCGCGGCGTCGGCGGTGAGGAAGACCCCGGCGAGGAACGCGGACGTTCCGACGGCCAGCGTCCCGCCCAGGATCGAGGTCGGATTCAGCCACGACCGCACCCGGTCGCCGTACCCCTCGGCGGGCACCCGCCCGGAGGCGATCGCGCCGACGGCGGTGCCGAAGAAGAACGGCGTGATGAGCGACGCGCCGGCGAACAGGGCGCCGAAGAGGCGAGCCTGGCGCAGAGTCGCGGAGTACTTACGGAACGCGAAGTTCGCCCCGCGCAGCACGATACCGAGCAGGGCCAGACTCATCGGGATGAACAAAGTGGTCATGATCGCGGCGAACGCCGTCGGGTAAGCGGTCCACAAGAACACCAGGATGTAGATCAACCACACGTGATTGGCTTCCCAGACCGGTCCGATGCTGTGGTCGATGAGCACGCGCAGGCGGCTGCCGCGCCGGGGCCCGCCCGCGGTCAGGTCCCAGAATCCGGAGCCGAAGTCCGCGCCGGCGAACAGCGCGTACAGCACCACCCCGGTGAACATCGCCGTCGCGACCACGTCGGAAAGATCCATCGGTCACCCCGTTCCGACGCTGCGGGCACGCTGCGCTTGGTCGACCGGCGACGCTCCCGGCCCGTAAGGGGCGGTGATGGTCGTGGCGCCGGTGCGCCAGCGCCGGGCCATGGAACGCAGGACGACGATCGCACCCACCGTCATCCCGACGTACACCAGCAGCACGCTGACGTAACTCCACCAGAGGCCGGTGCTCGTACTGGCAGCGTCGGTGGTGCGCAGCACCTGCCACACCGTCCACGGCTGACGGCCTACTTCCGTGGCGATCCAGCCGCACTCCAGCGCGAGAATCGCCAAGGGCCCCGCGGCTACCGCAGCGACCAGGAACCAGCGTTCGGCCAGCAGGTCGCGCCGCCGCCAGCGCAGCAGCCAGAACACGGTCACCATGAGCGCGAGCAGGGTGCCGATGGCGACCATGCTCTGAAAGGCGAGGTGGGTGAGGTTGACCGGCGGACGATCCTCGGGAGGTATGGCATCCAGACCCGGGACCGGGGCGGTCAGGGAATTGCGGGCGATGATCGAACCCAAGCGCGGAATCTCGAGCGCACCCCTGACCTCACCGTCGACGAGGACGCCGCCCAATCGCAGCGGGGCGGGCCCTTCCGCGGCGGGGGCGAGTTCGAACGCGGCCAGCTTCGACGGTTGCGTGTCGTGCACGCGCATTCCGAGGACATGTCCGATGAGGGGCTGCGCGAGCGCGGCGACGGTAGCGAAGACGAACGGGACCGTGAACCCCAGCCGATGGTGTGCGTCGCGACGTCCCCGCAGCAGACCGGCCGCGTAGACCCCGGACACCAGGAATCCGACGACCATGAACGCCCCGACCCACATATGCGCGAACTGCAGGTAGACGCCGTCGTTGAACATCGCTCGCCACGGATTCACCTCGGTCACCTCGCCGTCGACGAGGCGGAAGCCGGTCGGGTTGTTCATCCACGCGTTGACGCTGACCACGCAGAAGGTGCCGATCACCCCCGCGACGCCCATCGGCACGAGCATGGCGAGGTGCAGGCGCGGGGCCATGCGACCCCAGCCATAGAGATAGATGCCAAGGAAGATCGCTTCGATGAAGAACGAAAGCCCTTCGAAGGCGAACGGCAAACCCAGCACGTCGCCGTAGCGGCCCATCAGCCCCGGCCACAGCAAGCCCATTTCGAAGCTCAGCACCGTCCCGGAGACCGCGCCGATCGCGAACAGGATCGCCGAAACCGTCGCCCACCGCTTCGCCAATCCCAGGGCCGTCCGGTCGTCGCGGACGATGCCACGGCGATGCACCACATAGATCATGGCGGGGAAAGCGACCCCGAAACAGGCGAGCACGATGTGCCACCCCAGCGAGAACGCCATCTGCTGGCGCGCGGGCAGCAGGCCGGGCGGCCCCTCAGCCGACGCCTGGTAGAGCGCGGCGAGCGTGCTCGACACCATGCCAGCCCCTTTCCGCATTCTCGGCAGCCGCATGTCTCACATGCATCCGGCCCTTTCGCGGATATCCCCCTTTTGCACCCCGCCAACCAGGCGAAGTAGTACAGATCCAAGTGCTCGTCGTAGCGGAGCCGCGCGTGGAGAGCGCGTGAGTGGCCGGCTCGCCGCGAACCTGGTGTGATCGGGGCAGGGAGGATTGCCGATGCCGAATTCTTGGCGTGATCGACGCCGATGGTTGTCCGGGGTGATGTGCGGTCTGGTGGCCACGATGACGGTGGTCGGGTGCGACACCGACGACCGTCCGCCGGTCGGGTCGCCGGGCGACGTCACCACGTCGTCGGTCGCGCCGTTGCCGCCGCAGCCGTGGACGCCGGCCGACCTCACCTATCATCCGTGCAGCGTGCTCGGCCCGGACGATATCGCCCGCTACGTACTCGAACCCGACGCCAAGGCGGCCACGCCGCCGCAGCAGCTGCCCCGCTGCTCCTGGTCTTCCATCCAGACCGGGGTGTCCGGCGGCTTCACCATCGGATTCGCGCCCCAGACCACCGGCCTCGGCGATCTCGGGCAGCGCCGGGTGCGGGATCCGCTCGCGCGGGAGATCACGGTCGCGGGACACCGCGCCGTGCTCGAGCCGAGCACCCGTCCGGACGGCCGCAACGGCAGCTGCGATGTTCACGTGTCCGTACCATCAGGAGGATCGTTCTACCTGGGAATCGCCGTATCCGGGATAGCTACGGGCGTCGACTGGGACGTATGCGCCAAAACCATCGACGTCGCCACCACTATCGCCGCACGCCTGCGCTGACCGGGGGTTGCGGCGCCTGCTGCTCGGCTTGGCGTCGAACGGGTCGGTCGGTGCGCTGGAGACACCGGCCGCTCCGTGTCCGTGCCTCCCTCTTCCGGCCTCGGTCACCGGGCCGTGGCCGCCCATACGCCGATGTCGGTGTCGAGATGGCGTCCTGCACCTCGTTTGCTCAGCACAGCGATCTGTTCCCGTTGCGGGGAAGCGCGATCACCTCACCAGGTCAGATCACCAGGTCAGAACCGGTTTGACGACCATGCCCGCACGCTGGTCCGCGAGCGCGGCGTTGATGTCGGTATGCGGGTACGTCGTGACGAGCCGGTCGATGGGGAACCGCCCGGCGGCGTGCAGGTCCAGCAGGTGCGGGATGAAGGTCGCGGGCACCGCGTCGCCTTCGAGGCAACCGCGGATCGCTTTGCCGCCCAGCACGATGTCCCGCAGGTCGATGTCGGGGACCCCGGTACCCAGCCCGACCGCCACCACCGTGCCGCCGATCGCCGCTCCGGCAGCCGCGGTGGCGAGCACCCGCGCCGACCCGGTGGTGTCGAGGGCATGACTCGCCCCGCCGTCGGTCAGCTTTCGGATCGCGGGCACGACATCGTCGGCTGCCGGATCCAGGGCGGCGGTGGCTCCCAGTTCCAGCGCGAGCGCCCGCCGCACCGGTGACGGTTCCACCACCACCAGTTCGTCGACCTCGCACACCAGCGCGGCCAGCACGCCCGCCATTCCGACCGCGCCCGCGCCGTAGACGACGACGCGAGCATCCCGGTCCGGACGCAGCACATTGAGCACCGCTCCGGCGCCGGTGAGGAACCCGCAGCCCAGCGGGGCGAGGACGGCCGGATCGACTTCGGTGTCGATGACCACGGTGTTGTCGGCGGTGGCCAAGGCGTACGCGGCGAAGCTGGACTGGCCGAAGAACCCATCCCGCACCGGGGTTCCCGCGACGGTGACCCGAGCGGATCGGTCCGCCCGGGCGCCGAACTGATTGAGTTTCGCCGCTCGCACGCAATACGCAGGCCGTCCGGCTCGGCAGTTGCGGCACGTGCCGCAGTGCCGGAAGGTCAGCACAACCCGGTCGCCGGGGCGCACACCGGTCACCGCCGCGCCGACGGCCTCCACCACTCCGGCGCCTTCGTGCCCGAGCAGCACCGGATGGTCGGTCGCACCCGCCGCCCTGGTGACCAGGTCGGTGTGGCAGATGCCGGTGGCCTGGATGCGGACGCGGATCTCGTCGTCGCGGGGGTCGTCGATCTCGACGGTTTCGACGGTGAACGGCGCGGCCGGGTCACGCGAAAGCACCGCGGTGGTGGTGACCATCGCTCAGGCCCGCTCGAGCAGGAAGTAGAAGTACTCGCCATCGGCCAGCACCAGTTCGGGCCGGCCGTTCATGATGCCCATCAGCGTGTTCTCGTCGAGCCATTTGAAGTGGTCGAAGACCGGGCGGCGGTCGTAGACCATGGTGGCGGTCACCTCACCGCGGAATTCGATGTTCCACAGCGTGGCTTCCCCACCGCCACCGAGCTCGACGTTGGAGAACAGCGATCCGTCCTCCGCGCGGCAGATCAACGGCTTCGCGTCCAGCAGACTGTGAAAGGTCTTGCCGTACCAGCGGCTCGCCGACAACGCTTTGCGCAGCGGATGGCCGGTCGGGAATGCCGCCCCCTTCCATTCGCCCAGGATGTCCTCGGCGCGCGCCACCGGCAGGTCGGTCCACAAGGCATCCAACTCGGCCGCCGTCACCCCGCTCTCCCGCGCGGCGAGATCCCGCCAGCCAGTCCCCACAGAGCCCATAGCCATCCTCGTTCCCGGTGCAATTCCAGAACCATTTGGTTCGGCAACTGTATATCCGAACCAAACGGTTCGGCAAGATAGGATGCGGCCATGCGCGCAGCAGGTCAGGCCACCCGCGAACGAATCCTCGTCGCGGCCAAAGCGGAGTTCGCCCAGTACGGCATCGCCGGAGCGCGCGTCAATCGCATCGCCGACGCCGCCAAGGCGAGCAAGGACCGGCTCTACGCGTACTTCGCGGGTAAAGACGAGCTGTACGCGGCGGTCACCGAGGAATGGGTCACCCAGACGACCGACGAAACCGCCCTCGACGCCGCGGACCTGCCCGGTTATGTGGGCCGGCTCTTCGACCACTACGTCGCGCACCCCGACAACGCCCGGCTACAGGCCTGGGCAGAGATCGAGCAGACCCACATACCCGCCGCCGAAGAGGCCATCCGCCGGATCATCGCGGGAAAGCTGGCCGAGATTCGGCGGGGGCAAGACCAGGGGCTGGTTACCGGGGATTTCCAGCCCATCACCCTGATCGTCATGCTGACCGATCTCGCACGCACGGCAGCCATGCACGCCACCCGCACCGACCACCACAACGTCGCCGAACGACGGGCCGCCACCGTGCTGGCCGCTCGTCGGCTGGTCAGCCCGCAGGCGCGCCCGGCCGGCGACCATCGTTAGCGCGCAGTGCTTGCCGAGCCGACCCAGCAGGTGATGGGCTGAGGGCAGCGTCACATCACCCATGCCTCGATACCGCTCGCGGTGTCTCCCGGCAAGAGAGGCGGTGCAGCAGGTAAGCGCCGGTGGATGACCGGCCGGATTCGCGCCGAGAAGACGAGGGAGAAACGCATGACCGAGTTCGAACGCGCACCGCGGCTCACGGCGTTTCCACGCATCGACGACTACGGGTTCATCTCCGATTGCGAGGTCACCGCACTGATCTCCCCCAGCGGGGCCATCGAGTGGATGTGCCTGCCGCGGATGGACTCGCCGAGTGTCTTCGCGGCCATCCTCGATCGGTCCGCCGGCTCGTTCCGGTTCGCTCCCGCCGATTTCATGGTGCCCACCGATCGCCGCTACATCCCGGGCACGATGGTCATGGAGACGAGCTGGCGCAGCGGCGACGGATGGGCGACGGTGCGCGACGTGCTGCTGGTCGGGCCGTGGCGGCACCAGACACCGGGCCGCAGCGCCCATCGGCGCACGCCAACGGACTACGACGCCGAGCACATCCTGCTGCGGACGGTGCACTGCGAGACCGGCCAGATCCAATTCGGGCTCGATTGCCAACCGGCGTTCGGCTACGGCAGGTATCGCGCCCGGTGGAACTACCTCGGCAGTTACTACCTCGCGCAGGCCGACGCCGACGGGACCGACCTCCAGCTGACGTTGAGCACGGACATGCGCCTGGGCTTGGAAGGCACCCACGCGGTCGCCCGCACCTTGCTGAAGACCGGTGACACGCGCTTCTGCGCGCTGGCCTGGGGAAGTCGCGACGCTCCCGGCGACGTCGAGGAGGCCGAGGAGCGGCTGCTGCGAACGATCCACCACTGGCGGCACTGGCTGGCCGGTGGGCGATTCCCGGACCACCCGTGGACCGCGGAACTCACTCGCAGCGCGCTGACGCTCAAAGGATTGACCTTCGCCCCCACCGGCGCCGTCGCCGCGGCCGCCACCACGTCCCTGCCGGAAACCCCTGGCGGAGAGCGGAATTGGGATTATCGCTATTCCTGGATCCGCGACTCGGCATTCGCCTTGTGGGGCCTGTACACCCTGGGCTTCACCTGGGAGGCGAACGACTTCTTCTCCTACATCCTCGATCTGACCGAAGAAGCCCGGGACATGCAGATCGTCTACGGCATCGGCGGCGAAACCGACCTCACCGAGCAGACCCTCCCGCACCTGCGCGGCTACGACAACGCGAGCCCGGTGCGCATCGGTAACGAGGCATACCGGCAACGCCAGCACGACGTGTGGGGCGCGGCGCTGGACGCGGTGTACCTCTACGGCCGACATCAAGATCAAATCGATGCGCGGGCCTGGCCGCTGCTCGGCCGTGCGGTCAAGAGCGCCCTCACCTACTGGCGCGAACCCGACCACGGTATCTGGGAGGTTCGCGGCGAGCCTCGGCACTTCACCTCGAGCAAGGTCATGTGCTGGGTCGCCGCCGATCGCGGCGCCCGGCTGGCTCGCATCCACCAGGACCTGGAACGCGCCCAGCGCTGGCAGAAGGCCGCCGACGAGATCCACGCCGACATCTGCGCCCATGCCGTCGACTCCCGGGGGGTGTTCACCCAGTACTACGGCAGCACGTCGCTGGACGCTTCGACCCTGCTCATCCCCCTGGTTCGTTTCCTGCCACCCGACGACGAGCGAGTACGCAACACCGTGCTCGCGATCGCCGACGAACTGACCGAAGACGGCCTCGTCCTGCGATACCGCGTCGATGAGACCGACGACGGATGCGCCGGGGAAGAAGGCGCTTTCACGATCTGCTCGTTCTGGCTGGTGTCCGCGCTGTCGGAGATCGGCGAGAAGACGCGCGCGAAGCAACTGTGCGAGAAACTTCTCGGCTACGCCAGCCCCCTGGGTCTCTACGCCGAGGAGATCGACCCGCGAACCGGCCGGCATTGGGGCAACTACCCCCAGGCGTTCACCCACCTGGCCCTCATCAACGCGGTGATGCACGTCATCCAGGACGAACAAGCGATCCTGCGGCAGGCTCTCGGTGGTGAGTCCATCGCTCCGCGGCTGGATGACGCACCGCTCACCCGCGGATATATCCACCGCTGACCCGAGCGGCGAAATTCGTTGCCACCCAGCGATGGGGGTTCCTCGTCCGGTGCCGGGTCACTTAGTATCACGTCCGACTGTTAACAGGACTAAGGAATTCATTGAGAGGCTCGACGATGGCGATGCTCGGCATCGCCGCGACCGCGGCTTTCGGCATCACCGCCGCACCCGCGACCGCAGATCAGGTGGCAGACAAATCTCGCGTCGTCGAGACCGAGGACGGTTGGGAGTTGCGGATCAGCAAGACCGCGGAAGATCTGCAACGCGTACCCAATCTCGCCGCGACGCCGTTCACTCGGGAGGGGTTCGTCACCTTGTCGGCGGCGGCCGACATCAGTGGCGACGGACGGGAGGCGGTGAACTCCGGAACGCTGCAGCTGGGCTACCAGATCGGCTGCCAGGCCGATGTCTCCAACGGCCTCACCGTGGGCTTGTCCGGGGCAATCGGCCCGAACGCCATGGTGACCGTCGCCCCCTCGCCCGGCCTGGCGGTCGGCGGCAGCGCGCTCGCTCTGCCCAGCATGTCCACGACCATCAAGCCCGGTACCATCACCAGCATCACGATGGGCACCAAACCGCTTGCGGGGCCGCACGGTTCGATCTCCGTCGATCAGATTCAGATCAAGATCGATGCGTGCGCGGGCGCGGTGAGCCTGCGGTCGTTCGCGATCGTGTCGATCTCCACGGCTACGGCCGACAATTCCGTCGCCGTCTACGGTGACCCGATATGGCTGTGATCGATATGGGGCGCCGGCGGCTGTGGATGGCACCGCTCGGCGTGTCGGTTTCGCTGATCATCGCCGCGGCCGCCGCCTCCGCCGAACCGATCGTTCCGGCTGGTCCGGGAGCTGCCTGCGGCGAAAGCCAGGGCTCGGCGACAGCTCCTGGATGCGGCAACGACAAGCCCGTCCCCGAGACTCGGGGCGGGCCCGCGGCGCCACCGCCTGCTCTGCCGTTGCAGGTGCTGGCGCCTCCGCCGAAAGCGTCGGCGCCCAACACCAATACGCCCGCAGGCGCGCTGGTGCCGCCCGCGCCGGGGCCGGGCGGCGGCAGGCCGATCGTGCCGGTCGGGTAGCGCGGAAAGCGCACCTGGAATCTCGCTGAATTTATGTCTCATCGCAGCGGATCATCGCAGTTCAGGCACGGTCGCACCGGCTGAAAGCCGGCGGCTGTCAACGAGTCGGGGCTCCTTTCGAGGTTAATAATCTCGGGTGTCCGAAGGCTGGTCGATCCGTCGGTCGAGCGCGTTCACCGAGCGCAGCCCATCCAGCTTCGCCCGTTGATCGCGCCACCGAACAGGAATCCCCCGATGAGTCTCGAATTCCTCTGGTACATCCCGAATCAGGTTACGGCGGGACATCGCGGCGACACCATCGCGGCCGATCACAACAGCCTGGACACCTTGAGCGCCCAGGCGAAGGCACTCGAGGCGCACGGATGGCAGGGCGCGCTGATCGGCACCGGATGGGGCCGCCCCGACACCCTCACCGTCGCGACGGCAGTGGCCGCCAGGACCACGACCTTCGAGCCGCTCATCGCGATCCGGCCGGGGTACTGGCGGCCGGCGAATTTCGCATCCGCCGCGGCGACGCTCGACCATCTCTCGGGCGGCCGGGTGCGGGTGAACATCGTGTCCGGGAAGGACGACCTGGGCGCCTACGGCGAGAGCGAGAGCGAACAGGCCGACCGTTACGCCCGCACCAGAGAATTCCTTCAGCTCGTCCGCCGGCTGTGGACCGAGGAGAACGTCACCTACCGGGGCGAGCACTACCAGGTCACCGATTCCACCGTGCTGCCCCGGATCGTGCCTCGCGCCGACCGGCGCCACCCGAAGTTGTACTTCGGCGGTGCGTCGGAGGCCGCGGAGCGGGTTGCGGCGACCGAGGCCGACGTCCAGCTCTTCTGGGGGGAACCCCTTTCGGGAGTCCGGGAACGGATCGAGCGTTTGCGGTCGCTGAGCGAGGAACTCGGCCGCGAGCATCCGCCACTCGAATTCGGCCTGCGGATCACGACCTTCGTCCGTGACACCACGGAACAGGCGTGGGCGGAAGCGGAGGCGAAAGTCGTGGGCATGGCGGAGAACCACCATGCGCCCGTTCCGAACCCGCACCGCCGAACGGCCGTGGGGCAACAGCGACTGCTGGACCTCGCCGCCCGAGGTGAGGTGCTCGACGACAACCTGTACACCACCCCGGGAAAGTTCGGCGGCGCCGGCGCGGGTACCACGTGGCTCGTCGGCTCCCCCGAAGACGTCGCCAAGTCGCTTCGCAAGTATCAGGACCTCGGCATCACGCACTTCGTCCTCTCCGACACCCCGTACCTGCCGGAGATCGAGCGCCAAGGCGATCAGCTGCTGCCGCTGCTGCGAGGCTGAGATGGGCAGCGCAAGCCGCTGCCCCTCCCGAATCCCGCTGTGGCGTCAGAGCTTCAGGCCGGTCCCGTGCACGCCGTGCTCGTCGATGAGGGCGAGTTCGTCGTCGGTGAACGCCGGGAAGTGCAACGCCGCGATATTGTGGTCGAGCTGCGCGGTGGAGCTCGCGCCGATCAGCGCCGAGGTGACTTCGGGTCGCCGCAGCACCCACTGCAACGCCAACTGCGCGAGGGACTGCCCGCGGGCCTCGGCGATCTTGTTCAGCGCGGTGGTTCGCTGCCGGTAGGTCTCGTCGATGACATCCGGCGACAGGAATGCACTGTTCTGCGCCCGCGCACCGTCCGGGATGGTCTCCAGGTACTTGTCGGTCAGCAAGCCTTGCGCCAGGGGCGAGTAGACGATCACGCCGAAGCCGTCCTGGCCGGCGGTGTCCAGCAGGCCGTCACGTTCCGGACGGCGGTCGTAGATCGAATAGCGGGCCTGGTGGATGAGCAGCGGGACGCCCGCCTGCCGCAGCAGTTCGGCGGCCTCGTGGGTGCGGTCGGGCGCGTAGTTGGACAGGCCGATGTAGAGCGCCTTGCCCTGCTGTACCGCGCTGACCAACGCGCCGACGGATTCCTCCAACGGCGTGCTCGGGTCCGGGCTGTGATGGTAGAAGATGTCGACGTAGTCGGTGCCGAGATCGCGCAGGCTGTGGTCGAGTGAGGTGAGGATCGACTTGCGGGAACCGCCCCGGAGGTACGGGCTCGGGCCGATCGGGTTGCCCGCCTTGGTCGAGAGAATCAGCTCGTCACGATAGGGCGCGAGGTCCTTGGCGAGCACCGCGCCGAAGTTCTTCTGGGCGGCACGATGCGGCGGGCCGTAGCGGTCGGCGTTGTCGAAGTGGGTGATGCCGAGGTCGAAGGCGTGCAGGATGATCTCGCGCTGCGTCGCGAACGGGTAGTCGGTGCCGAACTTCTGCCACAAGCCGAACGAGAAGGCGGGCAGGTCGAGGCCGGAGTTGCCGGTACGGCGGTACGGGACCTTCTCGTATCGGTCCGCCGCGGCCGCGTAGGTCGAATCGAAGGGGCCATGACTCATCGGTGGGTGTCTCTTCCTTTCGGTTGCGCGCTCCCGGAGAGTGGACCATTTCCGTCCATTCCGGCGCGACCGGTCGGCTCACCCTGATCGGAACCCGCAGTCCTCCTGGCCGCTACGACGACCAGAACCCCGGCGACGGCGCCGACGAAGTATGGGGAGGGCACCAGAAGAACGCCGCCCAGCACACACCATGCCGTGAGCCCCCAGCCGACGCCCGCGGGTACGGCCACCCCGCGCCCCGCGAGGTGCCAGATCAGCGCGCCGAGCAGGATCAGCGGCACGGCGAAGCTGCCCGGACCGGCCCAGAACGTGAGCTCGTTCTGCAGGGACTGCGTCGTCTGCGTGGTGTCGCCGGGCGTGAGCGGGACGGCTGCCCATATTCCGCGATCGAACCAGCCGGTGACGTCGTCCCAGGAGAAGAGCGTCACGAGCGCCAGGTGCCCCGTTCCCAGCACGAGCATGATCGCAGCGGCCCAGCGGAGCAATCGCTTTCCGTTGTTCATGGTGACCTTCCGTTTCCTACTCCGGCATTGTTCCGGCCGGTCCCACCCTGCGGTGGGCGGCGTGGACGATGGCGACGACTTCCGCAGCTCACGTTGCGGCCCAGCGTTTATACGGTGCCGTACACTTGATCTGTACGGTAACGTATAGAACCGGCACGATCAATGGAGGTGACCCGATTCCCGCAGTGCCCCGCACCACCCGAGCCCGCTGGATCGAGGCGGGTCTGGCCGCCCTCGCCCGCGGCGGTCCCGACGCCGTCCGCGTCGAGACGCTCGCCGCGGAGTTGGGCGTGACGAAGGGCGGGTTCTACGGGTACTTCGACGGCCGCCCCGCGTTACTCACCGAAATGCTCGACGAGTGGGAACGCCGCTGCTCGACCGAAGTCCTCGCGCAGGCCGAGGCGGAAGGCGGCGATGCCGCCGACCGGATCCGCCGCGCAGGCCGGCTGACCTTCGCCGAGGACCTGCACCGGATCGATCTGGCGGTGCGGGCATGGGCTCGCCACGACGAGTCCGTCGCGACGCGCCTGCGGCGTATCGACAACGAGCGAATGGCGTTCTTGCGCAGGATGTTCGGGGCATTCATCACCGACCCCGACGAAATCGAGGCACGAGCCACCCTCACGTTCGCGCTCGCGATCGGCCGCCACTTCATCGTCGCCGACCACCCCGGGTACACCAAGCGTGAGGCCGTCCAACTCGCCGGGGAATACCTTCTGCGTCCGCCGCAGTGAGTCACCGCGGGTATTTCCCATAGCTCGAGCTGATCTCAATCGTTGACTCCCGCTGGTCGTGGAACGCCGTGCCGCGTATGCCCGTCCGCTTGCCACACGTGGCCTCCGCTTTTACGTTCCCCGGCGACCGTTGCGGCCGACCCCGCCACCGATCGGCCGAACCCCGCAATTCTCGCCCGGGCCGTCGCGGAGCGTGGCAGAGCCGGTTCGCGCGTTGCACGGCGTGACATTCGCGCATGGAGAGAAACGGGAGACGATGGCATCCAACCCACTGCATCTCGGCGTCGCCCTCGACGGGGCGGGCTGGCATCCGGCGGCATGGCGGGAGCCGAATTCCCGGCCGACCGAGTTGTTCGGTCCGCGGTACTGGACCGATCTGGTCGCCACCGCCGAGCGCGCACTGCTCGATTTCGTCAGCATCGAGGACAGCCTGCGCATCCCCGGCGAGCGGCACGCGTCGTCCGACGATGTCGTCGACCGGGTGCGGGCCCGGATCGATGCGCATCTGATCGCCGCCCGGGTCGCGCCGGTCACCCGGCATATCGGGCTCATCCCGACCGTGACGACGACGCATACCGAACCCTTCCACGTCTCCAAGTCGATCGCCACGCTCGATTACACCTCGCGAGGCCGGGCGGGCTGGCAAGCGCGGGTGTCCGCCACCGCGGAGGAAGCCGCCCATTTCGGCCGCCGCGCGGTGCGCGACCTCACCCCGGCAGAGATCGCGGAAGCGGTCGCGTCGGGCGCCTTTCCCCGCCATGTGCACGATCTGTTCGACGAAGCCGCCGACGCGGTGGAGGTCGTGCGGCGACTGTGGGACAGCTGGGAGGACGACGCGGAGATCCGCGACGTGGCCACCCGCCGGTTCATCGATCGCGACAAACTGCACTACATCGACTTCGAGGGCCGCTTCTTCAGCGTTCGCGGACCGTCGATCACGCCGCGACCACCCCAAGGGCAGCCGGTGGTGGCGGCTCTCGCGCACAGTCCGCTGGTCTACGAATTCGCGGCACGCGCCGCGGATCTGGTGTTCGTCACACCCACCCGCGAGGCGGGTCCCGGGCCCGTCCTGGAACAGGTCGCGGCCGCCGCCGCTCGCGTGGAACGCATCGGCGACTCGCTGCGGGTCTATGCCGACATCACCGTCTTCCTGGATACCGACGAGGAGGCGGGTGCACAGCGCCTCGCGCGGCTCAACGGCGTCGCGGGTACCGAGTTCGACACCGACGCAGCGATTTTCGCCGGTAGCGCCGACGAACTGGCCGACCTGCTCGCCGACTGGAGCGAACAGGGTGTCGACGGGTTCCGGCTGCGGCCCGGTGTCGCGGTCGATGACCTGGCAGCGGTCGCCGACCGGCTCATCCCCGCGCTGCAGAGCCGCGGCGTCTTCCGCACCGGCTATCCGGACGGCCCGCTGCGCGCGCTGCTCGGTCTGCCCACCGACGTCCCCAACCGTTACGCGACCGCCTGAGCGAGGCCACCATGAGCACCCCCCGTAAGCAGGTCATCCTGGGCGCCTATCTCGGCGGCGTCAATCATCACACCGCTTGGTGGCATCCCGCCGCGGGCAGTCAAATCGATTTCAGCAGTTTCGAACACACTGCGCGCACCGCCGAACGCGGCAAGTTCGACTTCTTCTTCCTCGCCGAAGGACTCATCCTGCGTGAGCGCGCGGGCAAGATCTTCGATCAGGACATCATCGGCCGTCCCGACACCTTCACCGTGCTGGCCTCGATCGCCGCGGTCACCGAGCATCTCGGGCTCGCGGGCACGATCAACGCCACCTTCAACGAGCCCTACGAGCTGGCCCGCCAGCTCGCCAGCCTGGATCACCTGTCCGACGGCCGCGCCGCCTGGAACGTCGTGACCTCCTTCGACGCCTTCACCGGACAGAACTTCCGGCGCGGCGGATTCCTCGATCCCGCCGACCGCTACGTCCGCGCCGAGGAGACCCTCGAGGCTGTTCGAGCCCTGTGGGATTCGTGGGACGCCGCCGACATCGTCGCCGACAAGGACGCCGGGCGGTTCCTCGCCCGTCCGGACGCCGGGGCGTTCGCCTTCCACGGCAGCCAGTTCGACATCTCCGGCCGTTTCACCGTGCCGCGCAGCCCGCAGGGCAGACCGGTGATCCTGCAGGCCGGGGTGTCACCGCAGGGACGGGCCTTCGCCGCCGCCAACGCCGATGCGATCTTCTCCCCGTACGGCAAGCTGCCGGAGGCGGCGGATTTCTACCGCGACATCAAATCGCGCGCGGTCGCGGCGGGACGTGCGGCCGACGACATCAAGATCCTTCCGTCGGCGAGTTTCGTGCTAGGCAACACCGAGGCCGAGGCGATCGAGAAGCACCATGCCATCCTCGACGAGCAGGTCACCGGGCAGACCGCGCTGATCCTGCTCGAGCAGATCTGGAACCGCGACCTGTCCGGCTACGATCCCGAAGGGCCGGTGCCCGATATCGACCCCGATCCCGATGCGGCGCCGATCATTCAGGGGCGCGCCTTCGTCCACCAGGACCGCTTCGCCACCGTGGAACGTCTGCGGCAGGTCGCCGAGGCGAAGAAGCTCAACCTCCGCGAGGTGGTGATCGACCAATTCGAGCGCGGTCCCCTGGTCGGGACCCCGGCCCAGGTCGCGGAGCAGATCGACGCGTTCGTCCAGAACGACGGATCCGACGGTTTCATCCTCGGATCACACCTGGTGCCGTGGGGCCTGGACGAATTCGTCGACAAGGTGGTTCCGCTGTTGCAGGATCGCGGCGCGCTGCGCACCGAATACACCGGCACCACTCTGCGCGACAATCTCGGTCTCCCGGACGTGCGATCGGCCACAACTGTCCCGGCTCGCAGCTGAGTTCCGCCGCGGTCGTGGCTCGCCCGCCCGCACCGGATGGCTCTCGCGCTGCCACGGTCGCGGTGCGGGCGCTCCGATGCGGGCGGTCACCAGCGGCCGCTCGGATCAATAGCGGACAGCTGGTGCCCTGCCCGAGGTCACGCAAGATCCCGAGCGCCTCCTCCAAGGTGCGGACGTAGGACACCTCGAGCGGCAACCGGACCGCGGACCACCCCGGTCCGGCGACCAGCACGCGTTCCGCGACCCGCCACACGGCACGGATCGTCTCCGCCCGGGCGGTCGCGGGCACTTGGGACCAGAGCATGAGCACGCAGGACCGGTCATGGCGGGCCATGGCGTCGGCCAACGCCGCGTCCGGCACCGCCGCGCCCAGCAGCAACGCGACGATGCCGCACTCGGCCAGCGCGGCGCGCAGCACTTCCAGAGCCAGCACGTGGTCCTCCCCCGCGGTACACGCCAAGAGGATCGGTGGCTGGAATCCCGGACGCCGGACCGGCGGGAACATCCGATGCAGTCCCGCGATCACCGACCAGGACAGCAGGTGCTCCACTTCGACCAGGCCGCGCCCATCGGTTTGCCCGGTCACGAGAGTCGCGAACGCCGGACGGCATAGCTCGTTCCACGTCGCGACGACCCCGTCGCGCGCCAGGCGAGCCATGATGATGGTCAGCGCGACATCGGGATCCAGTCGTTCGACCGCTCCAAGCAGGGCGCTGCGGTCCGCTGCCGAGTCCGGCGCCTCGGCGAGGGCTTGCCGTGCGGCTCCCTCGGGCGCGGCACCGGCCCTGACGAGTTCGATCATGCGCCGCACGGTCGCGATATCCGCTTCGGAATAGCGGCGGTGCACGCCTGGCCGGTCTCGCGGCGGTCCGATCGCGTAGCGCTGATTCCAGCTGCGCGGGGTGGCGACCGCGATGCCGAGTCGCCTCACCACCGCGCCGACCGTATATCGAGCGGCTTGGTCCTCAGCCATCGCCGAATCGCATCCGCCCCGGATGGGCACGGCGCGAGATGCCGGGCGTCGACCTCGGCCGGGCTTCGATGACATCGCAGGCCGAGCTGCTTCCCGGCGGCGTCCGGATCAGCACGTCGTCCGCTCCTTACAGAAATTGACGGAATGCATCGCTTTTGCATCAATAAGGGCGTAGCGTGAAGCCCTATAAGCCCAAGCTTCCTACCGGAGGACGTCATGGATCGACTCACTCTCAGGCGATCACTCGGACTGACGGCCGGCGTCGGGGCGGCCTGGCTGGGTGTGCTGGTCGCCGCACCCACTGCCACCGCCGCCCCGGCGGAGTGCCCCGCGCCGGGTCCTTCGATGACGCAGGACACCGGCGCGGGAGGGTCGTGCTCGGCGAACAGTGGCGCAGGCGGAGCCGCGGCCGCCTACGGCTTCGATGGAGCAGCCAGTGCCGACGCCGAGCCGACCAGTCTCGCTCTCGCAATCGCGCAGAACGGCGGTCGAGCGACCGCCGATTCGGCCGATCTTTCCGGCCCTGCCGTGATCGCCATCGGCCCCGGGGCTACGGTCACGGCAACCGGCGCGCGCCCCGGGTTGTCGATCGGCATCGCGGGTCCCGGTGCAACGGTCGCGGTCACCGGTGTCACGCCGCCGACTTGCAGCGGCGGCTTCGGCTTCGCGGGCGACTTCCAAATGTGGCAGGGTTGCTTCTCGCATCGATAGTGCATCATTTATGCGAACCATTGCGGAGGCGCGGGTGGTTACACGAGACATACGAAGGGATCGGGAATGAGCATCGTGTCGCCCGAAGCCGTGGCCGACTCCGGCGGCGCGCCTCCGGTCCTCGGTACCGCGACCTCCTTCCCGCTGTGGCGAGATGCGGTGCGGCGGGCAGTGCTGGACGAGATCGGTGATTTCCTTCCGCGAGCTTGCCCCGTCGCGCTTCGCCACCTGGGCGCGCAAGACGTTCTGCGCCAATACGCCCTGGGCGGAAAGTGCTTGCGGTCGACGTTCATGTATCTCGGCTGGCTGTGCGGGGCACCGGACGATCCGGCAGCGCTGCGCGCGGCGGCCGGTCTGGAACTGCTGCACGCGTTCGCGCTGCTGCAGGACGACGTCATGGACCAATCCGCGACCCGGCGCGGGGCCCCGGCCGCCCATGTCCGGTTCGCCGCGGTGCACCGCGGCACCGGCGCGCCCGGCTCCTCCGTCCGATATGGCGAGTCCGCCGCGACGCTGCTCGCGGACATGTGCCTGGTGTGGGCCGAGCAGATGCTGCGCGAAAGCGGCATCGCCGAGCGCGCGCTCGCGCGGGTGTGGCCGGGCTACGACAGCATGCGGGTGGAACTCGCGACGGGCCAGTTCGCGGACTTGCTCAACGACGCGCGCACCGAGCCGCCCCTGGCCGCGGTGCTGGCCATCGCACAAGCCAAGTCGGGGAACTACACCGTGCGCTGCCCGTTGGAGATGGGCGCCGCGATGGCCGGATGCGACGCGACCGTCCTGGACGCCTTGGGCCGCTACGGTGCCGCCGTCGGTGAGGCGTTCCAGTTGCGCGACGACATTCTCGGGATCTTCGGGTCGCAAGCCGTGACCGGAAAACCCGTCGACACCGATCTCGGGACACGCACGGCGACCAGCGTGGTAGTCCTCGCCCGGGAGATGGCGACTTCGCCTGCGCGGGCCGAATTGTCGGAACTGCTGCACCGCCCTCGGCTCGGCGCCGCGGAGATCACCAGGGCCCGGACGCTGATCACCGAGTCCGGTGCACCCGCGCGGATCGAGGAGATGATCGCCGAGCGGGTCGGCCGGGCACGCGATGCACTCGCTCCCACGCTCTTCGCCGCGCCGATGCGCGCCGCCCTCGGGTACATGGCCGCCGCCTGCACCGAACGCGTCGCCTGACAGGAGGATTTCATCGATGCGCAGAATCGAAGGCGCTACCGACCGGGTCGTGATCGTCGGGGCCGGCTTGGCGGGGTTGTCCGCCGCCTTGCACTTGATCGGCCGGTCCCGCGAGGTGATCGTCGTCGAACGCGATCCGGTACCGGGTGGACGCGCGGGACACGCTGATCTCGCGGGCTACCGACTCGACACCGGCCCCACGGTCCTGACCATGCCCGACCTCGTCGAAGACGTCTTCGCGGCAGCCGGAGCGCAGGCCACCGACCACTTGCGGTTGACGCCGGTGGAACCGGCCTACCGGGCGCATTTCGCCGGAGGCCGGACGCTGGAGGTGCACACCGGCGCCGAGCGCATGGAAGAGGAGATCCGCCGCTTCGCAGGAGCCGACGCGGCCGACGGCTATCGCCGTCTGCGGAGTTGGCTGACGCGTCTGTACCGCGCGGAGATGGATCATTTCATCGCCGCGAATTTCGACTCACCGCTGTCGATGGTCACTCCCGAGCTGGCGCGGTTGATCGCCTTGGGCGGTTTCGGCCGATGGGATCGCGCGGTCGCACGTTACATCCGCGATCCGGATCTGCGGCGCGTCTTCACCTTTCAGTCGCTGTACGCGGGCGTCGCCCCCAGCCGGGCGCTGGCCGCCTACGCCGTCATCGCCTACATGGACACCGTCGGCGGCGTGTTCTTTCCGCAGGGTGGCATGCGGGCGCTTCCGGATGCGCTGGCTGCCGCCGCGACCGAAGCGGGGGTCCGATTCCGCTACGACACCGCGGTGACCGCCCTGGAGCGCACGGGCTCGCGGATCACCGGTGTGCGCACCGCGGACGGCGAGCGAATCCCCTGCGACGCCGTGGTGCTGACAACGGAACTGCACGAGGCGTACCGCCTGCTCGCGCGCACACCGCGGCGTCCGGTTCCGCTGACCTCCGCCCCGTCGGCGGTGATCGCCCATTTCGGGTGCGCGCCCGAGACCGGGTCGGCGCACCACAGTCTGCTGTTCGGGGCCGCCTGGGCGGAGTCGTTCGGGGATGTCATCGTCCGCGGGCAGGTGATGCGCGATCCTTCGCTGCTGGTCACCCGTCCCACGGCGACCGATCCGTCGTTGGCTCCGGCGGGACGGGACCTGTTGTACGTTCTCGCGCCGGCGCCGAACCTCGAACGGGGCCGGATCGATTGGGAGCGCGCGGGAGCGGGCTACGCCGAGCAGATGCTCGACATCGCCCAGGATCGCCTCGGTTCGCGGTTCGGCGATGTCGAGTTGCTGCGCGTGGACACCCCGGCCGACTGGGCGCGCCGCGGCATGCTCGCCGGAAGTCCGTTCGCGCTCGCACACACCTTCACCCAAACCGGCCCGTTCCGGCCCGCCAACATGATCCGCGGCATCGACAACGTCGTGTTGGCCGGTGGCTCGACCGTGCCGGGTGTGGGCATACCGCCGGTGCTGATCTCCGGCCGTCTGGCCGCGGACCGTGTCACCGGCCTCCGTCCTGCCCCGCGCCGCCGCGCCGTCCCCGTGCGAGCCGCGCTCACCACCAGCCGCATCGATCGATGACAGTGATCGGAATCGAGATGACCCGTACCGACCTCGACACCACCCGACCCGGCGACCCGGAATTGCAGCGGTCCTACCGGTACTGCCGGAAGCTCAACGCACGCCACGGAAAGACCTTCTTCCTGGCGACGCGACTGCTGGCACCCGACCAACGCCCCGCCGTACACGCGTTGTACGGGTTCGCGCGCCGAGCCGACGACATCCTCGACGATTTCGAACCGCATCGCGAGCCCGCCGACAGGGCCCGTCAATTGGACGCCCTCGCAGGACATCTCCGGAACCGCGACACCGGTGCCGACGGCGTTCTCCCCGCGGTTCTCGACACCGCCGAGCGCTATCGCATTCCCCAGGCTCTGTTCGATGCTTTCCTGGCCTCGATGCGGATGGATCTGACCGTCACCGACTATCCCGACCGCGCCGCACTGGACACCTATATCTATGGTTCGGCCGAGGTGATCGGATTGCAGTTGCTCCCCATCCTGGGGGCCACCTGCGCCGACGAGGCGGCGCCTTATGCCGCCGCTCTCGGCAAGGCCTTCCAACTCACCAATTTCCTGCGGGATGTCGGCGAAGACCTGTTGCGCGACCGGGTGTATCTCCCCGCCGACGAACTGGCCGCGTTCGGAGTCGACCGCGACCTGCTGCACTGGTGTCTGGCGCGGCAACGTACCGAGCCAAGGGTTCGCGAGGCCCTGGCCGCGCAGCATGCGCTCACCCGCGACATCTACCGCTTCGCGCGCGCCGGAATCGCCCTGCTGCACCGTCGTTCGCGCGCGTGCGTCACGACGGCGGCGACGCTCTACTCGGAAATCCTGAACCGTATCGAGGACAGCGATTTCGCGGTCTTCGACCATCGCGCCACCGTGCCGAACCGGAGGCGGGCCCGAGTCGGCGCAACCGGTTTGATCAATGCCTGGTGGGCACGACGCCGGGATCGGTGACCGTACCGGCGATGACCACGGTGACACGCGACCGGACGGGACTGTCGGGCCGACGGATTCGCTCGCCGGGCGCGGGAGGCCGTCATCAGTATCCTGATGTCGTGATTACGCTCAGGAAAGAAGACGGTGCCGCAGACCTCGCGGGGATCGCGAAATTGAGTGTGGGAGTCAGCTGGGACCCGTCCTCCGGCACGAGCGGCGGCGCACTCGGCTGGGCACGCCGCAAACGCGGGGTGGACCTCGATCTGATCGCCGTCCTCATGCAGGGCAGCGAGCCGGTGCGCTTCGCGGGACTCGATTCGCTCGACCCGTTGGGCAACGGCTCGGTGGCGCACACCGGGGACGAGCAGACCGGCGCCGCCGCCGGGGACGACGAGACCATCCACGTCACCTTCGCCGACGTCCCCACCGCGATCGACGCCATCATCTTCGTCGCCGCCGCCTTCAAGAAGGGCAGTTCCTTCGAGAAGGCGAACAACATCTCCTTCAAGATCTACGACGCCACCGGCGGCAGCAGCCAGCAAGTCGCGGATATCTGGCCCTCGCTGCTCGGTACCGACAACGCCAACGCGGTGGCGCGCGCGTTCCGCAACGGCGACCAGTGGCAGCTGGAAGTGCTCAACCGCCAAGGCAAGATCAAGCAGGGTGACATGCAGGCGCTGTTGCGCTTCGCCATGCAATAGCAGCGGAGGGGCACGTTTTCGAATCGCGCTGATACGCGGATTCCGACAATCGGCGGACCGCCGCGGTTAGTCTGGGCCAATGCGATCTCGGTTCCGTCGGTACGTCCTGGCCGCGCTCGCCGGCGCGGCATCCACGCTGCTGCTCACCACGCATTCCCCGGCCACTCCGCCGGTTCAGCCGGTCGCAGGCCTACCGGCGCTGGGCGGGGACTTCCTCTGGGGGGTCTCGACCTCCGGGTTCCAGTCCGAAGGCCATACGCCGGACAGCAATTGGACACGGTACGTCGGCGCGACTCCCGGCTACGACGGTCTGGGCGATTCGGTCGACTTCTACGGCCGATACGCGTCGGACATCCAACTCGCGGCGGACCTCGGGGCGCGGGTGTTCCGGATCGGGATCGAATGGGCCCGAGTGCAACCCGCGCCGGGAGTCTGGGACGAGGGCGCGTTCCGTTTCTACGACGCGGTCATCGCGAGCGTCGAGCAGGCCGGGATGCGCCCCATGATCACCCTCGACCACTGGGTGTACCCCGGCTGGGCGGTCGATCGAGGGGGCTGGCGCAATCCGCGCATGGTCGACGACTGGCTGGCCAATATGCGCGCCGTGGTCGACCGGTACGCCTCGCGCAATCCCTTGTGGGTGACCGTGAACGAGCCCGTCGCCTACATCATGCACGAGGTCCGCCGGGGCGCCGCGGACGCCGGAGAGATGCTGGAGCGAGTCGCTCAGGTGCACAACGCCGCCTACGACTACATCCACCAGAGGCAGCCCGGCGCGCAGGTGACCAGCAATGTCGGCTACGTCGCCGGATCCGAGGCGCAGGTCAACGGCCCGTTGATCGACCGCATCGCCGATCGGCTCGACTACGTCGGCGTCGACTACTACTTCGCCTACGACCCGGCGCAGTCGCTGATCGAGTCCATCGTGCGGGCCAGTGGTTCGGCCATGCCCAACCTGCCCGGACCGCAGATCTGGGACCTGCCGTTGCGCACCGAGGGCATCTACTATGCGCTGCAATACTATTCGCGCCGCTTGCCGGGCAAACCGCTGTACATTGTCGAGAACGGGATGCCGACCGACAACGGCCGTCTGCGCGCCGACGGCTACACCCGCAGCGATCATCTACGCGACACCGTCTATTGGATCCAGCGCGCCAAGGCCGACGGCATGAACATCATGGGCTACAACTATTGGAGCCTCACCGACAACTATGAATGGGGCAGCTACACACCACGTTTCGGCCTCTACACCGTGGACGTGCGCACCGACCCGACGCTGACCCGCCGCCCCACCGACGCCGTCGGCACCTACACGCAGCTCATCGCCGGGGGCGGAGTCCCCGACAACTACCGTCCCACCCGTGGCCCGGCCCTGTGCGTGTTCGTCGATCCGCCTGCCAGCTGCCTCAGCCCAGTAGCGGAAAGGTAGCCGCGCGAGTCAAGGCGTGCGCCATTTCTCGTCGGTCAACAGGCTGCTCGCCTGCGGTCCCATCAGGAGCATGCCGCCGTCGACGACGTAGGACGCGCCGGTGACATAGCCTGCCTCCGGCGTGGCCAGGAACGCCACCACGGCGGCGACCTCCTTGGCGTGACCGGTTCGTCCCAGCGGAACGCCGGGGCGGGACTGCTCACGGGGATCGACGTCTTCCTGGCCGGTCATCGGTGTCGAGATCTCGCCGGGCGCCACGGAATTCACGGTGATGTCGTGTTCGGCGAGTTCCAGCGCCAGCACCTTCGTCAGCGCGCCGAGACCCGCCTTGGCCGCGCAGTAGGGCGCGGCGCCGACGCGCGGAGCGTGCTCGTGCACGCTGGTGATGTTGATGATCCGGCCGCCGTTGCCCGCGGCGATCATGTGTTCGGCAGCGCGCTGGGCGCACAGGAACGCGCCGTCGAGATCGACCGACAGCACCTGCCGCCAAGTGTCGAAGTCCATCTCCATCACCTTCTGCGCCGACCCGGTCCCGGCGCAGTTCACCAGCACATCGACGCCGCCGAGTTCGTCGGCGAGTTCGTCGACGACCGACGCGGCGGACGGCAGGTTCGTCAGATCCAAGCGGCGCACGGCCGCGGTCCTCCCCTGCTCGCGTACCTGTGCGGCGGTCTCCTGCGCGCCGCGCTGGTCGCTGCGGAACGTCAGCCCGACGTCGGTTCCGCCCGCGGCGAGCGCGACGGCGATCGCCGCGCCGATCCCGGAGTCTCCCCCGGTCACCACGGCTCGTCGCGGAGCGCCTGCTCGTTCTTCCGGAAGTGGAGCTGTAGTACCCATGTTCCGCGACTACCCGGCCCGGCACGGACCACACCGCGGCCCGCCGGCCCACGCGCGACCTCGCCGACGTTACGCCCTCCGATTCCGGGTACCCGGCCTGGAACGAGCCGAGAGGAGGGCGCGACGATGCCCACTGACGCTTCCTGGTGGCGCGACGCCGTGATCTACGAGATCTACATCCGGAGCTTCGGCGACGGCGACGGGGACGGCCTCGGCGATATCGCCGGTATCCGGTCTCGGCTGCCCTATCTTCGTGACCTCGGCGTCGATGCCGTATGGATAACTCCCTGGTATCCCTCGCCGATGGCGGATGGCGGCTACGACGTCGCGGACTACCGCGACATTGATCCCCGGTTCGGCACGCTCGCGGACGCGCAGGAGTTGATCGACGAGGTCCACGCGCACGGGATGCGCATCATCGTGGACCTGGTCCCCAATCACACCTCCGATCAGCACCTGTGGTTTCAGCAGGCGCTGGCGGCCGGGCCGGGTTCGCCGGAGCGAGCCCGCTATCTGTTCCGGGACGGCACATCATCCGGCGGCCCGCCCAACAATTGGCGAAGCGTGTTCGGCGGCCCGGCATGGACTCGCGTGGCGGACGGTCAGTGGTATCTGCACCTGTTCGACGTCCACCAGCCCGATCTCGATTGGCAGCACCGGGACGTCCGCGCCGAGTTCGAGTCGATCCTGCGTTTCTGGCTGGATCGCGGGGTGGACGGCTTCCGCATCGATGTGGCGCACGGCTTGGTCAAGCATGCCGATCTACCGGATATCCAGACCGATCACGAGGACATGCTGGAGCCGCCGGATCGGACCGACCATCCCCATTGGGACCGGCCCGAAGTGCACGACATCTATCGGAGCTGGCGCGCGATCGCGGACTCCTACGGCCCGGATCGCGTCTTCGTCGCCGAAGCGTGGGTGGCCAAACCCGAGCGCCTCGCCTGCTACGTGCGTCCGGACGAACTGCACACCGCGTTCAACTTCGACTTCCTGCGCTGTTCCTGGCACGCCGACGCGCTCCGTGCCGTGGTCGATTGCACGACCCGGGCGCTGGATGCGGTCGGGGCGCCACCCACCTGGGTGCTGTCCAACCACGACATCACCAGGCATGTGACCCGCTACGGCCGGGCGTCCACCCGTGGCGGCGGTTCGCAGCACGAATCGCACGGCCCCGTCGACGTGGCGCTGGGGCGGCGGCGCGCCAGAGCGGCGTTGCTCCTGATGCTCGCCCTTCCCGGCAGCGCCTACCTCTATCAGGGCGAGGAACTGGGTTTGGAGGAGCTCGAGGACCTTCCGGAAGAGGTGCTGCAGGATCCGACGTGGGAGCGGTCGGGCCGCACCGCGCGCGGGCGCGACGGGTGCCGCGTGCCGCTGCCATGGAGCGGATTCCGGCCGCCATTCGGGTTCAGCCCCGGCGACACCCCGCCCTGGCTGCCGCAGCCACAGCGCTGGGTATCACTGACGGCCGAACTCCAAAAGCGGGAACCGGACTCGATGCTCGCTCTCTATCACCGAGCGCTCGGTGTGCGCCGCAACCACCCTGCGCTCGGCGAGGGCGCGTGGTCCTGGCTGCCCAGCGCGCCGGGGATCTTGGCACTCCATCGCGTGCCCGGCCTGGTGTGCGTCGTGAATATCTCGGCCGGGCCGACCCCGCTGCCCCGGCACGAGCGGGTGTTGCTGTCCAGCGAGCCGTTGCCGGACGGTGCCCTGCCCGCCGACAGCGCCGCATGGCTCCAAGTCGGCGACCACCACGCCTCTCAGCGAGCCGCAGCGACATCCTTTCCCACCGACGGGGTACCCGGGCGAGGGTAAGGAGGTGGCGCATGTCGGCGACTTCGCGAGGCGATAGCGGGCGGCACGGCCGATGAAAGTCGTCATTACCGGCGCCACCGGCAATGTGGGAACGGCGCTGTTGCGCGCCTTGCGCGGCGACGATCGCGAGATCGTCGGCATCGCCCGGCGGGCACCCGATCGCGCACTCGAACCGTATGCGGCCGTCCGGTGGGTGCCCTGCGATCTCGGTGCCACCGACTCCGCCGAGATACTGCGCGCCGCATGTACCGGCGCCGACGTGGTGGTCCATCTCGCGTGGGCGATCCATCCGCGTCGGGGTGATCCGCCGATGCGCAGAACCAATTTGATCGGCACCGAGAACGTGCTGCGTGCCGTGGCGGAGGCAGCGGTGCCCCAGCTCGTCGCCGCGTCCTCCTGCGCCGCCTATGCCCCGGCCGAGCGGTGGCGGCGGGTATCGGAAGAATGGCCGGTGTCCGGCGTGCTCGGCAGCGCGTACAGCATGTCCAAGGCGGCGCTGGAGACGCAGCTGGATCGCTTCGAGGCTCGTCATCCCGAGATCCGCACCGCGCGCCTCCGTCCGTGCGGGATCGCGCAGGCCGAGGCCGCCGCGGAACTGGCTGACTGGATCCTGCCGCCCTGGTTGCCGCGGCGGCTGATCGGCACGCGCCTGTCCCCCGTGCCACTCTGGCGCGACTTCCGGCTGCAACTGGTGCACAGCTCGGATGTGGCTACGGCGATCCGGCGGATAGTGCAGCGTCGTGCGGCGGGAGCGTTCAATCTCGCCGCCGAACCCTGCCTGGGTGCGGACGCGCTCGCGGCGATGTTCGGCGGGTTCCGCCTGCCCGCACCTCGGCGCGCGCTCGACGCCGCCGCTTGGGTCGGCTGGCGCACCGGGCTGCAGCCGCTGCACCCGGCGTGGCTGACCCTCGCCGACCGTGCATGCCTGATCGACTCGGCCAAGGCACGCCGGGAACTCGGCTGGGCGCCTCACTTCGGCGCAAGCGAAATCTGCGCGGAACTCGTGGCCGCCATGCGGGCGGGGCAGCCCGGTCACAGCCCGCCTCTCGCACCCGCTCGCACCGCGGTGGCCGGACGCCCGTCCCATCAGAGCCAGCGCCCGCACGACGGGCACCGTGCGTACCGGTAAGCGACAGCGCTCGCCCGGATTGCCGCACCTCGTGTCGTTGCGAAAGGCCGGCTGCCGAGACCCGTATCGTCGCCAGCGAAACAGCAACACCTCTCTTGCTCGTCCTGCGCTGGGTTAGGCACCGGAAGTCATCTCGCACAGCCGACCGTACTGGTAAGGAGAGCGATGTTCACCCACAACAAGGATCTCCAATTCGAAGTTCGCGTGGACCGTCCTGATCCGCGCTTCGCAACACTGCTGCAAGAACAATTCGGCGGCGCCAACGGCGAATTGAAGGCCGCCATGCAGTATTTCAATCAGGCGTTCATGCTGCGTGGCAAGCATCCGAAGACCTACGACCTGTTCATGGACATCGCCACCGAGGAGCTCAGTCACCTCGAGATCGTCGGCGCCATGATCACCATGCTCCTCGACGGGCTCAACGACGACTTGAAGCAGGCCAACCAGCGGTGCGACTGGATGCCGGTCGTGGCGACACCCGGCGGACGTGACGAGGTGATCCATCAGGTCGCGGTGAATCCGATGTACTTCGCACTGAGCGGCGGCGGGCCCGTGGTGAAGGACTCCGCCGGTGTGCCGTGGTCGGGTGCGTACGTCGACGCGAACGGGGAGCCCTCGGTCGACTTGCGCAGCAATCTCGCTGCGGAGTCACGCGCCAAAATCGTCTACGAATACCTCAAGCAGTTCACCGACGATCCCGGTGTGCAGGACACGCTGTCATTTCTGATGACGCGCGAGATCGCGCACTTCCAGCAGTTCACCGCGGCGCTGAACGAATTGCCGGTCAATTTCCCGCCCGGTGCGCTGCCCGGCGACGATCGGTTCCAGAACGTGGCGTTCAACATGTCCAACGGCTCCGCGAGTGCCCGCGGCCCGTGGAACGAAGGGCAGGGACCGTGGCCGTCGGGCACGGAATGGCGCTACATCGACAACCCGGTCACCGAGTGGCTCCGCTCCGATGACCGCGTGAATCACGGCGCCGAGACCAACCCGGAAGGCGAGCCCGCGGTCCGCGGCACCAAGCCGTTCACGCACGAGTCGCACATTCCGGACTGACCTTCGACGTGCCTTGCGCCGGCTCCGCAGGGCACTTCAGGCACTGACGGCGCGGCGCGCGGCTCCTCGGGGGCCGCGCGCCGCTCGCGTCCGTGACACGGACCGGATCACTGCTTCGGCTTGCCGATCATGTCCTTGGCGCGATCCATCATTGCGGCGAACGGACCGACCAGGACGTTCGCGGTTGCCGATTCCACGCCTGGATGGGGCCGGGTCGGCGCCATCGTCTCGGCGAGTTCGACCGTCCGGCGCAGCCGCTGCAGAGTCTCGTCGTCGAGTTCCGCGCGCAGCCGATTGAATTCCTCGCGTTCCTCATGGTCGGCGTGCGCCAGCACCGCTTCGCGCAGTTTGGCCAGCTTGACCTGGAATTCCATCGAGCTGATGGACAGCGACTCCAGCTCGGCGAGCTGCTTTTTGGCCTTGTTCTCCTCCTCCAGCCGTGCGTCGACGATGGCGCCGCCGTCGCCGAGCTCACGCCGGGCGCGTGGATGGATGATCTCTTCTTCGGCGGTCTCGTGCACCGCGAGCAGGCGGCGCAGCTCGAAGAACTTGCTTTCGCGCTCCACAGGATCGGAGGTGTCGGCGGTCTCGATGAACAACTGCCGAATCCGGTCGTGCTGATGGATGAGGAAATCGATCGCGTCGGTGGTCGAGTCGATCGTGGTTGCCATAGTTGATCTCCCTCGCACTTTCGGGACGGGCTGACGAACTACGTCCGTCGCGGCGGTACCCGACAGTGCGCGGGCGAAACCGCCCGACCGGTCGGTCAGGCGTTGACGGTGCCCGTGATGGGTGCGGGATAGACCGAGGTCGGCACGCTGTGGCGCCACGGGCGATGGATCTCCGAACCCGGCAGCGAAGCCAGTTCCGGGATCCAGCGCCGCACGTAGTCTCCGTCCGGATCGTAGCGTTCGGCGCTGCCGACGGCCGCGGGGTCGAAACGCCCTGCCTGCTGCCAGGTCAACCGGTCGCTCGCGGCGTCGTCGAGCAGCCACCGGCGGAAATGCTCCGCGCCGATCCGCCAGTCCACGCGCAGCGTCGTGGTGAGGAAACCGGCGGCGATCACGCGGGCGCGCTCCGGCATCCATCCTTGCGCGGCCAGTTGCCGCATGCCCGCGTCGACGATCGGATATCCGGTGCGGCCGTCGCGCCAGGCGCCGACGACGACCGGGTCCTGCGCCTGCCGCTCGTCCGGACGATCCCCGGACCGCGCGATGTCGGCCCGGGCGACGAGGAATTGCAGATGGAAGTCGCGCCGAGCGAGCTGGCGGACGAACGCGCGTCCATCCGTCGTCGCCATGTCGGTGTGGTACGCCATTTCGGCGGCGGACAAGCAACCGAAATACAGGTACGGCGACAGGCGCGCGCATCCCTCGCGGGTGAGGTCACCATTCGACCGGCCGCGTGGTTGCCGCCGGTCGGCGGTGCAGCCCCGCCACAGTGCACGACCCGTGATCTCCCCTCCCACCGCCAGCTGCGGTGAGATGAGCGCGTCGCCGAGTTCGTCGAATCTCGGCACGGGATCACTGTCGACACGGGGGACGATCAATTCCGTGGGCTTGCCCAGCGGACGTCGCTTCGGCGCCGCCAGCCAGCGGCGGAAGTACGTCGCGAAGTCGGGAACCTCGTCGTCCGGCCGGTGCTGGACGCAGTCGGCGGGATCCACGGCGGTGAGGGTGGCCGGATGGATGTGCAGCAGGCAGCTGCGGCGCTCCAGCCGTTCGCGTAGCGCCCGGAGCCGGCAGCGGCTGGACCAGGTGGCGTCCTCGGCGATGTGGACGCTGTCGGCATGTACCTGTGCGGCCACCCGATCCACCGCGTCGACGTAGTCTCCGTGCCGAACCACCAGTTGCCCTCCGGCGCAGCGGAGTTCGGCGTCGAGTTCGGCCAGCGCGGCGGAGAGGAAGCGGAGTTTGTTCCCGGCCGGTCGGGCGCTGCCGACGATGCGGTCGTCGACGACGTAGAGCGGAATCACCGCCGCGCCCTCGCGTACGGCGGCCAGCAGGGCCGGATTGTCGTGGACGCGCAGGTCACGGGTGAAGAGTGCGATTGTTACGGCCATTCGAGGTTCTCGACGACAGGCATCCGTCGCGAGGATCGACGACGGCGGTATCGGACGGTCGGCGGCGTGCCACGCCGATGCGGGCGGTATCGAAGTAACGGGCTTTACGCCAATGCTGCGGGACGGCGGCTGTCATGTCAAGCTCGGCCGCGCTACCGCGCACGGCGGATCAGCGTTCGCGGAACAGATCGGTGAGCCAGGGCTCCAGGTCGGCGCTCAGTACGGTGAGATCCGGCTCGTCCGACTCGTCGAGCGCGTCGGCGGTGAGCTGACGTACGGCGTAGACGACGGCCATGTAAGCGGTGACGGACAGCAGCGGCTGCCGATTCCCCGTCGCGCTTCGCACCAGACCGCGGATGTACTCCGCGAACAGCCGGATCGATTTCCGCCTGCGCCGCCGCGCGGCCGGACCCAGCGCGTCGATCTCCACCTGGTAAGCCCGCGCGACCACCAGGTCGTTCTGCAGTGATCCGAGGTACTGGCCGAGCGCCTCCGCCACGATGGACCGCCGGTCCCGGCCCACCACCTCCGCGCCGGTGAGCTGGGTCAGCAGTACCTGGATGAAACGGTCGTAGCCCGCGAAGACGCACTCGTCCTTGTTGGCGAACGCGTCGTAGAAAGCCGCCAGCGAGACTCCGGCCCGCTTCGCGACGTCGGTGGGGCCGAAGCCGGCGTAACCGCGCGCGGCCAGCAGTTCGGTCACCGCCACCAGCAGCCGTTCCCGTTGCGCCGCCAGCACCTGCTCTCGCCCCAGATTGTGGCGGCCACGCGGCAACGCGGCGGGAAGTGTGAAGAACACTCCGTCTCGCACCGGAGCGATCGGTGCGTCGGCGTCGGCGGGCGCGGCGGACACTCCTGCAGATTACCGAGCCGGGCGCGCCCACGCCGAGACGAGAGCGGTCCACCGCCCGCGGCCGCGGTCCGCCGACCCAGCGGGTATGGGGACGGCTGAAGTGGGTAGCCGCAGCACATGACCGACAAACCACTAGCACTTGTCACCGGAGCCTCCAGTGGTATCGGCTTCGAACTGGCCCGGCAGTTCATCGAACACGGCTACGACGTCGTGATCGCCGCGGAGGACGATGCCATCAAGACCGCCGCCGCTTCGCTGCATCACCCGCAGCACGAGGTGCGGCCGGTGCAGGTCGATTTGCGAACCGCCGACGGCGTCGAGCAGCTCTACCGCGCGGCCACCGAGAACGACCGCAAGCCGGACGCCGTCGCGCTCAACGCGGGCATCGGCCGCGGAGGCGCCTTCGCCGAGACCGACCTCGACGACGAACTCGCCGTCATCGATCTGGACGTGCGCTCGACGGTGCACTTGGCCAAACTCGTCGTGCGCGACATGGTCGCTCGCAACGACGGCAAGCTGCTGTTCACCTCGTCCATCGCCGCCACGATGCCAGGCGCCCGGCAGGCGGTGTACAACGCGTCCAAATCCTTCATCCAGTCGTTCGCCAAAGCATTGCGCGAAGAGCTCCGCGACACCGATGTCACCGTGACCGCGCTACTGCCCGGCCCGACCGACACCGACTTCTTCCGCCGCGCAGGGATGCTCGGCACTCGCATCGGCCGACTGCCCAAGGACGACCCCGCCGACGTCGCGCGCCAGGGCGTCGATGCCCTGCTCGGCGGCCGCCAGCAGATTTTCGCCGCCTCGCTGCTCACCAAGGCATTTGGCCTGGCCAACCACGTCCTGCCCGACGCGGTCAAAGCCAAGGCCAACCGCATCATCTCCGCGCCCGCCTGAGTCGCCGCCCGTTGACCCCCGCCGAGGGCGCGCGGACGACGTCGGGTCGATCCAGGCGTGGCCCGGGTCCGCTACCCGCCCGGGCCACGTGCGGCGGTCAGCCGAGTGGCAGCTCCAAACAGCAGGGCGCGTCATCCGGTGCGCTGATCGTGATGGTCGACCCGACCCGGTTGACGCTGGAATAGAACGGGTCCATGCCGTCGATGACCAGCATCAGCCGGTGACCGTCCGGCACGTCGTAGGCGGCGCCTTGCAACTCCCAGGCGACAGTGGCGGGCAGTCCCGACTCGATCGTCTTGGGCTCGTGCGTAATGATTCTCGCCGTGCCGTCCTCGTCCACGTCGAGCAGGTAGGCCACGACCGTCGCGGACTCGTCGGAGCTGTCGACGGTCAGTTCCAGCCGGGGCACGCCACGGATCTGCCGGGCGACGCCGCCTCGGGCGGCCAGCAGCGGTCCCGTCGACCAGACCAGGGCATATGAGCGGTCTATCTCGTCGGTGCGGTAGATCTTGGGATTCCCGGCCCACTCTTCCTGACCGGTCCGCATGAGCTTGTCCATCGCGATGACCTCGGGTTCGTCGCCCACGACGAAGCTACGCTGCCAGCCGGACGCGATGTCGGGGCTCAGCGCGCCGTCGCCGCCCTCGCGCACGTCGGTCAGGGACAGCGATTCGGTGTCGGTGGTGACGTCGGCCCATGAGGCCTTCTCCTCGCGGCGCGCCGGTTCGACGATCACGTTCCGACCGTCGCCCGAAGCCGGAGTGGTCACGTACGTGAACATGACCTGGTTGCTGATCTCCGGCCACTTGTCGACGCCATTGTCCTCGTCCTTGAGATAGTGATCGAGCCAGGCATAGGCCTCGAGCAAGGGCACGTTCGGTCCTGCGCCGTGCGCGGGCGGAGCGATCAGACCGGGGCCTTCCGGCGCCGCGTGGTCGCCGATCCACATGTTCAGCCGTTTCGGCCGCGGGAGTTTCTCGAAGGTCTCCAGCACCTGGTTCACCGGGAAAAGTCCTTCGTGCCAGGTGTTGGAGAAGAAGGTCGGAATCTCGCGGGAACCGGCGTAGCGCTCCGGGGCGCGGTCGTTGCCCCAATCGACCACCGGATCCATGTCGTCACCGGCGTCGAACTTCGCCAGGATCTCCAGCGCCTCTGCGTCGAACTTCTCCTCTTGCGCGCCGCCGGTCAAGCCGATCAGCGCCTCGACGGCCCGCACGTGGCGGGTGCCGTTGTCGTACATGCTGGTCGCGAGATTGCCCCAGGTGCTCAGGGCGACGACGACATCGACGCGTTCGTCCTCCGCGGCCACGAGCTGGCTGATACCCGAGCCGTAGGATTCGCCCATGAAGGCGATGCGGCTGGGCGCGAGGGCGTCTATCGCGTAGGTGAGCACCGTGGAGCCGTCCGTCCGGTCCTTCGGACCGGCGACATCGACGGTGCCTTCGGACGTGCCGAACCAGGGCACGTTCGTGCCCGGCAGGGCGGACAACCCGATTCCCCGCGGCGTGTAGGCCAGTACGTGGTAGCCCTTCGCCGCGAGCGTGAGGTAGGCGTACTCGAACAGCGGCCATCCGAACGGTGTCCACCCCGCCGGGAAGACCACCAGCGGGCACGGCTGGGTGGTGGTCTGCCGCAGCATGTGCGCCGACAATGTGATCCCGCCGGACACTTCGATGCGCGGGAACGTCGGCACGGCCACGTTCAGCGCCCGGTTCACCAGGTCCGCCACGTCGCCGGGCACCAGCCCCTCGCCACTGCGCTCCCGCACGGCGGTCACCAAGTTCGACGCGAACTGCACCGCTTCCGGCCGAACCTGCCCTTGGGGGTCCCAAGCCCCTTCCCGGGCGATGCGTGCGAGCTGTTCCGAGGTGGTCCCGACGATCGAAACTCCTTGTGACATACGCGTCATCGATCCTTCCTGCCAGTTGCCGAGGAACTGCGGACCGCAGCAGCGTGACATGACAAGTAATGAATCGTCTGACGAATCGGCGAGGCGTTCTCCGTTCGCAATCGGCTGTTGACCAGCGGAAACGTTGCAGAATTGGATTACCGCCCGCTCGCTCGGCGAGCTGCGGTCCGTCCTCCGGCGGGGCCGGCGACCGAGTGCACGCGCACCGACCGCCGGCGCCGTGCCCGAACTCGTCGGCGAAGCGATCCCACGCACCGAAGCTCAGGGCCGGAGCACGTACTTCCCGCGCACGCCGCCCTTCGCGACCGCGCGGTGCGCCGCGGCGGCTTGCTCGAGCGGTAGCGTGGCGTGCACCCGCGCTGGAAGTCGGCCGGTCACGGTGGCGTGGAGTAGCTGCGTGAGCTGGGCGGCGTCGAACCGCGTCTCTACGGCACGCACGGTGATGTCGCGTTGCGCGGCCGGCGCCATTCCCGGCCGCACGCCGACGAAGAGGCCGCCGTCGCGAACAAGGGCGAGCCCCTCCCCCTGGAGCGCCGCACCGTCGGCGACGGCGTCCCAGCCGGGCACGGCCGTCGCGGTGAAGTCGGCGCCGAGGCCGCGCACGAACTCCTCGTCCTCGGCGCGGGCCAGTCCGGTGACCCGCCAGCCGCGATCCTGGGCCAGCGCGGCGACGTACCCGCCGACCGCGCCCGCCGCCCCAGTGACCAGCAGGGTCCGGCCGCCGCCATCGCCGAGCAGGTCGACCGTCTGGGCCGCGGCCAAGCCGTTCAGCGGCACCGTGGCCGCCGCGATCAGGTCCAGTCCATCGGGCACCGCGACGATGTCGCTTGCAGAGACGATCAATTGTTCGGCGTAGGTGCCGAAGTCGCGGTCGAATCCGCCGAGCAAGCCCGCGACGCGGCTGCCTACCGGCAACCCGACATCCGGACCGGCCGCGGTGACGGTGCCCGCGAAGTCCGAGCCCAGGCCGGTGTGGTCGGGCTGGTCGATCAATCCGAGTTCGTGGAACCCCCCGGCGACGATCGCCAAGTCGACGGGGTTGACCGTGGCCCCGGCGATCGCGACCCGGACCTGACCCGGGCCCGGGTCGACGACCGGTACGTCGATGATCTCGATGGCGTCCGGGCCGCTCGGCGTCCGGACGACCGCGGCGCGAAATGTGGTGGACATGTGCTGCCTCCTGGAGTTGTGGGTACTGCTACCCCACAATGGGCGAGTAACTCTCCAACAGGAAGTACGCACTTCGAAGTGCGTATACCACCGCGCGGTAGGAAGGAAAGGCCGATGCCGACCAGGACGGCAGCCCAGCGACGGGCGCAGGAGAAGCTGGACTACGACGCGTTCTTCGCGCAGTGCCCCAGCCGTCAGCTGCTCGACCGCATCTCCGGCAAATGGGTGGCGCTGGTGCTGGCCGCGCTGGGCAGCGACGGTCCGCACGCCGAAGCGGAGTGCGCGGGCCAGCCGCGAGCGCTGCGATATTCCGAGCTGTCGCAGCGGCTGGCCGGGGTCAGTCAGAAGATGCTCACCCAGACCCTGCGCTCCCTCGAGCGTGACGGGCTGCTGACTCGCACGGTCACACCGACGGTCCCCGTCACGGTCACCTACGAACTGACCGACCTGGGGCTCTCGCTGCACGAGATCATGCGCGGCGTCAAGGTGTGGGCGGAGAGCCATATGGACGAGGTGCTCGCCAATCGGGAGAGATACGACACCGCATCCCCCACGCCGGAAGCGGTGAGCTGACTTCGAGCGCCGTCCTCATGCCCCTCGACTGCTGTGATGGCGGAGAACGCTCAGTCGGTGAGGGCTATGCGCATGCGTTCACCACGCTGTCCACTGACGGAATGTGCGCGCGACGCGGCAAGCGGCACCGTGCGAGTCCGTAGACCCCCGGACCGGTCGCCGCGTCGAGCAGGACTCACTTCTTGTCGGCACCCAGTTTGATCGGGATCGAGAGCGGGCCGACCGTGAAGAAGGACGGCGAGTACGGGATCTCGGCGGGGTCGATGGCGAGCTCGAGGTCCGGCAGCCGCCGATAGAGCGAGGCGAGCGCGAGCCTGCCCTCGAGACGGGCCAAGCCGGCGCCGATGCAGTAGCGCGGGCCGTGGCCGAACCCGAGATGTCCGCCCCGCTGGCGCCGGGTGATGTCGAACTCGTTCGCGGTCTCCCCGTACTCCGCCGGGTCGATCCCGCAGGCTTGGTAGGCGACACCGACCGCCTTACCCTTGGGGATGGTCACACCGCCAACGGTGACTTCCGTCAGGGTGAACCGCCAGCTCGTCATCATCACCGAATGGCGGTAGCGCACAGTCTCTTCCACCACATCGGCCCAGCGGTCCTCCGCCTTGGCCAGGGCGAGCTGATCGGGGTGTTGCGCCAGCGCCAGGATGGCGTGTCCGAGCATGTGCACCGTGGTCTCGTGGCCGGCCACCAGCATGATCCACAGAACGGCGACCAGTTCGTCGGCCGTCAGTTTGTCGTCCTGGTCGCGCGCTTGCACCAGGCCCGTGGTGAGGTCGTCGCCGGGCTCCGCCTGCTTCCGGTCCGCCAGCTCGTACAGGTAGGTCATCAGCGAGTTCTGGGTCGCGAACGCCTCTTCGGGCGGCGTGGTGTGCGCCAGCAGGGTAGCCGTCCAGCGCCGCAGCCGATCCCGCTCCTGTTCCGGCACGCCGAATAGCTCGCAGATCACCGCCATGGGCAGCGCCTCGGTGAAGGTGGGGACCAGATCGACGCCGTCACCGGCGGCCACCACCTCGTCCAGCAACTTGTCGATGATCTGTTGCACGCGCGGCTCCAGCGCCTGTACCCGGCTCGGCGTGAACGCCTTGCTGATCAGGCCGCGCAGGCGCCGGTGGTCGTCGCCGTCCTTGGTGGACAGATGGTCGCCCTGCACGACGGCGCGCAGCGGCCAGTCCTCCGGAATCGAACCGTCGTGCAGGGCGGGCCAATGCTTCGGATCCCGCGCGAATGTCTTGTTGTCTCCGGCGAGGATCTCGCGTACCGCGTCGTGCGTCAGTGCGAGGTAGGCGGGTACGCCGCCGGGAAATTCCACCTCGACCACCGGCGCGATCTCCCGGAGCCGGATACAGGTGTCCAGCAGATCCTCGTTCGCCGCGGGGAATGCGGGCAGGCTGGTTGTCATCGGTTTCCCTTCTGTGCGTTCGCCTCCGGCCGTCGTGACGACGGTCGTGCACGAGTATCGAGCCGCGCTCACCGGGCGGGCCGACCAATCGGCGATTCCTGCCTCCAACCAGAAGCCGGGCGTCGCAAAACGGAAATATGGTGCGCTTCCCCACTCCTGGATCGAGCTCGTCTTCGCGGTAGCGATTAGGGTGACGGTGTTCGCCGGATGTTCGGGAGGAAGTCGTGGGATCGAAGACGGTGGCGGGACGCGCTGTACATGCGGTGAACGCCGGAGTGGCCGCCCTACTCGGCGCGCCGGTGCTCGGGCGGCTGCTGGGCAGGGGATTCGTGGTGATCACCTATGTGGGCCGTCGGTCCGGGCGAACATTCAGCACACCCGTCAACTACTGGCGCAAGGGAGACGGGCTCGTCATCGGAGTCGCTATGCCGGACAAGAAGACCTGGTGGCGCAACTTCCTGGGCGAGGGCGGACCCATCACGCTGCATTTGCACGGCGTGGATAGGCGCGGACACGCGGTAGCTCGACGCGATGAACGCGGCCGTGTCTTCGTCAACGTCCGCCTCGACGACAAGAGCTGACCGCCACGTCCCCATCGGGCACCGGAAGGGGCCACCGCGAGACGCCCCGGTTCGTTGCCGCCGCTGTGCGCGCGGCGATACTCTGCGACGATCGCTCCGGCTACACGCTCGCCGAGGGCTTCATCTGGGCGAGGATCGCGGCCCCCATCCACCGTCGGAGATAGCGCCGCAGGTCGTCCTCTCCACGCGGCGGATTGCCCGGGGAAATGAAGAACGACTGCATCGTGCGCAGAACGTACTCGACGAGTTCGTGCAGCGACTCGTCGTCGTACCCGTAGCGCGCCCAGTCGACGTCGAAGCGTTTGATCATCGTCATCCCGAAGGCCTGCGCCTCCTCTGAGGTCAGGCTCTCCGGGTGCACGTTCGAGTATGTGCTCGACAACAAGATGCCGAGATGCGGCGTTCGGCGCACCTCGGCCAAGGTGTACACCACGCCCTCGGTCATCGCTTCCACGGCGTCCTCGATACCGCTGACCTGCTGGGTCAGCCGATCGAGGAAACCGTCGACCGACGCCATCGCCGCGGCCGTCATCAGCGCGTCGGCGCTGGGAAAGTATCGGTAGACCGTCTGCCGGATGACCCCCAGCGACTCGGCGACGTCGGCGATGCTGATCTCCGAACCCGTCCGCCCGATCAGATCGACCGCGGCGTCGACGATGCGGCGAGAGGCTTCCTCGTCGTCCTTCGGCGGACTCCCGCCCCACCCGCGCCTTCCTGCCACTGCCCGCTTCCTCGACTCGAAGCCCGTCGCTTGCGAACCCGCTGGATGGAGCGCCTGCCGACCATCCGGATCAAGGGCTCGACCGTATCACAAGGCGATCGCGCCCCGGGTCGACGCGTCGATTCTGATCATACACTCGGACAGTTGTGTGTATGATCAGCTCCACCACGGCTCGGCGCATCCGAGTGGTGCCGCCGGACCGGTTCATTTCGAAAGTCGAGGTATAACCACGTGACCGATCTGCAAGTCCGGAAGATGCGCTTCGCATTCGCGGACTACGACGTGCCCTTCCTGTGGAACGAAGAGAACCCGGCCTTCTCGTCCATGGCCAACGCGGTGTCCTTCCTGGCGATCGGCTTCGAGAAGATGATCGTCAACATGATCCGCGAGGCCATGCCGCTGATCACCGATCCGGAGGTCGCCGAGGAAGCCGACGCGTTCGTGCGCCAGGAGGGGCAGCACTCCACCGCGCACCGCCAGCACGCCAACGCTTTGATCAGGCGCTATCCGGGGCTGCAAGAGACGCTCAACGAAGTGATCGGGGAATTCGATCGCCTCACCGTGAACACTCCGGTCGAATACCGGCTCGCTTATACCGCCGATCTGGAGGCGACCTTCACCCCGGTGTTCAAACTGATGCTGGACAACGACTCGACCCTGTTCCGGCCGGGAGACGACCGCGTGGCGTCATTGTTCATCTGGCACTTCGTCGAAGAGGTCGAACACCGCAGTTCCGCGCTGATCATTTTCGATTCTGTCGTCGGAAGCGACGTGTATCGCATGCGGATGGCGCCGTCGATCTTCCGTCACGTGATGAAGGTCATCAGGGTCGCCTGCGCAGGCTTCAACAAGCATGTCCCCCTGGAGGAACGAAAGGTCGACGCCTTATCGATGTTCGCGACGTACCGGCGCGGGCAGAAGCTGCGTAAATGGTTGCCGTTTCTGCACGCGGAAGACAACGGCCCGATGCCGCGCGCGTTCGACCATCTCCCGCTCGGCGAGCAACTCGTGGCTCTCGTGGGCATCATCCGCAGCCAGCTGCCCAAGCACAACCCGGATCACGAGAAGCTGCCCGCGCTCGCCGACGTGTGGTTCGAGCGTTACGAAGCCGGCTACGACGTCTCACATTGGTACACCGCCGACGCGGTCGCGCGCTAGGAGCCGGACCGATGGCTGATCATTGCGCACCCACCTTCGACCGGCTCGCCACGGCGCTCGGCTTCTCATGCGAGGAGGCGGGCGGACCGGTCGAGATACGAAACCCGTTCGCGTTGGAGAACTGGACGCTGCCCGTCCTCGAATTCACCATCGTCCTGGGCGCCATCCTCGCGCTCGTCTACGCGATCGTGCGATTACGCCGCCATGGCGACCCCACCAATCTGGTGCTCTGGTTCGGCGCGACCGCGTATCTGTTCATCATCGAGCCACCGCTGTACTTTCCCGCGGCGTTCGGCATCGACGCGCACGTCGACACGATGTTCGCGCACAACCTGTTCACCGTGGAATTCCTCTGGGGTCGATTACCGCTCTACATCATCGCGATCTACCCGTTCATGGCTACGCTGGCGTTCGAGATCGTCAGGATGCTCGGGGTATTCCGGCAGTACGGGGTTCTCGTCGGATCCGCGTGCGTGGGTTTCGTCCACCACGCGTTCTACGAGATCTTCGACCATCTCGGCCCGCAGTTGCGCTGGTGGGAGTGGTCGACCGACAACCCGATGAATCAGCCGATGTTCGATTCCGTGCCGCTCCCGAGTGTGGTCGTGTTCGCCGCCTTGTGGCCGATGTCCCTCGCGTTCTGCGTCCAATTGTTCGTCGGCCGCCACGTCGACCGGGGACGAATCTTCTCCGGCCCGCAATTGGTAGGGCGCACGATCGTCATCGGCGTACTCGCGTCGTTGGGCACCGCCGTGCTGCCCATTCCCGCGACGGTATTCGGCATGGGTAGCACGACTGTGCGCGGAATTCTCTACGCCGCCGAACTGGTCGTCGTCACCGTTGTCGCCGTCGTCGTTCTCTGCGGCCAATGGCTACGGCTACGGCGCGACGCGGCGGACGCAGTGCCCTATCGGAACGACTTCATCCGTATTTGCAGCGCGGTGTACCTGTGCGTGATGGCTTTCCTCTGGGTGACCGCGTTGCCCGATTTCTTCGGTGCCGTCGACGGGGTGACCGGCGAAGGAGACCCTATCGGAAATCTGTGGTACACCCTCGCCTGCTTCGTCGTCGCGATCTTCTGCCTGTTCGCCGTGTTCACGGTGCCGCGGAGAATGGCACCGGAAAGCGCTGCTCCGGCAGCCGCGGAAGCCACCGTGAGCCCCACGGCGTAGCCGCGAACCGAACCGCCGGGCACGGGCGGCCGCAGCGGGGTGTGACGCCCGGCTCGCCGGGATTTTCCGGCCGGGCGCGCGGGTTGTACCTGGGGCCGATATGAGGAGGTCATGTGGCACGGGAGTACAACCGGAATCCTGCGGCGGTCGCCGCCTTGTCCCCTGAGCAGTACCACGTCACTCAGGAGAACGGGACCGAGCGGGCGTTCACGGGCGAGTACTGGGACAACCACGAGCCGGGCATCTATGTGGACGTGGTCTCCGGTGAACCGTTGTTCGCCTCGGTCGACAAGTTCGACAGTGGCACGGGATGGCCGAGTTTCACCAAACCGCTCGAAGCCGGGAACGTGGTGGAGAAGCGGGACTTCAGTCATCTGATGGTCCGGACCGAGGTGCGTTCGGCGTTCGGGGACAGCCATCTCGGGCATGTGTTCACCGACGGTCCCCGCGCGGCGGGCGGCTTGCGGTACTGCATCAATTCGACAGCGCTGCGGTTCATCCACCTCGACGACCTCGAGGCGGAAGGCTACGGGCAGTACAGGACTCTCTTCGCGAAGGAGGAGGCGTGACCGACACGCGGAAGGCGATTCTGGCCGGTGGATGCTTCTGGGGCATGCAGGACTTGATCCGCAAGCAGCCGGGGGTGGTGTCGACGCGCGTCGGCTACACCGGTGGGCGCAACGACCATCCCACGTACCGCAACCACCCGGGCCATGCGGAGGCCGTGGAGATCGTCTACGACCCGGCCCGGACGGACTACCGGGAATTGCTGGAGTTCTTCTTCCAGATCCACGATCCGACGACGAAGGACCGTCAGGGCAACGACATCGGGACCAGTTACCGTTCGGCGATCTTCTATCTCGATGACGACCAGCAGCGGATCGCCCTGGACACCATCGCCGACGTGGACGCCTCGGGCCTGTGGCCCGGCAAGGTGGTCACCGAGGTGACGCCGGCGAGCGAGTTCTGGGAGGCCGAGCCGGAGCATCAGGACTACCTGCTGCGCTACCCGGACGGCTACACCTGCCACTTCCCGCGGCCGGGATGGAAGCTGCCGAAGCGGCAGACCACCGCACAGTAAGACGGACAGCTCGGCGGGATCGCGCCCCCCGCTGAGACGTTCGAGCCCGCAGTATGCGACTGCGTCACCGTGCCCGGTGGCGCAGTCGCCGCGTTTCCGGGCTCGGACGCGATCCGGCTCCCCCGCTGTGGGGAGAGACCGCGTTCGGCGGCCTATACGATCGTCGACGCCTTCAAGTCCGGACATCCATGCCATCGACCCGAGGTAGGCCAGATGATGCGCAGCGGCGCAAAGGTTCTCGATGTGGTGGGCAGCCGTCGGATGGCGGTGGCGACACTGGCCACCATCACCGGCTTCTACTACCTGTTCGTCGCGTTCACCAACTGCGTGGACACCGACACCAACCGCAACGGCGTGGCGGCGGTGCTGTCGATGAAGGCGACCATCCACAATCCGGGAACGGACTGGCGCGCGATCACCAACGGTAATGTCGCGCTCGTCGCCTACATCCTGGTGGTGATCTGGGAGTTCTTGATCGCCTTCGTGCTGCTGGCCGCGGGAGCCGCGTGGGTGCGGGCGCTGAGCGGACGGCCGCGCCGGATCCGAGCCGGACTCGAGGTGGCGGCGAAATTGTCGAGCCTGGGCTGGACCATGGCGGTGATGCTGTTCGCGGGCGGGTTCCTGACCGTCGGCGGCGAGTGGTTCCGCATGTGGGCCAATGACGACGTGAACGCGTCGTCGGCCGCGTTGCAGAACTTCCTGATCGCAGGCGTCGGCCTGATCCTCGTCCACCTGCCGGACGCGCGGCCTGCCCCGTCCGTCGAAAGCGCCTCGGCCGCAGCCGAATCCGAGTAGGGCCGCAGTCGACAGGTCCAGGACGCGAACGTCAGCGACCGTTGCGCTCGAGTTCGTTGAGCTGCTTCTGCAGACGTTCCAGGGCGGCCCGGATTTCGTCGATCTGCGCGTTGAGTTCGGCGATCTTCGCGCGATCCGGCGGTTGCGCCTGCGCGGGCGGTTGCGCTGCCGGCGGCGGCGCGGGCTGCTGACCTGGCGGCAGTGGCGCGCCTGGGCCGCCGCCGGGTGGTGTGGCGAGCCGGCCGGTGCCGGGACCGAAGACCTGGTCCAGCGCCTCGGCGAGGGTCGGCGCGTAGCCCACCAGGACGCCGCCCGTGCCGGGTTCGCGGTAGCTGACCAGCACTCGCGCCAGCTGCGGGAACGTCGAGGCGTTCGGTGCGGTCGAGATCCGCTCGGTGAAAAGCGGTTCGGCGTAAAGGACGCCGCCGTCGGCGATCGGCAGGGTGAGCAGGTTGCCGTACTGGATCCGGTTCGAGCGCTCGAGCAGCGTCCGCTCGGAGGCCACTCTGGTGTCGGAGATCATCGAGTTCTGGATCTGCTGCGGGCCCTGGGTGAGCGTGTCGGTGGGCAGCTGCAACACGCTGATCTTGCCGTAGTTCTCGGGGTCGGAGCGGACCGAGACGTAGGCGGAGAGGAATTCCCTGTTGTATCCGACCATCGCGCTGGCCAGCCGGAACGACGGTTCGGCGCTGCTCTGATCGCCGATCAGGACGTAGAACGGGGGTTGGTGCGGGTTGGTTTCCACGGTGGGGTCACTGGGGACCGACCAGAAAGCGTTGGTGGTGAAGAACTCTCGCGGTTCGTCGACGTGGTATTTGGCGAGCATCTCCCGCTGGATCGTGAACAAGTCCTCCGGGTACCGGAAGTGGGCGCGCAACTCCGGAGTGATCGCGTCCTCGGGTTCGACCGTGCCGGGGAAGACCTTCATCCACGCCGCCAGGACGGGATCCTGTCGATCGACCTGGTACAGCGTGACCGTGCCGTCGTAGGCGTCGACGGTGGCCTTGATGGAGTTACGCACGTAGGACACCTGACGGGGAGACCCGCGGGGGTTGTCGTCCCCCGGTTCGAGGGCTTCCAGCGAGCTGCGCTTGGCGTAGGGATAGCCGTCGATCGCGGTGTACGCGTCGACGATCCACACGATGCGGCCGTTCACGACGGCTGGGTAGGGGTTGTTGTCGGTGGTCAGCCACGGGGCGACGAGTTCGACGCGATGGCGCGGATCGCGATTGAAGATGATCTTCGACTCGGGACCGATCGCCTTGGAGAAGATGATGTTGCGTTCGGTGTACGTCACGGCGAAGGCGAGGCGGTTGAGCCAATTCCCGATCGGCACCCCGCCCGCGCCGGTGTAGGTGTATTTGGTGGTGTCGGTGTCGTACTCCCGGGGCTCGGCGCCGCCGCCCACGATGGCGTAGTCCGGACTGGCGTGGGCGATCACTTCGCCGAAATACACCCGCGGCTGATCCACTCGGATCACTTGATGACCGGACGCTTGCGACGCGATGTCGCCGACCGCGTAGATCGGGTACCCGCTGTTGCTGCTGGCGGCGTCGCCCGCGGCCTCGCGGACCGCCGCGTTCACCCGGTTGGCCGGTGCGGCGACGAATCCGTTCCCGTGCGTGTAGACGGTGTGCCGATTGACCCAATGGCGCTGGTTGCCGCTCAGCGCGCTCGGGGTCAGCTCGCGCGCCGCGACCACGTAGTCGCGTAGTTGCCCACCGATGCGGTAGCGGTCCAGATCCAGATGCGGTGGGAAGCTGTAGAAGTTCTTCAGCTGTTGCTGCTGGGTGAACGTCCGGGAGAGGACGTTCGGGTCCAGCAGGCGGACGTCGGCGAGCGTGGTGACGTCCGCGGGGACCTCGGACGGCGGCTTGCTACCGACGCCGGAATATGGCTGGTACTCGACTCGATCGCCGCCGATCCCGTACGCCTGCCGGGTGGCCGCGATGTTGCGTTCGATGTACACGCGCTCCATGTCGGCGGCGTTCGGGCGGACGGAGAACTGCTCGACGGCCCACGGCCAGACGGCGCCGACCAGGATCGACGACAACAGCAGCAGCGCGGCGGCCATCGCCGGAATCCGCAAATCGCGCACGACGACGGCGGCGAAGACCGCCGCGGCGCAGATGAGGGCGATCGCGAAGAGAATCAGGCGAGCCGGAAGCACCGCGTTGATGTCGGTGTAGCCCGGTCCCGCGAAGGTGGGCTCCTTGCTGCGGCTGGAAAGCAGCGAATACCGGTCGAGCCAGTAAGCGATCGCCTTCAAGAGGATGAACGCGCCGGCGAAGATCGCGAGCTGGACGCGGGCCGAGTGGGTCAGGCCGCCCGCTTTCCTGGACAGCCGCAGTCCGCCGAGCAGATAGTGCGTCACCAGCCCGGCGACGAAGGCGAGGACGACGGCGATGAACAGCCAGTTGACGACGAATCGGTAGAAGGGCAGGTCGAAGACGAAGAACCCGACATCGTGACCGAATTGCGGATCCGACACACCGAAGGACCCGCCGTGCAGGAACAGTTGGATGGTCATCCAGCTCGACTGCGCGGCCAGGCCGCAGATGAGCCCCACCGTGGCGGCGACGCCGAGACCGAACCGCAGCGGCCGCCGGAGCACCGCGGCCCGATACGGGCGGAGGCTGTCTTCTTCCTCGGACTCGGGAACGAACAGCGGGCGGAATCTGAACGCGAGCCACATCGCCGTGAAAAGGACGCCACCGATGAGCAATGCGATGACGAGGAACACCGACAGCCGCGTGAGCAGCACGGTCAGCCAGACACCACGGAATCCGACTTCGCCGAACCACAGCCAGCCGACATAGGCCCTGATCAGCCGGGGAACGACCAGCAACGACACGACGAACACCGTGGCGGCGATCACCAGCACCCGGGTGCTGCGATGCAACCGCCGCAGGCTGGGGCCGTCGCGCGCGCTCATCTCCCACTCCCGTGGCCGCCGCCCGGCCGAGCGAGGGACGGCCGAGGCGAACCACCAAGCCCGATACTACCGGGGGCGGGTCGCAGCATCGTGCCCGATCACGCACGGGTTCGCGGGCCGCGAACGATCCGGCCGGCGCGGCCGCGAGACCGTCGTGCACGACCTTGCCGACAGCCGGGTGCGCCAGGTTTCGGCGGCCACGTGGTCGGCCATGTCCACGTCCGAGTCGTACAGCCATTGCGTCTGCAGTCCGTCGAGCAGAGCCATGGCGAGCACGGCGCAGCGATCGGGGTCCCAGATCTGCCGACAGGCGGCCCGCTTCGCGGAGGTCGGCGACAGCGCGGGCGAGGGCGTCGCGGACCGTGCGGTAGCGGTCGCGAGAATACTCGTGGGCGGGTGGCCAGGCGGGGTCGCTTCGACGGAGAAAGGGCGTAGAGCTCGCATACTGTTTTCGGTACCGGTCTCGACCCGAGGAGCCTCGATGACGAGCGAACCCGACCTCACCGATCTGTCCCCGGAGCAACGCGCCGCGCTCGGCAGCGGCGCCGACTTCTGGACCACCAAGGCGATCGGTCCCGTCATCTCGGTGACCATGACCGATGGCCCGCACGGTGTGCGCAGGCAGGCCGGCGCGACCGATCACCTCGGGTTGGCCGCGAGCCTGCCCGCCACCTGCTTCCCGCCCGCGGTCGGGCTCGCGCAGAGCTGGGACGCCCAGTTGGTGCGCCGAGTGGGCGCGGCGCTGGGCCGGGAGGCCCGCGCACTGGACGTGGACGTGCTGCTCGGGCCAGGAGTCAACATCAAGCGCGATCCGCGCGGGGGCCGCAATTTCGAGTATTACTCGGAGGATCCGCTGTTGACCGGTCTGCTCGGCGCGGCATGGGTGACGGGTGTGCAGGGCACCGGAGTGGGCGCCTCCCTGAAGCATTTCGCCGCCAACAATGCCGAACACGACCGGATGCGGTCGAGTTCCGACGTGGACCCACGCCCGCTGCGCGAGATATACCTGCGCGCGTTCGCCCACATCGTGCGCACCGCCCGGCCGTGGACGGTGATGTGCTCCTACAACCGGATCAACGGTGTGCCCGCCGCGCAGAATCGATGGCTGCTCACCGACGTGCTGCGTGGCGAATGGGGATTCGACGGCGCGGTGATCTCGGACTGGGGTGCGGTGGCCGACCGTCCTGCGGCCGTGACGGCCGGCTTGGATCTGGAGATGCCGGGCGGCACCGGCATCTCCGACGCACGAGTGGTCGCGGAGATGGCGTCGGGCACACTGGACCCGGCCGACGTCGACCGCGCCGCGCGGAACGTTGCGACACTGGCGGCACGGGTCGCAGCCGGACGCGAGCAGGACGAAACGCGGTACACCGCGGACGAGCACCACCGCCTGGCCCGAGAGGTCGCCGCACGCTGCGTGGTGCTGTTGCGGAACCACCGCGGCCTCCTGCCGCTCGCCCCGGGGCGCTCGGTCGCCGTGATCGGCGAATTCGCGGTGGAACCGCGATACCAGGGCGGCGGCAGCTCGCACGTCACCCCGACCCGGCTCGATGTGCCGCTCGACGAGATCCGCGCGCTCGCGGGCGCCGGAACCGTTTCCTACAGTCCCGGATTCACCACGAACCGCACCGACACCGACCACGACGCGCTGCGCGCGGACGCTGTCGCCGCAGCCCGGGATGCGGACGTGGCGATCCTGTTCCTCGGCTCGGCCGCCGCGCAAGAATCCGAAGGATTCGACCGAGAGCACCTGGAGCTGCCCGGTGAGCAGCTCGAACTGCTGGACGCGGTGGTGCGAGCGCAACCGGACACGGTGGTGGTCCTCGCGCACGGCGGCGTGGTGCGGCTGGCCCCGGTAGCCGCCCTCGCGCCCGCGATCCTGGATGGCGGGCTACTCGGCCAAGCCGGGGGCGGCGCACTCGCCGACGTGTTGTTCGGCGTGGTGAATCCGTCGGGACGGCTCGCGGAGACCGTGCCGATGCGGTTGCAGGACACCCCGGCCTATCTGAACTTCCCCGGCGAGCATTCGCACGTGCGCTACGGCGAGGGCCTATACGTGGGCTACCGCTGGTACGACAGCCGGGATATGGACGTGTGCTATCCGTTCGGGCACGGACTGTCCTACACCACGTTCGACTACTCCGACTTGACCCTCGAGGCAGACGAAGCGGGGATCACGGTCCGCGTCGGCATCACCAATACGGGCTCGCGCGCAGGCCGGGAAGTGGTGCAGGTGTATACGACGCTGCCCGGCTCGCCCGTCGCGCGTCCTGCCCGCGAACTGAAGGGTGTCGCAGTCACCGCCGAACTCGAACCCGGTGCGCGCGAAGAGGTCTCGTTGCTTCTTCCGCGAGACGATCTGGCCTGTTGGGACACTCGGGTCGACCGCTGGGTCGTCGAAGGCGGCGCCTACCAGGTGTGGGCGGGCGCGTCCAGCCGTGACCTGCGCGCCACCGCGTCGATCGACGTCGCCGGAGACGAACTGCGTATCCCGATCACGGCGGAGTCGACGCTCGGCGAGGCCTTGGCCGATCCGAAGGCGGCGGCCGCGCTGGCCGAAGTGTTCGGCGGCATGTCCGCGAGCATGGGTGACGCGACGGCGCTCGGCGTGGACATGATGCGGATGATCGCCTCCATCCCGCTCGACCGCCTCACCGGCTTCGGCGTCGACCCGGAGCGGCTGGACGCGCTCCTGGCCGCCGCCGACGACTGATCACCCGGTTCCGACTCACCCGGCGACAGCGGGCGCACCCACGACCGGAGCGCTGCCGGGCGCTGTCGCGCGGTGCAGTCCGCGGCGGTCGTAGGCGTAGGTGGCCGTGACACCGAGCGCCAAGCCGATGCCGAGACCGAGCAACGTCATCCACAGCCCGGCACCGAAACCGGCTTCGGCGCGGGCATCGAAGAAGAGGATGGCGCGCACGGCCAGGTAGATCTGGTGCATCGGTTCGAAGGCGGCCAGCTTCGCGATATAGGCGGGCGTCGCCTCCAGCGGGACCGTGGCGGCCGACGACGGCAGGCCGAGGACGACGAACAGGATCAGGTTGACCAGCAGTCCGGCGGTCCCGAATGTGGCCAGGACGGCCAATGCGGTCACGCCGACGGCGACGATGGCGAGGATGCCGTAGAGCCACAGCAGCAGTGGGTTGTCCAGCGGAACCCGCAGCACCGCGGCCACGGCGAGGAATATCCCGGACAGTATCGGCGCCGCGGTGATGATGACCGCCCACTTCACCAGCAGAGTGCGGAGCCGGGAGATCCCGGTGGCGGGCGGGTGGACGAACCAGGGGCCGTACTCGGTGGGAGTGAATCCGAGGACGGAGTCGACGAGCGTGTGGATGATCATGGCTCCGGTGAAGCCCGCCAGCAGCAGGATCAAGGTGTAGAAGAAGGCGACCAGGCCTTGGCCCGCCCCGTCGTCCATCGGACGATACGGCGCGGTGACGATCTGCACCGGGTCGGCGAGCATCAGGCGGGCGGCGCCACTGACCTCGACCGGCGTGCCCGGCCCCGCGGCGAGGGCGGAGTTCACCTGGTCGGTCAGGTTCTTGCCGACGGTCTCGTCCACCTGGCTCAGCGCACGATCGGCGATGCGCTGCATGATGCCGGTCGTGTAAGGGCCGATCCGCGGGTTGGTGTTGATCGTGATCACCGGGCGCTCGATCTGCCCGGGCACCACGGCGCCCGCGCCCAGGATCGCCAGCCGCTTGGTGAAATCGGACGGGATGACGATCGCGCCGTAGACCTCGCCCTGCTGCAATTGTTTGCGCGCCTCGGCGATGCCGACGACGTGCAGGTCGATCTTGTCCGCCGGCATACCCGCGACCAGTGCGTCGGTGACCTGGGCGCCGACATTGGCGGGCTTGCCGTCGAGCGTGTCGCCGACGTCTTGATTGACCAGGGCGATCGGAAAGTCGTGCAGGTTCTTCTCGGTATTGCTCGCGTAGCCGAGGTACATCGTGCCCAGCAGCGCCGCGAAGACCGTCAGCACTGCGATCGGGGCGGTGAAGGTCCGAACCGTCATGCGAGTCAATGTAGTCACTGCCTACAAAGTAGGCAACGCCTACATTTTGTTATCCTGCATACACCATGCCGATCACTCGAAGCCGGTCCTACCACCACGGCGACCTGCGGGCCGAGCTGCTCCAGCGTGCCGAGGCGACGCTGCGCGAATCCGGCGTCGACGGCCTGTCACTGCGCGGACTGGCCCGTGACGTCGGAGTCAGTCACGCCGCTCCGACCCGGCATTTCAAGGACAAGCAGGCGCTACTGGACGCCATCGCGGTGTCCGGATTCCAACGTCTCGCCGCCGCCTTGGAGCAGACGGCGGCCGCGCGTTCGGCCGACGGGCACATCCGGGCCCTCGCCCGGACCTATCTCCATTTCGCGACCGAGAATTCGGAACTCGTCGCGTTGATGTTCGCGCGCAGGCACAGCCCCGCCGCGGGTGATGCGATGTCCCGGGCCGTGGACGCGGCGTTCGCGACGCCGGTCGCGCTCATCACCGAAGCGCAGAAGCGGGGAGAAGTGATCGCGGGCGATCCGCGGCGCATCGCGCTGTCCGCGGTCGCCGCGCTACAAGGTCTGGCCACCTTCGTCGGCTCGGGGGTGATCGCCGCGGAGACCGCCGACGAACTGGTGGACGAAACCACCACCCACATGATCGAAGGCCTGCGCCCGAGAGCGTGAGTCCGAGCGCAGCCCTCGTCGCTCAATACGCGATGAACAGGATTTCGTCGCGCGAGTACTCGTGCCCGGGGTGGTTCTCCGCCAGGTGGGCTTGCGTCTTGGCCACGAGATCGTCCTCGTCGGTTCCGACGATCCGCTCTCCGCAGGGGCAATTGAGATTTCGCTTCATCAGCGTCCTTCCTCCTCGAATCGACAGTCTAGGACGCCGCCGCGTGGCAGACCCGCCGAGTCAGCCGCGCGACCATTCGTGGCCCTAGTAGCTGTCGGCGGTGATCTCCTCGGCGCTGTAGGTGGATTCGTCGACCAGCATGCCCTCGGTGCCGTATTCGAGATCCCAGCCACCGGGCGGGCGGACGTAGAAGGAGATCATCTTGTCGTTGGTGTGCCTGCCGAGCGTCGACGACAGCGGGCAGCCCGCGCGCATGACGAGGCGCCCAGTCCGATCAGCGCCGCGGATACCGCGTCCATGAACGGACCGGGGCCACAGACGAACGCCTCCCGCGCGGACCACGGTCCGGCCAGCGCCGCGAGCTGCGCGCGGGTCGGCAGCCCTTGCACGCTCTCCAGCCAGTGCACCACGACCAGGCGACCGGGATAGCGGGCGGAGAGATCGGCGAGTTCGGCGGCGAAGATCACCGATCGTTCGTCGCGGTTGGCATAGATCAGCGTGCAGTGCCCGGCCCCGGCGGCCAGTATCGATTTCAGAATCGACAGCACCGGGGTGATCCCACTGCCGGCCGCGAACAACAGCACATCGTCGTCGAGCGACGCGGGAGTGAAGACACCGGCGGGCGGCAGCGCGTCCAGAACCGTTCCGCGACGGCGTTGTCGCACAGCCAATTCGATCCGTAGCCGTCGGGCGTTCGCTTGACGGTGACCTTCAGCGGCCCTTCCTCATGCGGCGCACTCGACAGGGAATAGCACCGGCTGACCGAACCCGTCAGCTCACTCGGTATCCGCAGCGTCAGGAACTGACCCGGCCGATAGGCGATCGAATTCGACTCTCCAGAGGCCGGATCCAGTACCAGCGACACCGCATCGTCGGTCTCCCGGATCACCTGCAGCACGCGCAGGGGCACCATCGCGCTCGGGTGGCTGTCGGTGTCGCCGGAAACCTGCGTCGTCACCACGGCCGCCCGATCCACTGTTCTGTCTCCTCTCCGGTCGTCCACGGCGTGTGCCGCGCTCACGGCACGTCCCCGTCCCGGGTGGCGATGCCGAGGCGACCCCCGGCGACGGCGGCATCGATGCTGTCGCGCAGCGCGACGCAGGTCCGCACCCGCGCGCTGTCCGCCCCGGCGAACTCGGCGCACGCCGCCACCGCGCCGGTGGTCCACTGCACGCTGGTGTGCTGCGGGCTGTACTTCTCGACCAGCACGCAGGTGTCGCAGGTACGGCAGGTGATCCGTTCCATCGCGATCTCGCTCAGGCTCCGGCGGCGGCGCGCTGCCCGGCGAGATTCTCGGCGACCTCCGCCTCCCAGGCCGTGACCGCCCGGGTGGTGTCGACCTCGAACTCGAAACGGTCGGTCATCTTCGGGTCGATCTCGGCCACGTCGGTGTAGAACTGCTCGTACCAGCGGCGCAACTGGTAGACCGGCCCGTCCTCCTCGCACAGCAGCGGGTTGTCGATGCGGGTCTTGCGCTGCCAGATCGCCGCATCCTGCTCGAAGCCGCGGCCCAGACCGCCGGCGAACTTCGCCGCGATGTCCTCGGCCTGCTCCGGTGACACGCCGTGGGGCTTCTTCACGATCGCGCCGTACTGCAGCACGAATTTCGTGGGTGACACGGGGTAATGGCAGTTGATGAGCACGCCCTCGACCGTCAGTCCGGCACTCTCGCTGCGCAGGTGATCGATCATGTAGGACGGGCCGTAGTACGAGGCGTCGGAGTGCAGGACATTCTTGCCGCCCAGCGCCTTCGCGGTCTCCCCCATCATGTCCTCGCGTGACACCGACGTCATGTACTGACTGGCGATGTGACCTTCGAAGACGTTCTTGAAGTAGGTCGGGAAACCGAAATGCACGTAGAAGAAGTGCGCCATGTCCACCACGTTGTCGATCACCTCGCGGCAGTTCGCGCCGTCGATCGTCATGGTGTTCCAGGTCCAGTCGGTCCACTCGTCGCTGAACGCGCCCTCGATGCGCGGGATCGTCACCTGTCCCGGGGGCGGATTGCCCTCTGGGTCGTTCCATACGAACAGCTGCTTGTTCTGCTCGAGGGTCGGCCACGAACGGGTCCGCGCCCGGGGTGGCACGCGGCGGCCGTAGGGAATGCCGGTGCAGCGGCCGTTGCCGCCCCAGCGCCAGTCGTGGAAGGGGCAGGCGAGCGAGTCCCCCTTGATCCGGCCGTCGCCCAGGTTCCCGCCCATATGCCTGCAGTAGGCGTCCAGCACGTGGAGCTGTCCGCCGGCACCGGCGAAGACCACCAGTTCGGTGCCGAAGATCTCGACGGTGTGCGGTTTTCCGTCCCGGAAGTCCTGCGCGAGGCCCAGGCAGTGCCAGCCGCGCGCGTACCGGGCGGGCGGAGCGCCCGCGTCGATCACTCGGACCTCGGTGTCGGTAGTCATCGGTTCCTCCACAATTCGCGCACGTTTGTCACCTCGATATTTCGGTTCGGCATGCGGGGGCGGAAATGCGCAGTCCCACTGGCCGGGAGGCGCTCAGGCTCCACCGAGCCGCCCGAACGCGGAGCGGTAGAACAGCAGCGGCGCGGCTTCACGGTGCTCCGACAGGGCGGTGACGCGCGCGATCACGATGGTGTGGTCACCGCCGTCGACCTCCTGCTCGACCTCGCAGTCCAGCCACGCCATGCTTCCGGCCAGCCGCGGCGAGCCGTTCGGCGAAGGCTCCCAGTCGACCCCCGCGAACTTGTCCGTGCCGCTGCGCGCGAGCCGACGGCAGATGTCCTGCTGGTCGTGGGCCAGGATGTTGACGCAGAGCCGGCCCACCGCGCGGATGCGCGGCCACGACGTGGACGTGCGCGCCGGGCAGAAGCAGACCGCGGGCGGCTCCAGCGACAGCGCCGAGAACGACTGGCAGGTGAATCCGACCGGCCCGTCTTCCGAGTGCGCGGTGATCACTGTGACGCCGGTGCAGAAGCGCCCCAGCACGGCTTTGAAGTCGCGCACGTCCAGCGGCGATCCGTCCATCTCGAGCACCGGTTCCATCGGGCCTCCTATTTCGATCAGGCATATACCTGACAGCTATGACAGCAGCTGCCGCCCGCGGGAGGTCAAGAACGGAGTCCGGTCACCGAGATACAGATCCGTGGAAGCTACGTAGTTCTCCCGATTCATCCCGGTCGCGAATTCGTCAGTGTGATGGGAGACACAGGAGTCCGGGCAGGTAATGCCTGGCCGACCTGCCCGAATGTGACCGACGGAGGTTCAGATGACCGTCACCATGCTGCCCGAAGCCACCCGGGCGCCTCACCGCGCCCGGCCCGGAAGCGTCGAATCCGGCCCCACGGACGTCCCCGTCTCGATGATCGAGCGGATGACCCTCATCCTGGACGCGTTCGACGCCGCCACGCCGACGCTGACGCTGCTCGGCCTGGTCGAGCGCACCGGCCTGCCGCGCTCGACGGTCCATCGGATCCTCGACCAGATGATCCGGCTGCGCTGGCTGGCCCACACGTCCGGTGGCTACCGGCTCGGCATGCGCACCCTGGAGCTGGGCGGGCTCACCGCGGATCACAACGAGATCCGCGACGCCGTCAGTCCGCTGTTGCACGAGCTGTGCCAGCGCACCGGCATGGTCGGCCACCTCGCGGTGCTCGACGGACGCGAGGTCGTCTACCTGGACAAGGCCGGTGGCCGCTTGGCCGCAATGCTGCCGACCCGCCTCGGCGGCCGCATGCCCGCGCACTGTACGGCCCTGGGCAAGGCGATGCTGGCCGCCCTGGAACCGAGCATCGCCGAAGCCGCGTTCCATTCCCGGCTGCCGCGCCTGACCGCGCACACCATCACCGAGCCCGACGCGTTGCACCGCGCGCTGGCCCAGATCCGGCTGCGCCAGGGCGTGGCGCTGGACCGCGAGGAATCGATGGACGGAATCGCCTGTGTCGCAGCGCCGCTGCGCGGTCGCGGCACGGCCCCCGCGGCGCTGTCGCTGTCCGGGCGGGCCGAGGCGATGAGTTTCGACAAGCTCGCGCGGGTGCTGCTGGAGATCTCGCACGAGGCGGGCCGGACGCTGTTCCCGCGCCGGGCGCGCTGGCGATAGTTCGAATCCGCATATGCCTGACCGGTACAGTCCGACCATGACCGATGGCGGCACACCCGCGGTGCCCGACCTGCCGACCACCGCGTGGGCCGTGCTCGGCATGCTCTCGCACGCCGACGAGCTCTCCGGCTACGACCTGAAGAAATGGGCCGACTGGAGTCTGCAGTTCTTCTACTGGAGCCCGTCGTTCAGCCAGATCTACGCCGAACTCAAACGCCTCGAGAAGCACGGCTACGCCAGCTCGCGCACGGTGGTGCAGGAGGACGGCGTGCGCGGCAAGCGGATGTACGCCATCACGCCGGAAGGCCGTGCCGCCGCCGCGAACTGGGTCAATCACGCGCCGGTCGAGGCGCCGGTGCTCAAGCACAGTGTGATGTTGCGGGCATGGCTCGGCAATCTCGCCGAGCCCGACCGGCTGCGCGACATCCTCACCGAGCACATCGCCTACGCCGAGAGGATGCGCAAGCGCGCCGAAGCCGACGCGAAAGGCGCCGAGGCGAATCCGGACTGGGCCTATCCGGAACTGGTGCTGCGCTGGTGCGTCCGGCACTACGAGGCGGAGGTCGACTTCGCCCGCGAACTGCTCGCGGATATCGATCGCCTCACTGAGTGAGACGCCGCCTGGTTGTTCCAGCCTCGCCATATTTCTATTAGGCATATGGAGGTGGCGGACGATGACCGGTGAACTGGACACGGTGCCTGCCGCGGTGGCGGCGATCGCGAGCGGCGGCATGGCGCTCGTGGTGGACGACGAGGACCGCGAGAACGAAGGCGACCTGGTGCTCGCCGCGGAGATGGCGACCCCGCAGAACATCGGATTCCTGGTACGGCACACCAGTGGCGTGCTGTGCGTGCCCATGGCGGGCGACGATCTGGACCGCCTGGAACTGCCGCCGATGACGGCGGTCAACCAGGACCCGAAGGGCACCGCCTACACGGTCTCGGTGGACGCGGCGGCGGGTGTGGACACCGGCATCTCGGCCGCCGACCGGGCGCGCACCATGCGCCTGCTGGCCGATCCCGCCGCCACACCCCGGGATCTCACCCGCCCGGGGCACGTGTTTCCCCTGCGAGCGCATCCGCGCGGCGTCCTCGGTCGGCGCGGGCATACCGAGGCCGCCGTCGACTTGGCGCGGATGGCGGGTCTGCGCCCGGCCGGTGTCATCGCCGAGGTGGTCCGCGACGACGGATCGATGGCCCGCCTGCCCGAGCTGCTGACCATGGCCCGGGTCCACGGCATCCCGATCATCTCCATCGCCGACCTGGTCGACTACCGCCGCCGGCGCGATCCGGGCGTCGCCCGGATCGTGGAGACCCGGCTGCCGACCCCGTTCGGCGAGTTCCGGCTGATCGGCTATCGGGACGCGACGAACCACGCCGAGCATCTCGCGCTGGTGTTCGGCGCGCCGGGCGAGCACGACGTGCTGACCCGGGTGCACTCGGAATGCCTCACCGGTGACGCGTTCGGTTCCCTGCGCTGCGACTGCGGCGAGCAGCTCGACGCCGCCCTCCGGGCCGTGGCCGCCGAAGGCCGCGGAGTCGTGGTGTACCTGCGCGGCCAAGAGGGACGCGGTGTCGGACTGCTGAACAAATTGCGCGCATACGAGCTGCAGGACGGGGGCGCCGACACCGTCGACGCGAACCTGCGGCTCGGGCTGCCCGTCGACGCCCGCCACTACGGCGCCGCGGCGCAGATCCTGGCCGACCTGAGTGTGCGGTCGGTCCGGTTGCTCAGCAACAACCCGGCCAAACAGGCGGGCCTGACCGAATACGGCATCGCCGTCGAACGGCGAATCCCCTTGCAGGCCAGCCCGACCGAGCACAACGTGCGCTATCTGCGCGCCAAGCGCGACCGCATGCGCCACCAGTTGACCGAGGTCGACACCGCTGTCGCCGTCCGATGAGCGGCAACGGTTCGATCGGTCCGCTGTCCCGGGGACGCCGTCGCAGCCCCCGGGCCGGCGGACCACGCGGGTACGCCCACCGGAGTTGAATTTGTCCAGAACGCTCTTGCGCGCCACGTGCGGTACCTAGGGTTGACACCCATGGCGCGGCGTCCCATCGGCAACCTCCCTGCCGAGGTCACCAGCTTCGTCGGGCGCCAGGAGGAACTCGCCGCGGCGAAGCGTCTGCTGCCCACGACACGGGTCCTGACGCTGCTCGGTCCGGGCGGCGTCGGCAAGACCCGGCTGTCCCGCCAGATCGGCGTCGCGGTCGCGCGCGCTTTCCCGGACGGGGTGTGGCTGGTCGAACTGGCCGACGTGCACGACCCCGACCTGGTGACGGTGAGCGTCGCGGAGGCGCTGGCGCTGCGCGACGACACGGCGGCGCCCCTGCGGCGGCTGACCGAGTTCCTCGCGGACAAACGGTTGCTGCTGATCCTGGACAACTGTGAGCACCTGATCGACGCGTGCGCGGAACTGGTCGGCCGTATCGTCGCCACCACTCCCGAGGTGCGGGTGCTGGCGACCAGCCGGGAGGTGCTCGGTGTGCAGGGGGAACAGGTCATGCCCGTGGCGCCCTTGCCGCTACCGGACGGAAGGGCCGAGGACAGCGATGCGATGCGACTGCTCGCCGAGCGGGCGGGCGCGGCCAACCCGGGTTTCGCGGCCACCCCCGCGAACCGGGACGCATTGGCGGGGATCTGCCGCAGGCTGGACGGTATTCCGCTCGCGCTGGAACTGGCCGCCCTGCGCTTCCGGATGTTCACTCCCGAGCAGATCCTCGCCCGGCTCGACGACACCATGGGCCTGCTCAGCGCGGGGCCGCGCCTGGCGCCCGAGCGGCAGCAGACCATCGAGGGGGCGATCCGCTGGAGCTACGACCTGTGTACCCCGGCCGAACAGCGGTTATGGGAGCAGCTGTCGGTATTCTCCGGCGGCTTCGACATCGACGCCGCCGAAGCCGTGTGCCTGCCTGCTCCTGGCGCGCGGACGCTGTTCGACGCGTTGACCGGCCTGGTCGACAAATCGGTGCTGAGCCTGCGCTACGACGGTGATGTCGGCCGGTACTCGATGTTGGAGCCGATCCGCCAGTTCGCCCACGACCGGCTGACCGAACGGGGGGACGAGCTCGCGGTCCGCGCGCGCCACCACGATCACTATCGGCGGCTGGCGCTGCGCGGCCGGACCGCGTACTGGAGTTCCGACGACGTGGTCTGGTTCCGCGAACTGAACCGCGAGCACGCCAATCTGCGCGCGGCGCTGCAGTTCGGCCTCGGCGACGCACCGCAGTCGGCACTCGAGATGGCCGCCGTGCTGCGGCCGTTCTGGGAGCACAACCGTTTCCTCACCGAGGGCTACCGCTGGCTGACCGACGCGCTGGCGAAGTTCGAGGAACCGACCGAGCTGCGCGCACGCGGGCTCTCCGCGGCCGCCTCACTCGCGGCGCTGCTGTCCGATCGCGGGTCCGCGCGGCAATTGGTGGACGAATGCGTCGCGCTGGCACGCAAAGTCAACGCGCCCGACATTCTCGCGGAGGCGATGCTCGACTCGGCGTTGCTCGCCTTCAACGACGGGGACACCGCCCGCGCCCTCGAATTGGCCGAGACGGCGACGCACCTGGCCGCCGAATGCGGGCACCACGCGATGGAGATGGACAGTCTCGCCTTCGCTTTCGTGTGCGCGCTGGTGCTCTCCGACGCGCGCTCCACCGCTTTCGCCGAGCGGCTACTGCGGGTCGCCACCGAACGCGGACCGTCTCTGCTCGGCGGGCTGGCGCAGTGGTCGATGGGCCTGGACCATTGGCGACGCGGCGATCAGGACGCCGCCACCGGCTATCTGGCCCGCTCGATCGAGATGTTCAGCCTGTTCGACCGGTGCGTCTGGCTCGCCTCCGGATTCGAAGGACTGGCTTGGACGGCGGTGGCCCGAGCCGACTTCGAACGCGCCGCACGTCTGCTCGGCGCCGCGGAGATCCTCGCTCGGAGTACGGTGCGCCTCGCCCACGCCATCACCGGCGTGCTGGGTGACAAGATGCGTGGCCGTGTGCGTGAAGCATTGGGCGAGCGAGCGTTCCAGGAGCTGTTCGACAGCGGCGCGACGCTGCCGCTGAGCGAGGCGATCGATTACGCGCTCGGGCGCGCGCCCGCGGCTGCGCGGCCGCCGCGGGCCGCCGCGACCGAGCCGCGGGCGGCGGACGTCCTCACGCGCCGGGAGAAGGACGTCGCCCGCCTGGTGGCCGCGGGCCACAGCAACAAACGCATCGCCGCGGACCTGGTCATCTCGGTGCGCACCGCCGAGACCCACGTCGAGCACATCCTCACCAAGCTCGGCTTCACCTCGCGGACCCAGATCGCGGGATGGGTCCGCGATCACGAGGTGTGATCGACGTGGGCCGCGATCACAACCCGCCGGTGAGGAAGTCGGCGACGGCGCGTTCGAACGCCGACTTGCGCTCGATCTGCACCCAATGGCCACAGCGGGCGAAAACGCGCAGATCGGCATTCGGTATCTGGCGTGCGGGCAACAGCGCCGCCTCCACCGGTGTCACCCGGTCGTCGCGGCCCCATAGGATCTGCGTCTCCGGGCGCAGGCCGCGCAACCTGGCCCACAGCGGGACAGGTTCGGCGAGCGCTGGATCGGCGAACGTCGCGTAAGCGTCGCGCAGCGCGGCGATGGCGTCCGGATCCGCGGCGGCGGCCAGCCGGGCAGCGACCAGTTCCTCGGTCAAGGTCGCGGGATTCGACACCATGGTGCGCAGCCACGGCATGAGGCGCTCCCTGGTGGGATCGGCGCTGAACTCCAGCAACCGCGTGATGCCCTCGGACGGTTCCGGCCCCAGCACGTTCACCCCGACGCCGCCGGGCGCCATCAGCACCAGCCGGTCGACCCGCTCGGGATGTTCCAGCGCCAGCAGCGTCGCGACGGCGCCGCCCATCGAATTGCCCAGCAGGTGCACCCGGTCCAGGCCGAGGTCGTCGAGTAGTCCGAGCAGCGCGTCGGCGGAGATGCGCAGGTAGTTGCGTTCGTACACCGCCGGGCGGCCGCTGGCGCCGAAGCCCGGCTGATCCACGATCAGGCAGCGGAACCGTTCGGCCAGCACCGGCAGGTTCGCGCCGAAATTGGCCCAGCCCGAGACGCCCGGTCCGGAGCCGTGCAACAACACCAGCGGCGCGCCCGACCCCGCCTCGTGGTAACGCAGCCGAAGACCGTCCGTCGTGCTCCAACGCGTGGTGTTCTCGGCGGTGAGCGTCATCAGATCATCCGATCCGTGACCGGCAGCCCGAACGCGTCCCGGCCGTAGAGGACGAGCGCGCGCTCGACGTCGTTGATGACGTGCACGCTGCCGGCGTGCGCGTCGCGCCAGTGCCGTTCGATCGGGTTGGGTTTGCGGATCGAGTGACCGCCCGAGTTGTCGAACAGCAGGTCGACGGCCTCGATGGCGCGTTCGGTGCCGCGCACCTGGTCGCGCCGGCTGCGCACTCGCAGTTCGAACGGGATCTCCTCCCCCGCTTCGGCGTAGCGCAGCTGTTCGCTGATGTTGCGCTCCATCTGCAGCACGGCCGCGTCGATCTCGGAAGCGGCGCGCGCGACCCGCACGTGCGCGAACGGATCCTCGGCGGCCTTCTGCCCGCCATAGGAGATCCGCACCCGCTCGCGCATGCGCTCGATGTGCGCTTCGTACGCGCCTTGCGCGGCGCCGATGATGGGGGCGGTGATGGTGTTGGAGAACACCGCGCCGAACGAGATGCGATACAGCGGAGCGGTATTGACCTCCTGACCGGGTCCGCGCAGCTCGGCCTGCTCACTCGCGCTGTAGGTCCGGTAGGCGGGCACGAACGCGTGCTCGATGACGATGTCGTTGCTGCCGGTGCCGGACAACCCCGACACGTGCCAGACGTCTTCGATCCGGTAATCGGTGCGCGGCACCAGAACGGTCAGGTATTCCGCTCCCCCCTCGTCGTTCGGCACGACCGCACCGAGGAACGCCCAGCGGGCGTGATCGCACCCGGAGGAGAAGCTCCAGCGACCGCTGATCTCGAAGCCGCCCTCGACGGGGGTGAGCCTGCCGGTCGGCGCGTACGACGACGACACCAGCGTGTCCGGATCGGCGCCCCACACGTCCTGCTGCGCTTCCAGCGGGAACAGCGCCAGCTGCCACGGGTGCGCGCCCAGCACCGACGACACCCACGCCGTGGACGGGCAGGCGGTGGCGATGGCACGAATCACCTCGTAGAACGCGACCGGTGAGGATTCGTCGCCGCCGAATCGGGACGGCTGCAGCATGCGGAACACCCCCGCCTCGGTCAGCTCCCGGATGCTCTGCTCGGGCACTCTGCGCTGCAGATCGGCGTCGGCCGCTCGTTCTCGGATCGCGGGCAGCAGATCCCGTACCCGATCGAGCACCTTGTTGGTCATATGCGGTAGTCCTCCTCGTAGTGCCGTCTTTCGACGCTAGGCCGGTGCGGTGCCGTCGAATCCGATCCATCCCGATGACCGGAACCCGCCACCCGGATCAGCTGGTGCGGGCCGCGGCGGCGCCGGCGCGGCGGCCGAAGAAGGTGCCGTCGCCGAGCGAAGTGCCGCTGATGTAGCCCTCGCCGTGCAGGTTGCT